>JADJQM010000002.1:0-708047 GCA_016712715.1 Rhodospirillaceae bacterium
CGCCACGGATAAGCGGTATCGGCGTTGAACAAGGTCAGCTTGCTGCGCTTGCCGGAGACCGGGCTATGATAAACGGCGATGCCGGCACTGTCCGGGCCGCGATCGGTCATGCCGATCAGCATGGTTTCGAGATGTTTGCCGAGTGCCGGCTTCAACGCCGGATTCTTGAGGAAAAGGCCAACGATACCGCACATGGCGCGTACCTCCCTTGGGGCTTAAACGAAGATTGACCAAAGATAGCCTGCCCTGCTCCCTGTCAAGAATAATGAAACTTTTTACGACAGGAAACTCTATTCCTGCGGCGACCGGCACTAATCGTTGTCGCGGGCATAGGTGATGATGGACAGGAACCGGATCGGCAGCTTGATCAGTTGTTCCGGCCCATGGGGCACGTCCGAGTCGAAATAGAGGCTGTCGCCGGGATGCATATGATAGAGCTTGTCGCCGTGTCGATAGCCGACTTCGCCTTGTAAAATATAGAGAAACTCGACCCCATCATGCTGGAAGATGGGAAACACATCGGAGTTCTCGGTGAGCGTCACCAGGTAGGGCTCGACCGCGAGGCCGCGACTGAAACCATGGCCGAGCAGCTGGTACTGGTGACCGGCGCGGGTCCCGCGGCGCTCGATGGGGAGGCCTTGCCCCGCTGAAACGAAGGTCGCGGACCGTTCTTCCTCGAAACCACGGAAAAACGAGGTCACCGGGACCTGAAGGGCCTTTGAAAGTTCATGCAAGGTGGCAAGCGACGGGGAAGTCTGGCCATTCTCGATCTTCGAGAGCATGCCCGCCGACATGCCGGACGCGACCGACAATTGGGCGACCGTCATGTTGAGTTGATGACGGAAATTGCGCACTTCGCGGCCGATCGCCGCTTCCAGTGAACGACCCTTGTCGCTGACGTGATGCGGATCCTGCTGCAGGTCGGCAGCTTGCTTGGTCTGCTTGGCTGTGAGTTTGTCGGGGGCACCCGCCATGGACGTGGTCGAGCGGCCCTGGCGGGCCGCAGCCTTCACCAGATTGCCCGGCTTCTTGTTGTCCTTGTCGCGGCTGCTGGTGCGCTCACGCGCCATGACCCTGTCCCACTGAATATTGTCCTGCGACCGACTCAATTGGTCGATGGCGGAGCATAGCGACAGATTGCAGCCGCGTCATGCCTCCTTAAGTCGCGGCCATCGTCAGGCCGCCTGGCGATCCTGGCGCGGACTGACGCTGAATTGCCGGCGATAGGCCTTGGCGAAATGGGAAAGTGAGACAAAACCGCAGGCAATGGCAATCTCGGCCACGCTGAGTTCGGTCTGGCGCAACATGCGACGTGCCCGCTGCAACCTGAGCTGGGCATGGAACTTGGCCGGTGTGCAGCCGAGATAGCGCTTCGACAGGCGCTCCAGCTGGCGCTGGCTGACACCCAGTTCATGGGCGAGTTTCGCCGGCGATACAGGCTCCTCGACAGTCGCTTCCATGCGCTGGACCGCGCGTTGCACCACCGTGTTGCGCACCGCGGCCCCCAGCAGCACCTGGCGCTGCCCCTCGGTCGCCCCGCGAATGCCGCCATGGAGGAACTGGTCGGCAATCTGGCGCGCCAGTTCGCGGCCATGATGGCACTGGATCAGTTCCAGCATCATGTCGAGCGCCGCCGTCGCCCCGGCACAGGTCAGAATCCGGCCATCGACGACGAAGAGATCATTGAGCAGCTCGACATCGGGAAAAGCTTCGCGGAAGGAATCTGCATAGTCCCAATGCACCGTGCAGCGCCGCCCCGTGAGCAGACCAGCCCGCGCCAGCACGAAGCTGCCGGTGCTGACCGCGGCCAAAGCGAGCCCCGCCCGGTGCAGGCGACGAGCTGCCGCTTCGACGGCCATGAACCGCTTGGCCTCGGCATGGGTCGCAGCGCAAATGATCGCCATGTCGAAATCGGCCGGATCAAGCTCGCTCACCGGCTTGGCCGCGACCTCGATGCCGCTGTTCGATTCCACACCACCGGTCCCGGTCCCGAACAGGGCCCATTGATAGAGCTTGCGCCCCGACATGCGGTTGGCAGCCCGCGCCGGCTCGATGGCCGAGGCGAAGGACATCAAGGCAAAGCCGGGGACCAGAATGATGGCGAGGCGAAAGGGTGCGGCCCCGATGGTGCGGGCCGCTGCGAAATCTGCGATCTCGCGCTCGTTCATGACTCCAGGTCTTGAAGCGCGGTAAGGCCCACCGGCCTGATATCGAACTCCTTGCCGGCATCCATCAGGCAGGACCAGAGATATTCGGCCGAGGCAATGTCGGCCAGCACATGATAGGCCGCATGCACGCGGCCATCCTTCCCCTTGCGGTCGGCGCGGATGATGATGGCGCTCATCTTGGCGAGCGATGTCTGGGCGATCGAACCATCCGCAAACCGGTCGCGCCTGAGATCGACGCCGCACATCTTCGAGAACATTTCCGGCGCGAACTCGCCAGCGAGCATGAACCAGCCATGGCTGTCCTGGCGGGGCAGCGGATAGCCCTGTTGTGGCCGGGGCGCTGCCTCGGCCCAGCCCCACGCCGCGTTCAACCGCGCCATCAGGGCGCCGGTCCCGGCGAGAGAATCCAGCAGGAAGATTTCCGTCGGCGCCAGGCGCGCTGCCGATTCGCCACCGGCTTGCGCGTACGCCTTGTTGCTGTCCGGCCCGATATTGAGGCCCTGGGCGGCCAGCCATTCCGCCGTGCCTTTGCCCTTGAAGCCGCAATGCGGCATGACGGAAAGATCGGCCAAGGCAAGCCTGCGCGCAGATGCCAGCTCGGCCTCGCGCGTGCCGCCAAAACTGAGCGGGACCGCACCGCCATTGATCTCGCCGAATTCTGCGCCCAAGGCCGCGAGATCGCGATAGATGAAGCTGCGGCGCTTGAGGCTGGCAGGATTGATATTGCTCATCTCACATCTCCTGCCGCTTGTTCTCTGGATCGTAGAATGGATATTTCGTCACCACACCGGTGATGCGCTTGCCGCCATCGACCTTGATGGTGAATTCCTTGCCCGGTTCGGCATCGTCGCCATGCACATAGGCAAGACCCACCACCTTGCCAAGGCTGGGCGAATGCACCGCCGAGGTGACGCGCCCCACGATCTCCTCACCCTTCAGCACCAGATGGCACTCCTCGGGGCAAGGATCCGTGGCATTCTTCAAGGTGAAGCCGACCAGCTTCCGCACCAGTCTGGTCTTGGCGAGGATCTCGGTCGAGCGTCCGCCGACGAAGAACGGCTTTGTCTTGGCAAGCGCCCAAGGCATGTCCGCTTCCCAGACGCTGGTGAGGCCGTCGGTGTCCTGGCTGACGATGATATGGCCTTTTTCCAGTCGCAGCACACGCTGCGCTTCGACACCGAAGGGCTTGATGCCTTCCGGCTTGCCGGCTTCCAGCAGCGCATCCCACAGCGCCTCGCCATAGCCTGCCGGCACATGGATTTCATAGCCCAGTTCGCCGACAAAACCGACGCGCATCAGACGCGCAGGAATCCCCGCTACCGTGCCCAACTTCACGCCCATGTATGGGAAGGCTTCCGGTGAGAGGTCGATATCCGTGCAGACCTTCTGCAGGACAGCGCGCGATTTCGGCCCGGCGATGTTGACACCGCAGAGGGCCGCCGTGACGTTGGCAACATCGACATCGAGACGCCATTGCGCATTCCAGAACAGCATCTGGCGGTAGACCACATCGACGCCGCTGGTGGTCGCCGTCACGTAGAAGTGCTCGTCATGGAACCGGCAGGCGACGCCATCATCGGTGATGACGCCGGCATTGTCGGTCATCAGCACATAGCGCGAGCGACCGATCGGCTGCTTGGTGTAGCTGAACGTGTACATGCGGTTGAGGAATTCGGCGGCATCCGGCCCGCGCACATCGAGCCCACCCAGGGTCGAGACGTCGATGAGGCCGACATTCTCGCGCACCGACTTTACCTCGGCGGCAATCGCCTTGCTGCGCTCGGACTTCGTGCCGTAATAGGCAGGCCGCCACCAGACACCCGCCGGCATCATCTGGGCACCCAGCTCCAGATGCCGGTGATGCATCGCCGTGCGGCGTTCCGGATCGAACACGCGGCCGGCGAGATGGCCGAATTTTTCAGGCGTGTAAGGCGGCCGCTGCGTGGTGACGTTCATGTTGGCGATGTCGGTGCCCGTCTCGCGCGAGACCACACGCACCGAGGTCACGGCCGAATGACGCCCCTGGCTCGGCCCCATGCCGACAGTCGAATAGCGCTTCAGCAATTCGACATTGTCATAGCCGTCGGCGATGCCGTTGATGAGGTCGTGATATTTGAGATCCTCGTCGAAATCGACGAAATCGAAGCCACGCGCATGCGGGAAAATCGGCCAGGGATGTGTGCGGCCGATATGGCCACGCTCGGTTGGTGCGGTGGGAACTGCACCGACATCGCAGCCGGCATCCCTGGCAGCCGCCAAGCCAGCGCGCTTGCCATCGGCGACCACGGCATCAAGGTCATAGACATTGTTGACCGAACCAGCAGCCTGCACATTCGCCGGCAGGCCCACCGGCTGGAACATATGCGACTCCCGGCAATAGCCGAACTTCGCCCCGGCATGGTGCAGCAACTGCCCCGCCGGGCTGAACCCCACGGACATGAGGATGAGATCGCAGGGCGCTGTGAATCCGCCGGCGCCCAAGGTGCCTTCTCCCGATACCGGCGCCAGCACGGCCCCGGAGATATGGGTCTTCTGCGCATAGAGCGCTTCCGAGATGCCGTACCCGACATGGATCGCCACACCGCGCGCCTTGACCGCCGCCACCAGCGGCGAATTCGACAACGCCGGCCGCAGATCGGCAATCGCATTCACGGCGACACCCGCCTCGATGAGGTCGAGCGCTGCGCCATAGGCATCGTCATTGGCGGCAAGGATCACGGCACTGCGGCCGGGTCGCACGCCATAGAGCCGGATGAGGCGCTGCGCGGCACTCGCCATCATCACGCCCGGCAGATCATTGTTGCGGAAGACGGCCGGTTGCTCGATCGAGCCGGTGGCGACGACGATCGACTTCGCACGCAGCTTGTAGAAGCGGTTGCCCTTGATCACCGGAATCCAATTGTCGGAAAAGACGCCGGAGCAGATAGCCCCTGTCATGACGGTGAGGTTCTTGATGCCCTCGACCGACATCTCCTTGAGCAGCGAGGGCGCCCGCGTGCCCTCGGCATCGAAGCGCGCATAACCCAACGACCCGCCAACCGCTGCATTCTCCTCGATGAGGATCACCTCGGCACCCGCTTCCGCCGCGGCGCGTGCCGCCGCCAAGCCGGCTGGCCCGCCGCCGATCACTGCTACATCGGCGAACAGATACTGCTTGTCGTAATAGCTTTCGTGGAAATCCGCCGTGGGATCGATGGCACCCAATCCCGTCATGGCGCGCACGATTGGTTCCCAGAATTTCCAGGAATTCCGCTTCTCGTTGAACGTCTTGTAATAGAAGCCGACGGGCAGGAAACGGTGCACCAGTTCCACCACGCGCGCCATGTCGCTGTCGAAGGAGCCGAAATAGTTCTGTGCCTTCACCTTCAAGCCATTGGCCGCCGGGTACTTGTCGGCAAGGCAATTGGGTTCCTGCGGCAACTGCACCAGCGTGTTGGCATCCTGCCCCGCCATGGTCAGCACGCCGCGCGGCCGGTGATATTTGAACGAGCGCGAGATCATCCACTGATCGTTGGCGCACAAGGCCGAGGCGATCGTGTCGCCCTTGTAGGCGGTGATGGTCCGACCCTCGAAATCGAAACTGACCGATTCAGTCCGGTCGATCAGGCGCCCGAAGGGTGCGGGCAGGCGATTGATGTCGCTCATTTCTTGACCTCTGCCGCTTTCGGCGCAAATTCCACGCGGGCGTTGAACACATCACCTGCCGGATAGGTCTTCAGAATCTCGTCGGTGACGGTATTTCGTTCGGCAATGAACCAGAACGAGGTCGGCACATGGCACCACCATTCGCGCACGACACCGGCCTCGTTGTTCTCCAGGAACAGCCAATCGGCCCAGACCTTGTCATCGACGCTGGCGGGATCGGGCATCGGTTTCACCTCGCCGCCCCAGGCGAATTCGCTGATGTTGCGTGGGCCGTTCAAGGGGCAATTCATGACTTTCATTTCATCTCTCCCCTCAATGGCCGACCGAGGCCGCACCTTTTTCACCGACCTGCGCATAGTCGACGAAACGGTCGAGATAGAACGGCTTGATGAGATCATGCGGACTGTCATGGGCGATCGTGTGCGCCATGGTCATGCCGCAGACCGGCGTCGCCTTGAAGCCCCAGGTGCCCCAGCCGCTGTCGATGTAATAGTTCTTCACCGGGGTGAGGCCCATGATCGGGCTGAAATCCGGCGTCATGTCGGTCATCCCCGCCCATTGCCGCATCACCTTCACCTCGCCCAGCATGGGGAGCAGTTCCAGCATGTGGCCGAGCAGCCCTTCCTTGAAATCGAGCGTCGAACGCGTGTTGTAGAGACCGTAAGGGTCGGTCGAGCCGCCCATCACCAGTTCACCGCGCGCCGACTGCGAGCTTTGGCTGACGTAGATGTGCAGCGAACCCGAGACGATGATCGGATCGAGGAAGGGTTTGACTGCCTCGGACACGCAGGCCTGCAGCGGAATGGTTTTGATGGGCAGGCGGAAGCCCGCCATCTTGGCGACCACCGAGGTGTTGCCGGCCACCGCCTGCATCACCCGGTTGGCATAGACGGTACCGCGCGAGGTCTCGACGCCCTTCACCGTGCCGTTCTCGATGATGAGACCGTTGACCGCCGTCTGCTGGTGGATCTCGACACCCATCTTGGCGGCACCCCGCGCATAGGCCCAGGCCACGGCATCGTGCCGCGCGATCGATCCCGGCGGATGAAAGAGCGCCCCCATGATGGGATAGCGCACATGGTCCGACATGTTGAGATGCGGGCAGAGCTTGGCGATCTGGTCGGGATAGATGAGCTCCGAATCGACGCCCAACTGCTTGTTCACCTCGGCGCGCCAGCGGCTGGTGCGCATGGCGGCATCGGTATGCGCCAGCGTGAAATGGCCGCGCTCCGAATAGAGGGATATTGAAATCCAGTTCCTGGCTGAACTCGCGGTAGAGCTTCAGCGACTGCTCGTAGAAGCGGACCCCCTCCGGCGTCAGGTAGTTGGAGCGGATGATGGCGGTGTTGCGCGCCGTATTGCCACCGGCCAGATAACCGCGCTCCAGCACGCAGACATTGGTGATGCCATGGGTCTTGGCGAGGTAATAGGCGCAGGCCAGGGCATGGCCGCCACCGCCGATGATCACCACGTCATACGACTTCTTGAGATCCTGGGCCTTGGGGATGAACCGCACGGCCGGATATTTGCCGCTGAGGCCATAGCGCAGGATCTTGAGGGGAAAGAAAGCTGGCAGCATGGGTAAGGCCTCGCCTGAATCCGTCTTGATGGCGGCAAGGCTATCTCAGCCGATTTTGCGCCATTGTCAATTATCGACAGACGATGACGCAAAACCGGCAGGGCGATTTTGCGTCGAGGGGCCCCTCACCCCAACCCCTCTCCTCGCAAGCGGGGCGAGTGGCTTTAGGCGAACTCGGTCGGGACTCCCTCGGCCCGTTCTTACGGGGAGAGGGTCGGGGTGAGGGGCGCTTGTTAGCGCTCGTTACGGCAGCGCCGTCGCGGCGCTCTCCCGCGCCCGGTCGAGCAGCCAGTTGCGCAAAAGCGTGGTGGCCGTGCGCGGCCTGGCGCCGATCGGCTCAACCAGATGGAAGGCAAAATCGGTCACCATCACCTCTTCCACGGGGCGCACCAGCCTGCCGTCATGGAGAAATTCGTCGACAAAATAGCGCCAGCCAAGGCCAATTCCCTCGCCGGCGACCGCCGCCTGCACCAACAGAGGATAGCTGTTGAAGCGGATGCGCGCTGCCGGCAGCTTGGGCTTTTCGGGCAGCCCATGCGACCAGTCTTCCCAATTGAGCCAGCGCGGATCGGCCGATTCATACTCCAGGAGCGGCATGGCGCGAAAATCATCGAGGCTCAGCGGCAGCTTCTTGCCCTTGAGCAGGGCAGGTGCTGCCACCGGGAACATCTCGCCCCCGAACAGGCGGGTGGCATTGACCGCCGGCCAATGGCCGTCGCCATAGCGTATCGCCATGTCGATACGTTCTTCGGCAAGATCGCCCAAGGCATCCGAGGCCACCAGGCGCAGATCGATGTTGGGATTTGCGGAACGGAAGCCAGGCAGGCGCGGCATCAGCCAGAAGGTGGAAAAGCCCAGGGTGGCGCCGATGGTGACATTGCGCCGTCCCTGCTGCTGGCGCAGCGTGGTCGCCGTATCCGAGATCGAGGTAAGGCCCGCCGTCACGGATCGATAGAGAATGTCCCCTTCGGGCGTCAGGCGCATGCCGCGGCGTGAGCGGGAGAACAGCAGCACGCCGAGATCGGATTCCAGCTGCTGGATCTGCCGGCTGATGGCGGCCTGGGTGAGGCTGAGTTCCCGGCCGGCCGCGGTGAAACTCTCCAACCTGCCCGCCGCCTCGAAGGCGACCAGGGAATTCAACGGCGGCAAGGAGCGACGGAGCGACGGACGAGCCATGATGAACCGCGATGACCTATGATCTGTGGTTACTGCGGCATAGGGGCGCCGCATGAAGCCTGTACCCATCTATTACATGACTTCATGCCGGGATCACACAAGTACGGATTTACATTGCAGGAGTGAAACCGGACACTCCGGCCATTCGTCAGCCAGGAGCCAGCCGTGCAACCCCGCCTAGATTCGACCCGCCTGCCCTTTGATCCAGCAGCACTCGAGCGCGTGTTGCAGCCTATCGAAACGGCGCGCGGCCTGCCCAACGAAGCCTATGTCAGCGATGCCTTTCGCGAGTGGGAACGCGACCGGGTCATCGCCAAGACCTGGTTCTGCATCGGCTTCGGGCGCGACGTGGCCAGTCCCGGCGATGCCTTCCCGACTGATGTCCTTGGTCTGCCTGTTCTTATGGTGCGGCGCCAGGATGGCGGCATCGGTGTCTTTCACAATGTCTGTTCGCATCGCGGCGCGCAGCTGGTGAACGAACCCTGCAATGTCAGCCGGCGCCTGCGCTGTCCCTACCATGCCTGGGTCTACGATCTTGAAGGCCGTCTGATCGGGACGCCGCATATCGGCGGTCCGCGCACCAGCGAGGTTCCCGGATTCGACAAGAGTGAACACGGGTTGAAGCCGGTCCGCAGCGAGATCTTCTGGGACATGGTGTTCGTCAATATGAGCGGCGATGCCGAGCCGTTCGAAACCTTCATCAAGCCGCTCAAGGATCGCTGGGCCGATTTCGACATGAGCCGGATCCGCCATCCTGGCCCGGTCGGTAGTCTGAAGCTCACCGTCAACTGCAACTGGAAGCTCGCCGTCGAGAATTATTGCGAGGCCTATCACCTGCCGTCGATCCATCCCGGCCTCAACTCCTATTCCAAGCTGGAGGATCATTACAATATCGAGGCGGAGGATCATTTCTCCGGTCAGGGCAGCCATGCCTATACGCCGTTGCTGGTGAAGGACGGCCCCAATCTGCCCGCAATTCCCGGACCTGCCCGCACGCTGGGACAAGGCTGCGGAATATGCCTCGCTTTATCCCAATGTCCTGCTCGGCATCCACCGCGACCACTATTACGCCATCCGCCTGGAGCCGCTCGCGACGGGCCAGACGCGCGAGCATCTGGAGATCTATTACATCGACGATGCCTCGGCCGACCCGGCTTTCGAACCGGTCAAGGCGGCCAATCTTAAAGCCTGGGAAACCGTCTTCGCCGAAGACATCGATGTGGTCGAGCGCATGCAGCGCGGTCGGCATTCGCCCGGTTATGACGGCGGCGTGTTCTCGCCGGCCATGGATGGCCCGACGCATTGCTTCCACCGCTGGCTGGCAAAGAAGCTGCTCGCCGGCTGATCAGACGAGGATCTCGACGCCAGCGCGCTCCAACGCCTGGGCTAACTCGCCGTCGGGCCGTCGGTCGCTGACCAGCACATCCACCTCGTTCAAGGGACACGCCACCATCAGGCTGGCCTGGCCGAATTTACTGTGATCGAGCAGCGCCACGCGGCGCTTGGCCCGTGACAGCATGGTGCGCTTGATGGCGCCGATACCGGGGTGACTTTCATAGAGACCCTCGCCGGTGATGCCGGTGGAGCCGACAAAAGCGAGGTTGGCATTGTAGCGCTGCAGGAAGTGTTCCGTTTCGGCGCCCGTGACGCTTGCTTCATGGAGATCCAGCAGGCCCGGACAGACATGCACAGTGATCTTGGGATTCTGCGCGACAGCCAGCGCCACGGCGAGGCCGCTGGTGATCACCGTCAGCCGCTCGGCTTCGGCCGCCAGCAGCTCGGCGAAATGCATCATGGTCGACCCGGTCTCCAGGAAGATGATGTCGCCGGGGGTTACCAGGCTGAAGGCCCCTTTCGCGATCTGTGTCCGTTCGCTGCGATACTCGGTATGGCGCACGCTCCAGACCGGCTCGGAAGTGATCGTGCGGGCGACGGCACCGCCATAGGTGCGGCTGACCGATCCGCTTTGATCGAGCTCGGCCAGGTCCCGCCGGATGGTTTCGCCGGAGACACCCAGCGCCTCGGCCAGTTCGCCAATCCGCAAGGCGGTGTTCGACCGCAAAGCCTCGACGATGCGTTCCTGGCGTTGATGTTTCTTGGCAGCGCTGCGGCCCATGGCCAGACCATCCTGTAGGGAGATTCTGAGAATCGCCACACTATGCCCTAGGGCGCAATGCGTGCAAATCCCCGCTAATTTGTGGAAATTAGCAATATAATTATGATTTTCGGGCGACTTCCGGTTCAAAAATGTGTGATCTTGCACACATAATGAAAATATAATGTTGGATATTGGCTATTTAAAATACATCTTTCTCTCCGGGGACTGGGTTTAACAGGAGAGCCACTATGCGTACCTTTTCGATGTTCTGCTTCAGTCGACTAGCCGCGACCGTGCTGGTCGCAGCGTCGATCATCCCGGCATTTACGACGAGCGCGCTCGCGAAATCGGGCTTCGCCATTGTCAGGTTGTCGCCCACGCAATTCGTCGCAAACTGCCAAAGCGCGGGCGGGACATCCTCGACAGCCCCCGGTGGTGGCATCCGTTGCAAATTGCCGGGCGGCACCGTGTACGATTGCTCGTCAATGGGCGGCGGCGAAATGGTCTGCCAATGGAACCGAACCCTGCCGGAGGGGGGCGCGAAACAACTCATAGGCGATCCGCTGCCAAATCGAGCGCTTCCAGATAAAACGCCCGGCGCTCCCAAGCTTCCGGCCGCGCCCGATACGGTCAACTAGCCCGCGTCTTGCCAGGACCGATACGGTGGTCACCGCCGCCGTATCGGTCAATTGCAGAGCCTCGACGATCCGTCCCGGGCGCTGGTGCTTTTTGGCAGCGCTGCGGCCCATGGCCCCACCTGCCTGAGCAGTGATTCTGCGAATCGCCACACTATGCCCTAGGGCGCAATGCCTGCAGATCCCCGGCAAATTGTGGAAAATGACAATATAATTGCTACGTCGGGTGCCTAGCGTTCTCAAAAATGTGTGATCTATCACACTAAACGAGAATATAATGTTGGATATTGGCTATTTAAAATACATCTTTCTCCCCGGGGACGTCCTTGATGGAGAGCCAAATGTACAGCCTTGCTACCTCGACAAGCCGCCGCTTTGCCGGCGTCGCCGTGATCGCCGCCATCTGGCTGGCGTTGCCCATGGCAGCGTCGGCCGAGCCGAAAGAAGTGCCTGGCACCAACAACCAGACCTTCCACAATGCCTGCGCCAAGAAGGGCTCGTCCTGCATCCTCAGCGATGTCAACATGGGCAGTGGCATCACCGGCTACATGATCATCGGCCAGGACGGATCGAGCACCAATGTCTATTGCACCAGCAGCACCTGCGTGCAGACGCCGACGCCAACCGGCGGCACCGGTGGCGGTGGTGGCAGTCCGGCAAAAACGATGCCGCCGGCGCCCAAAGGCATCTTCAAGATGGTCGACGGCAAAGCCACGACATTGAACTGACGGTGGTGGTCAAGCGCGGCGGGCCGCTCGCAAATATGCGCTTTGGTTCCGCCGCGCCGGGCCGCTATGCTCCCGGCCCATGACCGACCCGATTCCCGCGGCCAATGCCGCCATTTTCTATCAGCCCGAGGGCTACGATACAGGCCGCCAGAAGCTGATGGGCCGCCACGCCGCCGGCGAAGGTTTCCTCAAGGGGTTCCTGCGTCACAGCGGCGTCGACACGCTCTATTGTTACGCAGCGACCAAGGAGTTCGCCGGACATTTCCAGCGGCTGGTGGCCGGCTTCGGCAACAAGCGACCGGTCCGCTGGCTGGATGAGAGCGATGCCGCCAGCCCGCGCGGTCCCGGCACACTCTATCTGCCGGATCCGAGTCTCGCCGCCGCGGCCTGGCGCCGGCGCGCCGTTGGGCAAAAGCTCTATTCCATCGCCGGCATCACCCACACGACGGCATCCGCCGGCGCCATGGATTGGATATCGGGCCTGCTCACCGCACCGGTCCAGGCGTGGGATGCGCTCATCTGCACCTCAAGCGTGGTGCGCGAGACGATCGAATTGGTCCTCGACCAGCAGCAGGAATACCTGGTTGCCCGCATGGGTGCCGGCCATTTCACGCGACCGCAACTGCCGATCATTCCACTCGGTGTCGACACCGACGCATTTGCTCCGGACGCCAACAAGCGCGCGGCGGCACGGGCAGCGTTGGGAATTGGACCGGACGATGCCGTGGTTCTTTTTGTCGGTCGGCTGTCATTTCACGCCAAGGCCCATCCCTTGCCAATGTATCTGGGCCTGGAACGCGCGGCGCAGGCCCTGGCCAAGGGCAGCGGCCGCAAGGTCCATCTCATCCAGGCCGGCTGGTTCGCCAATGAGTTCATCGAAAATGCTTTCAGGAATGGCGCGGCGCAATTCTGCCCCAGCGTGAACGCGATCTTCCTCGACGGCCGCAAGCCGGACCTGCGCGCCCAGGCCTGGAACGCCGCCGACCTCTTCACCTCGCTCTCGGACAATTTCCAGGAGACGTTCGGCCTGACGCCGATCGAGGCGATGGCAGCGGGGCTTCCTGGCGTCGTCAGTGACTGGAACGGCTACCGGGACACGGTGCGCGATGGCATCGACGGGCTGCGGGTTGCCACCTTGATGCCACGTGCCGGCCTCGGTATCGATCTTGCCGACCGGCATGCCGCGGGCATCGACACCTACGATCTCTATTGCGGCTATTCCAGCCAGTTCGTGGCGATCGATCCCAACGCCGCGGCGCGCGCCTATCTGAAACTCATCGACGACGTGGCCCTGCGCCAGCGCATGGGAGCTGCGGCAAGGCAGCGCGCCATCGACAATTTCGATTGGGCGGTGGTGGTGAAGCGCTATCAGGCGCTTTGGCAGGAATTGGCCGAGCACCGGAAAGCCGGTGCGGAGAATGCAGCACGTGACACCGGACAACCTGCCAATCCGGCACGCCTCGATCCGTTCCTGAGTTTTGCCGGCTATCCCAGCGAGATTCTGGGCGATGCGCACGTGGTCGCGGTGGCACAGGGCGCCGATGGCGCGCGGCTGCAGGTGCTCCTGCAATCTCCTCTCATCTCCTTCGTCAAACCGATGGCGCCGGATCCTGACGATTGCGCGCGCATCCTTGCTGATCTGCAGCGACGCGGTCCCCTCACCGTCGCCGACATCCTGGCAGATGCGCCGGAAGCCCGCCGCGACCGCATCGAACGCGGCCTTGTCTGGCTGGCCAAGCTCGGCCTGCTCACCGTCAAGGCGCCGGCCAAGGGCTAGGCCCTCACGCCCGTTCCGCCGACCACAGGCGAATGACGTCGACGACGGCGCCGGTCAGCTGCGCCAGTTCCGCCTCGTCGACGATGAAGGGTGGGGCCAGATAGACGATGTCGCCAAAGGGGCGGATCCACACGCCACGTTTCAGGAAATGCGGACGCAGCCAAGGACCTTCGCCAGTGCGATCAAGCTGCACCACGCCGATGCCGCCCTTGACCCGCACATCGACGACACCTTTGAGACCATGGCAAGCTGCCAGGGCAGCCAGCATGTGCCGCTCGATGGCGGCGATCTGCGCGAGGCGCGGCTCGCGCTCGAAGAGATCGAGCGACGCATTGGCGGCGGCGCAGGCCAGCGGATTGCCCATATAGGTCGGCCCATGCATCAAGGCTGTCTCGGCACGATCCGACAGGAAGGCGTCGAACACATGCTGGCGCGCAATGGCCGCCGAGAGCGGCAAGGTTCCGCCGGAGAGCGCCTTCGACAAGGTGATGATATCGGGCACGATGCCGGCCTGCTCACAGGCGAACATCGTGCCGAGGCGGCCGAAGCCCGTCATGATCTCGTCGAGGATCAGCAAATGTCCGTGCGCGTCGCTGATCCGACGCAGGAACGACAGCACGGACGGGTCATGGAACTTCATGCCGCCGGCACCCTGCACCAGGGGCTCGACGATGATGCCGGCGATGTCCCCACCGCGACGGGCCAACATCTCGCTGAACATCGCTTCGCCGGCAGCATCGCGCGGCAGGTCGACGACGATCTGTTCCGGCAGGTACCCCTTGAAATGGCCGTGCATGCCCTCCTCGGGATCGCAGATCGACATGCAGGCCATGGTGTCGCCGTGATAGCCGTGGCGAAAGCTGACAAAGCGGGTGCGGCCCGTGACGCCGCGATTGATCCAGTACTGGATCGCCATCTTCATGGCGACTTCGACCGAGACCGAACCTGATTCGCAGAAGAACACATGATCAAGATCGCCCGGCAGCAATTTGGCAAGCCGCGTCGCCAGGGTCATCGCCGGTTCATTGGCGAGGCCACCCAGCATCACATGGGGCAGTTTCTCGAGCTGTGCCGCAACAGCATCGCGGATATGTGGGTGGTTATAGCCATGGGCCTGGGTCCACCAGGAGGCAATGCCATCAACCAGGCTGCTGCCGTCGGCCAGGAACAGGCGCGCCCCTTCCGCCCGCACCACTGGCAGCGGCATGGGTGCCGTCTGCATTTGCGCATAGGGCAGCCATAGATGCTGGAAGCCCTGGGTCAGCCAGTCAGGCCTGCCGCCGACAGGCTCAGGCATGTTGGCTATGGGCCGGCATCGGCTTCAGGCCAAGCTTGTCGAACAGCATCTCGTCGCGTGGCTGGGTGGGATTCGCCGTGGTCAGCAGTTTCGGTCCGCAGAAGATCGAGTTGGCGCCGGCGAGGAAGGCCAGGGCCTGCACTTCATCACTCATCGTCTCGCGACCGGCGGAGAGGCGCACCATCGAGGCCGGCATCATGATGCGGGCCACGGCGATGGTACGCACGAATTCCAGGGGATCGAGCGTGTCCGTGCCGTGGAGCGGCGTGCCTGCGACCTGAACCAGCATGTTGATCGGCACCGATTCAGGGTGTTCCGTCATGTTGGCGAGCGTCACCAGCATGGCGGCACGGTCGCGCCGCCCTTCGCCAAGACCCACGATCCCACCGCAGCAGACCTTCATGCCAGCAGAGCGCACACGGTCCAGCGTCTGCAGCCGGTCGTCATAGGTGCGGGTGGTGATGATCTCGCCATAATATTCCGGCGACGTGTCGATATTGTGATTGTAGTAGTCGAGGCCAGCATCGGCGAGCGCGTCGGCCTGCGCCTCCGTCAGCATGCCCAAGGTCATGCAGGTCTCGAGACCCAGATCCTTGACGCCCTTGACGATGTCGCAGATGGCTTCGACATCACGGTCCTTCAACTCGCGCCAGGCGGCACCCATGCAATAGCGCGAGGCGCCGCCATCCTTGGCGGCCTTGGCTTCGGCCACCACCTTGGCGACGCTCATCAGCTTGTCGGCTTCGACGCCGGTCTGGTATTGCGCGGCCTGCGGGCAATAGGCGCAGTCTTCGGCGCAACCACCGGTCTTGATCGACAGCAGCGTGGACATCTGCACTTCATTGGCATCGAAACGCTGGCGATGCAGCGTTTGCGCGCGGTAGATCAGGTCATTGAAGGGCAACGCAAACAGCGCCTCCACTTCGGCCACCGACCAATCATGACGCAGAATTCCGGCACTTGACTTGTCCATGTCGCTGGACCCTTTCCCGCTTCAACTCAATCGTGGCGGACGCTAAGCTGGCACCTTGGGGGTGTCAAGCCAACGACGCCGCAACAACTGCTCAGGCGAATAACACGCGATCATGACCGGCTATTTCGTCACCGCCACCGGCACCGATATCGGCAAGACCTATGTCAGCGCTGCCTTGCTGCGCCATTGGCGGCGAGAGCAGCGCGCCATCGCTGCCCTTAAGCCGGTCATGAGCGGGTTTGATCCTGCCGATGTGCCGGGCTCGGATGCCGGGCAATTGCTGACGGCGCTGGACGCGCCAATGGATATCCAGGGGCTCAACCTCATCTCGCCCTGGCGCTTCCTGGCACCGCTCTCGCCCGACATGGCGGCAGCTCGCGAAGGCAAGACCATCCCCTATGACAAACTGGTCGCCACCTGCCGCGCGGTGGCCGGCATGATGCCGGCGGATGGCCGCCTCATCATCGAAGGCGTGGGGGGTGTGTTCGTGCCGCTCGACGACCGGCATACGGTCATGGATTGGATGGCCGATCTCGATCTGCCCATCCTGCTGGTAGCCGGATCCTATCTTGGGACGATCAGCCATACATTGGCGGCCTTGGCGGCGATGCGGCACCATCACCTGGAACCCCACGCCGTCATCCTCAATGAATCGCCGGTGAGCCCGGTTCCGGTTCAGGAAACCGCGACCACCCTCGCCCGCCATTGGCCGGGCCTGCCGATCCACACTTTGGGGCGCACCGCCACGGCAGCGGAAATCGCCCATCTCGCCGCTGTGCTATGAGGGATTTCGCCATAATCGGCGGTGTAGCGTTGGCAGAGAAACAGGCCTTGCTGCGGCGCACTGTTGAAACAGCAGGTCGATGAGTTCCTGCGCGAAGTGCGCGGCTAGGCCGCCCGCAGAATACGGAAGCCTTCGATTTCCTTGACGATGGGGAGCTTGGGCCAGCGTTTGCTGTCGTGAAGGATGATGAGCCGGTCGAGATCGCCGCCGATCTCGGTATTGATGCGGTCCATCGTCTTCAGTTGTTCCCAGATACTACCCACCCCGTTGGCAAGCGGCACATAGACGCCGTCATGGTTATGGCCCTTGATGTTGCGCCCGTCATAGACGCAGTCGCCGGAGATGACGAGGCGGCCTTTGTTCGTTTCCAGGATGGCGAATTGCTGGCCGAGGGTGTGACCCTGGCCGAAGCGCACATGAAGGCCCGGCAGAACATTGTCGCGATCCCCTTCCAGCAATGTAAGGCGATGCTCGACCGAGGCGTCGAAGGCATTGCGAAGATCGTCCGGATTGATGATGGCCGTCAGGAAGCCGAATTGCGGCGGCAGGGCCATCGCTTCGATCCAGGACAGGATCTCGGCCTTCTGCACCCAGATATGCGCCTTGGGAAACTTGCCGATCGAACCCATATGGTCAAAATGCGCGTGCGAGATGACGATATCCGTCACCTGCTCCGGCGCCACGCCAAGTTCCGCCAGCATGCGCAAGGGCGAGATCCAATCCGGAATCCCGAAGCGGACCCCCATTTCAGCGCCGATTCCTTCCTGCATGAATCCGGTATCGATCAAGACCACCTTTTCCCCACGCCGCGCCATGACGAACGAAAAGGGCAAATCGACCACGCCATCGTCATGTGCGCCGCTGATCAGTCCGTCGAGCGGTTGGTCCTTTGACCGCGCGAATTCGATGACAAAAACTTCCCAAGGCGACGCCGCGATCATGACCTGCTCCCTCAATTTTCCGCCATCTGTCGGCCCAGGCTGGAAAGGCCGACGGCAATGATAAGAATGGCGCCCTGCAGGATATATTGCGAATAGGTCGGCGCCCCGAAGATATTGAGGCCATTGAAGCCGAAGGCGATGATCAGCGCGCCGACGAAGGTGCCGATGATATGGAATTCACCGTCGCGCAAGGTAGCGGACCCCAGGAACACCGCGGCGAAGGCCGTGAGCAGATAGGAATCGGCGGCACTCGTCGTGCCGCTGCCAAGGCGCGACGCAAGCAGGGTACCGGTCAGCGCCGCACACACGCCGGACAGCACGAAGCCCAGGATCTTGATTCGGTCGACATTGATCCCGGCAAGCCGAGCCGCGGCCGGATTGCCACCCACCGCCTGGATTTCCTGGCCGATGGCGCTCTTTTCCACCAGCAGCCAAAGACTGCCCAGCACGGCAACCATGATCACGATGTTGTTGGGGATGCCGAACAGCCAACGCCCCAGCGACAATTGCAGGAACGCCTCCGGCACGCCGGCAACGATCGGCACGCCGGCCGAGTAAGCGAAGGCGAGGCCCGTGAGGATCGTCCCAACCCCCAACGTCGCGATGACGGAATTGACCTTCGCCTTGGTGACGATTAGGCCGTTGACCAGGCCGATCAAGGCGCCGACCAGCAGGATGACGACGATGGCCGCTGGAATTGGCAGCCCGTGCCGCACGATAAGCCCGGTCACAAAGACGCCGTGCAGGCTGGCCGCAAATCCGATCGACAAATCAAGCTCACCGACGATGACGGCCATGGTGAGGCCGCCCGCGATGATCATGGCGAGCGACGCCTGGTTGATCACGTTGGTGAAATTACCCAGGGTTGGAAACGCCTTGGGCGAGAGAATCGAAAAGGCCGCCAGCATGAGAACCAGCCCGATGATGGTGGCATAGCGTGCAAAGACGCTGAGCGCATGCTTGGCCCCTGGCGAGAGGCGGCGATTGCTGAGCACGATATCGGTCATGGGCTCCGTTCCTTACTAGGCTGCCTGGTCGACATAGCTGGCAGCAACGATCGAGGCGCGCGAGATGGCATCGCCGGCAAGCTCAGTGACGATCCTTCCCTCAGCCATCACCAGCACACGGTCGCACAGATCCGGTAGTTCATCCGGTTCCGACGAGATGACCAGCACGGCCATACCATCCGCCGCGAGCTTCCGGATGAGGCGATGGATTTCGGCGCGGGCGCCGACATCGACGCCGCGCGTCGGCTCGTCGAGGATGAGGATGCGGGGGCTTCGCCGCAGCCAGCGGCCGATCACCACCTTCTGCTGATTGCCGCCGCTGAGGCGTCCCACAGGAACATGGATCCCCGGTGTCTTGATCGCGAGGTCCGCCACCATGTCGCGCGCCAGGTGGTTGCGCTTGGCCGGACTGATCAGCGGAAACAGCGACGACATGGTCAGGCTGCTCAGATTGGCGAGCGACAGGTTGAAGGCGATGCTCTTCTGCAGCAAAAGGCCTTCCGACCGCCGCTCTTCCGGCACAAGGCCGATCCCGGCTCGGTAGGCATCCGTTGATTGGCGCGGCGCGAAGGGCTTGTCGTTGAGGACCATGGCGCCGGCATCGATCCGGTCCGCGCCATAGATCAGTCGCACAAGTTCGGTGCGCCCGGCACCGACCAGCCCGCCGATGCCGAGCACTTCACCCCGATAGAGGTGGAACGACACATCGTTCACCTTGGGGTGCCGAACGAGATGGGAGACGCTGAGCACGGGCGCGCCGACGGGGCGCCTGCGTGCGATCTGCGTCTCCAGGGCAACGCTGTGCCCGACGATCGCCTCCACCAGAACGGACCGGCTAAGCTGAGTTCGATCGACTTCAGCGACCGACCTTCCGTCACGAAAGACTGTCACGCGGTCACAAAGACGCAGGATTTCGTCCAATCGGTGCGACACATAGAGGACGGCGACGCCCGAGCGCGACAGATCCTGGATGATGTCGAACAGGCGCTCGCTTTCCCCGGCGGATAGGGAGGCGGTCGGTTCGTCCATGACGATGAGCCGTGCCTTGTGCACCAGGGCGCGGCAAATGCTGACCATCCAGCTCTCGGCGGTCGAAAGCGAGCGGACCTTCGCATCCAGGCTGGCGCGTAGCCCGACACGCGCGGCAAGCGGCGCCACATCACGCGCGATCGCCTTCCAATCCACCAGTCCGAAACGCTTCTTCTTGGCGACGCCGAGCATGATGTTCTGGAGCACCGTCATCGACGGCACCAATGCCAGATCCTGATGGATGAAACTCATGCCGAGTTCGGCGGCCTTGTGTGGCGAGTCGATGGCAACAAGCTTCCCATCCACCCGAATCTCGCCACCATCGGGCGGAACCAGGCCAGCAAGAACCTTGATCATGGTCGATTTACCGGCGCCATTGGCGCCGACCAGCCCATGTACCTCGCCGGGCCGCAGATCGATGGCGACACCTCTCAGGGCCTGGGCACCGCCAAAGGCCTTGCGCACATCGGTAGCTGTGAGAAAGGGGAGCGCCGCAATGTCTGTCGCGATAGTATCGGAATTGTTCATCGCAAGAGCACGCACGCTCCCCCTTGAATGCCTAGGTGACGATCACTTGATCGCGTCAGGATGATCGGTGATGAACTGCTCGACCGACTCCTTGGTCACCACGACCGCGGGCACTTCCGCCGCCTTGGGCTGCCAGCCGTCGCCTGCTTTCCTGATCTCGTCCAGCATCTTCACCATGTTGTAACCCTCGGTGTAGCTGTCCTGCCAGGCGGTGGCGGTCATATGGCCGTTGCGGATGTTCTCCAGCGCCTGCGCATTGCCGTTGATGCCGTAAACCTTGACGTCGTCCCGGCCCTGCGCGCGCAGGGCACCGATCGCGCCGATGGCAGGATCGTCCCAGCAGCCCCAGATGGCAAGCGGTTCGGAACCGGCCGGATGCGAGGTCAGCCAGGCATTGGCATATTGCGCGCCATCCTCGAAATAGCCCGGAATGCGCACTTCATTCTTGGTGACGTTGATGTCGGGATGCTGTGCCAGGATCTCGTCCATCACCGTTTCGCGGTTCCGGCAGACCTCGCCGGTACGGTAGGTCAAAGCCAGCACGCTGCCTTTGCCACCCATATCCTTGGCCATCATTTCAACGATCGGCGTTGCCATCGGGCCGCCGGAACCGTTGGTGGCAGCGACCGTGCTGCCGAGGCCGCCGCCCCAGGTCACGACGGGGATGCCGGCGCTTTTCGCGGCATCAAGCCCGGCACCGATGGAGGAGAAGGGGAACACCATGTCGATGATCACATGGGCGCCGCGCTGCGCGAAATTCTGGATTGCCGAGTTGGCCTGATCGGCGCTGCCGGCGGCGTCGATGACCGAGACTTCCCAGCCCAATTCGGCCGCGGCCGCCTCGGCCCCTTTGATGTAGCGGACATTGTTGGCTTCAGTCGCGGCGATCGAGACGATGCCGACCAGCGGCTTGTCAGCCAATGCCAAATTCGCACCCAAGGTCAGACCGAGCCCGAGCGCGCAGAATCCGAGTGTCTTCCTCATGTTTCCCTCCCACAGGAACCGGGGCTGTCCGCTTTGGTGTTTGGCGAACATGTCCTAACCGTTTCGCCAGAATTACGCAGGAGGATGCGATGATCAAGCAGAATCTGGCGGTAGACTTTTATTTTCAGCGCGGTAAATTGGGCGAAACGGTTAGCTGGATAGTAAATGGCGACGATTCGGGATGTAGCGAAGGCTGCTGGGGTGTCGATTGCGACGGTGTCGGCCGTCGTGAACGATTCCGCCTATGTCAGCCCCGAATTGCGCAAGCGGGTGCAGACCGCCATCGAACAACTGGATTACGCCCCCTCGGCCGTGGCGCGAAACCTCAATCGCGGCAAGAGCCAGCTCATCGCCATCGTCGTCGCCGATCTCTCCAACCCCTTCTACAGTCATGTGGTCTGCCTCGCCGAAGCGGCGGCGGCGGCATGGGACTACTCACTGGTCGTCTTCAACAGCGATGAAAAGCCCGAGGCCGAAAAGCGCATCATGTCGCGGATCCGGCAGATCTCCTGCGACGGCGTCGTCCTGGTGCCGGTTGGCGAGATGGCGCAGCACCTGCAGCGCGACCATGAAGGGAAGTCGATCCCAACGGTCCTCTTCGGCCGCGTGTTCGAGGACCGCCGGTCCGACACGGTCACCATCGACAATGAATCCGCCGGCCGACAGGCCACCAATTATCTGCTCGATCTCGGCCATCGTCGCATCGGGTCGATCACCGGGCCACTCCACCTCACCACCGGCCGCGGCCGCTATGAAGGCATGATGCAGGCCCTGCAGGCACGTGGTGTCACACCCTTGCCGCAGCATATTCGCCAGGGCGAGTTCCGCGAGGAAGTCGCCTATGCCATGGCGCGTGAGATGCTGGAACGGCCGGACCGGCCGACGGCGCTTTATGTCGCCAATGGCGTGATGGCCCTGGGCCTCATGCGGGCCCTGGCCGATCTGGGGCTGAAATGCCCGGAGGATATCTCGATCGCCTCGACTGATACCATCACCGGCATCAGCGGCCTGCGCCCCCGTCTCACGCGCACCGAGCATCCGATCAACGAGATGATCAACGAATCATTCCGCATGCTGATCAGCCGTATCAACAACAACGCGCCGCAAGCACCGCGCAACGTGGTCTTCCAGCCGACCCTGGTCGTCGGTGAAAGCTGCGCGCCCATTGTCGGCGCCTCGGCACCGATCGCCGTCTAATAGAAAAACGTGCGGTCGTTGAGGTCGGGATAGAGGCCGGCCACGAAGTCGCCATAGCCATTGAAGATCTGCGTCGGCACGCGCTCGCCCGAGCCCAGCAGGCGCTCCGTCTCCTGGCTCCAGCGCGGATGCGAAAAGGCCGGATTGACGTTGGCATAAAAGCCATACTCGCTGCTCTGCAGGGCCTGCCACAGCCCCACCGGCTGCTCGTCGGTAAAGGTGATGCGCTGGATACCCTTGGCCGACTTGAATCCGTATTTCCAGGGCAGCGCGATGCGGAAAGGCGCGCCGTTCTGCTTCGGCAATGCCTTGCCATAGATGCCGGTCACGACGAAGGCGAGTTCGTTGGTGGCCTCGGCCAGGGTCAGGCCTTCGATATAGGGCCAGGGATAGATCGGGTCATCCTGCCCCGGCGCCGCTTCGGCATTCATGAAGCTTTCAAAACGCAGGAATTTGGCGCCGGATTGCGGCTGCGCCAATTTCACCAATTCGGCCAACGGAAATCCGCTCCACGGCACCGCCATCGACCAGGCCTCGACGCAGCGGTGGCGGTAGTTGCGCTCCTCGAGCGGCATTTGCTTCAAGAGATCGTCGATCGCAATGGTCTGCGGCTTGTCGACCAACCCGTCGATCGTGATCACCCAGGGCCGGATGGGAAGTGCCTGTGCGGCGTCCTTGATGTCCTTCGACGTGCCGAATTCGTAGTAATTGTTATAGGAAGTGGCATCCGCTTCCGGCGTGAGATCGCGGTCGAGCGTGAATTTCTCGTTGCGCTTCACCGGATAGAGGCCCGCCGACGGATCCGGCGTGGCATCACCCTCGGCCGCCGCCTTCTTCTCGCAGGCGAGGAGCGCCGGGGCGAACACGGCGCCGGCGGCACCGGCCAGGAAGCGTCGCCGGTCCCGAAAGACATGCTCTGGCGTGAGCGCCGAATCCTTCAGCTCCCAACCACGGTACTTCCGGATCCACATCGTCATTCTCCTTCGGGCATCACAATTGACCAACGAATGGCCTAGACGTGATACGCGCACGATGGGGAATAGATTACAGGGGTTCCGTCACCGGCACAAAAGAAGACCGGCGCGGAACTGGCCCGCGCCGGTCCTAACATATTGAATAACAGCCTTTACTTACTCAGAAGGGCACGCAGCATCCAGGCGTTCTTTTCATGGATCTGCATGCGCTGGGTAAGGAGGTCAGCCGTGGGCTCGTCACCCGCCTTATCGGCGGCCGGGAACACGCTGCGCGCCGTCTTCGAGATCGCTTCCTGCCCCGAAACAAGCTGCCGGATCATGTCTTCGGCCGAGGGGACACCCTGCTCTTCCTTGATCGAGGAAAGCTTGGCATAGGCGGCATAGGTGCCCGGCGCCGGATAGCCCAGGGCGCGGATCCGTTCTGCGATAAGGTCGACGGCCAGCGCCAATTCCGTGTACTGCCCCTCGAACATCAGGTGCAGCGTGTTGAACATCGGCCCTTCGACGTTCCAATGGAAGTTATGGGTCTTCAAATAGAGCGTGTAGGTGTCGGCCAGCAGGCGCGACAGGCCGTCGGCAATGGCCTTGCGGTCCTTTTTGGAGATACCGATATCGATTTCCATCTGTGCCATGCTCGCCATCCTCGTTGACTGGTTAGGCTCTAAATTTGGTCCTAAACCCCGACATTCGCAAGGCTTTAGGCCCGGCGGGCAGAATCAATTTTATCGCAGCCGGTGATCGAACGCCTCGATCACCGTTGCGCAGAACAGCTTAGCTCAGCTTCTCACAAGCGCGGATGATGCGGTTGCAGGCATCGCGCAGCGCGTCGGTCGAGGTGGCGTAGGAAATGCGGAAATGAGGGGACAGGCCGAAGGCCGAACCCTGCACCGCGGCCACACCTTCCGATTCCAGCAGATAGGTCACGAAGTCGTCGTCGGTTGCGATCTTCTTGCCGTCCGGCGTGGTCTTGCCGATGGCGCCGGCACAGGACGGATAGACATAGAACGCCCCCTCCGGCTTGTGGCAATGCAGCCCCTTCGCCTTGTTGAGCATCTCGACCACGAGGTCGCGGCGTTCCTTGAACGAGACATTGTGCTTGGCGATGAAATCCTGCGGGCCGTTCAAGGCTTCGACCGCCGCCGCCTGGCTGATCGAGGACGGGTTCGAGGTCGATTGCGACTGGATCTTGGCAATCGCCTTGATGAGCGGCGCCGGGCCGCCGGCATAGCCGATGCGCCAGCCCGTCATGCAATAGCTCTTCGAGACGCCGTTCATGGTCAGCGTGCGCTCATAGAGCTTCGGCTCGACCTCGGCGATCGTCGCGAACTTGAACTGGTCATAGACAAGATGCTCATACATGTCGTCGGTCAGCACCCAGACATGGGGGTGCTTCAACAGCACGTCGGCGATGGCGCGCAGTTCCTTGGCGGAATAGGCGGCACCCGTCGGGTTGCTGGGCGAATTGAGGATCAGCCATTTGGTCTTCGGCGTGATCGCCGCGTCGAGCATTTCCGGCTGCAGCTTGAACTGATGGTTCTGCCCGCATTCGACGAAGACCGGCGTGCCTTCGGCAAGATGCACGATGTCCGGATAGGAGACCCAATAGGGCGCCGGGATGATCACTTCATCGCCCGGGTTCACCGTGGCGACCAGCGCGTTGTAGAGCACCTGCTTGCCGCCGGTGCCGACCGTGATCTGGTCGAGCTTGTAGTCGAGATTGTTCTCGCGCTTGAACTTGGCGATGATCGCCTTCTTCAGCGCATCGGTGCCATCGACATTGGTATATTTGGTGTCACCGGAATTGATCGCCTTGATCGCCGCCTGCTTGATGTTCTCCGGCGTATCGAAATCCGGTTCGCCGGCGCCAAGCCCGATGATGTCGCGGCCCTGTGCTTTGAGTTCGCGCGCCTTCATGGTGACGGCGATGGTGGGCGACGGTTTGATACGGTCGAGGCGGTCGGCGAGGAAAGCCATTCTGGGTCACCTTTGGGTGGGTCAAACGAGGCTGGAAATTCGGGCGGGAACATAGCCCCCGCCCCCACCCCCTGCAACCCCCGCGAATGCAAACCAGCAATGCCCCTGGACGGGCAATGTCTCAGGCGTAGCGGCGCGCCTTGGCCACGGCAATTGTCACCATGACACTTCCCAGAAGCAGCCCCCAGCCGACCTCCTCGCCTAAAAAAACGGCAGCAAGGCCAAGCCCGATGAACGGCTGGAACAGCTGGATCTGGCTGACCCGCGCCGTCCCGCCCAGCACCAGGCCGCGGTACCAGAACAGGAAGCCGATGAACATCGAGAACAGGGTTACATAGCCAAGGCCGATCCAGGCCGATACCGGCACGATTTCCGGTGCCGCGGGCCAGGTGAGGATCATCGCCGGCAGGCTCAACGGCAGGCAGACGACCAGCGCCCAGGAAATGACCGCGGCGGGCGGCATCTTCTGCGACAACCTGGCACCCACCGCATAGCCGATGCCGGTGACGATCACCGCTCCCACCATCAGCAGATCGGCCGGGCCGAAATGGCCGCCACCCTCATAGACCACATAGCCCGTGACCGAGGCCGCGCCGAACGCCGCCCAGAACCAGAAGGGACGCTGCGGCCGCACCGTGCCGATCATGGCCCCTACCAGGCAGGTCGCCAACGGCATGAGCCCGACGAACAGGATGCCGTGGCTGGCCGGCACAAAGTGCATAGCCAAACCAGTGAGCACCGGAAAGCCGATGACGACGCAAAGGCCGACCAGGCCAAGACGCAGGAGATCGCGACCGCTGGGCAGGGCTGGGCGGGCGGCCATCAGCCATAGGCCGCCGAGAACGGCTGCCCCCACGGCGCGCGCCGCACTCACGAACCAGGGGTCGAGCACCAGGACGGCAGCGCGTGTGGCCGGCAGCGAGCCGCCGAAAATCGCGACGCCGATGAAACCGTAAAGGAGACCTCTGAGGGCTGGAGTCAGCAACGGGGTCGTGGCAACGGCGGCATCGGTCATGGCGGACTCTTTTCCAAGTTTGAGCCCCATCCTGATCGCAGCACCCCTGGCGCGAACAGGCACACATCCGATACAATCTGCCAATCTATACCAGCACAAATTCCAATACAGATGGACCTCGACCTCAGCGCCGAAACCGGCACCCTCACCACCCGCATCGCCGGAGCCCTTGGCCGCCGCATGGCGAACGGCGCCTTGGGCGCCGGCGAAAGGCTGCCCTCGGTCAGGCGGCTCGCGGCCAGGCTGGCAGTCAGTCCCTTCACCATCGTCGCCGCCTATGACCGGCTGGTGGCGGATGGGCTGGTCATCGCGCGGGCGAAGTCCGGCTTCTTCGTGGCGCCCCGCGCGCAAGGTACGCGGCCCCTGACACTCGATCCCCCAGGACATTGCGATGGGCCAAGCGCCCGGATCGGCGTCAATCCGATCTGGATGATGCGGCGCTCCCTCACCCTCGACCCCGACCAGCCCAAGCCCGGTTGCGGCTGGCTGCCGCAGGATTGGCTGCCGGAGGCCGCCTTGCGCAGTGCCCTTCGGGCGCTGGCGCGGGCGCCCGAAACCGGTCTCCTTGAATATGGCGTGCCGATGGGATTCCGGCCGCTCCGTGACCTGCTGGCGCGGCGCATGAACGAATTGGAAATCCCGGCGACACCTGAGCGCGTGCTGCTGATGGACGGTTCATCCCACGCCATCGATCTGGTCTGCCGCTATCTTATCGAGCCGAACGATGCCGTCCTGGTCGACGATCCCGGCTATTTCAACTTCCACGCCGCCGTGCGCGCGCAACGCGGCAAGCTGCTGCCGGTGCCGATGACCGCAAGCGGTCCCGACCTCACCGTTCTCGAACAACTTGCGGCAGCACACCGGCCCAAGCTCTATCTGACCAATGCCGGCCTGCAGAACCCGACCGGGGCAAAGCTCGGCCTGTCGATAGCGCATCGCCTGCTTGCGCTGGCGCAGAAATACGATTTCAGGATCCTTGAAGACGACATTTTCCGTGACTTCGAGGCCGCGCCGGGACTGCGCCTCGCCGCCCTAGACGGCCTGCAGCGCGTGATCCATCTTGGCAGTTTCTCAAAGACGCTCTCCGCCGCGACGCGGATCGGGTTTCTGGCCGCCGATGCGGCCACCATCGCCGACCTCGCCGATCTCAAACTGGCGATGAGTTTTGGCAACAACGAATTGTCCGCGCAATTGGTTCACCGGCTGCTGAGCGATGGTTCGTATCGCAAGCATGTGGCGGGAATCCGCGACCGGCTGGCGCGCACACGCTTCCGCGTGAGCAGGAAACTCACCCAATTGGGACTGGTGCCATGGTTGCCCGAGACGGCGGAATCGGGCGAAGGCTTGTTCCTGTGGCTGGGCTTGCCCCCGGGGAAGGGCCAGACGGCACGTAACGCCGAGGCCCTGGCGGTCGCCGCCCAGGATCAAGGCATCGTCCTGGCGCCCGGGAACGTGTTCAGTCCGGAAGGCGCTTGGCCAAGCCATTTGCGCTTCAACGTGGCGCAAACCCTCGATCCCCGGATTTTTTCGTTTCTGAGATCCGAATTGTCCTGAACCCGCCAAAATACGGCCATGGATACCACTTCGGCGGTATTCGGTGACGTTTTTTAGTCACCCTTGACCATTTGTACTTGTATCCGTCACTTTGCGGCTGGGGACGACACACAATTCGTAAGGTCCGGAAGTAGCAATGTCAGGCCGACTAAAACTGAAGCTGCTGGTGTTCGTGATTGCCTTCATGCTTGGCATGGCGGCCCCCCTCATCGGTGCCAAACCCAATATGCTGCTCGCCTTCGGCGCCATGATCGGAATCATCATGGGCCTGGTGGCGGCGCTCGCCGTCGAGCGCCCGGAATCCCTTGCCAAGCAGTTCACACGCGCGATCGAGGAAGGTGGCCTCTCCATGGTCTACCAACCGATCGTGACGCTTGATGCCAACCACACCATCATCGGCGCCGAGCCATTGCTGCGCTGGACCACCCAGGTCGGCGACGCGATTTCGCCTGCCGATTTTCTGCCGATGGCCAAGGCAATGGGACTTGGACCTGTCCTCAACCAGCGCGTCATCGAGATGGTGCTGGCGGATCTCGGTCCCGCGCTCAAGGGAGAGCGCGAGCTTTGCGTCACGCTCAATCTCGAACCCGACGAGTTCGCCGACCTCACCAAACGCGAGGCACTGGCGGCACGCGTCGCTGCTGCCGGCATCCCCCCGCACCGCATCGCCATCGAGGTTAACGAGATCGATGCCGCCGACCGGCAGATCCGCCCCGCGATCTGGGACATGAAGCAACGCGGCTTCCGCATTTCGATCGACGATTTCGGCATCGGCGGCGGCGACAGCGAATATCTTTCATCGCTCAACCCGGACCTCATCAAGCTCAACCGGCGCTTCGTGGCCTTGTCAGGGAATGGCGGGCCGGTCGCTGGCCTGGTGGCCGAACTTGTCCGCCTTGCCAAGAAATGCAACGGCCGGATCGTGATGGTCGGCATCGAAAGCCCCGACATCGCGCGGCGAGCCAGCGCCCTTGGCGCCGATCTCGGCCAGGGCTTCTATTGGCATAAGCCCATGCCGGCAAAGGAGTTCCTGGAGTTGCTGCGCGGTTGATTTGCGCCAATCAGGCGCTCTTCATGAAAAATAAACCGTCTTTCGGGATGATGGCTCCCGCCATTGACCTGAAAGTCCCCGATGAACGGCAAATCGCCCACGACGGCATCGACCGCGCCCACGCCACGGATCCATAAGCCAGGCGTGAAGCGGATCAGTCTCGCGTTGCAGGGTGGCGGTTCCCATGGCGCCTTCACCTGGGGCGTCATGCACCGGCTGATCAGCGAGCCCAGGATCTACATCGACGGCCTGAGCGGCACCAGCGCCGGCGGCATGAATGCGGCCGTTTTCGCCGACGGATTCCTCAAGGGCAAGCGGCAAGGCGCCATCGATGCGCTGCAGGCTTTCTGGATGGGTGTCTCGGCGTTGAACCCCATCCCGCGCGCGATCCCGCGCGGCATTCCAGGCGTGTCCGAAGGCTGGGACGTCGACAAGGATCCCACTTTCATGTGGCTGGATTTCACCACGCGCCTGTTTGCGCCCCGCCAGGTCAATCCGATGAAGCTCGATCCGCTGGGCGATCTGCTGGCTGATCTGGTCGATTTCGAGAACCTGCGCAATCATCCCGAGGTGAAGCTGTTTGTGACCGCCTCCAATGTGCGCACCTGCCGCTCACGCACCTTTCGCACACCCGAGATGTCGGTGAAGGCGCTGATGGCCTCGGCCTGCCTGCCCTTGATGTTCGAGGCGGTCGAGGTGGATGGCGAGTTTTATTGGGACGGCGGCTATCTCGGCAATCCGGCCATTCACCCGCTCATTCACGAATGCGACAGTTCCGATGTGGTGATCGTGCAGATCAACCCGATGAACCGGCCGGATGTGCCGTTGACGGCCCGCGACATTCTCAACCGCATCAATGAAATGACCTTCAACGCCAGTCTCGTGCGCGAGATGGAGGGATTTGCCACGCTGACGCGGTTGATCGAAAACGGCGAGTTGCACAACGACCGCTACACTGCGGTCCGGTTTCACGAGATCAGCGCCGAGGTGGAGCTTGCCGAAATGGGCTCGCTCAGCAAGATGAATACCGAGCGCGCCTTCCTCGAGCATCTCCACCAGCTCGGCTATGAAACCGCCGACAACTGGATCACGCAGAATTTCGAGCGCATCGGCTGGGAAAGCACCATCGATCTCAATGCCCGATTTGGCTAAGGCACCACCTGCACAAAGGAGCGCGTCATTGCCGGGTCACATCCGGCAATGACGCCTGCCTCCTAGGCCTTCACGCGAGCCCTCTTCTTCCGCGCCCACAGGTTGAGCATCTCGACCAGCACCGAGAAGGCGATGGCGAAGTAGAGATAGGCCTTCGGGATGTGGAAGTGCAGGCCTTCACCCAAGAGCGCCATGCCGATCAGCAGCAGGAAGGAAAGAGCCAGCATCTTTACCGTGGGATGACGGTCGACGAAATTGCCGACCGGGCCGGCGGCGGCGATCATCACGATCATCGCGGCGATGACGGCGGCGACCATGACCGAGAGATGGTCGGCCATGCCGACCGCGGTGATGACGCTGTCGAGCGAGAACACGATGTCGAGGATGGCGATCTGAACGACGGCCGCACCCAGGCTGAGATATTTGCCGCCCTTCACGCCGCCTTCGGAACCTTCGATGTGATGGTGGATTTCGGTCGTTGCTTTGGCAAGGAGGAAGAGACCACCGCCCAGAAGAATGACGTCGCGCCAGGAGAGGTCGTAGGTCATCTCCGGCCCGAACCAGTCGAAGGTCCAGAAGGGCTCCGTCAGCCCGACGACCCAGGCGATCGAGGCCAGCAACAACAGGCGCGTGCCCAGGGCGAGCAACAGGCCGACCCGCCGGGCCAGCATCTGGTGGGCCGGATCGCAGCGGCTGGCGACGATCTGCACAAACAACAGATTGTCTATGCCAAGCACGATTTCCAGGACAGCAAGGGTCAAGAAACTCAGGATGACGGCTGGGTCTGTGAGTAGTTAATCCGCAATCCAATCGAATGGGGCTGGGATCAGGTCCGCCATGCGGCCCATGCCCTGGAAAGCCTCGAAGCATCCGCCACCAGGCCGCATGAAGATATGGCGAGTTCGCCGCCAACGGTGCGGCGCATCGCGGCCACGGATTTCTTCGATATCTTCCGTAAGGCCTTCGCTGATTTCGGCGCCTATCGCACCGACGTGTTCTTCTTGTGCATCATCTATCCGGTGGTCGGCATCGTCATGGCGCGCACGGCCTTCGGCTACGACATGCTGCCGCTCCTGTTTCCGATGTCTTCGGGTTTTGCGCTCATCGGCCCCTTTGCCGGCCTCGGGCTTTATGAAATGAGCCGGCAACGGGAACTGGGTGTTGCCGTCACCTGGCGCAATGCGTTCGCGGTCCTGCGCGCGCCGGCCCTCGGCAGCATCGTCTTGCTGGGCCTTATCCTGGTTGCCGTGTTCGTGCTGTGGATCGCCACGGCAGCGACACTCCACACCGCCATTCTGGGGCCCGAACAGCCGCTCTCCATGGGCGCCTTCCTGCAGGACGTGTTCATGACGCAAGCTGGCTGGACCCTGATCGTGGTTGGCATGGGGGTAGGCTTCCTGTTTGCCTGTCTCGCTTTGGCCGTGAGCGTTGTCTCTTTTCCGCTGCTGCTTGACCGCGATGTCGGGCTGGGGACGGCGATCCGCACCTCGTTCAACGCGGTCGCGGTCAATCCGGTGCCGATGGCCGTCTGGGGCGTGATCGTCGCCGGCAGCCTGCTGCTGGGCTCGATCCCGTTCTTTGCCGGGCTGATTATCGTGATGCCGGTTCTTGGCCACGCCACCTGGCATCTCTACCGCCAGATGATTGCGCCCTAGCGCGACTACGGCTTCGCGTCCTCGGCAATCGCCGCATGCGCGGCAGCGACGGCGGCCTTGAGATCGGCTGCAAAGAGCACCAGCGGTCGCTTCACGCCGAGAACTTTCAACGAGTGCCGCACTTTGGCGTCCGCCGCGGCGATGATGATGTGGGCGCCACGTTTGTGGGCCTTGTGGACGAAGGCTTCGATCGTGGCGGCAGCGGTGGAATCGAGGATCGGCACCGCGGCAAAATCGAAAATCACCGCCTTGGGCTGCTCGCCGATCCGGTCGAGGGCCGCAGCGACGCTGGCCGCTGCACCAAAGAAGAAGGCGCCGGAGATGCGGCAGATGACGATGTCCCGGTCGCCCGCCTGGCCCGGATCGTAGCGCTTGCGCCCCTCGCCTGGCTGGAAATCTGCCTGATCCTCGTTGTGGTAGGAGGTGGCCGTCGCCACGGCTTCGGCCATGCGATGCAGCATGAGAAGCGCCGAGAGGCAGAAGCCGGTCAGGATGCCGTTGATGAGGTCGCTGAAGATGATGACAAGGAAAGTCGCCATCAGCACCACCGCATCAGCGCGTGATGCCCACAACAGAACCGCGAAGGCCGGCTTCTCCGCCATGTTCCAGGCGACCGTCGCCAGCACGGCGGCAAGGGCCGCCAGCGGGATGTAGGAGGCAAGGGGAGCTGCCAGCAGCATGAAGGCCAACAGGAACAGCGCATGCAACATGCCGGCCACTGGCCCGCGCGCGCCGGCGCGGACATTGGTGGCGGTGCGGGCGATGGTGCCGGTGACGCAGATTCCGCCGAACAGGGACGAGGCGATGTTGGCCACCCCCTGCGCCACCAGCTCGCAATTCGAGCGATGCCGCCGCCCGGTCATGCTGTCGGCGACGACGGCCGAGAGCAGGCTCTCGATGCTGCCCAGCAAGGCAAAGGAAAGCGCCGAGGGCAGCATCTCGACCACCTTGTCATAACTGATCGGCGGCAATTGCGGCCAGGGCAGGACATGTGGGATTCCGCCAAAGCGCGTCCCGATCGTTTCGACCGGCAGACCGAGCAGGGCCGCCCCCAATGACGCCGCGCTGACGCCGATGAGGAGGCCAGGCCAGCGCGGCCGATAACGGCGGATGCCGACGATGAGGAGGATGGTGAGCAGCGCCAGCGCGCAGGCCGCGGCATTGACGCTGGGCAAGGCCAGCGCCAGGGCCGGCACCTTGTGGATCAATTCGCCGGGTTCGCCCCCCGGCAAGCTGAGACCCAGGAGATCCTTGATCTGGCTGGCGAAGATGATGACCGCGATGCCCGCCGTGAAACCCACGGTGACCGGATAGGGGATGTATTTGACGAAGGTCCCCAATCGCAACAGGCCGGTGGCGAGCAGGATGATGCCGGAGAGCAGCACGGCGAGGATCAGCCCGTCGATGCCATGTGCCGTGACGGTGGCCGCGACGAGCACGATGAAGGCGCCTGCCGGCCCGCCGATCTGGAACCGGCTGCCACCCAGGGCCGAGATGATGAAGCCGCCGATGATCGCGGTATAGAGGCCGCGATCCGGTGTCACCCCGGACGCCACCGCGATTGCCATGGAAAGCGGCAAGGCGACGATGGCGACCGTCAGGCCCGCAATGGCATCCGTCCTGACATCCGCCAGGCGGTAGCCTTCGCGCAGCACTGTCACCAGTTTCGGGGTGAACAACTCGACAAAGCTGGGCTGATGAACCGTATTCAAGGGCGGCTTTCGCTCCAAAACGACGCGTGCAACTGGATGAACAGGCCTGAACTGTATCTACAGTTATTTGGTGTTGAAGGTGGGTGTCAAACTGCATCCTGTCACAGGGCCTCAGTCGGCCGGTTTCTCCCGCGCATGCTTTTGCGTCTTGCGCCATTTGACGCGCAGGACCGAGGGCCGCTCGGGCACCCGATCCACCAACACCTCGACCGCGTGAATGCGGTCGGTGCGGAAGTGGCGGAAGTCGCCGCGCAGCTCGCACCAGGCCACCAGCATGCGCACGGTTTCGAGATAACCGATGGTCACCGGCCAGACCGTGCGGTTGGTGGCGCGGCCCAGCTCGTCGCGATAATCGAGCACGACCTTGTGGCCGCTATGGATGGCAGCCCGGATGGGTGCCACATCGACCAGGTCCGGCGGCATCTGGCGGTTGCTGGAGGTAAGGCTCGCGGGATCAAGCACGATCGGCCGGAGGCGCTCCGGCACGGCGGCGGCGATCTTGGCGATGAGGTCCTGGGCGGCCCGGACCAGGGCCGGGTCGCCCCGCCCCGTGACCCATTGCGCCCCCAGCACGGCCGCCTCGATTTCGTCGGCGGTGAGCATCAGGGGCGGCAGGTCATACCCACCCTCCAGCACATATCCCACCCCCGCCTCGCCCCGGATCGGCACGCGCTGGGCCATCAGGGTGGCAATATCCCGGTAGATCGAGCGTTTTGAGGTCTCCAACTCGGCGGCGATGGCATCGGCGGTCAGCGGCCGCCGGTGCCGCCGCAGGATCTGGATGATCTGGAAGAGCCTGTCCGCCCGCCGCATGTTCTTACTTTTTTCTCGTAAACCCACCGACTGCTGACAGTAGGCTGGCAGCAGGGTGGCAGTAAAGGTCTGGGCATCGCAACGCCGATCCCAAAGGAAGCCGCCATGCTTGAAACCAACCACCCCCATCACCCTGTTCGGCTTCGGCCCCGCCTTCGACCTGCCCGACGCCAGCCCCTATGTCATGAAGACGGAAACGCAGCTCATGATGGCCGGCCTGCCCTACGAAAAGGACCTTACCGGCTTTGACAAGGCGCCCAAGGGCAAGCTGCCCTATATCCGGGACGGCGAGCTTGTGATCGCCGATTCAACCTTCATCCGCCAGCATATCGAATGGTCTTATGGCGTCGATTTCGACGCCGGGCTCGACGTGCAGCAGCGCGCCACGGCCTGGGCGGTCGAACGCATGATCGAGGATCATCTGGGCTGGGCGGCGCTCAAGGTGCGCTGGCTCGATCCGGTCAATTTTGCTAAGGGGCTGGCTCAGTTCTTTGACCGGGTTCCGGAAGAGATCCGCGAAAAGGTGAAAGCCGACACGCTGACCGAGATCGCCAGGCGCCTTCACGGTCACGGGCTTGGCCGCCATTCGGACGAGGATATCCTGTTCCTCGGCACCCGCTCGCTTTACAGCCTGTCGCAGATCCTGGGCGACAAGCCGTATCTCATGGGCAACGAGCCCTGCGGCACGGACGCCACGGCCTTCGGCATGCTGACCCATGTCATGGCGCCGTTCTTCGACACGGATCTGCGCAAGGCGGCGGAATCCCATGCCAACCTGCGGCCTTATGTGGATCGCATGATGGCGCGGTTCTATCCCCGGCATCTCGAGGCACGACAGGCGGCGTGAGGCCCTTGCGGGACGGGGAGGCGGAGATCATATCTCTACCTCTCTTTCCCTCTTTGTTCTATAACCGGCCCCATGAAACCACTGCAATCAGACCCCGTCATCGAGGAACGCGCGATCGGCGCCGCCGAGCAGCTGCCGATGAAGCCGTTCAAGCTCGTCTCGGATTATGTCCCGGCCGGTGACCAGCCGCAGGCGATCAAGGAACTGATCGAGGGCGTCAACGCCCATGAGCGCGACCAGGTGCTGCTCGGCGTCACCGGGTCGGGCAAGACCTTCACCATCGCCCATGTCATTCAGGCGGTGCAGCGCCCGGCTTTGGTGCTGGCGCCCAACAAGACATTGGCAGCGCAGCTTTACGGTGAGATGCGGAGCTTCTTCCCGGAAAACGCAGTCGAATACTTCGTCAGTTATTACGACTACTACCAGCCCGAAGCCTATGTCCCGCGCACCGACACCTATATCGAGAAGGAGAGCTCGCTCAACGAGCAGATCGACCGCATGCGTCACTCGGCGACGCGGGCGCTGTTCGAGCGGCGCGACGTGATCATCGTCGCATCCGTCTCCTGCATCTACGGCATCGGCGCGCCGGAAACCTATTCCACCATGACCATCACGCTGAAGCCCGGTGACAGTATCGACTTCAACGGGCTGGTGCGGCGCCTCATCGAGCTTCAATACAAGCGCAACGAGACCGCTTTCTTCCGCGGCACCTTCCGGATCAAGGGCGATATCCTGGAACTCTTCCCCGCCCATTTGGAAGACCGCGCCTGGCGCCTTTCCTTGTTCGGCGAGGAGATCGAGAGCATCGTCGAGTTCGACCCGCTCACCGGGCAGAAGATCACCGAACTGGCCGAAATCAAGATCTACGCCAACAGCCATTATGTGACACCGAAGCCCACCCTGCAGCAGGCCGTGAAGCTCATTCGCGAAGAGCTGAAGGTCCGCCTCAAGGAATTCAACGAGCAGGGCAAGCTGCTGGAAGCACAGCGGCTGGAGCAGCGCGTCAATTTCGACATGGAGATGATCGAGGCCACGGGTGTCTGTGCCGGCATCGAGAACTACTCGCGCTATCTGACCGGCCGCAACCCTGGCGAGCCGCCGCCGACCTTGTTCGAATACCTGCCCAGTGACGCGCTCCTCATCGCCGATGAAAGTCATGTCTCGATTCCGCAGATCGGCGGGATGTTCAAGGGCGACTGGCACAGGAAATCGACGCTTTCCGAATACGGATTCCGCCTGCCCTCCTGCACCGACAACCGGCCGCTGAAGTTCGAGGAATGGGAACAGATGCGCCCGCAGACCATCGAGGTCTCGGCGACACCCGGTAAATGGGAGCTGGAGCAGACCGGCGGCGCCTTTATCGAACAGGTCATCCGACCGACCGGCCTCATCGATCCCGTCTGCATCATCCGCCCGACCGAGACGCAGGTCGACGATGTCACCGCCGAGTGCAAGGAGTGTGCCCGCAAGGGCCAGCGGGTCCTCATCACCACGCTCACCAAGCGCATGGCGGAGGATTTGACCGAATACCTGCATGAAGCGGGTGTGCGCGTGCGCTACATCCATTCCGATGTCGAGACGCTGGAGCGGATCGAGATCATCCGTGATCTGCGGCTTGGTGCCTTCGACGTGCTGGTCGGCATCAACCTGCTGCGCGAAGGGCTCGACATTCCGGAATGTGCGCTGGTCTGCATCCTGGACGCCGACAAGGAGGGCTTCCTGCGCTCGCGCACCAGCCTGGTCCAGACCATCGGCCGCGCCGCCCGCAACATCGACGGTCGCGTTCTGCTCTATGCCGACAAGATGACCGACAGCCTGGAATATGCGCTGGCCGAAACCAACCGTCGGCGTGAGAAGCAGCAGGCCTACAACGCGGCCAACGGGATCACGCCGGAATCGGTGCGCAAGAATATCGGCGACATCATGGGGTCGGTCTATGAATCCGACCATGTCACGGTCGATACCGGCATCCTCGGCGACAAGCATCTGCTCGGGCACAATCTGAAGGCGACCCTTGCCGAGCTGGAGAAGAAAATGCGTGCCGCCGCCGGCAATCTCGAATTCGAGGAAGCCGCCCGCTACCGCGATGAGATCAAGCGGCTGGAAGCGATCGACCTTGAGATTCCGATCACGACCAGCGGGATCAAGGGCGGCCTTGATGCCGCCGGCAAGCCACTTCCGGAACGTCCGCGCGCGCGCTCGACTGCCGGCCGGCCGGGTGAATCATCAAAGTTCAAGGACAAGGCAAAGCGGCGCAAATAGCCTGGCCGGCAGCGACCTAGCTCTGGCGCGCCAGCATCGCCTTGAAGCGGTGGAGCGCCAGAGCGAGGAAAATGGCGCCCTGCACCGCCACCAGCAGCATCTGCGGCCAGATGATGTCGGCCCCGGCACCGCGATAGAGCACGGCCTGGGACGCCGCCACGAAATGCGTTGAAGGCAGCGCCTTCATGACGAGCTGAAAAAACTCGGGCATGGATTCGATCGGCGTGGTGGCGCCGGACAGGAGATTCATCACCACGAAGCAGGGAATCGCCATCATCGCGAATTGCGGCATCGAGTTGGCAAGCGTCGCCAGCAGCAGGCCCAGCGCTGTCGTGGCGAAGAGATAGATCGCCGCGGCGCACAGAAAGAGCGGGACCGATCCAAGGATGGGAACACCCAGCAGCATTTGCACCACGAAATGCAGTGAAAGCGCCACGGAAACGAGGATGACGAGCCCGTTGGCCCAGATCTTGGCGACGGCGATCTCACTGGCACTCACCGGCATGACCAGCAGGTGCTCGATCGTGCCGCGTTCGCGTTCGCGGATGACGGCGGCACCCACCAGGATGATGGAAAGGATCGTCACATTCTCCACCACCTGCATCACCGACATGAACCAGGTTGAATCGAGATTGGGATTGAAATAGGCGCGGATGACGACCTCGACCGGGACCAGGCTCGCCGTGCCGCTCTGGCCGAGGAATGCCGTGATCTCCCGATCGACGATACTGGTGATATAGCTGGTCCCGACACCGGCCTGGGTCATGGCCGTGGCGTCGACAGCCAGGCCGATCGTCGGTTCACGGCCGGCTGCCAGATCCGCCTCCATCCCCGGCGGCATGTCGAGCACAAAGGTAAACTGGCCGCGATCGAGGCCGGCATCGACCACGCTGCGGTCGATCAATTGCGGCCGCAGGAAGTAAGGCGGCTGCAGCGCCTCGATGATGCGGCGCGAAAGCTGCGACCCGTCACCGTCGACCACCGCGATGGCGGCGTTCCGTACCTCGGTGCGGACACCATGCGCCACGGAATAGATCGAGAAGGTGAAGGAGAAGATCATCAACCCGAGGAGTACGGGATCCCGCGCCAGCGAGACCATTTCCTTCAGGCCCAGGCGATAGACATTTTGGATCCAGCGCAACGTGGCTCCCTTGCTCACGGCTCAGCGCTCCTGCTTCGAGACGCAGAGGCGCGCCAGGACAAGGAAGATGATGCCGAAGGCCGCCAAGGCGAGATATTCATTGGTGAAGGCCGTGAAGCCCAGCCCCTTGGTGAAAACGCCGAGGCTCACCGTCTGGTACCAGGAGGCGGGGAAGCCAAGCCCGATCCACTTCGCGGCACCTTCCAGGGTCGACGTCGGATACATGAGGCCCGAGAAATTGACCGCCGGAATGATCGAGAGGATCGCCGCTGCGAAAATGGCCGCCACCTGGCTCGAACAGAAGGCCGAGATAAGCAGGCCAAAGCCGGTCGCGGCGACCTGATAAAGCGGCACGGCCAAGGCGAGGGCCAGCAGGCTGCCCTTGGGATAGATGCCGAAGACCGGGATAGCGAGGAGCGACATCAGCAGGAAGGCAATGCAGCCGACGCCAATATAAGGCAGCTGCTTGCCGATGAGATACTCGCCGATGCCGGCCGGCGAGGCATAGAGATTGGCGATGGTGCCGAGTTCCTTCTCGCGCACGACACCGAGCGCCGTCAGCATCGAGGGGATCAGAATCAGCAGCAGCATCATCACGCCGGGCACCATGGCAACGACACTCTTGAAATCCTGGTTGTAGCGGAAACGCGGCACCAGTTCGTAGGACGTTGGGTCGGGAAACTTGCCGATGGTCTGGCGCGCGCGTTCCATCGCCTGTTTGAGGGCGATGCCCTGCACATAGCCCCGCGCCGTCTCGCCACGGAAGGGAAAGCTGCCATCGATGAAGACGCCGATCTGCGGCCGACGACCCTGCAACAGGTCGCGGCCGAAATCCGGCGGCACCTCGATCGCCACCTGCACGTCGCCCGAGCGCAGGCGCTGGTCGAGATCGTTGAAATCCGCGATCGGCGGCGTTTCGGTGAAGTAAGGCGACCCACCGAATCCTTCCATCAGGGACCGGCTTTCCAGCGAGCGGTCGCGGTCGAGCACGGCATAGCGCAGATCCTCGACATCGAAGGACATGCCGAAGCCGAAACAGACCATGAGAAAGAGCGGCGCCAGCAGGGCGAAGGCGAGGCGGATGGTATCGCGCCGCAGTTCCAGTGTCTCGCGCTTGGCAAACACCAGGATGCGTCGCAACGCGTTCGCCGTCGGGCGCATGGGTTCGGCCGTCGCTGCGGCAGCAATGGGTGCTGGCGCCCGCACTGTGACACCTTCATCCGCCTCAATGAGCTTGACGAAGGCCGTCTCCAGGTCGCCCTCGCCATATTGTGCGGCAAGTGCAGATGGCGCGCCAACCGCCAGTGTTCGGCCGCGATGCATGAAGGAAATGCGATCGCAGCGCGCTGCTTCGTTCATGAAATGGGTGGAAACGAAAACCGTGACACCTTCGTCGCGCGCAAGATGACCGATCTGATGCCAGAAGGCATCGCGCGCCTCAGGATCGACGCCGGAGGTCGGTTCGTCGAGGATGAGGATTCGCGGCTTGTGCAGGCAGGCTGCCGCCAATTGCAGGCGCTGGCGTTGCCCGAGAGAGAGATCCCGCGGCAGGCGATCCGCGATCGCCTCGAGATCGAAGCGCTTCAGGGAATCGCCGATGCGCGCCGCCAGTTCCGCGCGTGGCACCTGGTAGAGCCTCGCATGGAGATCAAGATTGGCGCGGACCGATAGCTCCTCATAAAGCGAGAAGCTCTGCGACATATAGCCGATCTTGAGCCGCGATTGCCGATCCTGGGCCGCCACGGGTTGCCCGAGCAGGCTGGCCGTGCCGCTGCTGGCCGGCAGCAAGCCCGTCAGCATCTTCATCGTCGTTGTCTTGCCGCAGCCATTCGAGCCGAGGAAGCCGAAAATCTCGCCGGTCTCGATCCGGAAGCTGACCTTGTCGACCGCCACGAAATCGCCGAAACGGCAGGTCAGTTCCTCGGCTTCGATCGCCGGTGGCCCCTCCTGATGCGGCCGTGGCGGCAGAACGCCCTCGCTGGCAACAGGTACTGCTGTTGACAGGCCGGCACGTCGACGCAAGGTGACGAACGCCTCCTCCAAGGTCGCGGCACCCGCTTCCGCCAACACCTGTGGTGTCGGCCCTGCGGCCAGCAACTGGCCCGCATCGATGGCGATGAGATGCGCAAAGCGCGCGGCCTCCTCCATATAGGCGGTGGCGGTGATGAGGGTGAGGCCCGGCCGCTCGGCGCGGATTTCGTCGATGAGATGCCAGAACTGGCGGCGCGAGAGGGGTCGACCCCGGTGGTCGGCTCATCCAGAATGAGCAGATCGGGATCGTGAATGAGGGCGCAGCAGAGGCCGAGCTTCTGCTTCATGCCGCCGGAGAGCTTGCCGGCCGGCCGGTCCGGGAAGGGGTCGAGGCCGGTCGCATAGAGCAGCCGCTCGCGCCGCGCCGTCGCCGCCGCTCCGTGCAGGCCGAAGAGTCCGGCGAAGAAATCGATGTTCTCGACGACGGAAAGGGTTGGATAGAGATTCTTGCCGAGCCCCTGCGGCATATAGGCGATGCGCTCGGCGATGGCATTGCGATGGCGTCTTTTGCGCATATCGCCGCCCAGCACGTCGATGTCGCCCTGCTGGATGCGGCGTGTCCCGGCGATGAGCGAGAGCAGCGTCGACTTGCCGACCCCGTCCGGCCCGATGATCGCCGCGGTGCTGCCCTGCGGGATCTCGAAGCTGATATCCTGAAGGGCGAAATGCCGATTGTTGCGGTGCTGGACGCCCCGCAGCCGAACGGCCGGCTCGGGTAGGTCCGCGGTCACGGGTTGGCGCTGCCCTGGGCCGCATCTGCCGGTGCCGTCGAGGATGCGCCATTGGATGGCGGCGGCAGTTTCGGCGTGAGGAAATCGGGCCAGGTGGCGGCCGCATCCACCTTGAGATAGGCATTGCCGGTGAGGCCAGCCTTCACATAGTCGCGGTACTTGACCAGCAGATCGTGATCGATCGCCACCTTGATCCGGTAGGTGAGCTTGTCGCGCTCGGTTTTTGTCTCGACGAATTTCGGCGTGAACTGCGCTTCCGCCGCGACGAAACTGACCCTGGCCGGAATGACGAATTCCGGTGCCGCGTCGAGCACGATGCGCGCTTCGGAATCGAGCCCGACACGGCCGGCAACGGCGGTCGGGAAGAACACCACCATATGCACATCGGCCAGATCAAGCAGGGTCGCCACCTGCCCGCCGGCCGCCAGCACTTCGCCGGCCTTTACCAGCCGATATTCGACACGGCCTTCGGTGGGTGCGCGCAGGGTCATGTCGGCGATGACCGTTCGCAGGCGCTCGACCCGTGCGGCCGCGGCAAGGAGGGCTGCCCGCGCATTCTCGACACCGGCCTCGGCACCCTTCAGTGCCGCCACGGCAACGTCGCGCTGGGCCTGCCGGCGCTCGACCTCCGCCACCGGACCGACGCTCTTCCTTTCCAGCGTGGTTGCGCGCTTCAACTCGATCTCGGCCAGTTCGAGATCCGCCTCGCGGATGCCGATTTCGGCCTGGGCCTGGCCGATGGCTTCCTTGGCCTGCCGCTCATTGGCTTGCGCCTCGGCAAGATCCGCCTTCAGCTCGGCGGTATCCATCTCGGCCACGACTTGGCCCTTGGCCACGATGTCGCCTTCATCGACCAGCATGGCGGCGACCCTGGCGGCATATTTGGTGGCGACCGCCACCCGTTCGACCTCGATCCGGCCATTGGCGACGGCAAAGCCAGCGAGCGCCGCCTCGCTCTGCCGTTCCTGCCAGAAGACATAGCCGGCGGCGGCACCGCCGAGGAGGACGAGGATGACAAGGATGGTCGTAAAGCGCATGGCAGAACCGCCAGTCTGAACTGATAAGTGGAGTCAGGAACCTGACCCCATCTTGTCATGCCCGGACCCCACGGCAAGCACCTTGATATGAATCAAGCCAGCCCGATCAGGCGCGAATGAGCGGCTTGTATTTGATCCGGTGTGGCTGATCGGCATCGGTGCCGAGGCGGCGATGGCGATCGACCTCGTAATCCTGGTAATTGCCCTCGAACCATTCGACATGGCTGTCGCCCTCGAACGCCAGCATATGCGTGGCGATGCGGTCGAGGAACCAGCGATCATGGCTGACTACGACTACGCAGCCGGCAAATTCCAGCAACGCTTCCTCGAGCGCGCGCAAGGTGTCGACATCGAGATCGTTGGTCGGTTCGTCGAGCAGCAGGACGTTGGCGCCGCCCTTGAGCATCTTGGCAAGATGCACGCGGTTGCGTTCACCGCCGGAGAGCTGGCCGACCTTCTTCTGCTGATCGGTGCCCTTGAAGTTGAAGCCCGCGACATAGGTGCGGCTCGGCATCTTGCGCTTGCCGAGTTCGATCTCGTCATGGCCGTCGGAAATTTCCTCCCACACGGTCTTGTTGGCGTTGAGGCTGTCGCGCGACTGGTCGATATAGCCGAGCTTCACCGTCTCGCCGACCTTGAAGGTGCCGCTGTCGGGCGTCTCCATGCCGGTGATCATGCGGAACAAGGTGGTCTTGCCGGCGCCGTTCGGGCCGATGACGCCGACGATGCCGCCGGGCGGCAGGCGGAAGGAGAGATCCTCGATCAGCAATTTGTCGCCGAAGCCCTTGTTGAGATGTTCTGCCTGGATGACCAGATCGCCGAGGCGCGGCCCCGCCGGAATATAGATCTGGGCCGTGTCCTGGCTTTTCTCGTTCTGCTGGGCGAGCAGCGTCTCATAGGCCGTGACGCGAGCCTTGGACTTCGCCTGGCGAGCCTTCGGCCCCTGGCGGATCCATTCCAATTCGCGGTCGAGGGTGCGCTGGCGCGAGCTTTCGGTCTTCGATTCCTGCTCCAGGCGCTTCGACTTCTGTTCCAGCCAGCCGGAGTAATTGCCTTCGAACGGAATGGCCTGGCCGCGATCGAGCTCCAGGATCCAGCCGGCGACATTGTCGAGGAAGTAGCGGTCATGGGTCACGGCCACGACCATGCCCTTGTAGCCTTCCAGGAAATGTTCGAGCCAGGCGACCGATTCCCGCGTCGAGATGGTTGGTCGGTTCGTCGAGCAGCAGCATGTTGGGGTTGGAAAGCAGCAGGCGGCAGAGCGCCACGCGGCGGCGTTCACCACCCGACAACTTGGTTACATCGGAATCGGAGGGTGGGCAGCGCAGGGCATCCATCGCGATCTCGACCGTGCGCTGGATATCCCAGGCATCGGCGGCGTCGATCTTCTCCTGCAGCTCCGCCTGTTTCGCCAGCAGCGTGTCGAAATCGGCGTCGGGGTCGGCCATGGCATTGGAGACCGCCTCGAAATCCTCGAGCAGCTTTGCCGTGGCGCCGACACCTTCCATGACGTTGCCGAGCACGTCCTTCTTGGGATCGAGCTCCGGTTCCTGGGCGAGATAGCCGACCGTGACACCGTCCGCGGCCCAGGCCTCGCCGTTGAACTCCTTGTCGATGCCGGCCATCATCTTGAGGAGCGTCGATTTACCCGACCCGTTATGGCCGAGCACGCCGATCTTGGCGCCGGGCAGGAAGGACAGCCAGACATTGTCCAGGACCTTCTTGCCGCCCGGATAAGCCTTGGACAGGCCCTTCATCACGTAAATATATTGATACGCTGCCATTTTTTAGCTCCGACCCACTTGTTCCACCTGCCCGAATGAGGGCTTGGGCGTCTTCTTAGACGATTGGGGCGGTTGGCGGAAGGGGTGGCTCGGCTGCTGCCGCATTCGCCTTGCGCTCGTCAAAACTGCCTTTCTTCATACCTCCATGACGGATAGGTTGCCAAAATCCGATCTAAGTCGGCCATTTTCCCAATCGAGATCGCAGGATGAATGATCAAAACCAGGCGCATTTGGAAAGCGCGCGACCCGTACACCTGGGCAAACCCGTCGGCTTTCTGGATAGCCTGTTCAGAACCATCCTGTGGCCTGTAATGGCACCGATGAAATGGCTCGCCATTGCGCTTCCCGCCTTGGCCGTCACCATGCTGCTGAGCAGCCAGTTTCCAGGTGCGGCGGTGATCGGATCGCCACCGCCTAGAATCGGCGTCCTTTTTTCCTCACCGTTCACGGCTTTCACCTACCAAGGTTGGATGGGCCTTGGTGTTTGGCTCGTCACCGCCATGGTGGTTTCGACGGCTCTAGCATCGTGGTGCCTGGATGCAGCCACGCAAAAGCGCCTTTCTCTGGCGGCCTTGTTCATTTTCGGTATTTCGAAAGGTGTGCATTTTCTTGCCGGGGTGCTGCTTATCTCCCTGACGTTCGCGCCGACCTACCTGTTTGCCTTCGCCTTCGCCGTTGTGTTCGGAGACGGCTCGTTCGATATCGATTTGCATGAGCCCCGCACCTATGTCTGGTCCCTTCTGGTACTCGGGATGATTCCGGCTTTCTGGGCGTTGTTGCGACTGCTCATTCTCCCGCCCCTGGTAACCTTACGCGGCTGGCGCGGATCCCTGGGTCTCGCATGGCGCAGCACCAAGGGGTTCGCCTTCCGCTTTTTCTGTCATTTCATCGTTATGGTGGCGCTTGCCATTGCTTTCGTCTTGGTCGTCGTGATGGCGGGGCGCAGTTTCGATGACATCCTCGGCCTGCAGAACTTCATGATTCTGCTCGCAGGCACGAGCATCTTCATGTCTCTGCTGATAGCTCATTGGCTGACAATATTGATGGTCCTGCACATTCCGCGCAGCGTTCTTCGTGGTGATGACGACCAGATCGGCGTCTTTTAATCGACTTCACGCTACTTCTTCGATCCCGGGCTCGCTATCATTGCCTCGCAGATGGGCCCGGGAGCCATCTGCAAACTCAGATCAGCCGGAATAGCCATGCCCATCGATCGCCCCGCCCAAAAACCCCTCATCGGCATTGTTCTCATGCTGGCCGCCATGGCGGTGCTGCCGTTTCTCGACGTGGTCGCCAAGACGCTGGGCCAGCAGAGCGTGCCCGTGGTTCAGATCGTCTGGGCACGGCTGTTCTTCGGCATGTTGATCACCCTGCCGGTCGCCTGGAAAATTGTGGGGCTGAAGGGACTGACACCGGATCCCTTCTGGATGCACAGCCTGCGCGGCCTCTTTCTGTGCAGTGCCACTTTCTTCTTTTTCTGGGGCCTCAAATTCCTGCCCATCGCCGACACGCTGGCGATCTTCTTCGTGCAGCCGCTGATCGTCACCATGCTGTCGCCGGTCATGCTGGGCGAGAAGGTCGGTGTCAGGCGCTGGGCCGCCGTCGTCATCGGCTTCATCGGCACGCTGATCATCATCCGGCCCGGCTTCCAGGAATTCAACCCGGGCATGCTGATGGCGCTGGCCGCCGGCACGTCGCTTGCCATCTACATGCTGCTCACGCGCAAGATTTCCGGTCGCGCCAACGCCATGGTGACGACCTTCCACACCAATGTCGTGGGCGCCGTCATCACGACCATCGCCGTCCTGTTCTTCTGGCAGGCGCCCACCCTTGAACAATGGTTGCTGTTTCCCCTCCTCGGTCTTATCGCCACCATCGGCCATTCGCTGATCGTCAAGGCCTATGACCATGCCGAGGCCTCGTTGCTGGCACCGCTCGCCTATGCCGAGATGATCATGGCGGTTGTGGCCGGCTGGTATTTCTTCGGCGATTTCCCCGACCACTGGACCTTCCTCGGCGTCGCCATCCTCATCGCTTGCGCCATCTACATTTCCTACCGCGAACGAGTGCGCAAAGTACTGCCGGGCGTCTCCGCCGAGCATTCCTGACCATCCCAATCCGGGCATGATGACCATGTCCGAAAACCGCGAGCAGGCGCCAGCCTGGGATGGCATGATCGGCCGATGGAACAACTGGCCCCCGACCTCCCCGCCAGGGATCACGACGACAGGCCATCGCCGCCGCCCCTGTCGCTCGATCCCTTGGCCTGCTACCGGGCGCTTGCCGCGCGCGACCCCCGCTTCGATGGCAGGCTTTTTGTCGGCGTGACCTCGACCGGGATCTATTGCCGGCCGATCTGTCCGGCACCCAGCGCCAAGTTCAAGAATTGCCGGTTCTTCCCCTCGGCCGCGGCGGCCCAGGAAGCGGGCTTTCGTCCCTGCCTGCGCTGCCGGCCGGAAACCGCCCCCGATCTTGGCGCCTGGTCCGGCACCTCGAACACGGTGACGCGCGGCCTTGCCCTCATCGCCGAGGGCGCCCTCGATGGCGAGGGAGCAAGCGTCGAACAACTGGCGACCCGCCTGGGTCTGGGCGAGCGGCAATTGCGCCGCCTGTTCAACGAACATCTCGGCGCCTCGCCCATCGCGGTGGCGCAGACGCGCCGCATCCACTTCGCCAAGCAGCTGATCCACGACACGCGCCTGCCGATGGCGGAAATCGCCCTGGCCGCGGGCTTTGGCAGCGTACGCCGCTTCAACGAGACATTCCGGCAGCTTTACAAGCGACCACCCACGGCACTCCGCCGCAAATCGGTGACCGCCCTGGCGCAAGGCTCGGTCGCGGCTTCCGGTGTCGTCGTGCGATTGCGCTACCGGCCGCCTTATGACTGGCCGTTCATGCTGTCCTATCTCAAGGCACGCGCCATCGCCGGAATCGAGACCGTGACGCCGGACCGCTATGTCCGCAGCGTGGCACTCGACGGCAAGTTCGGCAGCGTCGAGATCGGCCATGATGCATCGGCAAGCTGCCTCATCGCCACGCTCCGCTTTCCCTGCGTGCGCGCGCTGCCGGCCATCATCGCCCGCATCCGCCGCGTCTTCGATCTCGGCGCCGACGTCGCCTTGATCGGTGCGCATCTAGCCCAGGATCCGCGCCTTCGACCCTTGATCGCGGCGCGTCCGGGCCTGCGCGCACCGGGTGGCTGGGACGGATTCGAACTCGCCATCCGCGCCATCCTTGGCCAGCAGGTGACGGTGACGGCCGGTCGCCAACTCGCTGCCAAACTCGTGGCGCTGTGCGGCAGCCAGCTGCCCGTGGCCGCCCGCGGGCCGGGCGATCTGGCGATGGCTTTCCCGACACCCGCGCAGATCGTCGGCGCGGATCTCACGACCCTCGGCATGCCCTCGGCGCGGCGGCGCACGCTCAGCGCCATGGCCGAGGCGGCCCTCGCCGATCCGGACCTGTTCCGCGCCGGCTTCAGGATGGACGACACCATCGCCAAGCTCTGCGCCATTCCAGGCATCGGCGATTGGACGGCGCAGTACATCGCCCTCCGCGTGGTGCGCGAGACCGATGCCTTTCCAGCGAGCGATATCGGGATCCTGCGCGGTGCGACCGATGCCGGCGGTGAGCGGCCGACGCCGAAACAATTGCTGCAGATGGCCGAACCGTGGCGGCCGTGGCGCGCCTATGCGGCACAGCATCTCTGGGCAGCCGATGAGGCAATCCTTGCCGCAAAGGAATCCATCCGTGCCTGAAAAGCTGAAGCTGCTGATCGATCGGATGGCGACACCGATTGGCGAGCTCGTTGTCATCGCTGACGAGAACGGCCGACTGAGGGCGGTGGATTGGTCCGATCATGAACCGCGCATGTTGACATTGCTGGCGCGCCATTGCGGCAGGGCCGGCTATACGCTTACCAGGCAGCCTGATCCGGGCGGGCTTTCGACGGCGCTCCGCGCCTATTTCAAGGGCGACCTTGGGGCCATCAATAAGCTCAAGGTCGAGACCGACGGTACTGATTTCCAGCGCGCCGTCTGGCGGCAATTGCGCCTTATCCCCTGCGGCAAGACGATTTCCTATGCCGACCTCGCCCAGCGCGTCGAGAAGCCCAAGGCAGTCCGCGCCGTGGGTCTCGCCAATGGCAGCAACCCGATCAGCATCGTGGTGCCATGCCACCGCGTGATCGGCTCCGATGGATCCCTCACCGGCTATGGTGGTGGCCTGCACCGTAAGCAATGGCTGCTTGAACACGAGCGCGCCATCGGCTGAAATCCAGCCCGACCGAAACAGGAGCCAACCATGCCGTCCCGCCCCGCAGCCGCCGCGATCTTTCATCAATTGCATCGCGGTCCCGAGATATTGAAGCTCGCCAACGCCTGGGACGCCGGTTCCGCCCGCGTGATCGAGGCGCAGGGCGCCAAGGCCATCGCCACGACCAGCGCCGGCTTTGCCTGGTCGCTGGGCTATCCGGATGGCGATGCCTTGCCGCTCGATGAACTCGTGCATGGCGTGACGCGGATCGCCCGCGCCATAGATGTACCCCTCACCGTCGACATGGAAAGCGGCTTCGGCCGCGACGCCGCCGCCGTGGGCGAATCCGTCGCCAAAATCATCGGTGCCGGTGCCGTCGGCCTCAACATCGAAGACGGCGCCAATCCGCCGGAGTTACTCGCGGCCAAGATCGCAGCGATCCGGAAAGTCGCCGCGCGCGAGGGCATCGACATCTTCATCAATGCGCGCATCGACGTTTATCTCTTCAAGCTGGCACCGGAGCCAGAGCGCGTCGCCGAATCCCTGCGCCGCGCCAGGATCTATCAGGATGCCGGTGCCAGCGGCATCTTCGTGCCCGCGATCGTCGCACCAGAGGAGATCAGGGCGGTTGCCGCCGCCCTTGAGCGGCCCTTGAACGTCCTCGCCTGGCCGGGCCTGCCGTCTGCAGCCGAGCTTGCCAAACTCGGCGTGAAGCGCCTGAGTGCCGGCTCCGGCATCGCCAAAGCCGTGTGGGGCCGAACGGCCGCCTTGGCGAAGTCCTTCCAGCAGGACGGCGTCTACGAGGCTCTGGCCGAAGGGGCCATGGATTCCGCCACCGCGAACGGCCTCTACAAGAAGTAGGGGCCTTCTGGACAAGAAGAGGGCCCTGCCTTGCGGCAGGGCGCCCCGGATAAGAAGAGGGCCCTGCCTTGCGGCAGGGCCCGGAGGGGGAAACTGGATCGCGTTTCGCGGTCGGTCGTCTGTTACCAGACTTCCATCCGGTGATCCTTCGTCTCGTGGATGAAGAAGATACCCACCACGAAGGTCATGGCTGCGATAGCGATCGGATACCAGAGGCCGTAATAGATGTCGCCGCTGGCTGCCACCATGGCGAAGCTGACCGTCGGCAGGAAGCCGCCGAACCAGCCGTTGCCGATGTGATAGGGCAGCGACATCGAGGTGTAGCGGATCTTGGTCGGGAACAGTTCGACCAGCATGGCGGCGATCGGGCCGTAGACCATCGTCACCAGGATGACCAGGTAGACCAACAGGACGGTCACCATCGTCTTGTTCATCTGCTCCGGATCAGCCTTGGCGGGATAGCCGGCCGCCGTCACTGCTGCCGTCATCGCCGCATTGAAGGCATCGGTCTTGGCCTTCATTTCCTCGGCCGGCAGACCAGCGCCTTCGAAGCTGTCGATCACGGTGTCGCCGATCTTGATCTGCGTCACAGTCCCGGCAGGCGCCGCTTCATTGGCATAGTTCACCGACCCCTTGGCGAGGAAGCTCTTGGCGATATCGCACGAGGTCAAGAACTTCGACGTACCCACGGGATTGAACTGGAACGAGCAGCTGTCCGGATCGGCCACCACGGTCACCGGTGCGGAAGCCTGGGCGGCTTCAAGCGCCGGGTTGGCATAGTGGGTGATCTGCTTGAAGACCGGGAAGTAGGTCAACACCGCGAGCGCACAGCCCGCCATGATGATCCGCTTGCGGCCGATCTTGTCGGAGAGCCAGCCGAACAGGATGAAGCAGGGCGTGCCGATGGCTAGCGACAGGGCAATCAGCAGATTGGCCGTGACCGCATCGACCTTGAGGCTCTGGGTGAGGAAGAACAGGGCGTAGAACTGACCCGTATACCACACCACGGCCTGACCGGCGGTGAGGCCGAACAGTGCCAGCAACACGATCTTGAGGTTGCTCCACTGGCCGAAGCTTTCGGTGAGTGGTGCTTTCGAGCCTTTGCCCTCGTCCTTCATCTTCTGGAAAGTCGGCGATTCACTGAGCTTCAAGCGGATCCAGACCGAGATCAGCAGCAGCAGCAGGGAGATCAGGAACGGGACGCGCCAGCCCCAATCTGCAAACGCTTCTTCGCCCAGGAAGTAGCGGCAGCCGAGAATGACCAGGAGCGAGAGGAACAGACCCAGGGTCGCGGTGGTCTGGATCCAGCTGGTGTGCAGGCCACGCTTGCCGGCCGGTGCGTGTTCGGCGACATAGGTCGCCGCACCACCATATTCACCACCCAGCGCCAGACCCTGCAGCAATCGCAGGCCAACGAGGATGATTGGTGCCGCGATACCGATCGAGGCATAGCTCGGCAACAGGCCGACGATGAAGGTGGAGATACCCATGATCGTGATGGTGATCAGGAAGGTGTATTTGCGCCCGACCAGATCGCCCAGGCGACCGAAGAAGACGGCGCCGAAGGGACGGACGGCAAAGCCCGCCGCAAAGGCCATCAACGCGAAGATGAAGGCCGCGGTCGGATTGACGCCGGAGAAGAACTGCTTGGAGATGATCGCAGCGAGCGATCCGTAAAGATAGAAATCATACCATTCGAACACGGTGCCGAGCGATGATGCAAAGACCACCATCTTTACATCGGCCGGCTCTTTCTTGCCGGCATTATCGGCCGAAGCGGCGACAGTTGACATGCTTGACTCTCCCCTCATGTTGCTGACCTCGCGCCGAATTCCCGGCATCTTTTTTGGGTCATCAGATTTCTCACCCGGCACATTCCCACCCAGTCAACGACTCGCGGCAGGCAAAGCTTGTGCACCGGATTCCAGTCTTTTTCTTATGCCCCTGAGCTGGCGAATTGACCCCAGACTTTGGTCGTAGCGACTTTTGGGCCAATGGACTTGCTGCTTAAGCCCATGCATTAATTGCCGGAATGTCGCAGAGCAGCCTCATACTCCTCCTCTCGCTGGCCTATCTCGGCCTGCTGTTCGTGATTGCCCATGCCGGCGAGCGGCACGCGATCAATTGGTCGCGTGGGCGGTTAGGGCCGCCCATCTATGCGCTGTCGCTGGCGATCTATTGTACATCCTGGACTTTCTATGGCTCGGTCGGCCGCGCCGTCAGCAATGGACTCGATTTCGCGCTGATCTATGTGGGGCCGGCCCTGGTCATCGTGCTGGCCTGGCCCGTCATGGCGCGCATTATTGCACTTGCGAAGCAGCAGAACGTAACCTCCATCGCCGACATCCTGGGAGCGCGCTATGGCCGCAGCCGGGCAGTGGCGGTTATCGCCACCTTGATCGCCGTCGTCGGCGCCATGCCTTATATCGCGCTGCAACTGCAGGCCGTCTCCTTCAGCTTCGAGGCACTCTCCGGCGAAATCGCCGGCGCCAGTCCGGCGGCATCCGCCCTCCATGTGCCGATCTGGCAGGACACAGCCCTCATCGTCACCTTGCTGATGGCGGCCTTCACCATCCTGTTCGGCGTCCGCCATGTCGAAGCCAGCGAACAGCATCGCGGCATGATGCTGGCCATCGCCATCGAAAGCCTGGTCAAGCTGTGCGCGCTGCTGGCGGGCGGCGTCTTCATCGTCTGGTCGGTTTTCGACGGTCCCGCCGCCTTGTTGAACGAGGCGCGCAGCATCCCGGCGGCCAGCCATATGCTCCACCCCGAGATCAACGCTAATTGGGCGGCCCTCACGGTGCTGTCCGGCTTTGCGTTCCTCTGTCTGCCACGGCAATTCCACGTGGCGGTGGTCGAACATGACCATCCTAAGAGCCTGCTGGCGGCGCGCTGGATGTTCCCGCTCTATCTCGTCGCCATCAACCTGTTTGTGGTGCCGATCGCGATGGCCGGCCTGGCCCGACTTGATGCCGGCCATGCGCCCGATTTTTACGTCCTCACCTTGCCGCTTTCCGCTGGTGCTGATTGGCTGACCGCCTTCATCTTTATCGGCGGCCTCTCGGCCGCGACCAGCATGGTCGCGGTCGCCTGCATGGCGCTGTCCGGCATGGTCGGCAACGAATTGGTGATGCCCTGGCTGCTGCGGCGCAGGCAGGAGGAAGGCGCCAATCTCGGCCAGCTCGGCCTCCTCGTGCGGCGCCTCGCCGTGGTCGCCATTCTGCTCGCCGCCTATGCCTATTACCGCACCATCGCCGGCCTGTTGCCGCTTGTCACGATCGGCCTCATCTCGTTCTGTGCGGTTGCCAATTTTGCGCCACCCCTGCTCATTGGCCTCTATTGGCGCCGCGCGCACCGCCATGGCGTGATCGCCGGCCTGCTGGGCGGCTTTGCCGTCTGGTTCTGGGCCATCCTGTGGCCGACAATCCAGCCCGGGCAGGCGTCGACGCTGCCGCCCTGGGGTCCGCTCGCCTATTTCGACCCGTTGTTGCGCGGATTCGTCGTCGGTATCGCCGTCAACATCGCCTTGCTGGTGGTGGGCTCGCTGCTGGCAAAGCCGATGGCCCGCGACCGGCAGCAGGCCGCGGCCTTTGTCGGCGATGGCGGTCCCAATGATCACAGCAAGCCGGTCTCGCCGGCCCGCAATGAACTCGATCAGTTGAAGGAACTGGCAGCGCGCTTCATCGGCAGCGAGCGCGCCGAGGAGGCGTTCCGCGAATTGAAGCTCTCCGGGGCAGCCGCGGTCGAGTTCACCGAGCGCCTGCTCTCCGGCACCATCGGCGCCGCCTCCGCCCGCGTCGTCGTGACGACGGCACGGCGCAAGGGCCTGTGGATGCTGGGCTCGATGCGCGAAATGTTGGACGAGGCCACGGCCGCGATCCGCTACAATGCCGACCTCCTGCGCCGCACGCTCGATCATATGGGCCTGGGCCTTGCCGTGTTCGACGCCACCGGCAAGCTCGAGGTCTGGAACGACCGCTTTGCCGATCTGAGCGGGCTGGAGCGCGATTCGCTGGCAATCGGCGTCAACATCGCCAACCTGCCCTCGCATATTCCCTCGCTGGCCGCCCTCCTCGATACCGGCCAGGTGGCGATGCGCGAAATCAAGCTGGCCGACGGTTCTGTCACGGAGTTGCGGGTCGATCCGCTGGCCGGCGGCGGCGTCATTGTCACCGCCAATGACGTCACAGCCCGCGTGCGGGCCGCCGAGGCCCTGCGCGACAGCGAAAGGCGCACCCGCATCGTCACCGACAATGTGCCCGTGCTGATCGCCTATATCGACCGCGACGAACATTACCGCTTCACCAACCGGCCCTATCAGGCCTCGCTGAAGGGCGGCGAAGGGGCAACCGAGGGCCGCCATGTCAGCGAGGTGCTGGGCCCGGCACGCTATCGGCAATTGAAGCCATACATCGACGCGGTCCTCGCCGGCGAGGAACAGGAATTCGAGATCGACTTCCCGACCAATGACGCCAAGATCGAAGTGGCGCGCGGCACCTACATCCCGCATTTTGACGAAAGCGGCCATGTGCTGGGCTTCTTCCTGCTCTATGTCGACATCACCGAACGCCGCCTGGCGGAAGAGGCATTGCGCAATGCCAATGAAGGGCTGGAGCGGCGCGTGGCGACCCGGACGGCCGAACTGGAAGCAGCCCGCGCCCGCGCCGAGGAAGCCAATATCGACAAAACGCGCTTTATCGCCGCCGCCAGCCATGATCTGCTGCAGCCCCTGCATGCCGCGCGCTTGTTCGTGGCGGCCTTGTCGGAACGCCATGTCGCCGATGAGCTGGTCGCGAAAGTCGACCTTGGCCTTTCTTCGGTCGAGGCACTGCTGGATGCGCTGCTCGACATCGCCAAGCTCGATGCCGGCGCCATCAAGCCGGAACCCCGCGCCATTCCGCTCGGGCCATTGCTGAAGTCCCTGACCGATGCCTTTGCACCACTGGCCGAACGCGCCGACATCGAACTGCGCATGGTGCCAAGCAAGGCCTGGGTGCGGACCGACCCCGCCTTGCTACGCCGCGTGCTGCAGAACTATCTGTCCAACGCGATCCGCTATGGGCGCGGCAATGACCGGAGGCCGCGCGTGCTGATGGGTTGCCGCCGTATCCCGACCGGCATCCGCATCGAGGTGCGCGACAACGGCCCGGGCATCGCCGCCAACCAGCAGGCCAATATCTATCAGGAGTTCATTCGCCTGAAGCCGGCCAGCGTCGGCGGCGAACGGGGTTTGGGCCTGGGTCTTGCCATCGTCGATCGCATCGCCCGCATGCTGGGTCATCCGCGCGGATTGGTCTCAGCGCCCGGCAAGGGCGCTGCCTTCACCATCGATCTGCCGCTCGCCATGGCCGATCCGGTCAGCCTCAAGGATGTGCAGCCGGATCTTGCCCGCACTGGGGCGCTCGCCCGCATGCCCTTCGTCATCTGCATCGATGACGAGGAACAGGTGCGCGAGGGCATGGAGGTTCTGCTGCAAAGCTGGGGCTGCGATGTGATCACCGCGGCCAGTGCGGATCTGGCGCTGCTGGCCTCTGCCGGCCGGACCGGGCCGCCGGACCTGCTGCTGATTGATCTTCATCTGGGTGACGAGCAGCCGGACGGCATCAACGAGATTGCCAAGCTGCGCGACGCCTGGGGCGACGACGTGCCGGCTGTACTCATCACAGCCAATCGCGATCCGATTGTGATGGCACGCGCCAAGGCGCTCAGCCTCGACGTGCTTCACAAACCGGTCAAGCCGGCGCGGTTGCGCGCCCTTATCGCCCAGCGGTCCCAGCGTTCCGTGGCGTAGCCGCCTGGCGCCGCATGTCGGCGATGACCGCCTCGATCTTGGCGTGGTTGCCGCTGCTGAGCTGGCCAAGTTGCTGGAACATGCCAGCGGCACTTGCCGCAAGCCGGGTGAAAAAGCCGCCGATCGCCGCGTGGCGCAGTTTCCGCGCCCGTTGCTGATAGAAGGCGACCATTTCCGGCGTTACCGGTACCGTTTCCGGCCGGTAATAGTCGGGCAGATAGGATTGTTCGCGGGGAGAGTGGGCCGGCCCGGCAGATGTACCGTGGGCAACATTCTGCCCGAGCCAACCATTTTCTTCGTCGTTATACGGCCACATGGAAGACCTCCAGGTAAGAGTGGATCTTCCTCCCGTGCTCCAATGGTCCAAGCCATCGGTTGCTGCACTGCAATACGGAGTATATGGCTTAGGGCGGCCTGTTTTCAATAATCATTTCGCATTGCAGCAATGCGAAAGCGAGAACCGACCTAAACGAAAATGGCGCTGTCCGGCGCTTTCCCGCATCAATCTTGCCCCCGGCCCCATCGCGCGCTGGTCAGGGCCCCTCTGCCGGGCTAATTTCGGTCATGGAATCAATAATTTGGCCTGAAATGGCGCGAGGAGAGACGGGATGAACAGGATCGGTGTCCACGCTTTGGTCTGGGTCGGTGGCTGGAGTCACGCTGAAGCCGCCCAGGCGATCGAGAAAACCGCGGCCCTGGGCTACGATATCATCGAAATTCCAGCCCTCGACCCCACCACCATCGATGCCGTTCATACCAGGCGCACGGCCGAGGCCAACAAGCTCGGCATCACGGTCTCGCTGGGCCTCGACGGCAGCGCCGATATCTCCAGTGAGGATCCGGACAAGATCAAGCGGGGTGAAAAACTGCTGCGCGACGCCCTCTCCGTCACCCGCGACATGGGCGCTACGCATATGTGCGGCATCCTCTATTCGGGCTTCATGAAATACGCGGATCCTACAACTGAGCGCGGCAAGGAAAACTCAGCCGAGGTACTGCGCAGGATCTGCGCCGAGGCTGCCCGAAGCAACATCACCATCGGCCTCGAAGTGGTGAACCGTTATGAGAGCAACGTCCTCAACACGGCGGCGCAGGCGGTCGATTTCTGCAATCGCATCGGCGCACCCAATGTGAAGGTGCATCTCGACACCTATCACATGAACATCGAGGAAGCCGATATCGAGCAGGCCATCGTCGATACCGGCGATTACCTCGGCTACTTCCATATCGGTGAATCGAATCGCGGCTATCTCGGCGCCGGCACGGTCGACTTCGACAAGATCTTCCGTGGTCTTGCACGTACGAACTACAAGGGTCCGATCACCTTCGAGAGCTTCTCCTCGACGGTCGTCAACAAGCAGCTCTCCGGCATCCTCGCCATCTGGCGCAATCTCTGGGAAGACAGCACCGACCTTGCAGCTCACGCCCACGCCTTCATCACCGCCAATCTCAAGGCAGCTCAGGAAGCGCAGAAGCGGCGGGGGTAACGTCCCAGATCGTCATGCCCGGGCCCCGTCGGCGCATGCCGACATTCGTCGGCGGGGCCCGGGCATCCACGACTTACATTGCTTTGGCGAGAAACTCGTAGATCCCCGGGCCAAGCCCGGGGATGATGATCGAGCTTTTGTCGCCGTCTTACTTCACGCTCAACGTCACATCGATATTGCCGCGCGTCGCATTCGAGTACGGGCAAACCTGATGTGCCTTGTCGACCAGCGCCTGCGCGGTCGCCTTGTCGAGGCCGGGCAGCGAGATGTCGAGCGAGACAGTAAGGCCGAAGCCGCCTTCCGCGCGCGGGCCGATGCCCACTTCCGCGGTAACGGTGGTATCGGCAGGTACTTTGATCTTTTCCTGGCCGCCGACGAACTTCATGGCGCCGATGAAGCAGGCCGAATAGCCGGCGGCGAAGAGCTGTTCCGGGTTGTTGCCGGCCCCGCCGGCGCCGCCCAGTTCCTTGGGCGTCGCGAGGGTCACGCTGAAGGTGCCGTCCGCCGTCGAAGCCTTGCCATCGCGGCCACCGGTTGCCGTCGCCTTGGTGCGGTAGAGAACGTTGACGCTCATGATCTGCTTCCTTTCCACTGCCCTGTCTTTTCTTCGGGCTTCCCGGCTGGGCTGGATTGCCCGCCGCCGATGACAGGGATATTGGCACAAATTCGATTGTGCACAATTTAATTTTGCATGCACGATCTGCATACCTGGGTTGCGCAATTTAATTTTACACAAGCTATTCCCTGCGGCAGGACGGGGAATTAGATTATGAAGATGCAGAATTGAGGACCGGTCATGAAGCAAGGTGATGACAAAGACATGCTGCGCCTTTCCAAGCAGCTCTGCTTCGCGCTCTATTCGACCAGCCACGCCTTTACCCGGGCCTATAAGCCCCTGCTGGCGCCCCTCGACCTCACCTATCCCCAATACCTGGTCATGCTGGTGCTGTGGGAGGCGGATGACGTGACGGTGAAGGAGATCGGCGCGCGGCTGCAGCTCGATTCCGGAACCCTGACCCCGCTCCTGAAGCGGCTCGATGCCGCCGGCCTCGTCACCCGCATCCGCGATAGCGGCGACGAGCGGCAGGTGCGCGTGCTGCTGACCGAGACGGGCCGCCGCTTGAAAACCAGGGCCGAGGGGATTCCCAAACGTCTCGCCGAGGCGATCGGCGAACCGATCGCCGAGATCATCGCCCTGCGCGATCAGTTGACGGAAATCCGCGACCGCGTCGGAGCTACCGTCGACTGATCATTCCTCCGCCGTGGCCGGCAGCGGCTTTGTGACGGGCTCCAGCGACAGGCGCTGTGCCAGGATCACCGCCTGGGTGCGCGAAGTGACACCCAGCTTGCGCAGAATTTCGGTGACATGCGCTTTCACGGTGGGCTCGCTGATCTGCATTTCATAGGCAATCAGCTTGTTGGCCATGCCCTCGGCCAGCAAGGACAACACGCGATGCTGTTGCGGCGTCAGCTGCGCCGCGCGCTGTGCCAGATCCCGATCGCGCGAATTGAGGGCCCCGTCCCGCGCCTCGTCCGGCAGGTAGAGGGCTCCGCTCAGGATCGCGCGGACCGCGTCGAGGAATTTGTCGGCCGCCGCCAGCTTGGGGATAAACCCCGCCGCCCCCATTTCGATCGCCTGCCGCATGGCCGCCGAATTGGTGCTGGCCGAAACGATGGCGATCGGCAGGGCCGGGTGTGCGGCGCGAAGAGCTGCGAGGCCGGCCAGACCCAGCATGCCCGGCATGTCGAGGTCAAGGACCAGAAGGTCGGTTTCGGGTGCTGACTCGATCGCCGCCTGGGTTTCCGTCAGTGTGCCGGCAAAGGAGATGCGGGCGCCATCGAAGCCACCCTTGAGCGCCGCCGCCAGGGCGTCGCGCACCATCGGGTGGTCATCCGCCACGACAAAGGCCAAGACACCGGCCTGCTGCACCCCTGTTTGCTGGCTTCCTTCCTGGCCGTGGCCCTTGACCGCCATGCCGCCTCCCCCCCCCATGATAACTTTCTTGCCTGGCGCCTTTGGTGGCGCCTTCTTTTGATGATCATACACGGCCCGGGCCGGACCGGGAAAGCGTTTGCCCCGCCCCGGCCCCGCCTGCTGGCTGGGGTCTATCCAGCGGCCCAGCAAGTGTGATCCAGCTCTCTTGACCGCATGTAACCCGGTCCCGGGCCGGCGGCACAGTTGCTGCGGCGGAGATCGACGCGCTAGAGTGCCGGCACGCAAGATCAACGGCACGCGAAGTTCCAGCCTGTCCGGCAATGCAAAGGTACGTGCGATGACCCAGCAGGCGCTCGAGGCTCCATCTGAATGACCATGACCCCATCCGATTCCGGCGCGCTCAACTTCGCCGCCACGCTGGCTCGCTCGTTTGCCGCCTCGCTCAATGTCGACGCCACCGTGGGCCAGGCGCTCGCCAGCATCATCCAGCTCCTGGAAACTGAAGCCGGCTCGCTGTTCCTGCTCGACGACGCCGGCTCCATGCTGGTGTGCCGGGCCAGCGTCGGGCCGGTCAAGATCGATGGCCTCGCCGTCCCCATGGGCCAGGGCATCGTCGGCCGCGCGGTCGCCGAAGATCGCCTGCTGGTGGTCGAGAACGCCTATGAGGACAAGAACTTCTTCAAGGCGGCAGATGCCAAGAGCGGCTTTATCACGCGCTCCATCCTGTGCGCGCCGATGCGTGTCGGCGACAAGCTGATCGGCGCTGTCCAGGTTCTCAACAAGCGCTCCGGCCATCCGTTCGACGGCATCGACGGCAAGGACGCCAACATGCTGCAGGTGATGGCCAATGCCGCGGCACTGGCCATTTCCAATGCGCGCCTTGCCGACCAGTTGCTGGAACAGGAACGCATCAAACGCGAGCTTGAGCTGGCGTCCGAAATCCAGCGCAGCCTGCTCCCCAATGAGGATGACGATCTGCCGATTTGCGGCATCAATCGCCCGATCCGCGAGGTGTCCGGCGATTTTTATGATTACTTCGAACTGCCCGATGGCACGATTGCCTTTGCGCTGGGCGATGTCTCCGGCAAGGGCATGAATGCCGCCTTGCTGATGGCCAAGACCGCCAGCCTCTTCCGCTGCCTCGGCAAGACCATCCGCGATCCAGCGAGGCTGCTGTCGATCCTCAACCGCGAGATCTGCGAAACCACCAGCCGCGGCATGTTCGTCACCATGGTGGCCGGACTCTATGAGCCGGCGACCGGATTGCTGCGCTTTGCCAATGCCGGCCATTTGCCGCCGCTCATCAAGTTTCCAGATCATCTCTATGAGACCGTGGCACCGGACGCGCCACCTCTCGGCATCCTCCGGGACATGCATTTCGTCGATCACGAGATCGATCTCAAGGGTGGCTTGTTCGTGGCCTTCTCCGACGGCCTCACCGAGTTCCGCTATGGCGACGAGGAACTGGGCGTCGACGGCCTCAACCAGCTGCTGGAATATGCCCATGATGGGCCGCTGCGGCAGCGACTTGAGATGGTGTTGGCAGAACTCGACCAGGGTGGCTGGCAGGCCAAGGACGACCTCACGCTGCTGGCCATCGACGACCGCGCCGCCGGCAAGGCCTGGCAGCGGGAACGGGTCCCGGCGGTGGCAGCCCCGGCCGAGGCGGATTTCCTGTTCGGCCTCTCTTTCCCGGCCGATCCCAGCCGCCTCAAGATGATGCGCCCGGCCCTGGAGGCCGCCGCCAAGGCCTGCCAGTTCGGCGAGGACGAGATCCAGGATCTGGTCCTGGCGGCCGGCGAAGCCATCGAAAACATCATGATCCACGCCTATGGCGGCCAGGTGAAAGGCGAAATCACACTGGCGGTGCACCGCCTGCCGGACGGAATCATGCTCCGACTGCGGGATTTTGCTCCCCGCGTGGATGCCGGTAAGATAGAACCAAGGCCGCTCGACGAGGTCAGACCCGGTGGATTGGGGACGCATTTCATCCGGGCCATCATGGACGATGCCAGCTTCATCCCCTTGCCGGATGGCGAAGGGAACCTGCTGGAGCTTGTCAAACGGCGCAAAAACGCGACGGAATCCGCCGAAGCCACGGCTGTTGCCACGGCTGGCGGGGCAGATAGCAAGGGTGGGAATTAGGGGATGTCGGTGGCCAGCATCAAGGAAGAACAGGGCAAGATCGTGATCGCCCTTGAGGGGGATATCGACCTCGAGAATGCCGGCGAGGTCAGGAAGGCCCTGCTCGCCAACCTCAAGCAGAAAAAGGATCTGCTGATCGACCTGTCCGCGGTCAGCTATATCGATTCATCCGGCATCGCCAGCCTGGTCGAAGGCCTGCAGGTCGCGCGCAAGCAGAAGAACGAATTGTCGCTGGTCTCGGTCAGTGCCCGTGCGCTGCGTGTCCTGGAACTGGCCCGCCTCGACAAGGTCTTTGCCATCCATGCCGATGTCGCCGCAGCGCTTGCGGCGCGGCCTTGAGAGCGGCATGAGGCGGGACCGATCCTGATGGCCAATCCAGCAAAGATCTTCGAGACAATTGGAAGGCGCACCATCGCTGGCCTGGATGAGATGGGTTATGCCGCCGCTATTTTCTTCGAAGCGATCTACTGGACCCTGACCGGCTGGCGCTACCGGCAACCGGTGCGCGTTACCGCCACCTTCGCGGCCATGATGCAATTCGGTGTCGCGGCCTTGCCGATCGCGACGCTGCTCGCTGCCACCATCGGCTTGATGCTGGCCATCCAGAGCCTGTACAGCCTGGGCCTGTTCGGCGCCGAGCACTACGCCTATATCGGCATCGCGCTCTCCGTGGTGCGCGAGTTCAGCCCGATGATCATGGGCATCCTCATTGCCGGCCGCTCCGGCTCCGCCATCGCCGCCAAGCTTGCCACCATGAGCATCAACCAGGAGGTGGATGCCCTGCAGGTGATGGGCATCAACCCGGTCCGCTTCCTGGTGTCGCCGGTCCTCATCGCCCTCGTGCTGATGATGCCGTGCCTGGCCATGTGGGCCAATCTGGTGTCGATCCTGGCCGCCGGCCTCTATGTTTCGGCCGAGCTCAACCAGTCCTTCGGCGCCTATCTCAATGACACGATCGAGGTGCTGAAGACCGGCGACGTCTGGCACGGCCTCGGCAAGGCGACGCTGTTCGGCATCATCATAGCACTTGTGGGCGTGGTGAACGGGTCGATGGTCCAAGGCGGCGCCGAGGGTGTCGGCAAGGTCACCACCCGATCGGTCGTCATTTCGATCACGCTCATTGTCGTCGCCGACATGATCTTCGCCTACATGACGACGCAGTAAGCCATGACAACGCAAGCGACATTGTCCGCCGAAGCGGTCAACCAGGCGAACCGCCCCAGCGCTGAAGACATCGCGGCACGCCGCAAGGTGATCGAGGTCGATCATCTCGACTGGTCGTTCGGCGCGCGCCAGGTGCTGTTCGACATCAACCTCGATGTCCGCCAAGGCGAGATCATGGTGATCATGGGCGGGTCCGGCTCCGGCAAGACCACCCTGCTGCGGCACCTCGTCGGCCTGATGCCGCCGCTCCCCGGCAAGATCAAGCTGCTGGGCAAGGACATGGGCGCCTTGTCGCGCATGCAGCTGCTCGACCTCAAGCGGCGCATCGGCGTCGCCTTCCAGTTCGGCGCCCTCTTCTCCTCGATGAGCGTTTCCGAGAACGTGAAGCTGCCCTTGCGCGAGCTGACCGATCTTGAGGAACGCACCATGGACATCATGGCCAACATGAAGCTGGAGGTGTGCAACCTCTCGGGCTTCGGCCATCTGATGCCGTCCGATCTTTCGGGCGGCATGATGAAGCGCGCCTCGATCGCGCGCGCCATCGTCATGGATCCCAAGCTCATCTTCCTCGACGAACCCTCCTCGGGCCTCGATCCGGTCGTGTCTTCCGCGCTCGACGATCTCATCCTGAAATTGCGCGACGCCATGGACATCTCCGTGGTCGTGGTCAGCCACGATGTCGAAAGCGCCTACAAGATCGCCGACCGGATCACCATTCTCGACAAGGGCCAGATCCTCATTTCAGACCGCGTCGACGCGGTCCGCAACTCGACCAATGAACGGGTGCAGAACCTGCTGCATCGCCGGTCCGAGCAGGCCGAAATCGACCCCACCGAATATCTGCGCCGCCTAGCTGGCGATTGAACCATCCCGGGAGACTGAAGACCGATGCGTAATCACTTTCTCAATTATACGGCGGTGGGCATTTTCGTCGCCGCCATGATCGCGGCCCTGGTGGTGTCACTCTCCATGCTGGCCGGCCGCACCGGACCCACCGACACCTATTTCGTCGTGCTTGATGACGTGACCGACGTCAAATACGGCACCGTCGTTCGTTTTGCCGGGTTTCCGATCGGCCAGGTGGAAAAGATCACGCCGGAGAACAGCGAAGGCAAGTATCGCTTCCGCCTGCAGATCGCCGTTCAGGAAGGCTGGAAGTTCCCGCAGGATTCAATCGCCCGGATCGCTGCCTCGAGCTTCCTCGCCGGCAAGACGCTGGAAGTGAATGGCGGCCTCGCCAGCGCCACCATCGCACCTGGCGGCGAGATCGCCGGCGGCACCGCCGCCGACATGTTCTCGCTGATGGCCCAGGTCGCCGGCGAGATCGGCGACCTCTCCAAATCCTCGCTGAAGCCGCTGGTCGCCAAGATCGGCGACATCATCGACCGCATCGGCAACACGACCGAGGTGAACCTCAAGGAACTGATGGGTTCGCTCAACGAAATCGCCCACGAGGTGAACGCCAAGACGCCGGTCATCGTCGGCAATGTCGAGACCTTCTCGAGCCAGCTCAATGTCGAAATGGCCAAGGTCGACCAGCTGCTGTCGGAGAAGAATCTCGGTGCGATCGAGAATTCGCTGGGCAATATCGAGCGCGCCACCGCCAATGCCGAGGTGGCGAGCCAGGATCTGCGCAGCCTGGGCGGTCAGATCACCAAGGTGGCCGACCAGATCAGCGCGCTCGTGGCCGACAACCGCAAGAGCGTCGACAAATCGATCGCCGATCTGGAATATACGCTGCGCGCCGTGGCGCAGAACATCGACTCCATCACCCACAATCTGGACGGAACGACCCGCAACATGAACGAGTTCAGCCGCCTCATCCGCCAGAATCCCGGCCTGCTGCTGTCCGGCAGCAATCCGGAAACCGACAAGGGCCTCAACTCCAACAGCGGGGATGGCGAGCAATGACGATGACATCCTCCCTGCGCCGCGCCCTCCTGGTCGGCCTGAGTTCGGCCCTGCTCCTCGGCCTTGCCGGCTGTTTCGGGTCCGCCCCGCCCGTGCCGAAGGAGCAGTATTTCCGCCTGATCAGCAGCAGCGATCCGGCACCGGTCGGCAATCCGCTGTCGGGCACCGTCGAAGTGCCGCCGTTCAAGGCCGAAGGTGTCATGGGCGAACGCCCGCTCCTGTTCACCCAGGATAACGGCATGAAGCTCGAACAGCGCAACTATGCCTATTGGACCGACCCGCCGCCCGCCATGCTGCGCGACCAGTTGATCGCCTTTCTCGGCGCGGCGAAGCTCGCCGACCAGGTCGTACCCAGCGAGCTCCGGGTCAAGGCCCAATACCGTGTCGAAGGCCGCATCAAGCGGCTGGAACAATTGGCCGGCACCCGGAATGGCGGCGCCATCACCCTTGAACTCGCCCTTATCGACAAGGAAACCGACGATATCGTCGCTTCCGGCATCTATGAGGTGACCAAGGATGCGAGCGGCCCCAACATTGACGATGCCGTTCATGCCCTCAACGCCGGCCTCGACGAGATCTTCGCCCAGTTCGCGGCCGACCTCGCCAAGCGCGGCTGAACCGGGCCGCGCGGCCGGGGCGTTGCCGGGGAATAGCTTGAATTCAGGCACCGATCACCATAGATAGGCGCCCATCGCTCAACATTCGGCCCGCGCCCAGAACAGGTACGGGGTCCAAACGAAAGGAATTCCTTCATGTCCCGCGGCGCCCTCAAGGTTCACGACCTGACGCCTGAGAAGATCAAGAGCCTCAAGCATTGCACCATCTCGACCACCAAGGGCGACATGAAGCTGGAAATGTTCCCGGAAGAGGCCCCCAATTCGGTCGCCAATTTCTATGTCCTGGCCGAGGACAAGTTCTATGACGGGCTCAACTTCCACCGCGTCATCCCCGGTTTCGTCGCCCAGGGCGGCTGCCCGGAAGGGACGGGCACCGGTGGGCCTGGCTGGCGCATCGCCTGCGAGACCAAGGGCAACCCGCACAAGCATGTCGAAGGCGCCCTCTCGATGGCGCATGCCGGGCGCGACACCGGCGGCTCACAATTTTTTCTGGTTCTGGAGAAGCAACCGCACCTTGATGGTGGTCACACGGTCTTCGGCCAGATCGTCGAAGGGCTCGATGTCCTACAATCCCTAGAGATGGGCGACGAGATCAACCACATCCGGTTTGAATAACGGCAAAATCCTAAAATCCCATAGTTCTAAATTAGCTCAATAACTTAGCTGCGCCCCTGAAACCTCTTGTTAAGACATGAGGCCTAAACTGCCATGGTCAGGTGTCTGACAGGTGATCGACATGGGGTCGGTCGCCGGCATGGTTTTAGGGGCGCGACTATGGGGCGGGTTTTACTGAATTGGTTGCCGTGGCACCGGGACGACAAGGTTCTGGTGGATGAGCAAAGCGAGACCCTGGACGTGGGCTCTGTTCTCATTGAAATTTCCGACAAGCTGCCGCAGCACATGTATGCCCATTGGCGCATTGAAAAGCGCTTCAAGGGTCCTGGCGATCAGCCGCATGTCGCCTTGCGCAATGTGAGCGATCCTTATGCCCACAAGCTGCTGTCGGTCTCGTCGCTGATTTCGGCGCGCCGCTTCCAGTTGATGGACGCCGCCGCGCATTGATCGCAGGCTCAATGCAGCAGGACGGCGCCTAGGGCCACCAGGCTCACCGACGCATAGCGCCGTTTGCGGAACCGTTCCTTCAGCAGGAAGGCGCTCATGAGGGCAGCGAAGATCACGCTGGTCTCGCGCAGGGCGCTGACATGGGCGAAGGCCCCCGACTTCATCGCGAAGATGGCGATGGCATAGGCGCCGGCGGAAAGCGCACCGCCGGCAAGGCCGACCTTCCAGGCCTTGGCCCAATAGGCGATTGCGGTGCCGACGCCGCGCCGCCACAGGCAGAACAACACCAGCAACGGCGCATCCAGCGCGAACAGCCAGGCGATATAGCCGAATTGCTGTGCCTCATCCGAGCCGGCATGGCGAATGCCGAGACCGTCGCACAGCGTATAGCTCATGATGCAGATGCCGGTCATCAGGCCGAAGGCGACCGGTTCCCACTTATGCTTGCCGGCAAGCGGCTTCTCGACCGAGAGGCTCAAGATGCCGATGGAGATGGCGGCCACACCGGCCATCTGCCAGCCGGCGAGGATCTCATGGGGCGGCAGGATCCAGGCCGACACCGCCACCAGCAGCGGCGCCGAGCCGCGGGCGATGGGATAGACCTGACTGAGTTCCCCATGGCGATAGGCCAGTACCAGGAACAGGTAATAGCCAAGATGGGTGAGGAGCGAGCCCAGCAGATAGATCCAGCTCTCCGGCGCCGGGATCTCTGTCATCAACAGGAACGGCAAGGCAATGACGCCGGCAAGGCCCATGGTGAGGCCCATATTGAGCAGAGTGTCGTGGCCGATCTTGACCAGAACGTTCCAGCTGGCGTGCATGACGGCGGCCAGCAGGACCAGCAGCGTCATCGAAAGCGAAAGTGTCATCATGATGGGGCGGACCATGACATATGGATGACATCCTGCCCAATCGCTTGTTTCGATGGGGGTATAGGTGAAATCGCATAGGTCGCGGCCGCCGCCCTCAGTCGAGCGGCACCACGGAAATGGAGTTGTAGGGCGAACCGTCGATCAGCTTGGTCGACCAGACCAGATAGACCAGCACGTTCTTCTGCGTATCCATGAAGCGGCTGATGCGCAGCTCCTTGAACAGGATCGAGGCATCCTCGGAAAAGACCACCTCGCCCTTCTTGTCCGTGGGGATCTTCCCGGTCACCCGGGTGGGGCCGACCGCGCGGCAGGCGATGGAAAAGCGGCTGGGATCCTCGGCAAAGCCCATGGCGCCGCTCCAGCCGCCGGTTTCGGCGCGGCTGAGATAGCAGGACACGTTCTCGACCTTGGGATCGTCATAGCGTTCGATGACGACCTTGTCGTTGGGACTCATCATGCGGAAAGTTGTGGACACCTCGCCGATCGCCTCCTGCGCCGGGGCCAGGGGTGCCCTAGCGGCAGCGTGGCGCCATGCGGAATATTTCCCAGAACATATTGAACCCGATTCATGATCATCTCGTATCCCGTCGTGGTGGCAGTTAACCGGAACCTTCGGCCACGGCCTGGGTTCCCTCGCAGCATAGCAAGAGAGAGCAAACGTGCGCAGATATCTCGTGACCTATCTTGCCGTCCTGGTCCTGTTCATTCTCATCGACGGAATCTGGCTGGGCCTGGTCGCCGTCGATTTCTACCGCGAGGGCCTTGGCGAACTGATGGCGCCGACACCGAACTGGGCCGCCGCCGTCGCGTTCTACCTGATTTATCCGGCCGGGCTGGTGTTCATTGCGATTGCCGGCACGGATCGGCCGGCCATGGCAGGCGTGGCGCTGCGCGCCGCCGTGCTCGGATTTATCGCCTACATGACCTATGATCTCACCAACCTTGCCACCTTGAGGGATTGGCCGCTGGGCCTGTCGCTGCTCGATATGGTCTGGGGCGCCCTGCTCTCCGCCGTGTCGGCGTCGCTCGGCTGGCGCATCACCAGCGCCGCGTTCAAGTAGCGGCCGCGCGCTGCTGCAGCGCCTGCAGCAAGCCAAGCGCCTGCGCGGCAAGATCGCGCGGGACAAAGACATGGTCGTGATGGAAAGCCGCCACCATGTTGCAGGGGATATTGTGCTCCGCCAAGGCTGCGGCGACGGCTGCGGTGAGGCCGACGCCGTCCAGCGCCGAATAGACTGAGAGGGTGATCTGCCGCATCGGCGATGCGCAGTCGAACCCAAGCGCCTCGGCATCAAGGAGGGGCAGGATCAGCGATGTGCCCTCCGATTCCTTGAACCAGCCAATGGCCTGGGACTGCGCACGGGCGGCCAAACCGGCATCTTCCGTGCTGCAGAAGACATAATCGCCGTCGATCAGGCTCGGCGACATGCCGGCCAGCATCTCCTTGGCGTCACGGATTGGAATTGCCATTGAGGGTTCTCCTCAGGTCACGTCCATCAGGGAGCGGGCGAATTCCTGGGCGGCGAAGGGTTTGAGATCGTCCTGGCCCTCTCCCACGCCGATCGCCACCACCGGCAGGCCAAAACGTTCGGCGAGCGCCACCAGCACGCCGCCCTTGGCCGACCCATCCAGCTTGGTGATGACGAGGCCGGTCACCTGGCAGATCTGCTTGAAGATATCGACCTGGCTGTGCGCGTTCTGGCCCACGGTCGCATCGAGCACCAGCAGGCAATCATGCGGCGCCGACGGATCGACCTTCTTCACCACGCGCACGATCTTGGCGAGTTCTTCCATGAGGCCCGCCTTGTTCTGCAGGCGGCCCGCCGTGTCGATGAGGAGGAGGTCGATTCCTTCAGCCTTGGCTTCCTGCACCGCGTCGAAAGCGAGCCCGGCGGGATCAGCCCCTTCGCCGCGCGCGATCACCGGCACGCCGGCACGCTCGCCCCAGATCTTCAGCTGTTCGACGGCGGCGGCGCGGAACGTGTCGCCCGCAGCCAGCATGACGCGTCTGCCCTGGCCCTGATAGAGGCGCGCGAGCTTGCCGATGGTCGTCGTCTTGCCGGACCCGTTGACGCCGACCACAAGAACGACATGCGGACGGTGGTCTGCGATGACAAGCGGCTTGGCCACCGGCTCCAGGATCGCCGCGATCTCATCGGCAAAGAGTGCCCGCACTTCCTCAGAGGTCACTTCCTTGTCGAAGCGATCCTTGGCCAAGGTCGCCGTCAATCTCGCCGCTGTCGCCGGGCCCAGATCGGCAGCGATCAAGGCCTCTTCCAACTCGTCAAGCAGGGCCCGGTCGAGCTTCCGCTTGGTGAAGATCCCGGTGATGCTGTCGGTGAGCTTGGCGGAGGAGCGGCTGAGGCCGGATTTCAGGCGCTGGAACCAGCCCTGCTTCTCGCGTGTCGTACTGTCGGTCATGGGCGATCGGGACTGCAAATCTGGATCATGCGGCGATGGCGGTGAGATGCTCGTCCGTCGCCCCATTGATGCGGGTATCGATGATGCTGCCCGGCACGGCGCTGAAGCCCAGCGAGACGGGTGCGAAATGATCGCTGTGGCCGAAGGCGGCATTGCCGTCCGACTTCTCGACCAGCACGCGGGCGGCGGCGCCGAACTGGCGCGCGAAATAGGCACGCTGGGCGACAAGGCCGCGCGCGCGCAGGGCCTGGGCCCGCGCCTTGCGCACCGGCCCCGGCACCTGGGGCATCTTCGCAGCCGGCGTACCGCTGCGTGCCGAATAAGGGAAGACATGAAGGAAGGTGAGATTGCAATCCTCGATGAGGCGCAGCGAATTCTCGAACATCGCATCGGTCTCGGTCGGGAAGCCGGCGATGAGGTCGGCGCCGAACACCAGATCCGGCCGCGCTGCCAGCATCTCGGTCGTGAAGCGGATCGCATCATCGCGGCTGTGGCGACGCTTCATGCGCTTCAGGATCATGTCGTCGCCGGCCTGCAGCGACAGATGCAGGTGCGGCATCAGCCGTTCTTCGGAAATGATCAGCCGGCGCAGCTCGTCATCCACCTCGACCACATCGATCGAAGAGAGACGCAGGCGTGGCAATTCCGGCACCAGCGTCAGGATGCGCCGCGTGAGGGCACCGAGGCCCGTCTTGCCCGGCAGATCGCCGCCATAGGAGGTGATGTCGACGCCGGTCAGCACCACTTCGCGGACACCGTTCGCGACCAATTGGCGGATCTGCTCGACAATGGCGCCGGTCGGCACCGAGCGGCTGTTGCCGCGGCCGAACGGGATGATGCAGAAGGTGCAGCGATGATCGCAGCCCTGCTGGATCTCGACGAAGGCCCGGGCACGCGCGGCGAAACCGGAGATGAGATGCGGCGCCGTTTCCGTCACCGTCATGATATCGGCGACCGCGACATGGGGTTCGCGCGACAAGCTGAGCGCGGTGAAGCTCTCGGCCTTCAGCTTTTCCTCATTGCCGAGGACGGCGTCTACTTCATCCATCGCCGCGAATTTTTCCGGCGCGATCTGCGCGGCACAGCCCGTGACGATGATGCGCGCCGCCGGATTGAGGCGGCGCGCCTTGCGGATGGCCTGGCGCGCCTGGCGCTCGGCTTCCGAGGTAACGGCGCAGGTATTGATGATGATGGCATCGCTGAGACCCGCAGCCGACGCATGATTGCGAATGACTTCGCTCTCGAAAGCATTCAAGCGGCAGCCGAACGTCACCAATTGCGGCTGACCTGGCGTCGCTGCCTCAATGACGGGAACGAGCGTTTCCTCAGCCATGGCTATTCACGAGACTGTCGAGGTCGATCGTTCCCTCATAGGACAAGGTCCAGGGGCCGGTCATGCGCACATGGCCGTTCTCCAGCCATTCGATGGTAAGTGTCCCGCCATCGACGATGACCTCGCCCTTGCGGCCCGTAAGGCCACGGCGTGCCGCCGCCACGAGGGCCGCACAGGCACCCGAGCCGCAGGCCAGCGTAATCCCGGCACCGCGCTCCCACACCCGCATGCGCATGCTGGTGGGCGAGAGGATCTGGACGAATTCGATGTTGGCGCGGTTCGGGAAGAAGGGATGGTTCTCCAACTGCAGGCCGATCACCGGCAGATCGATCGCCGCCACGTCGGGCACGAAGAAGACGGCGTGGCTGGAGCCGACATTGACGCCAACCGGATCCGACACCGGACCGAGCGCCACCGGCATGTGGAGCGTATCGCAGGCGGACGCCACCGGAATATCGGCCCAGTCGAGATTGGCCGGGCCCATATCGACGGCGATCTGGCCGTTGTCGAGGCGCTCCGCCGGCAGCAGGCCGGCGACCGTCTCGATCACCGCGTGGCCATTCGCCTTCTCGTCCATGATGCGCGCGGCGATACAGCGCGTGGCGTTGCCGCAGGCGCGTGCTTCCGATCCGTCGGCGTTGTGGAGGCGCATGAACACATCGGCCCCGGGCGTCAGCGGATTCTCCAGCGTCACCATCTGGTCGAAGCCGACGCCAAAATGCCGGTCGCCCAGGCGCTGCCGCTGCTGCACGGAGAGCGTCAGATCCTGCCGACGCGCATCCAGCACGACAAAATCATTGCCGAGGCCATGCATCTTGAGGAACGGGACAGCGGTCATCCGGGCGGTATCCTGGCTTAAACTCGTGTGGTTATGCCGGTGGCCTTGCCCCAAGTCCAATGATTTCAGTAGGATCGGCCCCTGCGCCGGGTGCAGGGCACACACCATAGTCCAGGGCCGGCTTTAAGATGCCGAAATGCCGCTCCACGGCACCGGTTGACGGGTGGGGCCACCCTCTGTATAACCCGCCGCCAATAGAATTTCTTACGTTTCAAAGCAGGTATTGCCCCATGGCTCATCACAAATCAGCGGAAAAGCGCATCCGTCAGACCGTCGTCAGCACGGCGCGCAACCGCACCAATAACAGCCGTTTGAAGACCGCCGTGAAGAAGGCCGAGATGGCCATCGCCAGCGGCAACAAGGCCGAAGCCGAAGCGGCGCTGAAGGCAGCGCAGCCGGAATTGGCCCGTGGCGTCGTCAAGGGCGTGGTGCACAAGAACACCGCCGCCCGCAAGATGTCCCGCCTGACCAAGCGTCTGCGCGCCCTCGCCTGACCAAGGCGGGGCCGATCTCAGGTCCCATCTGAAACCCGGCCCGTAAGGGTCTGGCAGCTATCGCGGTAAACCGCGGCACCTCCCTGAGGGCCGCGGTTCACGTTTGTGGCTCCATGCCCCCTACGCCACCATCCGTTGTAGTCCTTTGACCAGACCGGGCTGTTGAATCTGTGATGTTTCGGCCACAGCGAGGGTGCCAAGAGTCGATTCCAACCCGTTCTCGATTCGGACTTGTTGCATGCCCAATTGTGCGCGCGTAGAGTCCCTTTCGGCCGCGAGACAGGGCGTTGGCCGGGGCTCGAAAAGAGCTCGATCACGGGAAAATTTGCTATAAAAAACAAAGATCTATGATGCGTGACGACACGTTTCATCAGTTCTCTTGCCGAGGCTGCGGCGGTATCTCCGTCAAGCTCGCCAGTGAACGCCGGAAAGCTACCAGATTCACACGATCTGGACCCTTCTCAGCGTCTGTTTTCCCCCTTCAGCACCTGTGGCAACCAAGTCACGGTTACATTGCGCGCGTTCATGGAATAATCGCGCATTGGTTGCAGCCTTACTCACCCGATCCCAACAGGTTCGGCGGCCGGGCTTAAGTTAACTATTAAGACCGCCGCCGATCCGGGTGCCACGCCGCCTTTAGGCGCGTGACTCCTATGCGGCAGCGGAAATGACGATTGTTGGGGGAAGCACGGCATGAGCAATACTGGAACCTATGCGGGCGACGTGATGCCGCAAGCCGCCTGGGACGCCCTCGTCAGCCACCCGCAGGCGCGCCTGATCGACGTCCGCACCCAGCCGGAATGGAGCTTTGTCGGCATCCCCGACCTTTCCACCATCGGCAAGAAGGTGGTCCTCGCCTCCTGGCAGAACTATCCCACCATGGCGGTCGATGCCGATTTCGTGGGCAAGGTGAAGGCCCAGCTGGGCGAGGTTAAGGGACCGCTTTACTTCCTGTGCCGGTCGGGCGCGCGCTCGCGCGCGGCGGCCATTGCCATGACCGAGGCGGCCCTTGGTCCCTGCTTCAACATCAGCGGCGGGTTCGAGGGCGACAAGGATGCCGGCAGCCATCGTGGCCGCGCCAATGGCTGGAAGGTCGCCGACCTTCCCTGGGTGCAGGACTGATGAGCAGCATCATGAGCCGGAATGACGAGATGAATCTGGGGTTTGGGGGCAAGGGCATGCTCGAAGCTGGCAGCGATTCGCTTCTCAATGCGCAATGGGCCCGTGTGCGTGGTCGCCTGCGTGCCGAATTCGGCGAAGCGACGTTCCGATCCTGGCTGAAGCCGCTGACCCTTGCCGGCCGCCGTGGCCAGGATCTGCGCGTGGCCGTGCCGTCGCGCTTCATGCGCGACTGGGTGGCGACGCATTACGCCGACCGGATCATGGCGCTGTGGTGCAGCGAATGTCCGGAGATCCGCTCGGTCGAGGTGATCGTCGACAGCCGTGACACAAGTGCTGCCGACGATGCGACGGCGGATGATTTCGCAGCCCTTGATGCGCCGGCCCATGCGACCGCCGATGCCCCCGCTGCGAATGACAGCCATCAGATCATGTCGCCGGGCATGTCTGCGGTGAGCCAGGCCGAGGCCGATGGTCTTGCCGAAGTGAGTGCGACACTCGATCCCCGCCTGACCTTCGACAATTTCGTGGTCGGCAAGTCGAACGAGCTTGCCCATGCTGCCGCGCTGCGCGTCGCTGAATCCGATGTCGTGCCGTTCAATCCGCTGTTTCTTTATGGCGGCGTCGGCCTCGGCAAGACGCATCTCATGCATGCGATCGCGCATCACATCAAAAAGAAGCAGCCCCAGAAGCGGGTGATCTATCTCTCCGCCGAGAAGTTCATGTACCAGTTCATCCGCGCTTTGCGGAACAAGAACACCATGGCCTTCAAGGAACTGTTCCGCTCGGTCGACGTGCTGATGGTCGATGACGTGCAGTTCATCATCGGCAAGGAATCGACCCAGGAAGAGTTCTTCCACACCTTCAACGCGCTGTTCGATCAGAACAAGCAGGTGGTGCTCTCCGCCGACAAATCGCCCTCCGACCTCCAGGGGCCTTGAGGAGCGCATGCGCACGCGCTTCGGCTGGGGCTTGGTCGCCGACATCCATCCGACCACCTACGAACTCCGCCTCGGCATCCTGCAGGCCAAGGCCGAGCAGGCGCCCATCCAGATCCCCTCCAAGGTGCTGGAATTCCTCGCCCACCGCATCTCGTCGAATGTGCGCGAGCTGGAAGGTGCGCTCACCCGCATCATCGCCCATGCGACGCTGGTCGGCCGCCCCGTCTCGGTCGAATCCGCCCAGGAACTCCTCAAGGATCTGCTGCGGGCCAACGACCGCTCGGTCACCATCGAGGAAATCCAGCGGCGCGTCGCCGAGCATTACAACATCAAGCTGGCCGATATGAGCTCGCCCCGGCGCGCCCGCCAGGTTTCGCGCCCGCGCCAGATCGCCATGTATCTCGCCAAGCAACTGACCACCAAATCGCTGCCCGATATCGGCCGCTCCTTTGGTGGGCGCGACCATACGACCGTGATGCACGCCGTGAAAAAGGTCGAGGAACTGGCGGCCGGCGATATCTCGTTTTCCGAAGATATCGACTTGCTCAAGCGCATGCTGGAAGGCTGATTTTCACCAAGCTTTCTGGGGGTTTGCCGGGCCCCCGATAGGGTCCTTCCGGGCCATAAAACCCTGTTGCCCGGGGCCTAACCTGCTATAATCCCCCACTTGCTGGAAAACATCGGCCGATTCGGCCTATGCCGCCTTGCGCGGGGGACCTTCAGGCAAGGTTGGAAACGATCGGACCGACGGCGTCGGAACCCGCATGCGAGGCCTCATCGGCCCGGTGTGGCGGGTCCCGCCAGCGGCCAGAAACAGGGTTGAGTTAGGCCATGAAACTGACCATCGAGCGGACCCTCCTGCTGAAGGCGCTGGGCCACGTGCAGAGCGTTGTCGAACGGCGCAACACCATTCCCATCCTCTCCAACGTGCTGGCCGAGGCCAAGGACGGCCAGCTGGCGTTGACCGCCACCGACATGGACCTCGCGGTCGTGGAAAAGGTGCCGGCGGATATCGCCGCCCCGGGTGCGGCCACGGTGCCCGCCCACACGCTCTACGACATCGTCCGCAAGCTGCCCGATGGCGCACAGGTCCAGATCGAATTGGCCGCCGACGGCCAGCAGGTCACGGTAAAGGCCGGGCGATCGCGCTTTGCCTTGGCGACCCTGCCCAAGGAGGATTTCCCGGCCATCCATGCCGGCGACCTGCCGCACAAATTCCCGCTCTCCGCCGCGGACCTCAAAGGCCTCATCGATCGCACCAAATTCGCGATCTCGACGGAAGAGACGCGCTATTACCTCAATGGCATCTACGTCCACGCCTATGCCGCCGGCAAGCAGACCAGTCTGCGCGCGGTGGCGACCGACGGCCATCGCCTGGCCCGGGTCGAAATGCCGTTGCCAGAGGGCGCCGAGAGCATTCCCGGCGTGATCGTGCCCCGGAAGATGGTCAACGAAGTCCGCAAGCTCATCGAGGATTTCGAGGGGTCGGTCGACGTCTCGCTCTCCGACAGCCGCATCCGCTTCGCCTTTGCCGACGTGGTGCTGACCTCGAAGCTGATCGACGGGTCGTTCCCGGACTATCAGCGTGTCATTCCTACCGCCAATGACAAGGTGCTGGAAGTCGACCGCAAGGAGTTCCGCGACGCGGTCGACCGCGTCTCGACCATCTCCAGCGAGAAATCGCGCGCCGTGAAGCTCAGCCTGAAGCCGGGCACGCTCACTCTCTCGGCCACCAGCGCCGAGAATGGCAGCGCCTCGGAAGAGATCGAGGTGAAGTATGACGGCCAGCCGATGGAAATCGGCTTCAACTCGAAATATCTGCTCGATGTCGCCGACGAGATCGAGGGCCAGGGCCTGGAATTGAAACTGGCCGATTCCGTGGCCCCCACTTTGCTGCGCGACATGGCGGATGCCCAGGCACTCTATGTGCTGATGCCGATGCGCGTGTGAGGCAATGTCGGTCGCCGAGCGCGGAACCGACATCACCCAGATCACGCCACACCCGGTAGCGCAGGTGGCGAACGGATTTTTGTACCTCTCGCTGACGTCGTTCCGCAATTACCGCGAGATCGGGATCGAAACCGGGCTCGAACGCGGGCTTGGCGCCGTCGTGCTGACGGGCCGCAACGGTGCCGGCAAGACCAATCTCCTGGAAGCGCTCTCCTATCTCTCGCCCGGTTCCGGCCTGCGCCAGGCGACCATCGCCGAGATCGAGTTCCGCAATGCCGGCAATCACGCAAGCGTGCACAGCAGCGAGACGCAGGACGGCTTCGCGCGCCAGGGCGGCATCGCCTGGGCGGTCCATGCCCGCTATCTGGGCCGTGGCGGCGAGCATGCGCTGGGCACCGGCCGCGATCCCCTGGCCTTGGCCCAGAATGGCCGCGAACGCCGCATCTCGCGCATCAACGGCGCCAATGTCCGCTCACAGGCGAGCTTTGCCGAGATTCTCACCGTGTTGTGGCTCACCCCGCAGATGGACCGGCTGTTTTCGGAAGCAACCTCCTCGCGCCGCCGTTTCCTCGACCGGCTGGTTTATGGCCTTGATCCGACCCATGCCGCCCGGGTGGCTGCTTACGAACAGGCCATGCGCGAACGCGCGCGCCTCCTGCGCGGCGAAGGCCCCTCGGCCCCCGGCGGCGACATGAACGCCTGGCTCGCTGGCCTGGAAAGCGAGATGGCGGCACAAGGCGTTGCCATTGCGGCAGCCAGGCTCGATGCAACCGCCAGCCTCAACTCCGCCATGGCGGAGGCCGTGGGACCGTTCCCGCAGGCTGATCTCGCTGTGGCCGGCTCTGTCGAAGCCTCGCTGGATTCCATGCCGGCGCTGGAAGCCGAGGACCTGTTGAGAGCGCGCCTCGCCGCCGCCCGCGGCACCGACGCCGAAAGCGGCGTGACACAATGGGGCACCCACCGATCCGACCTTGTCGTGACCCTCTCGGGTCGCCATCTCGGGGGAGCCCCTTTACGCGCCGGCGATTGCTCGACCGGCGAGCAGAAGGCCCTGCTGGTGGCGATCATCCTCGCCGAAGCACGGCTCTCGACCAAACGGCGCGGCGAAGCCCCGGTGCTGCTGCTTGACGAAGTGGCGGCCCATCTCGACCGCCAGCGCCGCGATGCCCTCTTTGCCGAGTTGCAGGCGCTCCAGGCGCAATGCTGGCTGACCGGCACGGAACGCGAGACGTTCCAATCCCTGGATGGCTGGGCCCATTTCATGACCGCAGGCGATGGCCGCCTGCTGCCGGATATGAACTAGGCCAAGCCATCTCAACCTGATTTGACCTTTGCAGTAACGAGACCCAGACCATGAGCGACGAGAACAAAGAGAATGGAACCACCGGTGGAAACCACGGCGCCGACGATTACGGCGCCGATTCCATCCGCGTGCTGAAAGGGCTCGACGCCGTCCGCAAGCGCCCCGGCATGTATATCGGTGACACCGATGACGGCTCTGGCCTCCATCACATGGTCTATGAAGTCGTCGATAACGCCATCGACGAAAGCCTCGCCGGCTGGTGCGACCGCATTGATGTGAGCCTCAATGGCGACGGCTCGGTGACGGTGCGCGACAATGGCCGCGGCATTCCGGTCGACATCCACAAGGAAGAAGGCGTCTCGGCGGCCGAGGTCATCATGACCCAGCTCCATGCCGGCGGTAAGTTCGACCAGAACAGCTACAAGGTCTCGGGTGGCCTGCACGGTGTCGGTGTCTCGGTGGTGAACGCGCTCTCTGAACGCCTTGACCTCCGCATCTGGCGCGACGGCAAGGAGCATTTCCTGCGCTTCCGTCATGGCGATCCGGAAGCACCGCTGGTCGTGACCGGTCCCGCCGGCGACAATCGCGGCACCGAGGTTACCTTTCTCGCCTCGAAGGAAACCTTCACCAAGACCGAATACGACTACGCGACGCTGGAGCATCGCCTGCGCGAGCTCGCTTTCTTGAATTCCGGCGTGCGCCTCATCCTCACCGACAACCGCACGGTCGAGCCGAAATCGGTGGAGCTCCATTACGAAGGCGGCCTCGAGGCCTTCATCCGCTATCTCGACCGCGCCAAGAATCCGCTCCATGGCTCGGCCATCACCATGATGCAGGAAAAGGACGGCATGACCGTCGAGGCGGCCCTGGAATGGACCGACAGCTATCACGAGACGATGCTGTGCTTTACCAACAACATCCCGCAGCGGGATGGCGGTACCCACCTCCAGGGCTTCCGCGCAGCGCTCACGCGCCAGATCAACAAATACGCGGAAGAAAGCGGCATCGCCAAGCGCGAGAAGGTAACGCTCACCGGCGACGACGCCCGCGAAGGCCTCACCTGCGTGCTCTCCGTGAAGGTACCGGACCCGAAATTCTCTTCACAGACGAAAGACAAGCTGGTTTCGTCCGAAGTGCGCCCCGTGGTCGAGAACATCGTCAACGAGCGCCTCGCCCAATGGTTCGAGGAACATCCGGCCGATGCCAAGCGCATCGTCGGCAAGGCGGTCGAAGCCGCCGCCGCCCGCGAAGCCGCCCGTAAGGCCCGCGATCTCACGCGGCGCAAGGGTGCGCTCGATATCTCGTCCCTGCCCGGCAAGCTTGCCGATTGCCAGGAACGCGACCCGGCCTTGTCAGAACTCTTCATCGTCGAGGGTGATTCCGCAGGCGGGTCGGCGAAGCAAGGCCGTCACCGCAAGAACCAGGCGATCCTTCCCTTGCGCGGCAAGATCCTCAATGTCGAGCGTGCGCGCTTTGACAAGATGCTCTCCTCGGACCAGATCGGTACGTTGATCGCAGCCCTCGGCACCAGCATCGGGCCCGAGGAATTCGATATTGCCAAGGCGCGCTATCACAAGATCATCATCATGACCGACGCCGATGTCGACGGCTCGCACATCCGCACGCTGCTGCTCACCTTCTTCTATCGGCAGATGCCGGAGTTGATCGAGAAGGGCTATCTCTACATCGCGCAGCCGCCGCTCTACCGCGCCGCCAAGGGCAAGTCCGAGCATTACCTGAAGGATGATCTCGCGCGCGAGGATTATCTCATCTCGCTCGGCCTCGACACGGCGGTTCTGACGCTCGGCAATGGCGAGCAGATCGCCGGCCCGGATCTCCGCCGCGTGGTTGATCTTGCGGCACAGGCCAAGCATCTGATGGAACCTCTCATCCGCAAGGTGGGTTCCGCCGCCGTGGTGAGCCAGACCGCCATCCGTGGTGGCCTCAATCCGCAGGCCGCGACCAACCCGGAACTGGCTGCCGCGATCGCCGCCGAGCTCGACAAGATCTCACCCCCCGCCGAACGCGGCTGGTCCGGCCTGTCCGACCAGCAGGGCGGCCTTGCCTTCAAGCGGCGCCTGCGCGGTGTCACCTCGGGCCATGTGATCGATGCGAGCCTCATCCGCTCGGCCGAGGCCCATCGCCTCGACCAGATGAAGGAGGGCCTGCTTGAGAGCTTCGGCACGGCAGCAAGCCTCGTCGCCAAGGACCGCACGGCCGTCATCAACGGCCCCATCGACCTCATCGACGTGGTGACCGAGATCGGCAGCAAGGGCATCGACATCCAGCGCTACAAGGGCCTCGGCGAAATGAATCCCGAGCAGCTCTGGTCGACGACCCTCGATCCCGCCGTGCGCTCGCTCCTCCAGGTCAAGGTCAACCACGTCGACGAAGCCGAAGAAATCTTCTCGACCCTGATGGGCGACCTGGTCGAACCAAGGCGCGATTTCATCCAGCAGAATGCGCTCAACGTCGCGAATCTGGATGTGTGAGATGGCAATCTGAGGATGTATGGCACCGGTCGCCGAAACAGAGCCTAGGCGGCGCTTCGAGATTCTGCCGGGCTTTCCGCCAACCGGGCCGCTGCCGCTTGCCGTCGGGAACGGCGAAAGCTGGGGCGGGCACAGTGAAGGTTTTGTCATCCGCTTCTATCCAAGATCCGGCGCGCCATGGGTTGGCAATTTTAAGCCTTGGGCCAGCGGGGTTTATCTCTGGCATGGCGTTGCCGAGCATCCAGACGGGCAGCACCTGATCGTGGTTGCTCGCGGCATGGCCTATCTGGTCGATCCGGAGAATCCAGAATCAGCGAAATATGTCGACGCCAACATTCAGCATGTGATCTCTCTACCGGACCTCGATGCGGTTCTCATCAGCGATGGATTGTCCTTCACGGCGATCCGAAAAGACGGCGTATGGTGGGAGAGCGATCGCATCTCGTGGGACGAATTTCGAAACATCCGTATCGAGAATGAAACCCTTCATGGCGATGCCTCTAGTCCTGACAAGACATGGTGGCCATTTTCTCTCGATCTACTGACCGGCCGGTCGGAAGGCGGCAGCTTCGCGGGCCTGCCCTTTCGGCGCGTAAGAAAGTCGGCTCGTGGTGACGAGGGAGCTAACAGCTAGCTGGCTGAGCCCCCCCCGCAGTATCCCCGGTCTTGCGGCCCTTCCACATAATCCACCATGCCGCCATTAACCGCCGTTCCATCCCGCGCGCATCAACTCGTACCAGACTTCGCCGTGTTCGCTGCCCGGAATGGGATCCGGCAAGTCGACGTGAACTGTGCGCGCATAGGTCATGCCGATCTTTTCCATCACCCGGCGTGAGGCGTGGTTCACCGCCATCGTGGTCGCCACGATCTTGTCATAGCCAACGCCTCCGAACCCCCAATCGATGAGGGCCGATGCTCCTTCCGAGGCGAACCCCTGACCCCATGCTGCTCGGCGCAAGCGATAGCCGAGTTCGGCTAGCGAATCACTCTCCGGCCACAAACAGAACCACCCGACGAACGCGCCGTTGCTTGTGCGGCGTGCCGTCCAGACGTGAGGCTCTGTTCCTCTGGGCATGAGGAATGTCGCGTTCGGATCGACCTGGTCATGATCGACGGCATGTCCGCCATTCAAAAAGCGCATGACCTCGGGATCACGCTCAAGCTCAATGAAGTCAGCGCGGTCACTCGGCGCGCAAGGGCTGAGCGTCAGATGCATCGTCTGCAAAATGGCCATTTTCGCAACACCTATCCAGGCTTCAAGATTCCCGAAGGAGTCCGGTATCATGTCAGGATGACAAACGGAAATATCAGTCCGGCCGACCACCCACCGCCTTGAGCAGGCTCGCGCGCGGGCTGGTGAGCGGTGTTCCCTTGACGCAAAGCCCCGCCGCCGGCGCCATCGAGGCCTGGGCGAAGGCGACGCTGGCGGCACCTTCGGCAAAGGCGCGGTCGGCGGCATCGGCGATCATCGCAAAATACCGTTGCTGATCGCCGGCCTTGAATCTGTCCCAGGCGCCCGCCACGAGCTGCAGATCGATCTTGGCCTCTGTTCCCGCCGCGACCTCCCGAAACAGATCGCCGCTCGCCTGCGCGGTGCCTGGGAAGGTGTAGAGCACCGCCACCCTGCCGCCCGTCTTCACCGCGGCCTCGGCCAAGGCGCGGTCGATGCGCAGGGTCGGCACTTTGGTGCGCAGCCCATCCGCGATTGGTCCGAGCGTCGAACACGCCAGCAGCACGAAGTCGGCATCACCGGCCGCCACGCGCAAGGCCGCTTCGGTGGCTTCAACGATCGATGGGGTAAGGCCGCCTGCCTGTTCGGCGTCCGCCAGCAGGTCGGCGCGGACAAGATGTCTGAGATCGAGGGCGAGGTCCGCGGCGGCCGCATCAAACAGGGGAATGTTGCTGGCGGCAGTGTGCAGGCAGGCCACGCGTTTGCGCGCGGTCACAAGTCGGAATCGCTTTCCGCCTCATCCCCATCCGCTTCAACCAGCGTAGCACCGTTCTTACCGGCGTAATGCTGGCGTTTGGCCTGGTACATCGAGGCATCGGCCTGGGAGAGCGCATCGTCGGCCGTCTGCTGGCCGTGGAATTCATGCATGCCGACGGCACAGGAGAGCTGGATGTCGACGCCCTCCCAGATAAGCGGCGAGCGCGCGATGACCGAGAGCAGCTGGTTGGCCTTGTCCTGCGCCTGCGCCATGTCGGCCTGGGCCAGGATGACGCCGAACTCGTCGCCGCCCAAACGCCCGACCACATCGGAATCGCGCACATTGTTAAGCAGCATGGTCGCAAAATGGCGCAAGGCCGCATCGCCCGCCGGGTGGCCGAAGCGGTCGTTGATCTGCTTCATGCCGTTGAGATCGAAATAAAGCACCGAGCCAGGCGAGCCATAGCGTTCGGAAAATGAGATGAGCCGCGTCAGCTCGCGGACAAAGGCGCGGCGGTTGGCAATGGGCAGCATCGCGTCTTCGTCCGCCACACGTTCGAGATGCGTGATGCGCTTTCTGGTGCGGTCCAATTCGTCGCGCAGATGCCGCACTTCATCGAGAAGGGCGGTGAGGGCGGCCCGCACATTGGGCGAAAGCTCGGCTTCGCTGAGGCCCAGGAACGTCGCCTGGTCGACGGGGGCTGCATGGGTGGCCGAGGCCGTCGCATCAACGCTCGCGGCGGCCGCACCCTTGGCGACCTTGCCGACCTTGGAAACCGGCCGGGCGCCACCTGCGGGACCAACGCCCGCCGGACCGCCAGCTCGATCTCTGATCTTCATCCTGCCGCCTTTCGCGCCTAGCGCCGAACCGCTCAAGTTCGGTGGAAGGAATCGCCGAATCTCCTGGCCCCGGATGTTGGCGATCCGGGGGTACGCCCGCAACCACTTTCTGGCGCCTTGGCATGGCCTTGGCCGAGTGACAAAAAATAACGCCGAATCATGACGCTAACTCGGTTAAGGTGACGTTAATGCGGCGCCCGGCAGAGCTTGCCAAAGGGTCGCCAGGACCTATAATCGCGGCCTTTCCCGGGGGCTTCAGGAAGGCGTAAGGCCATGGCAACAAAAGAGAAACGCGGTTCCGCCCCGGCTTCACGCAAGGCCGCGCCAAAAGTCGGCATCATCATGGGCAGCCAATCCGACTGGGCGACCATGCGCCATGCCGCCGAAACCCTCGAGGCCTTGAAGGTCGTTGCCGAAACGCGAATCGTCTCCGCCCATCGCACGCCCAAGCGCATGTTCGACTATGCGCAGAAGGCCAAGGGCCGCGGCCTGCAGGTGATCATCGCCGGCGCCGGCGGGGCGGCGCACCTCCCCGGCATGACGGCAAGCCTCACCGAATTGCCGGTCTTCGGCGTGCCGGTCGAAAGCCAGGCCCTGAAGGGGCAGGACTCGCTCCTCTCCATCGTGCAGATGCCGGCCGGTATTCCGGTGGGGACACTCGCCATCGGCAAGGCCGGCGCCATCAACGCAGCGCTCCTTGCCGCCGCCGTGCTGGCCTTGAATGATGCAGCACTGGCCAAACGCCTCGCCGCCTTCCGCCAGAAGCAGACCGATGCGGTCGCCGTCAAACCGGCGCGCGAGGCTTGATCACCATGAACGCTGAAGACGGTCAGATCCTGCCGCCCGGTTCCGTGATCGGCATTCTGGGCGGCGGCCAGTTGGGCCGCATGTCGGCGCTGGCCGCCGGCCGCCTCGGCTACAAGGTGCATATCTTCTCCCCCGAGAAGGACGGTCCTGCGGCGCAGGTCTCCTGGCGCAACACGGTCGCTGCCTATGACGATCTCGCCGCCCTTGAAGCCTTCGCGCAATCCGTCGATGTCGTCACTTTCGAATTCGAGAACATCCCGGCGGCGGCGGCCGAGATATTGGCCAGGGTGAAGCCAACCCGGCCCAGCCCGCGCGTCCTCCACATTTCCCAGGAACGGCTGCGCGAGAAGCGTTTCCTCGAAAGCATCGGCGTGCCCGTGACCGCCTTTCGCGAGGTGACCGGTGCCGCAGGGCTGCCGGAAGCAGTCGAGGCGCTGGGGACGCCGTCGATCCTCAAATCCGCCAGCTTCGGCTATGACGGCAAGGGCCAGGTGCGCATCGAAGCCGGCATGGATTTGAACGAAGCCTGGACGCGGATGGGCGGCACGATCGCGATCCTCGAAGGCTTCATCGATTTCGACTGCGAGATTTCCGTCATCGTCGCCCGGAACCCGTCGGGCGAGATCGCACTCTATGAACCGGCGCGCAACAGCCACAAGCATCATATCCTCGACACAAGCACGGTGCCGGCCGGCATCTCGGCGAAGGTCGCCCATGCGGCGGAAGCGATCGCGCGCCGCATCGCCGGCGAGATCGACCTCATCGGCCTGCTCGCGGTCGAGATGTTCGTGACCAAGGACGGCCGCGTGCTGGTCAACGAATTGGCCCCGCGTCCGCACAATTCCGGCCACTGGTCCCAGGACGGTGCCATCACCTCCCAGTTCGAACAGCATATCCGCGCGGTCTGCGGCCTCGATCTCGGCAACCCGGCCAGGCATTCCGACACGGTGATGACCAACCTCATCGGCGACGAGGTCGAAAGCTGGCCGCAGCTTTTGGCCGACCCCGATGTGAAGCTCCATCTCTACGGCAAGGCGGAAGCGCGGCCGGGGCGCAAGATGGGGCACTGGAACAGACTCTCACCGAAGAGTTGACCCAAACAAAAACCCCGCCGATCGCTCGGCGGGGTTCAGTCTTTTCGGAGGAACGATCAGCCGGCGATCACATCGCCTTTTCGATCACCGCATGGGTCCACGCACCTTCCGGCTTGTTGGTGATGACCGGATCGGAACCGCCCGACATCAGGGTTTCCACGGTCCGCTCGGCAGCGGCATCATCCAGCCAGCCGGTGCCCTTCGGGTTGGCGCCGACCAGCTTGGCGATTTCTTCCATCATGGTCTTCTGATGCGCTTCGGTCTGGGCACCGGTCTCGTCATTGTCGAGCACGATCTTCACCGCCTCGTCCTGGTTGGCGACGGCATATTCCCAGCCCTTCATCGAAGCCTTCAGGAACCGCGCCAGCTTGTCGACCATGGCGGGGTCGGCAAGGCTCTTGTCGAGCGTGTAGAGACCGTCTTCCAGGGTTGCCACACCTTCATCTTCATATTTGAAGGTGATGAGTTCGTCCGGCTTCACGCCGGCCTCGATCACCTGCCAGTATTCGTTATAGGTCATGGTCGAGATGCAGGCCGCCTGCTTCTGCAGCAGCGGGTCCACGTTGAAACCCTGCTTCAGCACATTGACGCCGGCCTCGGATCCATCGGTCTTGTAGCCGAGCTTGTTCATCCAGTTGAGGAACGGATACTCATTGCCGCCGAACCAGACGCCCAGCGTCTTGCCGGGGAAATCCTTCGGCGTCGTAACGCCGGAATCCTTGCGGCAGGTCAGCATCATGCCGGACTTCTGGAACACCTGGGCGATGTTGACCAGCGGCACGCCCTTCTCGCGCGTCGCCAGTGCCGAGGGCATCCAGTCGACCACCACATCGGCACCGCCGCCGGCGATCACCTGGGAGGGGTTGATGTCCGGGCCACCGGCCTTGATGGTGACGTCGAGGCCTTCTTCCTTGTAGAAGCCCTTCTCGGCCGCCACGTAGTAACCGGCGAACTGCGCCTGCGTCACCCATTTCAGCTGCAGCGTGAGCGCGTCCTCGGCCGATGCGGTCGCCGCACCACCGGCGATGAGCCCCGCGAGGATCGCGGAACCGAACAATGACTTCAATACCATTTTAGCCTCCATGTTTGGTTGTCGGTTTCTGTTTTACGAACGGGTGCGGAACGAGGCATGCCACGAGGTCAGGCGCCGTTCCAGGAAGGCGATGAGTCCATAGGACAACGAACCGGCCAAGGCCGCAACGGCGATCGTGGCCCAGACCACGTCGACATTCATGCGGGCGACCTCGACGCTGATGCGGAACCCCATGCCCGAAATGGGCGAGCCGAAGAATTCCGCCACGATGGCGCCGATCAGCGCCAGGGTCGAGTTGATCTTGAGCGCGTTGAACAGGAACGGCAAGGCCGCCGGCAGGCGCAGCTTGAACAAAGTCGCCCAATAGCCCGCAGCATAGGAGCGCATGAGGTCGCGCTGCATGGTGTCGGCGGCATTGAGGCCGGCCAGGGCATTCACCAGCATCGGGAAAAAGATCATGAAGACGATCACCGCCGTCTTCGATTCCCAGCCGAAGCCGAACCACATCACCATGATGGGCGCGATACCGATGACCGGGACGGCGCTCACCATATTGCCGAGCGGCAGGAGCCCGCGCTGCAGGAAGGGCACGCGGTCGACGATGAGCGCCGTGGCAAGGCCCAGCACATTGCCCAGCACAAAGCCGGCGATCACCGCCTTCAGGAAAGTCTGGCGGAAATCGCCGATCAGGGTCGGTAATTCGCGGAAGAACGCATCCCACACCTGGCTGGGTGCGGGCAGCAGCACGCGGGGCACGCCATAACCGCGGCAGATAATTTCCCAACCGAACAAAATTCCTGCACCAAAGATAACTGGGATGATCCAGCGCGCGAAGCGACCTGTGTCGCCACGCACCAGTAGTGCCATGAGCCACCAGGCCAAGACTGTTGTCGAAACCAATATTAAAGTGATGCCCCCTGTTTCCGGTAGAATGCCTACGGCCTCACCTTTGCCAATCCAGTCGAGGCCACCTTTCGTCAAAACGTAAAGCGAGAACGCCGCCAAGAAAATCGACAGCCCTTGTCTACGCGGAGATGGCTTGCTTGCATTGCTCATCGGGCACCCGCCGCTTGTCCGGCATTCTTGAGCACCAGCCGCTCGATGCCGCCGATGCCATAGACGAGCGTCGCCCCCAGGATGGCCGCCATGAACAAGGCCGACCAGATCTGCACGGTCTGGCCGTAATAGCTGCCCGAGAGCAGCCGCGCGCCCAGGCCCGCCGAGGCGCCGGTCGGCAATTCGCCGACGATGGCACCGGTCAGGCTGATGGCGACCGCCACCTTGAGGCTTGCGAACAGGAACGGCACCGAGGCCGGCAGGCGCAGCTTCCAGAAAACCTGGGCCTGGCTCGCATTGTAGGAGCGCATGAGGTCGAGCTGCATCGGATCCGGTGAGCGCAAGCCCTTCACCATGCCGATGGTGACCGGGAAGAAGCAGAGATACATCGAGATGATCGATTTCGGCACCAGCCCGGTGATGCCGATATTGCCCAGCACGACGATGATCATGGGGGCGATGGCCAGGATCGGCACGGTCTGCGAGGCGATGACCCAGGGCATCAGGCTGCGATCCAGTGTCTGGACATGGACGATACCGATGGCAAGCAGGATACCCAGCAAGGCGCCCAAAGCGAAACCGACCAATGTCGCCGAGGCCGTCACGCTTGCGTGATAGACCAGCGACTTCTTGGCCGTGACCTTCACGCCGAAGGTGGTCTTGGCAAATTCGACCGCGACCTGGTCGGGGCTGGGCAGCACCGGGCGTTCCATCGACCAGGTGCCCTTGACGATCTCGGTGACACTTGGCGCGCCGCCATCCTTCACCAGTCGCTCCGAGACCTGCGCCCAGTTGAGCGCCACCGCCAGCCCGTACCAGCCGAGGATGATGAGGGCCACCACCGCCAGCACCGGCAGCGCCTTGTCCGTCACCCCCTGAAGGATGGTGCCGTTCATTTGACCTCGTCATAGGAATGGCCGGCCTTTAGCCCCAAGCGGATTCGATGTGCCAGCTCCTGCGCCGCCGGGCTTTCGCGCGTCTCGAGATTGCGTTCGGCCGGCAGATTGCTGTCGATCACATCGATGATGCGGCCGGGCCTGGCACTCATGATGACGATGCGGGTCGAGAGCAGCACTGCTTCGTCGATCGAATGGGTGACGAAGATGACGGTCTTCCGCGTCTTCGCCCAGATCGAGAGCAGTTCCTCGTTCATGCGGTCGCGGGTGATCTCGTCGAGCGCGCCGAAGGGCTCGTCCATCAGCAGGAGATCGGGATCGAAGCTGAGCGCCCGCGCGATCGAGGCGCGCTGCTGCATGCCGCCCGAGAGCTGGAACGGAAACTTCTTCTCGAACCCCTTGAGGCCCACGAGGTCGAGATAGCGCAACGCCTTCTCGGCCCGCTCCGCTTTCGAGATACCCATGATCTCATGCGGCAGCTCGACATTCTTCTGGATGTTGCGCCAGGGATAGAGCGCGGCGGCCTGGAAGATATAGCCATAGGCGCGCTTCAGGCGCGCCTCTCTGGGCGAGACGCCATTGACGGTCACTGAACCGGATGTCGGCTGTTCCAGGTCGGCGATGATCCGCATCAGGGTCGTCTTGCCGCAGCCGGACGGACCGATGAAGGTCACGAACTCGCCGCGCCGGATGTTGAGGTTGATATCCTGGAGCGCATGGACCGGCGCGTCCGGCGTCTCGAATGTCAGCCCCAGATTGCGGACGTCAATGACGACGTCGGAAATGCTCATAAACGGCCCCGGGGGCTTCCTGCATCCTCTGGAGAGTCCCCCTCACCCCGACCCTCTCCCCGCAAGCGGGGCGAGGGAGTTCCGAGCGAGTTCGATCTAAAGCCCCTCGCCCCTTTGGGGAGAGGGGTTGGGGTGAGGGGAATTTTGACAAGACCTGATTACCCTCTCACGCCGCATTCGCGCGTTCGACCATGGCGCGCAGCAGGACGTCGCAGCCGTCGCGGCAATCCTCCTTGGTCGCGTTCTCGATCTCGTTATGGCTGATGCCGCCTTCGCAGGGGATGAATACCATGGCGGTGGGGGCGACGCGGTTCATGTAGCAGGAATCATGGCCGGCGCCGGAGATGATGTTGAGGTTGGACAGGCCCAGTTCCTCGGCCCCCTTCTTCACGGCGGCCACACAGGATTCGTCGAACTTCACCGGCGGCGAATACCAGATCTCCTTGAAATCCATCTCGAGATGGTTCTTCGCCACCGCCTCGTCGCAGGCGGCTTTGGCTTCCGCCGCCATCTTGGACAGGATCTTGTCGTCGGGGTGCCTGAGATCGATGGTGAAGAACACCTTCCCCGGTATGACGTTGCGTGAGTTCGGGCTGCTGTTGATCATGCCGACCGTGGCGCAAGCGAAGGGCTGGTTCTCAAGGCCGATCTTGTTGATGGCACCCACCACATGGGCGGCGCCAACGAGGGCATCCTTGCGCACCTTCATCGGTGTCGGTCCCGCATGGGCTTCCTGGCCGGTCATCACGACTTCGAACCAGCGCTGGCCCTGGGCGCCCTGCACGATGCCGATGGTCTTCTTTTCGGCTTCCAGGATCGGGCCCTGCTCGATATGCGCTTCGAAGAAGGCATGGACGGGACGGCCGCCCACCTCGTCATCGCCGTAATAGCCGATGCGCTTCAACTCCTCGCCCATGGTCTTGCCGTCCTGGTCGGCGCGACCCAGGCCATAATCGAGGTCGAACACACCGGCAAAGACGCCCGACGCCACCATGGCCGGGGCAAAGCGCGAGCCTTCCTCATTGGTCCAGATCGCGGCTTCGATCGGCCGCAGGGTCTCGTATTTCATGTCATTCAAGGAGCGGATGACCTCGAGCCCGCACAGCACGCCGTAGACGCCGTCGAAACGGCCGCCGGTCGGCTGGCTGTCGATATGGCTGCCGGTCATGACGGGCGCCAATGAATTGTCCTTGCCGGGGCGCCGCGCGAACACATTGCCCATCTTGTCGATGCGGATCGAGCAGCCGGCCTCGCGGCACCATTCGACGAAGAGATCGCGCGCCTGGCGGTCGAGATCGGTGAGGGCCAGGCGGCACACGCCGCCCTTTTCCGTGGCGCCGATCTTCGCCATTTCCATCAGGCTGTCCCACAGCCGCTCGCCATTGATCTTGAGATTGGTCGCCATGATCTCCCTCCGGGTATCGCCGGGCGTCCCAGGATTTTCCCAGGGGGCGCCGGTTATGCCTATAGAACAGGGAGCATAGATGCGATTCGCGCAGCCCCCATCCCGCGCAGGCGAGATTTAGCATGAGGCGACAGCGATCGCAGCCCAAACCAGCCCTGTTTTGCCAGCCCATTCCTTGCAGGCGGACGTCTTTAGATGGCCTTTGCGGCCTTAAGGGAAATCCTGCCCAATCCTGACTGCTTGGTCAAGCTTGCTGTTGGAAGGCTGAAAGTGCACGACCTCAATTGGCATTCAAGCCATAGTCTTTGGTATGCAGACGGACCTTCCAGCTTGTTTCAATGGCCACGACGGCGTCGGGTTCAAGATCGGGCGAAACGCGCTGGAGAATCGAGAACTTGAAGGACTTTGGATTGCGGCCTTCGAGGCGCACGTTGCCGCCGCCCCTGGTCTGGAGATAGTTTAACCATCGACCAAGTATGTTTTCAGCGCCATATGCAGATCCGACATATCCCTGCTGATCTGATGTATCGAAAATATAGTAGACGCCTCGCCACTGCTGCAATGCGGCCCTCCAACTTGATGGCAGCGCATGCAACTCTTCCCATCGTAGAGTTAGTTGATCCCAAGGGGGCATTGATTTAACGAGCTTGCTTTCTTCTGCTATTGCTCGGACAAGAATTCGATTCCTGTCGGCCCATCGATACCATGCTCTAGGCGTCGTCCAATCAACGATCAGACGGCCTTTCAGGTCGCTCATAGGAATCAGCGATTCCAAATCGAAGAACTGCACGGCCTGGCCTTCGTCCATCATTCGCCTCAGCCCAGTCGAGTATTGCTTCAATTCGATGGGAAGCGAATCGTAACGCTCTTTAGAAAGTTCGGTCGAACTAACGCGCCTGTAGAGGCCCACAAACAGTGCCCTGTCCGACTGATGGGCGATAAAAGATGCTAGGTAGTCCGCTCTCAAAAGAGCACTTTCTGCCATGGGGTTTTGTGTTGATTGATATGCATTGAATGCTTGCGGTTGCTCTTCGGCCCACCACGGCAATATTCGTTGCAGCTCAGGCTCCGTCGGACGATGTCGCATCACAAGAACCTTGGAATGCGATACGTCGATGCCACTTCGTTGAAGCAGAAGATTGAGATCTAAGGGCTCGACCATACAAAGTCCTCCACACGTCTATATCAACGCATATGAGGTCTTTATACCAACGCTAGTTTTGATGGAAGTTCACGTCTAGCGGCCGGCCTGGAAGGTGAACCGCCATGGCGCCGCCCGGCCCCTCCGCCACGACCTTGCCCCGGCGCAAGACCTTGAGCCGTGCCGCTTTGAGGCGGATGGCCTCGATCGGGTCGCCGGCGTCGAGCACCACCAGATCGGCGTAGCAGCCGGGCGCGATGCCATAACCGTCGAGATGGAGGATCCTGGCCGGCGTCTCGGTGACCGACTGGAAGCAGGCGCGCATTGCCTCCACGCCCGTCATCTGCCCGACATGGAGTGCCATGGTGGCCACGTCCAGCATGTCGCCCGAGCCCATCGAATACCAGGGGTCCATCACACAATCATGGCCGAAGGCGACGGGAATCCCAGCCGCCATCAGTTCCGGGACCCGCGTCATGCCGCGGCGCTTCGGATAGGTATCGTGGCGTCCCTGGATGGTGATGTTGATGAGCGGATTGGCGATCGCCGCCAAACCGCTTTCGGCGATCAGCGGAATGAGCTTGCTGACATAATAATTGTCCATCGAATGCATCGAGGTGAGATGCGAGCCGGTGACGCGGCCCTGCAGCCCCAAGCGCTGCGTCTCCGCAGCCAGCGTCTCGATATGGCGCGACATCGGATCGTCGGTCTCGTCACAATGCATGTCGACGAGCAGGCCGCGATCGACAGCCAGTTCGCACAGCATACGGACGGAGGTCGTTCCATCCGCCATCGTGCGTTCGAAATGCGGGATACCGCCCACCACGTCGACACCACGATCAAGCGCCATCTTCAGCAGCTTGACCGCCCCATCGCTGCGCAGGTAGCCATCCTGCGGAAACGCCACCAATTGCAGATCGAGATAGGGCTTCACGCGCTTCTTGACTTCCAACAGCGCATCCACCGCCAGCAGCCGAGGATCGCAGATATCGACATGGCTGCGGATCGCAAGCAGCCCGCGCGCCACCGCCCAGTCACAGTACTGCAGCGCCCGCTCCATGATCGCTTCCTGGGTGAGATGTGGCTTCAACTCGCCCCAGAGCTGAATGCCCTCCAGCAAGGTCCCTGACCGGTTGAGCCGCGGCAAGCCCAAGCTCAAGGTCGCATCCATGTGGAAATGCGCGTCCACAAAGGGCGGGCTGACCAGCAGGCCGCGTGCCTGGATGGTGGCTTCCCCGGCCTCGGGCAGGCCCGGCTCGACGGCGACGATCTTCTCGCCGCTGATGCCGATATCGATACCTGTGCGTCCATCGGGCAGGGTCGCGTAGCGGATGACGAGATCGAACATGGGTCTTTACCTTTCCCCCTTGCGATAGGGGATCATCAAGGCGCGCGGATAACCCGCACGCCGCGCCATGGTGATGAGGGCGAGAATGGAGAGGACATAGGGCAACATCAGGAAGAACTGATAAGGCACACCGGCCACGATCTGCTGCAGCCGCAGCTGATAGGCATCAAAGGCCGCGAACAGGATGGCGCCGAGCAACGCCTTGCCCGGCCGCCAGGATCCGAACACGACCAGCGCGATGGCAATCCAGCCGCGGCCGTTGACCATGTCGAAATAGAAGGAGTTGAACGCCGACATGGTGAGGAAGGCCCCACCCAGCGCCATGAAGGCGCTGCCCACCATGACGGCGCCGATGCGCAGTAACGTCACGTCAATGCCCTGCGCCTCGACCGCCGCCGGGTTCTCGCCCACCATGCGCACCGCCAGGCCCACCGGCGTCCGGTAGAGAATGTAGGCGACCACCGCCACCGAGACAAAGGCGAGATAGGTGAGCGGCGTCTGGTTGAACAAGGCCTCGCCCAGGAACGGAATCTCCGAGAGGCCCGGAATAGCCAAGGGCTGGAACGGCTCGATCTTGGGCGGGCTGGTCACTTCCGGCAGCGCGACGCGGTAGACATAGGAGGTAAGCGAAGTCGCGAGCAAGGTGATGCCGATGCCGGTCACATGCTGCGACAATCCCAAGGGCACGACGAGCAGCGCATGCAACAGCCCGAACGCAGCCCCCGAGGCGGCCGCGACCGCCACACCCGTCCAGAGATCGCCACCCATATAGACCGTGAACCAGCCGGTGAAGGCGCCCACCGTCATGATGCCTTCAATGCCAAGATTGAGCACGCCGGCACGTTCGCAGATAAGCTCGCCCAATGTCGCAAAGATGAGCGGCGAGGCGATGCGCAAGGCAGCTGCCCAGAGGCTCGCGGTGAAGATGATCTCAAGCGCTGCCATGGCTCACTTCCACCGCAGGCGGAAACGCGTGAACAGCATGCCGACCACCATGGTGAGCAAGGCTGTGGCCACCATGACCTGGGCAATATAGCTGGGGACACCCGCCTGCCGGCTCATGGCATCCGCGCCGACGAACATGGCCGCGACAAAGATCGCGGCCGCGACCACGCCCAGGGGATGCAGCATCGCCAGCATGGCAACCACGATCCCCGCATAGCCGAAGCCGGGCGACAGATCGAGGGTGAGGTTGCCCTTGAGGCCGATCACTTCCGACACACCGGCCATGGCCGCAAGCCCGCCGGAGAGCAGCGCCACCTTCACCATGACGAGGTCGACCTTCATGCCGGCAAAGCGGGCCGCGCGCGGATTGAAGCCGACCGCGCGCATTTCATAGCCATGGATCGTGCGCGTGTTGATGAACCAGACCAGGGCCGCCATGGCAAGGGCCAGGGCAAAGCCCAGATGCAGGCGCTTCCCCGCAATGATCTTGGGCAGTTGCGCCGCCTCGATGACTTTGCGTGATTGCGGCCAGCCCATGCCCATCGGGTCCTTGAGCGGCCCTTCCAGCAGGAAAGAGACGAACAGCAGGATGATGAAGTTGATGAGCAGGGTGGTCACCACCTCGTCGACGCCGAAGCGCGTCTTCATGAGGGTCGGCCCCAACAGCAGCACGGCACCGGCCAGGGCGCCGGCAATAAGCAGGACCGGAATGAGGATGGGACTAGGCAGCGGCAGCAAGCCAGTGCCGAGCAAGGCCGCCATGATGGCACCGCCATAGAATTGCGCCTCGCCGCCGATGTTCCACAGCCGCGCGCGGAACGCCACGGCGGCGGCAAGGCTGGTGAAGATGAGGGGCGTCGCCCGGGTCAGTGTCTCGAAGATCGCGAATTGCGATCCCAGCGCGCCCTTGATGACGAGGCCGAAGACGCCGAACGGATCGGCCCCGCTCCATAGCACGAGGAGGGCTGCGACGACCAGGCTGGCGGCGATGGAAGCGGCCGGCGCCGCCAGCCACAGGACCCAGGGCGTTTCCAGGCGTGGTTCAAGCCGCATGATCTGCCTCATGATGGGCAAACCCATGTCCCGCCATCATCAAGCCGATCTGCTGCACCGAAAGATCGGCGCGCGCCATCGGTGCCGAGATCTGCCCGCGATAGATGATGGCGATGCGGTCGCTCAAGGTCAGCAACTCGTCGAGATCCTCCGAGATCAGCAGGATGCCGGCGCCCCGCTTGCGGGCATTCAGCAATTGTTCATGCACATAGCCGACCGCGCCGATATCGAGACCGCGCGTCGGCTGCGCCGCCAGGATGAGCTTCGGATTCCCCGCCATCTCGCGGCCCAGGATCAGCTTCTGCATGTTGCCGCCCGAGAGCAGCCTTGCCGTCGCCTGAGGCCCCGGGCAGCGCACGTCGAAACCGGCGATGATGCTTTCCGCGAAGTTGCGCGCCGCCTGCCAGTCGATGAGCTGATGCTTCGAGAAGGGCCGTTCGCGATAGCGTTCACTGATCATGTTCTCGGTGATCGACATGTCGCCGATGAGGCCCACCGCATGGCGGTCTTCCGGGATGCGGCCCACACCGCGCCCGACCATGGCCGACGCGTCGGCATCCCCGATCCTTTCGCCAAACAGCGTGAAGGTCCCGGCACTGGCCGAAACCAGGCCGCTCAGCAATTCGGCAAGGGCCGCCTGGCCGTTGCCGCTCACCCCGGCGATGCCGAGGATCTCGCCTTCATGGAGGGAGAGATCGACGGATTGCAGCTCGTTGCGGCCATGGCTGCCGGCAATCGTCACCCCGGCGAGATTGAGGAGTTCTGGCCCCGCCGATTGCGGCTCGACCTTGGGGACCGGAATCGGCCGACCCACCATCAATTCGGCAAGATCCTGGCGCGTGGCGCCCTCCGTCTCGCGGCCACCGACCAGGCGCCCCTGGCGCAGCACCAGCACCCGGTCGCTCACCGCCAGCACTTCATGGAGCTTGTGGGAAATGAAGATGATGGCAAGCCCGCGCGCCACCAGTTTTTCCAGCGTCGCGAACAGGCCCTCGCTTTCCTGCGGTGTCAGCACCGCCGTCGGTTCGTCGAGGATGAGAATGCGGGCATTGCGATAGAGCGCCTTCAGGATCTCGACCCGCTGCCGCTCGCCGACCGACAGATCCGCGATGCGCGCCTCCGGGTTCACGCCAAGCCCAAAATCAGCAGCGAGCTGTGCGATGCGCTGCCGTGCCGCCGCCGCTTGCGACCGCCAGGACCAGAGCGATTCCGTGCCGAGCACGATGTTGTCGAGCACGGTGAGATTGTCGGCGAGCGTGAAGTGCTGATGCACCATGCCGATCCCGGCCTCGAGCGCGGCACGCGGACTGCCGGGCGGCAGCGCCTGGCCAAAGGCCGTGATCTCTCCCGCATCGGCCACGTAATGGCCGAACAGGATGTTCATGAGCGTCGTCTTGCCGGCGCCGTTTTCGCCCAGCAAAGCCAGCACTTCCCCGCGATGGAGCTCGAAGCTGATCCCGTCATTGGCCTTGAGCGGTCCGAAGCTCTTGGAAATGCCGGCCAGCCGGAGGACCACATCCTCCGGCTGGCCATTCACCATCTCTGGCATCAGCTTGATTTCGGCTCGTTATCGTCGATCGTGACGGTAAAGGCGCCGCTCTTGATCTCGGCCTCGCGCGCCTGGACCTTGGCGACGATCTCCGCCGGCACCTTGCCCTCGAAGGTGCCCAAGGGCGCCAGGCTGCAGCCACCCGCCTTCATGAACGACAGGGCGCCGTAATCGTCGGCGGCGAAGCTCTTGTCTTTCACCTTGGCGATGGCCTGGTCCAGCGTCGGCTCGAAATGCCACAAGGCGGAAGCCACGACGGTATCGGGATATTCGGCCTGGGTGTCGATCACATTGCCGACCGCCAACACGCCCTTTTCCTTGGCGGCATCCGACACGCCGAAGCGTTCGGCATAAAGGAGGTCAGCCCCCGCATCGATCTGTGCCAGCGCCGTTTCCTTGGCCTTGGGCGGGTCGAACCAGGAGCCGATGAAAGCCACCTGGAACTTGGTGTCGGCCCGCACTTCCTTTACACCCGCCATGAAGGCGTTCATCAGCCGGTTCACTTCCGGAATGGGATAGCCACCGACCATGCCGATATTGCCGCTCTTGGTCATGGCGCCGGCGATCATGCCGCTCAGATAGGAGGCATCCTGGATGTAATTGTCGAAGGTGGCAAAATTGGACAAGGCCCTGTCCGGCTTGAACGATGAGCCGATCAGGAATGCGACGTTCGGATAATCCTTGGCGACGGCGCGCGCGGCATCCTCGACCGCGAAGGCTTCGCCGACGATCAACTGATGGCCGGCCTCGCAATATTCGCGCATGACGCGTTCGTAATCCGTGTTGGAGACCTTCTCCGAGAACACATACTCGATATCGCCGCGGTCCTTGGCGGTCGTGGCGGCCTTGTGGATGCGGCTCACCCATTGCTGTTCGATGGGCACGGTATAGATCGCCGCCACCTTGATGGCACCTTCCGCGCGCGCAAGGCGCGGCAATACGGTGGTGGCGGAAAGGGCCGACAGTGCGGCCGAAGCATGCAGAAATGCACGTCGCGTTACCCGGATCATAGCCTTCTCCTGCTATAGAATTATGTCGCGTTTTTTGGCAGTTACCCCGTGGAGGCGAGCCCACCCGACGGCCAGGGGGTAAAAGCGGCCGAAATCTGGTCGGGTGCAAGTGCGGCGCGAGAGCGTTTTAAACTCCGGCCGCCTATCAAACTCGCGTCATGATAGTTTCATAATCGCAAGTGACCGGCAACGGTTTTTCGCAGATGCGAATGCCCTTCAGGCGGCCTTCGGCGCGGGTGGGAAACTGATCCGAACCGTGGTGCCCTTGGCGGGCGCGCTGGTGATCGAGAATTTGCCGCCATGCAATTCCGCAAGGCGCACGACGATGGAAAGGCCGAGGCCCGTGCTGCCCTGCTGCTTGCGCCCGGTACCGGTCTGCTCAAAGGGCAGCAGCACGCGGGCCAGCTCCTCCTCGCTCATGCCGACGCCGTCATCGACCACTTCCAGCACGCCGGCCCCATCGGCCAGCGACATCAGGCGAATGTCGATCTGCCCGCCCGCCTCGGTGAACTTGACCGCGTTGGAGAGGAGGTTGAGGAGGATCTGCCGCAAGGCCAGTTCATCGGCATGAAGCGTCACCTCGGCCGGGGCGACCACGCCGAGCTGCAGGTTCTTTTCCGCGGCGCGCGGCGCCAGCATGGCCAGGCAGGCCTCGACAACAGCGCGGGCATCCAGCATCTGCGGCTCGATCCGCCGCTTGCCGGCCTCGATCTTGGCATGGTCCAGGATCTCGTCGATCATGCCAAGGAGCAGCGAACCGCTGGCATGGATGTGATTGGCATAGTCACGGCTGCGATCCTCGCTCAGTGCCACCCGGCCGCTGCCGCGCAGCAGATCGGCAAAGCCGATGATGGCGTTGAGCGGCGTCCGCAAGTCATGGCTGGCGGTGGCGAGCAGCATGCTTTTCGCCCGCGTAGCCGCCTCCGCCGCACGCCGCTCGCGGAACAAGGCGACGATGGTGAGCGTCGTCATGGTGAGGAGCACGATGAGCTCGCCGGCCATCTGCAGCGGGTTGATGCTGGCCGGCGCATGAAACGGTCCCATGCCGGCGGCGGTCCCCGCCATGGCGATGACAGAGGCCAGCGAGACCAGCGTATAGGCCGCGCGCAGCGAGGTGTTGAGCGCGATCCAGGAGAGCGGCACTACCAGCAGGAAAGGCAGGGTCGCAAACAGCGCGATGGGTGCCGGCGGCAGGGCGAACAGGGAAACGACGATGATGGCGACGCCGAGCCACACGATCCGGTCCTGGCGGGTGAGCGCCCGCGAACTCTCCTCCGGCACCCGCTCCCCGCCCAGCCACATGAGCAGGCAAGGCGCAAAGGAGAGCGTCCCGCCGCTGTCGCACAGCCACCAGCTCACCCAGGTCCGCGTGATGGCGGTGATGTCGGATGGGCCGGTCAGGTTCAGGGCCAGGGTGCCGCCCGTCGCGGTGAAGACCGGATGCAGCAGCACCGCGCAGAAGATGAACGCGACCACGCCGGCGAAACTGCTGAACAATGCCGTGCTGCGGTTCAGCCGACGCAGCAGGACGACGGCCAGAATCGGCCCCAGCGCATTGCTGAGGGAGATGATGCTGGCCACCAGCAGGCTCGAGTCGAAGAAGCCATAATTGATCAGGAACGATCCCAGGAACAGGCCGGGGAAAAAGCGCCAGCCGCCCAGCATGGCGGCCACGATGGCGATGCTCGCCGGCAGCCAGATCGGCGCTGGGAAGAGGCCATAGGCCGCGAAATATTTGCCGACGGCGAGGCCGAGCAGGAAATAGAGCAGGGCCGCCGCGAGATTGCCCCCGAGGCGCGGCAGGAACCCGCCATCGGCGCGCAGCATTTCGGTCCAGGCCGGCAGGACAGGCTGGGGCGGGACCCGATCCGCCCCCGTACCGATCATGGCCGTCCCGATCATGGCGGTCCCCATCATCGCTGCCGTATCGCCCGAAACCGTCACTCCCGAGACCGTCACCATCGACATCACAACCCGTCACTCCACGTCCCATACCGCGCTGACTGGCTGAATAATCCCATTCTTACAGTGAGATAACCGAGTACCGGCGCCGTATGACGATATTGACCTCAAAGCCATTAAATAGGAATGAAGAGGCTGGTGAAATAGGCTTTTCGCTGCGGGGAAACGCCCCTGGCTCACACCCTGCCGAGGAAGCCTCCGCAACAAATAAGGCCGGCGCTTGCGCACCGGCCTTTGGCCTTGATGACATGGTTTTCAGCGGCTATTCCGCCGCCTTCTTGCGCATCGGGTTCCGGGGGTCCTGGGTCCAGTTGAGATAAGGCTTGCCGGTATTCTGCGGCACCATGGTGATGACATTGGGCACCGGGCAGGCGTGGTAGCAGAGGTTGCAGCCCACGCATTCCTCATCGATCACCTCGTAGCGGCGCTTGCCGTCCACGCGCTTGGCACTGATCGACTGATGCGAGGTGTCCTCGCAGGCGACATAGCAGAGCCCGCACTGGATGCATGTTGCCTGGTCGATATGGGCGATGGTCTTGAAATTGATATTGAGCTGCTGCCAGTCGGTGACGTTGGGCACGGCCTTGCCCCGGAAATCCTCGATCGTCCGATAACCCTTCTCGTCCATCCAGTTCGAGAGGCCACTCGCCATCTCCTCGACGATGCGGAAGCCGTAATGCATGGCCGCCGTGCAGACCTGGACATTCCCGGCCGACATCGACATGAACTCGGCGGCGTCCCGCCAAGTACCGATGCCGCCGATGGCCGAGATCGGCAAGCCATGGGTCGCCGGATCGCGCGCGATCTCCGCCACCATGTTGAGGGCGATGGGCTTCACCGCCGGGCCGCAATAGCCGCCATGGGTGCCTTTGCCGTCGACCACGGGGGTGGGCGCCATCGCATCCAGATCGACCGAGCAGATCGAATTGATGGTATTGATGAGCGAGACGGCATCCGCCCCGCCTTGTCTCGCCGCCTGCGCAGGCTTCCTGACATCGGTCACATTGGGCGTCAGCTTGACGATGACCGGCATGCGCGTGTGCTGCTTGCACCAGCGCGCGACCATCTCGACATATTCCGGCACCTGGCCCACGGCGGCCCCCATACCGCGTTCCGACATGCCGTGCGGGCAGCCGAAATTGAGCTCGATCCCGTCGGCTTCAGTGTCCTCGACCCGCGCCAGGATGGCCTTCCAGGCGGCCTCCTCGCAGGGCACCATCAGCGACACCAGCATCGCGCGGTCTTTCCAGTCGCGCTTTACCCGCTTGATCTCCTGCAGGTTGATGTCCAGCGGCCGGTCGGAGATGAGCTCGATATTGTTGAAGCCGATCATCCGGTCGGGCCCGAGATGCATGGCGCCGTAGCGCGAACTCACATTCACCACGGGCGGATCTTCGCCCAGCGTCTTCCACACGACGCCACCCCAGCCGGCCTGGAAGGCGCGCACGACATTGTATTCCTTGTCCGTCGGCGGCGCGGAAGCGAGCCAGAACGGGTTGGGTGATTTGATACCGATGAAATTCGAGCGGAGATCAGCCATCATTCCCTCCCTTACGCTTCGCCGCGCAGATACGCGTCGATCGCAATCGCCGCGTCGCGACCGTCGGCGACAGACTGCACCGTGAGATCAACCCCCGAATTCACGCAATCGCCACCGGCGAACACGCCTTTGATCGAGGTCGCGAAATCCTCATTCACGGCGATCTTGCCGCCGGCCATGTCGAGCACATCCTTGGCCTTGCCGTTGAGCGGGTCGGCCACCAGGGTCTGCCCGATCGCCTTGAACACCGTGTCGCACAGGATCGAGTACGTCTCGCCGGTCCCCATCAGGCGGCCCCTGTCATCAAGCTGGGTGTATTCGAACGCGATCTCGCGCACGGCACCCTTGGCGCCAAACAGCTTCACCGGCCGCGCCCAATGCTTGATCCTGACCCCGTTCACCTGGGCAAATTCCTGCTCGTGATGGGTGGCACTCATATTGTCCGGCCCGCGGCGATAGACCAGCGTCACATCCTCGGCGCCGAGGCGCTTAGTCTGGATAGCGATGTCGATCGCCGTGTTGCCGCCGCCGATCACCACGACCTTGCGGCCGACCGGCAGGCTGGTCTTGTCCTTGGCCTGGCGCAGCCGCGAGATATAGGCCACCGCATCCTCGACGCCCGCCAACGCCTCGCCCTCGGCGCCCAGCGCATTGACGCCGCCAAGCCCCATGGCCAGGAACACGGCATCGTGAGACTTGCGCAAGGATTCCAGTGTCACGTCGCGGCCCAGGGCCTGGCCGGTCTTCACCGTGATGCCGCCAAGCGCCAGGATGAAGGAGACTTCCGTCTGCGCGAAATCATGCACCGTCTTGTAGGCGGCGATGCCATATTCGTTGAGTCCGCCCAGCTTTTCGCGCGCTTCGAACACGGTGACCTCATGACCAAGGCGCGAGAGGCGATGCGCGGCCGAGAGGCCGGCCGGTCCGCCGCCGACCACGGCAACTTTTTTCCCGCTCGAAGGGGCGCGCGTGAAAGGCTGCTTGCCGGTGGCCACCAACGCATCGGTCGCAAAGCGCTGCAGCGCGCCGATGGCGACCGGCTTGTCTTCCGAATGATTCCGCACGCAGGCGTCTTCGCACAGGATCTCGACCGGGCAGACACGGGAGCACATGCCGCCCATGATATTGGCTTCCAGGATCGTCTCGGCAGCGCCGATCGGATCACCCACCGAGATCGAGCGGATGAAGCTCGGCACATCGATGCTGGTCGGACAGGCCTCGATGCAGGGCGCGTCATAACAATAGAAACAGCGGCTGCTTTCGACGAGCGCGCGCTTATGGTCCAGCGGTGGCTTCACATCATCGAAATTGGCCGCCACTTCGGCGGCGGTGAGGCGACCCGCACGGATATCTGGCGCGGCATGCTCGCTCATGGGCGTTCCTCCCGGTTGGCAAAAGCTCAATCCCTGGCCGGATCGCCCTTGCATCCTCAGTTCAACAGCGGGATGCGGCTTATAGGATGGCGATCGGCTACCTATGCGCATCATCAAAACACATTCTTTCCAGACGGTCAATTAAAGTTGACCGATTGGTTAGATTGCAGATCGGCATGCCACCCTCGGTTGAAGTGCGGAAATTTCTCCGATTGTGATTCCCTCGACACGTTGGTATACTCAGGGTTGTGTGACCGTTAATATTAACTATTATTAAATCGACAATCCTTGCGACGGCGAGGCGTCATGCAATCTCAGGTGAGTGCTGGTAGCGGCTGTTGGGGCGACGGATGACGGGCCGGCATGTGACGGGTGTGGGCATCCCTTCCAGCATCCGCGCGGCACTGCTGCTTGGTGCCAGCCTGGTCAGCAGCGGATGCGCGGTCGACCAGATGGGGGCCATTGCCAGCAGCGTGCATCGCGCCGACGGTGCCTGGGTGGTCGATGTCTATTCGCTGGGCGGCTATGTCCGCAGCCGCGCCGATGATCCGGGCCTGCAGCTTGGCTTCGGCCGCCGCAGCTATGTGTTCGATCTGCGGGATGACCAGGAGTTGACGCCGGGCTGGCATTTTTTCGCGGTCGACCTGCTCGACCGGCCGGCCGTGGCGACCGATAGCTGGACGGTGGGGTTGGAAATGGGATTGGCACGCGACGACCTGTCGGCGAATGCGGGCCTGATCGCGACCACGCGAATGGCGCGCCTCGATGCGTCGGAAAGTGTCGCCTACGCTCTCAGTTACCGGCCGTCACAGCCGCAGGCGACACGCTTTGCCTATCTCAGTTATCTCGCGAATTAGGACGTGCAACCGATTTGATCATTTGACGCTTAACATCGGCAGGGGGAGTTCAGCATGCTTGCAATCGGCATGACGTCCATCCGGGGAACGGTGGCAGCAGGCGCCGCCCTGCTCATTCTCGCCCCGCTCCTCGCCGCCTGCGACGCCACCAACCTCTATCTCGGCCACCGCACTGTCGTCGGCGTCAACGCCGCGGTCAATCAGGACCAGACCACCGGCCATGTCATCATCGGCTATGACCGCAAATTCGGCGCCATCGTGCCCGTCTCGGCCCCGCCCACTGCAAACAAGAACGTCACCCCGAACACGGATGCCCGCGAAGCGATGTCGGTGCTGTCCTGCTCTGAGCTTGAAATCGACGGCATCTTCCTGACCGGCTTCAAGGAATATCTGGCAACCGGTGCTGCGGCGACGGGGTTTGCACAGGCAATCAAGACCAAAGAGCAGCGGGCGGCCATGAAGGAGATCTTCGATTGCTATGACGACGAAGTGGCCAAGAACGCCGATACCGCCGGGTCCACGCCGGCACCCCAGCCATAAGGAACTGATGCCATGGCGCTCGCTCCTTTTCATCGCCTTTCCATCCCGCTCATCATCGTCGCGGCGGCGATCCTGCTCAGCGGCTGTCACAAGACCCTGGTCTATGGCGAACAGACCGGATTCAATCTCGCCATCCAGGTGAACGACGACCCCAAGACGCCGGTCCAGGTCAATGCCGGATTGAAGCGGACCGTCGGGCAATTGACGCCGCCGACCTCGCTGGAGGCCGACGCCAATGGCAACAAGACCAACAACGATGCCGTCAGCACCTTCTCCGGCTTCCGCCTGAACTACGCGAAGGATGGCTGGTTCATGGGCGACCTGACCATCAAGACGCAGTTTGCGACGGGCGCTGCCGCCAACGCATTGTCCGATGATCCGGAGGCGGTCGCGGCCTTCCTGTCCGCCGACTATGAGCGGACCGAAGAGCATGTCGACGAAGCGCGGATCGCGCGCGTCAAGGCGATCGCACAGGTCATCAAGGACAGTGCGCTTCTGCCGGACGACAAGGCAAAGCTGCTTGCCTGCAATCCACCCCTCGTCAACATCGAGGCAAGGAACGCCACCGAATTCGACGCGGAATGCCAGCGCACGGCGGATGCCGAGGTGGCGCGGAAATATCTGCTGTTCCAGGCCGGCATGGGCGACCGTACCGACGCACAGCTCGAAGCCTGGGAGAAAGCACTGGCAATGGAATAGCGGTCATCCACGATCGGGCCGCAATCGAAGAGGGAGGTCGTCATGCCAGCCAAATTCAAGCGCACCGAGAACTACCCAAAATCAACCCGTCGGGAGGACCTTGAAAGGAATTGCGAATTGCTGAAGGAGATGGGGGCCGCCAGTTGTGTAATCAGGAAACGGGAAGACGGCTGGACGGTCACGACGGAGTGGACCAAGACACCCCCCGGCAACCCCGCGTTCAACTAGCTTCAGGCGATTTTTGCCCGTTTTGTTGGTTGGTTCGACCAATCTGTGAACGCCGTCACAGCCAGATTTCCAGAAACTGCTATCTCCAGACTCTGCGGGGCGCGGCACTGTTGCCGGCCCCGGTTTGGTCCAGGAGATAAAGATGACGAGTACGGTTCTCCCACGCCATATGCGGCGCACCTGGTTGATTGGCTTGGGCACATGGCTGCGCCGGCTGATCGAGGCCCATCGTCGGCGTCGGGACGTGGCCAGGCTGGAATCCCTGCCCGATCACATGCTGCGCGATATCGGCATCAGCCGGTCCGAGATCGACCGCTCGGTACGCGAAGGCCGCGATAATCGCGCCGCCTGAGGCTGCCCTGTCCGAGGCATAAGCTGCCCTGCAGGGGCCACGAACGGTTTTTTGCATCGACAAGGGGGCGGTGGGCCGCAATGCTGTCGGCCCGCCCTTCCCTGACGGGGATGGGCGTTGAACCACCCGCCCGTCCGATGATGCGAGGAATCCGATTTGACCCTGCCCGTGCCGCCCGTCAGGAGTTTTCGCGACCGCGCTTTCCTGCTGGGCCATATCGCCAAGACCATGGCCTTCTATCATCCCCGCGCGATCGACAAATCCGGCGGATTCTTCCATTTCCTGAAGGATGACGGCAGCATCTATGATGCCACCACGCGGCATCTGGTGAGTTCGACGCGCCTCGTCTTCACCTATGCCATGGCCTATCGGCAGTTCGGCGACAGCGCGTATCAGAACGGGCTGCGCCATGCGCTGTCCTTCCTGCGCGATGCCCACCGCGACCCAGGGACCGGTGGCTATGCCTGGACGCTCACATGGCAGGACGGCCGCAGTCACGTGCTCGACGGCACCAATCATTGCTACGGCCTGGCCTTTGTCGTGCTGGCCTATGCCCATGCGATCATGGCCGGCGAAGACTCGGCACGCCCCCATCTCGCCGAAACCTTCGACCTCATGGAGAGGCGCTTCTGGGAGCCGCGACACGGCCTCTATGCCGACGAGGCCAGCGCCGATTGGTCCATCACCTATCCCTATCGTGGGCAGAACGCCAACATGCATGCCTGCGAGGCGATGCTGGCGGCGTTCGAGGCAACGGGTGACACGCGCTATCTGCACCGTGCCGAAACGCTGGCCCACAACATCACGGAACGCCAGGCAGCCTTGGCGGGCGGCATGATGTGGGAGCATTACCACGCCGATTGGTCGGTCGATTGGGATTACAACAGGAACGACAAGAGCAACATCTTCCGCCCCTGGGGCTATCAACCCGGCCACCTCACCGAATGGGGAAAGCTCCTCCTCATCATGGAACGCCACAAGGCGCATCTCGCCGGGCCCGCCGATTGGTTGGCACCGCGCGCGAAGCAGCTCTTCGACACGGCACTCGCCAAGGCCTGGGACCAGGAGAATGGCGGCATCTTCTACGGCTTCGGCCCGGAAGACGAGATCTGCGACAGCGACAAGTATTTCTGGGTCCAGGCCGAGACACTGGCCACCGCCGCCCTCCTCGCGACGCGGACTGGCGACGATGCCTATTGGCACTGGTATGACCGGATCTGGGATTATAGCTGGCGCCATTTCGTCGACCATGAACACGGCGCCTGGTACCGCATCCTCACCCGCGACAACCGCAAATACTCCGACGAGAAAAGCCCGGCCGGCAAAGTCGACTACCACACGATGGGCGCCTGCCATGAGATCCTGAATGTGGTTTGAGACCCCTCACCCCAACCCTCTCCCCGCAAGCGGGGCGAGGGAGTTTCGATCGAGTTTGCTACAAAGCCCCTCGCCCCTCTGGGGAGAGGGGTTGGGGTGAGGGGTTTTTTCAGAACGCCCTCACCTCTAAGCCGTTCCAAATCCATCATTTATAAAAATCTGACCGATGAATTGTCCGGCCGGTAAAACAATCCGGTTGAGACATCGCCCCGATCCGGTTTTACTGACCCCAAGCTTGGCCCAGAAATCCCGCAAAGGACGAGATGCCGGGCAGCAGGGGCATTTGGGTGGGGGAAGCTGTGATGACCGAATCGTCGGGCGACGAATCCAATCTCGATACCGAAGACGGCGCTGTCGGCATCCGCGCCCGCAGCCGCGCCCGCATCGAAGCCAGCATCCGCAAGGCCGCCGAGGAAGTCTTCGCCGAAATGGGCTTCGAGGGGCCTCGACCAGCCTCATCGCCAAGCGCGCCGGGCTGCCCAAGGCCAACCTTCATTACTATTTCAAAACCAAGAACGACCTTTACCAATTCGTGCTGCGCGACATCATCGAGCTGTGGCTGAACACGGCGCAGGAGATCCAGCCGGAGGCCGACCCCGCGACGGCGCTTGCCCACTATATCGGGCAGAAGATCGACCTCGCCCGCGACCGGCCCATTGCCAGCCGCGTCTTTGCCAACGAGGTGCTGCATGGCGCCCCCCGCTTCGATCGCTTCATGCGGCAGGATCTGAAGGATTGGGTCGAGCGCAAATCGGCCATCATCGAGACCTGGATCAGCGCCGGGCGCATCGACAAGATCGATCCCAAGCACCTCTTCTTCATGATCTGGTCGACGACCCAGACCTATGCCGATTTCGCGACCCAGATCGCCGCCGTGCTCGGCCGCCGCGAACTTATCGACGCCGATTTCCGATTGGCGGCCCAGCAGATCACGACGATCATCCTCAAGGGCTGCGGCCTCACCGAGCCGCAGAACATCTGAGCCGATGAAGATTCTCGTCATCTTCGATCATCCCAGGCGAGATTCCTTCGCCGGTGCAGTCCTCGATCGCTTCGTGGCCGGGCTCGTCGCCGCCGGCCACCAGGCCGAAATCGCCGATCTGCACCGCGAAGGCTTCGACCCCGTTCTCCCGGTGGCGGATGAACCGGATTGGGACGATGGCAACAAGGTCTACAGCCAGGCCGTCCTCCAGGAACAGGCGCGGATCAGCCGCAACGACGCGCTCGCCTTCGTCTTTCCGGTCTGGTGGTGGTCCTTCCCCGCCATGACCAAGGGCTGGATCGACCGCGTCTGGAACAATGGCTGGGCCTATGGCGACCGCAAGCTGCCGCATAGCAAGGCGCTCCTCATCGGCACGGCGTCGGGCGACGAGGCCGGCTATAAGAAACGCGGCTATGACACCGCCATGCGCACCCAGCTCCTCACCGGCATCATGCATTACTGCGGCATCCCGCAGGCGGAGCTGCACCTCCTCTATGACGTAATGGCCAGTGCCGACATGCGCGACGGTTATCTCGCCGAAGCGGAAAAACTCGGGAAGAGCTTCTGACCCATGACCGGTCTCGTCCGCATGTGGCGCCGGACCTGGTCGCTGGCGATCTGCGGCCTCGCCTGCTTAAGCGCGCCCGCCTTCGCCGAGACCGGACAGACCTGCATGGCGACCGACGCCGAGAACCACGCGGCCTGCCTCTCGATGATCGGCGCGGTGCGCGAGCTGGCGCAGGGTGACGGCATGGCGGATCCGGCCTGCGTCGCCGACGATCTTGCCACCACCGAGGCGGTCATCGACTGGATCAGGTTGCATCCCGAGCGTGCGGGCAACGATCTCGCCGTCCTCATTCGCGAGGCGCTCATCACCGTCGACCCTTGCGCCCGCGGCGCCCTTATCCCCGCCCTGCCGACACCGGACCCGCTCGATGCCGATTGACAAAGCGCCAGAAAATTGACGCTTTCCCATACCCGCCTTGCTAAACTCCGGCACCCTCTTCAGCACCGAGCCTCATCTTCATGACCCCCAGCGACATCCGCGCCTTCTTCGACGGCTATGCCCGCGCTTTCACCGCGCAGAACGCCGTTGCCATCTGCGACCATTATGCCTTTCCGGTGCAGATCCTGTCCGAGGACACGGGCTATGTCTTCCGCACCAAGGAAGAGATGCTGGCCGACATGACCGGCTTCGTCGCCTTCTACGACAAGGTCGATTTCGCCGAGGCGCGCATCGCCAAATTCGCCTTCCAGCCCCTGTCGCCGACCTTCGGCCAGGCCCATCTCGACTGGGCGCTCATCAACAAGTCGGGCGGGCCGATCATCGACTTCCACACTACCTACACTTTGCGCCTCGACGGCAAGGGCAGCGCCACGGCTCCCGCCATCATCGGCATCCTCGCCCATTCCGAGGACAGCGCCTGGAAGCAGCGCGGCGTGCCGGTCGACTGGTAGGCTAGCGATTGTTGCGCCGACATCACTGGCGGGATCAAACCGCCATGCTGCTGACAGAATCTGACACTCCCCCCGGCTAGGCTGCCCTTCCAGATATGAGGAGGATGCCATGCGCCGCTATTCCTACGAAACTCACAGCCAACTGCCCGCGGAACAGCTTTTCCGCGCCTTCAGCGATGTCGCGGCCTGGCCGCAATGGGATGACGAGATCGAGGGCATCGAGCTTGACGGCCCGGCCGAACCCGGCAGCGTCTTTGCGCTGAAGCCGCGCGGCCGCGATGCGGTGAAGCTGCGGGTCGAGGCCATGATCGAGCCCTATCGTTTCCGGGACGTGGCCTATCTGCCGCTGGCCCGCCTGCGCACGGAACACGCCTTCATCCCGACGAAGGCGGGCACCCTGATCAGGAGCACGGTCGAGATCCGCGGACCGCTCGCCCGTTTCTGGGACCGGCCGCTGGCGCGGAGCTATGCCGAGGGGGCGGCAAGGCAAACCAGGAGCTTCCTCGCCTTCGCCGCGAACTGGAATCCGCCCATCGCCAACGAGAATTCAGCGCAACGGGAAACGGCCGCGCTGGAGGCACGGCCGTTTCCCTTCTATACTGCTTGCTAGAGCGACCCCCTCACCCCAACCCCTCTCCCCGCTGTCGGCGAAGGCCGACATTCGTCGGCTGCGGGGCGAGGGGCTAACAGTCACGCTCGGTCGGAACTCCCTCGCCCCTCCCGTCGGCGAAGGCCGACATTCGTCGGCTGGGCGGGGAGAGGGTCGGGGTGAGGGGCGCTTGTCTTACTCCGCCGCCTTCTCCTGTTTGCGCGCGACGGGCTTGGGTGCCCGCAGCGCGTTGACCTTGGCGACGGCGTCGAACATGGCCGGGAAGGTCGGGCGGTCGATATAGCGGCCGGCGCCCCGCTCGACCTTCAACTCGCCTTTCTCATAGACGACTTTGCCCTGGGAGATCGTCACGGACGCATTGCCGGTGACGCTCATCCCTTCGAAGATGTTGTAATCGACCTTCTGGTGATGGGTCTTGGCCGAAATGGTGCGCGTGGCCTTCGGGTCCCAGACCACAATGTCGGCATCGGCCCCCACGGCAATCGCACCCTTGCGCGGATAGATGTTGAAGATCTGCGCGGCGGCCGTCGAGGTCACGCGCACGAATTCCGAGGGCGTCAACCGCCCGGTGCCGACCCCGTGATGCCACAGCACGGACATGCGGTCCTCGACACCGCCGGTACCGTTGGGGATCTTGGTGAAGTCGTTCTTGCCCGCCGCCTTCTGGTCGGCGCAGAAGCAGCAATGATCGGTCGCCGTGGTGTGGAGATTGCCCGATTGCAGCGCCCGCCACAGGATTTCCTGGTTCTCCTTCGGCCGGAAGGGCGGGCTCATGACATGGGCGGCCGCCACCGCGAAATCGGGATGGCGATAGACGCTGTCATCGATGAGGAGATGACCCGCCAGCACCTCGCCATAGACGCGCTGGCCTTCATTGCGCGCGCGCGTGATCGCCTCGACCGCTTCCTTGCAGGAATTGTGGACGATATAGAGCGGATTGCCGATCACCTGCGCCACACGGATGGCGCGGTTGGCAGCTTCGCCCTCGACCTCGGGCGGCCGCGACATCGGATGGCCTTCCGGACCGGTGATGCCCTTCTTCAAGACCTCCGCCTGCAGGTGATAGACCAGCTCGCCATTCTCCGCATGCACGGTCGGAATGGCGCCCAGCTCCAGGCAACGCGCGAAGCTCAGCACCAGGTTTTCATCCGGCACCATGATCGCGTTCTTATAGGCCATGAAATGCTTGAACGAGTTGACGCCCTTCTCGCGCGTGAGCACGCCCATCTCCTCGCGGACCTTGTCGGACCACCAGGTGACGGCGACATGGAAGGAGTAATCGGCACAGGATTTCTCGGCCCATTCGCGCCACTGGTCATAGGCGGAGAGCAGCGAGGTCTGCGGCGCCGGGATGACGAAATCGATGATCATGGTGGTGCCGCCAGCCAGCCCCGCCGCGGTGCCGCTGAAGAAATCCTCGGACGCCACGGTGCCCATGAAAGGCAGCTGCATATGCGTGTGGGGATCGATGCCGCCCGGCATCACATACTGCCCGCCGGCATCGACAATGCGCGCTCCCGATGGCGCTTCGAGGTTCGCACCGACGGCCTTGATCTTGCCGCCCTCGCAATAGACATCGGCACGGGTTTCGCCCTCGGCATTGACGACGGTCCCACCACGAATCAGCAACGACATCGCGCACTCCCTTGGCTTGTCTGACCCCTTCGCGCGCGCCATTCGCGACCGCGTCCCTCGGGGTCCTGGCTGTCCTTGCGGCTGAGTATGTCAGCTCGCGCCCGCGGGCCAAAGCCACGCGGCCGTTTCTTGATCATTCGGTCGAGTATGGTAACGGAAAATGGCGATGCTGGAAAGGGTTGGATGCGCCGGCGGTTGCATTAGGCGCCGTAATTAATAATTGTGCATCTGTGTATGCCCAGCCATTGTTCAAGCGCCTGCCCGTCGCAAGAGAAAATCTGGTCGAACCAGCCTGAAGGTGTATGGCGTTGCCGGACGGACAAGGATAGCCAGCCGACGCCACATTGTAATTGCTCCGTCGTCATCCTCCGCGAAGGCGGAGGACCCACGAGTTACTTTCTTCAAGTCGCTGGCAATTTCGTGGATGGTCGGCCTTTGCCGACGATCGCGGATAGTAAAGATAGGGACAGAACGTGTGATGGTCTTGGCCGGGTTGTGAACCGGCAATCCATTTTTTCTGAGGTACCTGCAAAATGCCGAAGCTGCCATCAGAAGTACTCAGTTCAGTATTTTACCTTTACGGAACTCGCGAAGCTGCGGAAAAGGGCGAGTCCTTCGGCGGAACCGGGTTCCTGGTATCCTACCCAACTGGGTTACCAGATGGCTCATCCTTCGTGTACGGCGTTACCAATTGGCATGTTGCCGTCCAGTCAGGAGCCTCAGTCGTCCGACTAAATAAGATCGGTGGGGGCGTAGATGGCATTGAACTCGATCCAGCGGACTGGGACTTCAAGCCTCAGTGGCACGATCTAGCAGTTGCAAGTATTCCTCTAAGTCAAGAAGTTCATCAAATCAAATCGCTCGGCCTAGCAATGCTGCTAAGCGACACCGATATCTTAAAATATGGCATCGGTCCGGGTGATGATGTCTTTATGGTTGGCCGGTTTGTTGACCATGACGGCTCAGAGAGTAACGTTACAGCAGTACGCTTTGGCAATATTAGCACTATGCCACAATCGATCCGCCAAAACACCGGATCCACGGAGAAGAGCTTCATTATCGATATGCATTCCCGAACTGGCTACTCTGGTTCACCGCTGTTCGTCTATCGAACTATCGGCACCGATCTAACGGCGAAGCCCCTTGAGATCGGACCAGACAAGATGTTTCTAAAAGTGCTCGGGATACATTGGGGCCAATTTCCGGAGCTGTGGGAGATAAGGACCGGAGCTGAGCCGCTTCCGCATGGCGCTGAGATCTCGGCAGATTCGAAATATGTAACTGGGATGAGCGGAATGACGCTGGCCATTCCAGCTTGGGAGATTAGAAACCTGCTCGAAATGCCGAGCTTGAGGCAGCAAAGGGCGAGAACGCTTGCCACAATAGCCAAATCATAACATTGCGATGCCTAAACATTTCAAAGATCGCAGCAGCGAAAAAGAGGTGGATACACGGCACCTTTCTTTGCAGCGATTCATCACGCCTCGTTCAAGAAAGCTGACAACTTGAGCGGCGCTATACGAGCCAGAACCAAGCCCTCTTCATCGAAACATACTTGGCGATCAGAAAATAGGACTCTGACTCTGAATCTCTTATGTCCATGCGGGAAACTAGATCCACTATGACCGCCCGGCAAGTCTGCCACGTTCGCGGCTTTGATCTCGGTTGCGTCATGTCGCATCGGGATATGCTGCGTGCGCTGGACGGGCTGAAGGAGGCGTATCCGGAATTGCTCTTCTTCGCACCGGCGGATTTCCGTGCGACATGGCGGCGGACGGGTTATCCAAAAGCCTGGTTGTCGGAAGATCGACCGTCGAATGACCTGACGACCTTCTACTACGATGCCGCGAGTTGCTTCACAGCACTCAAAGAAGAGCAGGTCGCGTTCCAGCGGGCGCCCGCGATCAGGATGGCGATGCGGGCGCCGTGGCCGGAAGAGATCGCTTCCGGCGACGCGATGCGGATGCGCGGCGGCAACACCAGCGGTCACGTGACATACAACGACGATGATCCAACACTTTGGCGCCAAAAAGGCCGGCTCGTCGACATGACGGTACCTGCCATCGAACCGAAGACGGTTCTATCGGTCGAGTCCAATTCGAACAGGTGGTTGTTGCAGCCGCCGCCCATACCATCGCGTCTGAAATTCACGCCTGAGAGCTTCGGCGCAGCGCAGGAGATAGATTCCCTCTCCCAATTTGCCCAGGCCTTCACCTGGTACAATGTTGACGATCCGGAGATTGCCGCTTTCATGGCGACCTTCAAGCGTCTTTTCAACAAACAGGTGACGACGCGCGTTGCCATGTACGATCCGGCGACCGGTCGCTTTCTCGATCGACACCGCGGCCACTATAGGCAACATGTCGGCCGGGATTTGCTGCGCTGGCTTTGCCATCATCCGGACGTGTTTGAGGGGATCACGCATCTCGGTGCCGACAATCCCGGTTTCGAGGGGCGGCTGGCCGCGTATGGCCCGGCGCCGGATTTCAAGGCAGAGGTGTTTCTGGAGGAAGGATTGCCGATCGACGATATCGACGGGCTGACGGTTGAGGAGCGTGACCGGTTGTTGCGGCGGCATGAAAAGAAGATGAAGGGGCGCTGAACGCAAGAGACGCGGCGTCAGCCATCACTGGAGCCCCCCACCCAACCCTCCCCCCCAAAACTTGCACTATTCCGCCATTGCCGCCGCCCGCGCCGCTGTGCAGACTGCGCGCTCTGGCGCCCGGATCTAGGGCGTAACGGGGACGGCGTCCAATCCGCCCGCCCCATCATCCTGAGCGTGTATTTTGGCGACATCGGAACATTCGGGGCTGGTCGGGGCGAAGGGACATACCCCCATTCCCGGCATCCTGTGCCTCTGCGCGGGCGCTTCGATCTTTTCCATGCAGGACGTCGTCATCAAGCTGATGAGCGGCGGCTATCCACTGTCCGAAGTGCTGACCGTGCGCTGCCTGGTGGCCTGCGTGCCGCTGGCGATCCTGCTCCATTTCGGCGGCGGCGGCCTGCGCGCGCTGAAATCCGGGAAACTGGGCCTGCTGCTCATCCGCTCCGCCATGCTGCTCGTCTCCTACACCACCTACTATCTCGCCATGGCGAGCCTGCCTTTGGCGGTGGTGGTGGCCCTGTTCTTCGCAGCCCCCTTGTTCATCGTCCTCCTCTCCGGCCCGTTCCTGGGTGAGGTGGTGCGGCCCAGCCAGTTCGTGGCGGTCCTCATAGGGTTCCTGGGCGTGCTGGTGATCTGCCTCGGCCCCTATTTTGCCGACGCCGCCCCCGGCGCCGAGGCCGCTGCCCTGTTCGAGCCGGCAGCGCTCCTCGCACTTGGCTCCGCCCTCTTCTACGGCGCCTCCGCCCTGATGGCGCGGAAGCTCGCCGATACCGAGAGCGGCGCCGTCATGGCGAGTTTCCAGAATATCGTCTTCCTCACCGGTGCCAGCCTCATTGCGCTCACCACCAATATAGGCGCCGATCTTTCGACCGGCATTGCCGATGAGAGCCTGCAGTTCCTGCTGCGCCCCTGGGTGATGCCGGGTACGCACGACCTGCTGCTCATCGCCTCCACGGGCCTCGTTGGCGCCTGCGGCTCGTTCCTCCTCACCCAGGCCTATCGCCTCGCTGAAGCCAATGTGGTGGCGCCGTTCGAATATGTCTCGATCCTGCTTGCGGCATTGCTCGGCTGGTGGATCTGGGACGAGGTGCCGAGCCTTGCCACCTATGCCGGCATCATCCTCATCATCGGCGCCGGCCTCTATGTGCTGCGCGGGAAGCCGGATGCGATCTGACGCAGCCCGATGCAGGCAACTGGGCACAGCGTATCGATACAATTCCGCGCCCGCCCGACCTTGGCCGCCGCCGAGACCGCTTGATCGCCCATCGCCCCCGCTCTATGTTCCAGCGAAATTCTGAACCAACTTCAAGAAAATACCCATGGTCATCGGCGCGATCCTGAAGCGCAAGCTGGCGCTGCTCGGTCTCATCATCATCGCCGTGTTCGCCACGGCGGCGATCCTGGCGCCGTGGCTCGCCCCCTATGATCCGACCGTGACACCGGACATCACCCTCCTCCATCCACTGCCGCCCAGCACCCAATACTGGCTGGGCACCGATCTCCTGGGGCGCGATTTCCTCTCGCGCCTCATCCACGGCGCCCGCGCCACCCTCATCATCGGCGTGGTGGCCAACGGCATCGCGGTCGCGATCGGCGCGCTCATCGGCGTCACCGCGGGCTATCTGCGTGGCCGGGTCGGCTCTGCGCTCATGCGCTTTACCGACCTCATGATGGCCTTTCCGGCCCTGCTGCTCGCCATCCTGCTCGCCGCCATGTTCAAGCCCAGCATCTGGATCGTGGTCATGGTCATCGCCATGGTGAGCTGGGTGCAGCTCGCCCGCGTGGTCTATGCCGAGACCGTGTCGCTGGCCGAGCGCGAATATGTGGTGGCCGTCCGCGCCATCGGCGCCTCCACAATCCGCATCCTCTTTCGCCATATCCTGCCGCATCTCGTCCCCACCCTCATCGTCTGGGGCACGCTCGGCATCGCCACCACCTCGCTCTTCGAGGCGACCCTGAGCTTTCTCGGCATCGGCGTGCAGCCGCCGACACCCTCCTGGGGGAACATGGTCAACGAGAACCAGACCTATTTCGAAAGCGCCCCTTGGCTGGTCTTCATCCCGGGAGCGGCGATCGGCCTCCTCGCCCTCTCCTTCAACCTCATCGGCGATGCGCTCCGCGACATCCTCGATCCCACCCTGCGGGGACGTCACTGATGGCCGGCTATCTCATCCGCCGCATCATCCAGGCGCTCCTCACGCTGATCGGCATCAGCCTCATCACCTTCCTCATCCTGTTCCTGCTGCCGGCCGATCCCGCGCGCCAGGTTGCCGGCCGCACCGCCAGCGTCGAACAGGTCGAACAGGTGCGTGCGCAATTGGGCCTCGACCTTCCGCTCTGGCAGCAATATGGCCGGTATGTTGCCAAGCTTGGCGTCGGCGATCTCGGCCGCTCCTATGAACAGCGCACGGAGGTCTCGGCTCTGGTGGCCTCGCGCCTCCCCGCCACCCTCTGGCTGATGCTGGCGGCGATCGTCTGCGAGCTGGCCATCGGCCTGTCGGTGGGCGCCATCGCCGCCTTCCGGCGCAACAGCCAGCTCGACCGCCTGGTCATGTTCGGCGCCTTCGCCTTCGTCTCGACGCCGCAATTCCTGCTCGGCTACACGCTGCTCTATGTCTTTGCCTTCTGGCTCGGCTGGTTCCCGATCGGCGGCTATGGCAGTTTCAGCCATGTCGTGCTGCCGGCGCTGACCCTGGGCCTGCTGGGTGGCGGCTGGTATGCGCGCATGATGCGCTCCAGCGTCATAGAGGTGCTGCGCCAGGATTTCGTCCGCACCGCGCGCGCCAAGGGGCTGTCGCGTGCCCGCATCATCTTCGTCCATATCGTGCCCAACGCCATCCTGCCCATCATCGCCATGATCGGCATCGATATCGGCATCTTCATGAGCGGCATCGTCGTGGTGGAATCGGTGTTCGGCTGGCCCGGCATCGGCCAGCTCACCTGGCAGGCCATCCAGAAGGTCGACTTTCCCATCATCATGGGCGTGACGCTGGTCTCGGCCTGTGCCATCGTCCTTGGCAATCTGCTGGCGGATCTGGCCGCACCGCTGATCGACCCCAGAATCAGACTCAAATAGACCTATGGACAGGAGGACTTCAATGAACCGTCTACTGGCATCCGCCTCGATCGTGACGCTGCTGGCGCTCGGCGCCTGCGGCGAGGAAAAGAAAGAAGAAGCGCAACAGGCAGCCCCCGCCGCCAGCAACACCACGGCAACGACCGAAGCGGCGCCGGCCACCGCCGAGATCAAACAGGGCGGCAGCATGATCGTCACCTTCAAGGACGATCTCCCCACCCTCGACCCCGCCGTCGGTTATGACTGGAAGAACTGGTCGGTGATCAAGAGCGTGTTCGACGGGCTCCTCGACTACAAGCCCGGCACCACCGAGATCGTGCCGGACCTGGCCGAGAGCTTCGAGACTTCCGCCGACGGCCTCACCTACACCTTCAAGCTGCGCCAGGGCGTCAAGTTCCATAACGGCCGCGAGATGAAGGCAGCCGACGTCAAATATTCGTTGGAGCGCATGATCAACCCGGCGACGCAAAGCCCGGGTGCGGGCTATTACGCCGGCATCAAGGGCTTTGCCGAATTCCAGGGCGGCACCGCCACGGAAGTGGCCGGCATCACGACACCCGACGATTACACCGTGAAGCTCGAGCTCACCGCGCCTGATGCCACCACGCTCCATCTGCTGGCGCTCAACTTCTCCTTCGTGGTGCCCAAGGAAGAGGTCGAGAAATCCGGCCTCGATTTCGGCAAGAAGCCGGTCGGCACCGGCGCCTACAAGGTCACCGAATGGACCTCGGGCCAGAAGATCGTGCTCGACCGCAATGCCGATTACTACAAGGCCGGCCTGCCGCGCCTCGACAAGATCACCTTCGAGATCGGCCAGGAGCCGGTCGTGGCACTCCTGCGGCTGCAGAAGGGCGAGATCGACATCGCCGGCGACGGCATTCCGCCCGCGAAGTTCGAGGAGATCATGAACGATCCGACCTCGAAGGATCTGGTCATCACCGCCGACCAGCTCCACACCGGCTATGTCGCCATGAACGTCACCATGAAGCCGTTCGACAATGTGGCCGTGCGCCAGGCCGTCAACATGGCGATCAACAAGGAGCGCATCGTGAAGTTGATCAACGACCGCGCGGTCGTTGCCAATCAGCCGCTGCCCCCCGCCATGCCCGGCTACGACACGGCCTATAAGGGCTACGCCTTCGACGTCGAGGGCGCCAAGGCGAAGCTGAAGGAAGCAGGCCTCGAGGCCGGCTTCGAGACCGACCTCTATGTCATGAACACCGACCCGCAGCCGCGCATCGCCCAGGCGATCCAGCAGGATCTCGCCGCCATCGGCATCAAGGTCAATCTCAAGAACCAGGACATGGGCACCGTGATCGCCGCCGGCGGCAAGAAGGACGGCGCGCCGATGATCTGGTCGGGCGGCATGGCCTGGATCGCCGACTTCCCGGATCCCTCCAACTTCTACACCGTGATCCTGGGCTGCGGCGGTGCGGTCGAGGGCGGCTGGAACTGGTCCTGGTATTGCAACGAGGCGCTCGACAAGCGCGCCGCCGAAGCCAATGCCATGACCGATCCCGCGAAAGCCGGCGAACGCGCCATCGCCTGGGGCAAGATCTTCACCGACCTCATGGCGGATGCGCCCTGGGCGCCGGTCTTCAACGAGAAGGCCTATGTCGTGCACAGCAAGCGCGTGGCCGGGCCTAACGGCGTCTTCGCCGATCCCATCCACATCCCGGTCAATTACGACGAAGTCTATGCGACCGATGTGAAGTAACGGCGCGGGAGCCGGCTCAATGCCGGCTCCCTTTTCTTTTCGGCAATGAGGTCATCATGAGCGGTTCGCACGGCCATCCGGCACACACCATCCACCGCCACCATCATCACCATGGCTGGGACAATTCGATAAAGCCCGTGCTGACCGTGGCACCAGGCACCGTGGTCGAGCTGGAAACCATCGACAGTTCCGGCGGGCAGATCACGCCGTCCTGGACAGTGGCCGACATGGGCAAGCTCGATTTCGCCAAGGTCAATCCGACCACGGGGCCGATCTATATCGATGGTGCCGCCCCCGGCGATGCGGTCAAGGTGACGCTCCTCTCCTACAAGCCTTCCGGCTGGGGCTGGACCGCGAACATCCCGGGCTTCGGGCTCCTCGCCGACCAGTTCAAGGACCCGGCGCTCCATATCTGGAAATACGATGCCACGAGCCTCGCCCCCGCCATGTTCGGCAACATCGCGCAGGTGCCGCTGAAACCCTTCGCCGGCACGATCGGTCTGGCCCCTGCTGAAGCCGGCCTTCATTCCGTCGTGCCGCCGCGCCGCATGGGCGGCAACATGGATATCCGCGACATGGCCGCCGGTACCGAATTGCTGCTGCCGGTCGAGGTCGCTGGCGCGCTGTTCTCGCTCGGTGACACCCACGCCGCGCAAGGCGATGGCGAGGTCTGCGGCACCGCCATCGAAAGCCCAATGGACGTCACCGTGAAGCTCGATCTGGTGAAAGGCGCCAACATCAAATTCCCGCAGTTCCGCACGCCCGGCCCGGTCACGCGCCACTTGGATGCCAAAGGCTATGACGTCACCACCGGCATCGGTGCCGATCTGATGGAAGGCGCCAAGGCCGCGGTCAGCGGCATGGTCGATCTTCTCACCAAACGCCACAAGATCAGCGCGGTCGAGGCCTATATGCTGTGCTCGGTCTGCGGCGATCTCCGCATCAGCGAGATCGTCGACATGCCGAACTGGGTCGTCTCCTTCTACTTCCCCGCGTGGTGCTGGATTGATGGCAGCGCCCTCACCCCGACCCTCTCCCCGCAAGCGGGGCGAGGGAGTTTCGAGCGAGCTCGCCATAAAGCCCCTCGCCCCTCTGGGGAGAGGGGTTGGGAGTGAGGGTCTACGTCGTGATTCTCGCCAAACCCATCGGCGATCTCCTGCTCGACGTGCGCGCGCTCAGCGTCGAGTTCGCCTCCCCCCAGGGTGCCGTCCGCGTCATCGACAAGCTCTCCTTCGATCTCCGCGCCGGCGAAACACTCTGCATCGCCGGCGAATCCGGCTCGGGCAAATCGGTGACGGCGCTCTCGCTCATGGGCCTGCTGCCCAAACCCGGCGGGCGCGTGGCCGAAGGCAGCGCGCATTTCCTCGGCCGCGATCTTCTCAAGCTCGATGAAGCGGCGATGTCACAGCTTCGCGGCAACGAGATCAGCATGATCTTCCAGGAGCCGATGACCTCGCTCAATCCCGTGCTCTCCATCGGCACGCAATTGACCGAAGGCCTGGTGCGGCATCTGGGTCTCAGCCAGGCCGATGCCCGCAAGCGCGCGTTGCAAGCCCTCGACGCCGTGCGCATGTCGGAACCCCAGCGGCGCCTGGCGCAATATCCCCACGAGCTTTCCGGCGGCATGCGCCAGCGCGTGATGATCGCCATGGCGATGGCGTCGAAACCCAGGATCCTCATCGCCGATGAGCCGACCACCGCCCTCGACGTCACCATCCAGGCGCAGATACTGGAACTGATGGCGACACTCCAGCGCGAGACCGGCACGGCTATCATCATGATCACCCATGACATGGGTGTCGTGGCCGAGATCGCCGACCGCGTCGTGGTGATGCGCAAGGGCGAGGCGGTTGAGCGCGGCACCACCGCCGAGATCTTCGCCCGCCAGCAGCATCCCTATACGCGCGCCTTGCTCGCCGCCGTGCCGAGCTTCAGCCAAGGTGCCGCGGCACCCAAGGCGCCCGATCTCACCGGCGCCAGCCCGCTCATCACCGTTAAGGACCTCATCGTCCGCTTCGACATCAAGGGTGGCCTGCTGCAGCGTGTGCAGCAGCGCGTCCATGCGGTCGAGAAGGTGAGTTTCGAACTGATGCCGGGCGAGACCCTGGCGCTGGTCGGCGAATCCGGCTGCGGCAAATCCACCACCGGCAAGGCGCTGATGCATCTCGTCCCCAGCGTCGGCGACATTCGCATTGAAGGCGAAACTGCCGGCCATAAATCGACCCGCGAGCTGAAGGCCATCCGCCGCCGCGTGCAGATGATCTTCCAGGATCCGCTCGCTTCCCTCGATCCGCGCATGAGCGTGGGCGACCTCGTCATCGAACCGCTGGTCATCCACCAGATCGGCACGGCATCTGAGCGGCGCGAGAAGGCGGCGGAACTGTTCCGCCGTGTCGGCCTCACCCCCGACCAGCTCGCCCGCTTTCCCCACGAATTCTCCGGCGGCCAGCGCCAGCGCATCTGCATCGCCCGCGCCCTCGCCCTGAACCCGAAGGCCATCGTCGCCGATGAATGCGTCTCCGCCCTCGACGTCTCGATCCAGGCGCAGATCCTCGAGCTGATGCAGGAATTGCAGGACGAGCTTGGCATCAGCTATCTCTTCATCTCCCACGACATGGCTGTGGTCGAACGCATCAGCCACCGTGTGGCGGTGATGTCGATGGGCCAGATCGTCGAGACCGGCCCCACCCGCGCCGTGCTCGGCAATCCGCAGCATCCCTATACGCAGAAGCTCTTGGCCGCCGTGCCGATCCCGGACCCAGCGCGCCGTCATGCCGACGATTGGCAGCGCGACCGACAGCGCATAGAAGGCGAAGTGCCGAGCCCCTTCCAACCCGTCGATTTCACCCCGACCTATGTCACCTACCGCGATCTCGGCGGCGGCCATCTGGTGGCGGCTTGAGCGTACTTTGTCTAATGGGAAAAGCACCCCTCACCCCAACCCCTCTCCCCAGAGGGGCGAGGGGCTTCAGAGCGAGCTCAGTCGAAACTCCCTCGCCCCGCGCTTGCGGGGAGAGGGTCGGGGTGAGGGGCGTTTCATGCAGCTAAATCTGCTAACCGGCCTATTTAGGAGAAAACCATGACCGAATTCTGGCGCCTCAGCGCAGTGAAGGCCGTCGAGCTGCTGAAAAAGGGCGACGTCACACCGCTCGATCTCATCGACGATGCGCTGGCGCGCATCAATGCCGTGAACCCGAAGGTCAACGCCATCGTGACGCTCTGCGCCGAGCGCGCCCGCGACCACGCCAAGCGGCTGATGGCAAAACCGATCGACCAGCGCGGCCCGCTCTGCGGCCTCCCCTTCGGCGTCAAGGAACTGAATGACGTCGCCGGGGTCCGCACCACCTATGGCTCACCGATCTTCACCGACAATGTGCCGGTGAAATCCGACATCATGGTCGAGAAGCTTGAGGAAAACGGCGGCATCGTGCTCGGCATGACCAACACGCCCGAATTCGGCGCCGGCGCCAATACCTTCAACGAGGTGCATGGCGAAACCTATAATCCCTGGAACACGAAGCTCAATGCCGGCGGCTCGTCGGGTGGTGCCGCCGTGGCGCTGGCGACCGGCCAGGTGTGGCTCGCGACCGGTTCCGATCTCGGCGGGTCTTTACGCACACCCGCCGCCTTCTGCTCGGTGGTGGGCCTGCGACCCTCCCCCGGCCGCGTGCCATCCGGCCCCGGCGAACTGCGCTTCGACACATTGTCGGTCGACGGGCCGATGGCGCGCAACGTCACGGACACGGCGTTGATGCTGGATGCGATGGCCGGCTGGCATATCGACATCCCGGTCTCGTTCCCGGCGCCGACGGAGCCCTTTCTCACCACCACGCAACGCCGCCTGAAGCCTTCGCGCATCGCCTTCTGCCTTGATCCCGCCGGCCTGCCGATCGAGCCGGGCGTCAAGGATATCTGCCGCAAGGCGCTCGACAAACTCTCCGCAGCCGGCCTCAACGTCGAAGAAGCGACGCCGGATTTCAGTGGCGTCGGCAATGCCTTCCAGACCCTGCGCGCGGCCGATTACGCCGCCACCATGCGCGCGCTCCTCAACCAGCATCGCGCCAAGCTGAAGGACGAGGTGATCTGGAATGCCGAAAAAGGCCTGAAGCTCACCGGCGAGGAGATCGGCAAGGCGCATATCCGCCGCTCGCGCCTTTATGCCGACATGGTGAAGCTGTTCGAGACCTACGATCTTCTCATCCTGCCCGCGGCACCCATTCTGCCGCGCGACATCAAGGAACGCTGGCCGCGCGAGATCAATGGCGAACAGCTCGACAATTATGTCGAATGGCTGAAGCTCGCGGCACTCATCACCATGACCTCCTGTCCGGTCCTGTCGCTGCCCTGCGGCTTCTCCCCCGACGGTCGGCCGATGGGCCTGCAATTGGTCGGCAAGCCCCGCGGCGAAGGCGCCCTGCTGTCCCATGCCCTGGTCTGCGAGGAGATTCTCGGTATCCGCGATCTGGTGCCGATCGATCCGCGGGGGTAGGGCAAGAGCCCCTCACCCCAACCCTCTCCCCGCTATCGCGGGGCGAGGGAGTTCCGACCGAACTCGCTGCAAAGCCCCTCGCCCCGCGCCGCCGACGAATGTCGGTCTTCGCCTCCGGGCGGGGAGAGGGGTTGGGGTGAGGGGGTCGTGGCGGACTACTTCCCATCCCCCTTCATCGCCTTCTCATAAGCCGCCTGCATCTGCGCACTGGCGCTCGGCCCATCACTCTTGGGCGCCGCCCCCAGATGCCCGACGCGCAATTCATCCATGAACGCCGCCCAGAATGCCGGCCCGCCCTGCTCCAGCAGATGTGCCCGCACCGAGAGGGTGTGCGTGGCGTCGGTGTGCCGGGCGCCCCAGGCACCCATATGGGCCAGCAGCGGCACCAGCTGAATGGCCTTCTCGGTCAGCGAATAGATCGCCTTCTGCTTGTGGCTGGGATCGTCGGCCTTGGTGATGAGGCCCTCTGCCAGCAGCCGCTTCAGCCGGTCGGCGAGGATGTTGGAAGCGATGCCTTCCTCGGATTTCGTCAGCAGTTCGCGGAAATGCCGCCGGTTGCCGAACATCATGTCGCGGATGACCAGCAGACTCCATCTGTCCCCCAGTGCCTCCAGGGTCAGGTTGATCGGGCATCCCGATCGCTGGCTCTCGCTCAAATTGCCGCTCCTTGCGTAACTGATTGCAATTTAGGAGTGGTAGACTGAGTGCGCAAGCGCCCCTCCCTCACAATCTTGCGCTGCCTATCCTTGAGGCAGGTGGGGGCGGTCGTTATAGTGCGGCCCGATTTGTGCGGTGCAATGCCCGGGTACCCTTCCCACGGGGGCAAAGACCGACGCAGACCTTGGGAGAGGGTTCATGAGCGTTGCTTACGCGGATGAGTTGCGCGGCAAATATATCGATGAAATCGATACGGGCATGTCGGCGATCTATTCAAAGACGGTGACCGAGACCGATATCGTGCTGTTCGCGGGCTTGTCCGGCGACACGAACCCGGTCCATCTCGACGAGGAGTTCGCCAAGCCCACCATGTTCAAGGGCCGCATTGCCCATGGCATGCTGACGGCCGGCTTGATCTCCGCCGTGTTCGGCACCAAGCTGCCGGGACCGGGCTGCATCTATCTCTCCCAGACGCTGAAATTCAAGGCGCCTGTCCGGATCGGCGACACAGTCGTTGCCCGCTGCACGGCCATGGTCGTCGACAAGGAAAAAGGCCGCGCCACCTTCGCGACCGTTGCCACGGTCGGCGACACGGTCGTGCTGGAAGGCGAAGCCATGCTGCTCGTCCCGAAGCGGCCGGCGTGAGTTGAGTTTTGTGATGGCACACGCCCGACCAAGATCCCCTCACCCCCACCCTCTCCCCGCTATCGCGGGGCGAGGGAGCTTCGGTGCGCCAGAACAATCGCGTTCCCTCGCCCCACGCAGTGGGGAGAGGGTTAGGGTGAGGGGCACTTTATGCGCCTGATCCGACATTTCCAGGATGTGCCGCCCGAGGGCCGCGGTGCCGTGGTGGCGCTGGGGAACTTCGATGGCGTGCATCTCGGCCACCAGGTGGTCATCGGCCAGGCGTCTGAGATCGCGCGCTCGAAGAACGCGCGCCGCTGGCCGTGCTCACCTTCGAACCGCATCCGCGCAGCTTCTTCCGGCCGCAGGACCCGCATTTCCGCCTCACCCCCTTCCGCATCAAGACGCGGCACCTGCAGGCGCTGGGTGTCGACTTCCTGTTCGAACTCACCTTCGATGCCGAGATGGTGGCGCGGAGCGCCGAGAACTTCGTGACCGAGATCCTGGTCGAGGGCTGCCACATCTCCCATGTCGTGGTCGGCTACGATTTCTGCTTCGGCAAGAGCCGCAGCGGCAATGCCGCGACACTCACCGAATTCGGCGGCCGCCATGGTTTCGGCGTCACCTCGGTCGCCGCGGCAAAATCGGGCGATGGCCCCGCTTACTCCTCGACCCTGGTGCGCGAACAGCTTCAGGCGGGCGATCCCAAGAGCGCCGCCGCCACCTTGGGCCGCCCCTGGGAGATCGAGGGCCGTGTCGAACATGGCGATGCGCGCGGGCGGTTGCTGGGTTTTCCCACCGCCAACGTCGCCTTGGGCGATTTCATGGAACCCAAGCTCGGCGTCTATGCCGTGATGGCCTGCGATGACGGGGCGGAAAATCCACACTGGATCCACGGCGTCGCCAATCTTGGCCGCCGCCCCACCGTGGGCGGCACGCGCGTGCAGCTCGAGGTGCATCTCTTCGACTTCTCGGCCGACCTCTACGGCAAGCATCTCCGCGTGGCGCTGCTCGACTTCATCCGCCCGGAAATGAAATTCAACGGGCTCGATGCCCTGAAAACGCAGATCGCCGTCGACAGCCTCGAGGCGCGGCGCCTGCTGAAAGACTATCAAGGCCCGGCACCGGGACACCTGCCCGGACATTCGCGCCAGCCATAACAGTTTTGCAAATTCGGATACCGATCATGACCGCCGAGACCACCAAGCCCGATTACAAGAACACCGTCTTCCTGCCGAAGACCGACTTTCCCATGCGCGGCGACCTGCCGAAGAAGGAACCGGCGATCCTCGAATCATGGTTGAAGGACGACCTCTACGGCAAGCTGCGCGCCAGCACCAAGGGCAAGACCAAGTTCGTGCTCCATGACGGCCCGCCTTACGCCAACGGCAACATCCATATCGGCCACGCCCTCAACAAGATCCTCAAAGACGTCATCAACCGCTCGCAGCAGATGCTGGGCAAGGATGCGCATTACGTGCCGGGCTGGGACTGCCACGGCCTGCCGATCGAATGGATGATCGAGGAACAGTACCGCAAGGCCGGCAAGAACAAGGACGAGGTGGAGATCAACGAGTTCCGCCGCCAATGCCGCGACTTCGCCGCCAAATGGATCGACGTACAGCGCGAGGAGTTCAAGCGCCTCGGCATTTTCGGCGATTGGGATCATCCCTACCTCACCATGAGCTTCCCGGCCGAGGCGCAGATCGTGCGCGAGATCGGCAAGTTCCTGATGAATGGCGGCCTGTTCCGCGGCTCGAAGCCCGTGATGTGGTCGGTCGTCGAGAAGACGGCGCTGGCCGAAGCCGAGGTCGAATATCATGACCATGTCAGCAACACGATCTGGGTGAAGTTCCCCATTGCCAAAGGCCCGGATGCCCTTAAGGGTGCATCGATCGTCATCTGGACGACGACGCCCTGGACCATACCCGGCAACCGCGCCATCGCGTTTGGCAAGGACATCGATTATGTCGGGCTGGAAGTCACCGGCACCGGCGAGGGTGCCCATGTGAAGTCCGGCGACCGGCTCGTCGTCGCTGCCGATCTCCGCAGCGCGTTCGAGGAGAAGGCCGCGATCACCACCGCCAAGGTGATCTGGTCGGGCAAGGGTTCGGACCTTGTCGGCAGTGTCACCCATCATCCGTTCCACGGATCGGGCTATGATTTCGACGTGCGGCCCTATGCCGGCGATTTCGTCTCGATCGAGGCCGGCACCGGCTTCGTGCACATCGCCCCCGGCCACGGCGCCGACGATTACGAGCTGGGCCTTGCCAATGGCGTCGAAGTGCCGCAGACGGTCGGTCCCGACGGCGCCTATTACGACCATGTGCCGCTCTTTGCCGGCAAGCGTGTCATGAACCAGTACGGCAAGAAGGGCGATGCCGACGATTCCGTGATCGCAGCCTTGACCGAGCGCGGCATGCTGGTGGCGCGCGCGCAGATCACACATTCCTATCCGCATTCCTGGCGCTCGAAGGCGCCGATCATCTTCCGCAACACGCCGCAATGGTTCATCTCGATGGAGAAGAACGATCTGCGCAAGACGGCACTCTCCGAAATCGAGAAGACGCGCTTCGTGCCCGCGGGCGGCAAGAACCGGCTCTATTCGATGATCGAGAACCGGCCCGATTGGTGCATCAGCCGCCAGCGTGCCTGGGGCGTGCCCATCGCCGTCTTCGTCAACAAGAAGACGCAGGAACCGCTGCGCGACCAGAAGGTCATCGACCGCATCGCCGACGCCTTCATGAAGGAAGGCGCCGATGCCTGGTACTCAAGTGCGCCTTCGCGCTTCCTCGGCAATGACTACAACCCCGATGATTTCGAGCAGGTGAAGGACATCGTCGATGTCTGGTTCGATTCCGGCTCGACCCATGCCTTCGTGCTGGAGCCGCGCAACCGCGCCGACCCGACCTGGGACATGCAGTGGCCGGCCTCGCTCTATCTCGAAGGCTCCGACCAGCATCGCGGCTGGTTCCATTCCTCGCTGCTGGAAAGCGTCGGGACGCGTGGCAAGGCGCCCTACAAGGCGGTCATGACCCACGGCTTCACGCTCGACGAGCAGGGCCGCAAGATGTCGAAATCGCTCGGCAACGTCGTCGCCCCGCAGAAGGTGATGGCGAAGTCCGGCGCCGACATCCTGCGCCTGTGGGTCGTCTCGACCGACTATGCCGACGACCAGCGCATCGGCAACGAGATCCTGAAACACTCCGCCGAAGCCTATCGGCGTCTCCGCAATACGCTGCGCTATCTGCTGGGCGCCCTCAAGGGCTGGGACGAGGCCGAGCGCCTGGCCCCCGCCGAGATGCCGGAGCTCGACCGCTGGGTTCTCCACCGTCTTTCCGAACTCGACGCCAAGGTGCGCGAGACGGCGGAAGGGTTCGACTTCCACACCCTCTTCACCGAGCTCCACAATTTCTGCGCGGTCGATCTCTCGGCCTTCTATTTCGACATCCGCAAGGACGCCCTCTATTGCGACCGGCCGGATTCCAACCGCCGCCGGGCGACAAGGACCGTGCTCCATGAGGTGTTCTCGGCGCTCACAGCTTGGCTGGCGCCGATCCTCTGCTTCACAGCTGAGGAAGCCTGGCAGGCACGTCCCTGGGCAAATCAGGGGGGGAAGGATGGCGAGGAAAGCGTGCATCTGCGCGTCATTCCGATCCTGCCCACCTCCTGGAAGGATGAGGCGCTGGCGGCAAAATGGGGCAAGATCCGCGACATCCGCCGCGTCGTCACCGGTGCCCTGGAATTGGCGCGTGCCGAGAAGAAGATCGGCGCCAGCCTCCAGGCGCACCCCATCGTCTATCTCTCAGCCGAGCGTCTGGAGCAGCTAAAGGGTTTGAACTTAAGCGAAATTTCCATCACCTCCGGCATCACGATCAGCACCGATCCAGCCCCCGCCGACGCCCAGACCCAGCCAGACGTCGATGGCGTCGCGGTCGTGGTCAATCTGGCTGGGGGCGAGAAATGCGAACGCTGCTGGCAGGTCCTGCCGGAAGTCGGCAAAAATGCAGCCCATTCAACGCTTTGCCATCGCTGCGCCGATGCGGTCGGGGCGGCCTGATGCGCATCGCGACCCCGAGCCTCTTCCGCAATTCGATCCTCCTTGCCGGGCTGATCATCGCCGCCGACCAGTTCACCAAGTGGTTGGTCATGTTCGAAATCATGAACCCGCCGCGGGTCATTCCGGTGGTGCCCTCGCTCAACATCGTGATGGCCTGGAACACCGGGGTGAGCTTCAGCATGCTGCAGGGTACCGGCCCCTGGCTCCTCTCCGCCCTTGCCCTCGCCGTCAGCCTGGGGCTGCTGATCTGGCTGGGGCGCCTCACGCATCGCCTGCCGGGCTATGCCGTTGGCTTCATCATCGGTGGGGCGGTCGGCAATGTCATTGACCGGCTGCGCTTCGGCGCGGTCTTTGATTTTATTGATTTTTACGTTGGCGATTGGCATTGGCCGGCCTTCAACCTTGCCGATTCCGCCATTTTCGTGGGGGTCGTTCTGCTGCTGTTCGACAGCTTGTTTCATCAGCCGGATCGGGGTAAAAATAGCGCCGGATCGGAGGCTCCCTAAACCATGCGCGCAAGACTCATCGTCACTGCTGTTGGCCTGTTGGCCCTGCCCGCCCTGGTCGGCGGCTGTTCCAACACCACCAAGGAAGCGCTCGGCCTGACCAAGCGCTCGCCGGATGAATTCGAGGTCGTCTCCAACGCCCCTCTCTCCATGCCGCCGGATTACAATCTGCGCCCGCCCGCGCCCGGTTCGCCCCGGCCGCAGGAAGGGACCGCGCGCGATCAGGCGCAGCAGGTGGTGTTCGGCTATCCGGGCGCCGGTGGCGTGCCCTCCAAATTGCCGGAAATCGGCGTCGGCGAAGCCTCCAGCGCCCAATCGGCCGGTGAAGCCTCGCTGCTGCAATCGGTCGGCATGGCCGGGGTCGATCCCAATATCCGCCAGGTGGTGGATGCCGAGACCAGCGAAGACGAAGCGGATTCGCAGCAGCTGGTCGACAGCATCGTGTTCTGGCGCAAGCCCGAACCCTACGGCACCGTGGTCGATCCCACCGAGGAACAGAAGCGCCTGCAGGAAAATGCGGCGCTGGGCAACGCGCCCACCCAGGGCGATGTGCCGATCATCGAACGCAAGAAAAAAGGCCTGCTGGAAGGGTTGTTCTAGGATCTTCATGTTTTACAAACTCAATCGTCTCCTGAGGCCGGCTGCCCTGTGCGCCGGCCTTAGTTTTTGCCTCATGGCCCCGCTGCCCGCCGGCGCTGAGATGTTCGATGCCGAGAGCTTCACGCTCCAGAACGGCATGGAGGTCGTGGTACTGCCGCGTCACCTGGCGCCCGTCGTCTATCAGGTCGTGGTCTACAAGGTGGGGGCGGCGGATGGCGAGCCGGGCAAGAACGGCATCGCCCATTTCCTGGAACATCTGATGTTCAAGGCGACGAGCACGATGGCGGCCGGCCAGTTCAGCCAGGATGTCGACCGCCTGGGCGGTACCGACAATGCCTTCACCAACCAGGACATGACCGCCTACCACCAGGAGATCGCGGCCGAGCATCTGCCCCTCATCATGGCGGCTGAGGCCGATCGCATGGTCAATCTGCAGCTCGACGACAGCGTCGTCCTGCCGGAACGGGACGTCATCCTCAACGAGCGCGGCCAGACGGTCGAGAGCGATCCCGGCAGCCGCCTCATTGAGGCGATGACCGCGGCCATCTACCAGAACCATCCCTATGGCTTGCCGATCATCGGCTGGCGCCATGAGATGGAGGGCTACACGACCGAGGACGCCTTGCGCTTCTATCGCCGCTGGTACGCCCCCAACAACGCCATCCTGGTGGTGGCGGGCGACGTGACCCTGGAACAGGTGAAGGCGCTGGCGGAGAAGAATTTCGGATCCCTGCCGGCCCGAAAACTGCCCGAGCGCGTGCGCCTTCAGGAACCGCCGGCAGAAGCACCAAGGCGCCTCTCTTTGGCAAGCCCCGAGGTCGAACATCCCAGCATCTGGCGCCGCTATCTGGCACCCAGCTATCGCACCGCTGCCGAGAACGACCCGAAAGCGCCCTACGCCCTCAGCCTGCTCTCCGAGATTCTCGGTGGTGGCGCCGTCGGAAGGCTTTACCGCCGCCTGGTCATCGATGAGAGCCTGGCGCTGAGCGCCGGTGCCAGCTTCAATGGCGACCCGCGTGACTATGGTAGCTTCACCTTCTATGCGAGCCCCCGCGACCCCGCCGAGCTGGTCAAGGTCGAGGCGGCACTCGATGCCGAAATCGCGCTGCTGCTCAAGGACGGCATCAGCGAGACGGAACTGACCGAAGCACGGAACCGATTGCTGATGGAAGCCACCAAGGCGCGCGACAGTCTCAACGGCCCGGCCTTGCTGGTGGCCGAAGCGCTTGCCAGCGGCGAGACCCTGGAGGATATCCAGGCCTGGCCAGACCGAATCCAGGCCGTCACAGTTGAGGACGTGATGCGCGCCGCGCGCGCCGTGCTGACGGAGGATAACAGTGTCACCGCCACGCTGACGCCGCCGCTGCCCGCAGACACGGTGGTCGCCCCATGAACATGAAACAGATCATCTTGGCCGCCTTTCTGGCGGTGCTGACGCTGGTGCCGCAAAGCGCCGCTGCCACAGAGATCCAGCGCGTCACGAGCCCGGCCGGCATCGAAATCTGGCTGGTCGAGGACCATACGGTGCCGGTGATCTCTCTGGCCTTCGGCTTCGAAGGCGGCACCGCCGCCGACCCCAAGGGCAAGGAAGGTGTGGCGACGCTGGCGTCCGGGCTGTTCGATGAGGGGGCGGGCGAGCTTGATTCCCGCGCCTTCCAGCAACGCATTGCCGAGCTTGGCCTCGATTACGGCTTTACCGCCAGCGCCGACAGTTTCACCGGCGGGCTGCGCACCTTGACCGAGAACAAGGAGGCGGCCGTCGATCTGCTGGCGCTCGCCCTCACCAAACCGCGCTTCGATCCGGAACCGGTCGAACGCATGCGCAAGCAGTTCCTGATCAGCATCGAGGGCGAGCAGCGCGACCCGCGTTCCGCCGCTTACCGCACGCTGGAACGTAAAATGCTGGGCGATCACCCCTATGCCCAATCCAATTACGGCAGCAAGGAATCGATGTCGGCGCTGACACCTGACGATCTGCGGCAGTTCCTCAAGGATCGGCTGACCCGCGATCATCTTTTCGTGGCTGCCGCCGGCGACATTAACGCCGCGGATCTCGGCAAGCTGGTCGACCGCGCCTTTGCCGGCCTGCCGGCGACCGGAGTCGCCGCCGCCGTGCCGGAAGCGATTGTGACGCCGACCGGGTCACTGTCGGTGGTCGAACGCGATATCCCGCAGGCGGCGGTGCTGTTCGCACAGCCCGGCGTGAAGCGCAGCGACAAGGACTTCTTTGCCGTCTACCTCATGAATTACGTGCTGGGCGGTGGTGGGTTTTCATCGCGGTTGATGACGGAGCTGCGCGAGAAGCGCGGGCTCACCTACGGCATCAATACCGATCTGGTGACACTCGATCACGTCGGGTTTCTGACTGGCAGCTTTGAAACGCCCAATGCCAAGGTCAAGGAATCACTCGACCTCCTGCGCGCAGAATGGCAGCGCATGGCCGAACAAGGCCCGACGGCCGAAGAACTGGAATCGGCCCGCACTTATCTGCTGGGCTATTATCCGCGCAACCTCACCACGACCTCGAAGGCGGCAGAGACCCTGCTCGGCATCCAGATGGATCACCTGGGCATCGACTACATGGAAAAGCGCCGCGAGGAAATTTCCGCCGTCACCATCGACGATGTGAAGCGGGTGGCGAAGGCTCTGCTGAAGTCGGATGCGCTGACCGTCGTGGTGGCCGGCAAGCCGGAAGGCTTGGAAGGCGCGGAGCTGGTGCCTGGGCAGTAATGCACTCGATTCTCTCTAACAGTCATGGTCGGCGAAGGCCGACCATCCACGAGTTTGCCGCGACATTTAGAAAGTAACTCGTGGATCCTCCGCCTTCGCGGAGGATGACAAACTAAAGCCCGTTTCGCGCCAAGTACCCGCCAAATGGGTTGAGCAGCGAGACTTGAGGTGTGAAAGGCTCGTTGGTCATGAGCGTCAAGAATCCACCACCTGAATTTGTCATTCGCTTCGGCGGCGTTTCGATTGATCGAGACGAATTGACGAAATCACTCGGCGTTGACCTCGACCGATACGAACCGTCGCCTCACGAGTCATCCCATTACGCTCAGATCAGCTTGTCGGGCGATGTCGATCATTGGACATCGATCGCTGAATTCCTTGATGCGGTTGGCCCGCGAATCAAAGCCCTCATTGGTCAGAGGCTGATTGGTTCAGCGTCTATGGATTTCGCGGTCTACATCCCCCGTGATGCCTGGGCTGCGTCGATGACCGTTCCCGCTGCCGTGGCGCTACGCGCCAGTCAAAACCTGATCGACATCGAAACATCGACCTACCTCACGAATTCAGGCGCCTGATGAAAACGGCCCGTCAGCGCAGCAACACTTCGATCGTCATCCCCGTGCTTGGCACGGGGATGACGAGTTTGTTGGCAACTGAAGAAAGTAACTCGTGGATGGTCGGCCTTCGCCGACCATGACGATCTAGTAAAATGACCTTTAACGAATGACTGCCTCCGCCAACGAACCCATCAGCCGCGTGACCCTCGTCACCCTCACCTCGCTGGTGGCGATGGGGCCGCTGTCGACGGATTTTTATCTGCCGGCGCTGCCATCTATCGCGAAGTATTTTGATGTTGCCGAGGCGCATGCGCAGGCGACGCTGTCGGCGTTCCTCATTGGCTTTGCCGCCGCCATCCTGGTCTATGGGCCGCTCTCCGACCGCTTCGGCCGGCGGCCGGTGCTGGCCGGCGGAATCGTGATCTTCACCCTGGCCAGCCTGGGCTGCATGCTGTCGGACAGTATCGGCATGCTGGTGCTGTTCCGCTTCCTGCAGGCGCTGGGTGCCTGTGCGGGTCCAGTCATCTCGCGCGCCATGGTGCGCGATCTGGTCGGCGCCAATGGAGCGGCGCGCGTCTTCTCTTATTTGAGCGCAGCGGTTGCCCTGGCCCCGGCCATCGCCCCCATCATCGGCGGGTTCCTGACCGATGCCTTCGGCTGGCGCGCCTGTTTCGCGGCCCTCACTCTTTACGGTGCCGGCGGGCTCATCGCGGTGTTCACGGTGCTGAGGGAAACCAACACCCAGCGCGACATGAGTGCCGCCAATCCGCTGGCCTGGTTTCGCATCTATGGCGCATTGGTCAAGCATCGCGGCTATTTCGGCTATGTGCTGGCGGCGACCTTCGGCTATAGCGGGATCTTCTGCTTCATCTCAGGGTCCAGCTTCGTCTTCATCGATGTGCTGCAGGTGCCGGCCAAATATTTCGGCTTCTGCTTCGGCGTGTTCGTGATCGGGTACATCATCGGCGCCACCAGCGGCGGCAAGCTGTCGAAACGGCTCACCGCATCGCAGCTGGTGGGACTGGGATCGCTGATAGCGCTCCTCAGCGCGCTGGCGCTGGTAGCCATCAACCTCATTGCCCCGGCATCGGTCTGGACCGTGCTGGCCCCCTTGCTGCCCTATATGATCGGCGTTGGCATGACGCTGCCGGCGGCGCAGGCCGGCGCCATCGGCCCCTTCCCGCGATCGGCAGGTGCCGCCTCGGCGCTCCTCGGCTTCGTGCAGATGACGGTCGCAGCCGCGATCGGCGCCGTGCTGGGTGTCATCGGTTCGCCCTCGCCCATGCCGATGACCTTGATGATTGCCGGAACTGGCGTGGCGCAGATCGCCTGCTACTGGTTCGTCATCCGGAAAGCGCCTGCTACCTAGACTTCAATCGCGGCCCTGGTCTTCGCGCTGCTGGTAATAGGGCTTCTTGTCGGCCGGTGCTGTTTTCTTGGTGCCTGAGTCAGGCGAGGCATCGCCACCGCCCAGAATCGTGTCGAGCAGTGAGCCGATGCCGGACTCCTCTTCGGGCTGTGCCGCGGGCTGGGAAATCTCGGGCACCAGGTCGACCGGTGCGCCGGCGCTGGCCACCAGCGCGCCACCGGTCGGTCGCGGGATGTCGCGCGGCGGCACATTGGCCAGCACGTCGCTCATGAAATCATGCCAGATGACGACCGGCAGCGAGCCACCGGTCACCTTGTCCATGGCGGCGCCATTGTCGTTGCCGACCCACACACCTGTCACCAGATCGGCGGTGAGGCCGACGAACCAGGCATCGCGGAAATTCTGGCTGGTGCCGGTCTTGCCATAGGCCGGACGGTCGATCTTGGCCTTCTTGCCCGTACCCCAATCGACCACCGAGGCCATGACGTCGAGCATTTCGTTGGTGGCACCCGCACTGGCGACACGGCCGGGGCCGGAGCCGCCGCGCTCGTAAAGTACCTGGCCGCTGCGCGTGGTGATGCGGCTGATGGCATAGGGCCAGACGCCCTTGCCCTGATTGGCAAAGACCGTATAGGCGGTGGTCATTTCGAGGAGCGTCGTCTCGGAGGTGCCGAGGGCGATCGAGGCGTCGTTGCCGATCGGCGTGGTGATTCCCAATCGTTGCGCAGCCGCGATGACTTGTCTGCGGCCGACCTGTTCCGAAAGTTGCACCGCCACCGAATTGAGCGAGCGCGCAAAGGCTTCGCGCAGACTGACCTCGCCATAGAATTTGTCGTTGTAATTGCCGGGCTGCCATTTGCCGATGCGGATCGGCCCATCGGTGAACATGTTGCCGGGACCGTAGCCAGCCTCGAAGGCGGCGAGGAAGACGAAGGTCTTGAACGCGGAGCCCGGCTGACGCATGGCCTGCGTCGCGCGGTTGAACTGGCTGGCGCGGTAGGAGACACCGCCCACCATGGCCTTCACCGCACCGTCCGGCGTCATCGCAACGAGGGCCGCCTGGGAGGCATTCTGCTTGGGGCCAAGCTCGGCCATGGTCTGGCTGAGATGCTGTTCGGCCGCGCGTTGCTGGACCGGGTCGAGCGTGGTTTCGACCACCAGATCCTGGTCGGAGAAGCCGACATAGGACGAGACCTGGTCCAGCACCCAATCGGCATAGAACTGGCCGATCTGCCCTTTGGCCTCGGCACTGACCGAGGGGGCCGTCATGGTGGCGGCCGCGTCGGCCACATCCTGGTCGATGAAATCGGCCGCGACCATGTTCTGCAGCACCAGCGTGGCGCGGTCGCGGGCGAGGGTCTTGTCGTTCAGGGGGTTGTAGCGCGACGGTGCCTTCAGCATGCCGGCCAGCATGGCGGATTCGAACATGCTGGCTTCCGCCGCCGGGTGGCCGAAATATTTGCGCGAGGCGGCGTCGATGCCATAGGTGCCGGCGCCGAAATAGACACGGTTGAGATAGAGCTCGAGGATCTGGTCCTTGGTGAAATTGCGCTCCAGCCACAGGGCCAGCAGCACCTCCTGGCCCTTGCGATGGATCGAGCGTTCCGGCGTCAGGAAGATGTTCTTGGCCAGCTGCTGGGTGATGGAGCTGCCGCCCTGCACCAGGCGGCCCTGGGTGAGGTTGACATAGACGGCGCGCGCCAGGCCTTTGAGGTCGAGGCCGAAATGGCTGTAGAAGCGCCGATCTTCGGTCGCGATCACGGCCTGGGGCAGATAGGCCGGGAGATCACGCAGTGCCACCGCGCTGCCATAGAGATCGCCATAGGAGGCGATGAGGCTGCCGTCGCTGGCAATCAGGCTTACCGAGGCGCGGCGCTTGATCTCGTTGAGCTTGGAGACGTCCGGCAGGTCATAGGCGCACCAGGCCACGAAGATGAGGGCGATAAAGCCGCCCCAGATCGATGCCACCAGACCCCATTTCAGGGCGAAGATGGCCAGCCGGCGGCGCCACTTACGCCCCGGTTTTGCCGAATTGCCGCTCTGTCCCGAGTCGCTTGTCGTCATGGCCGCCTTTTACCAGATCGCCACCCCAGTTCCAGTCTGACGGAACCGGGGCGAGATCGTTGCAAACGGTCATATGGCCATGAAATAGGGCGGAAACAGGGCGCCCAATGGATCATTTTCCGGTGAAATCAGGGGGCGCAACCAGGAGAAGGCGAGGACAGGCTACCTGCCCATGGCCCGCCGGCCGATCATCGTCTCCTGGCCGTCACCATGGGTGTGGCGGGTAGCCAGCACCAGCAGGGCTTCGGTGATGCGCTGTTCGAATGCCTGCTCGGCATTGCTGTCGCCGATCACATCATCCAGCACAGGACGGACATTGGTACGCCAGCCCTCCGGCGCGAAGCCAAAGCGGCGTACGCGCTCATGTCGACCAAGCAGGGTCAATTGCAGGAACAGTTCCCGGAAGGACGGGTCCAGATGGCAGCGTTCGAATAATTGTTGTGGGCCGCGGCCGCCTTCGTCACCCAGCAGCGCCCGCACATTGCTGATCTGGATACCGGCCTTGAGGCTCAGGGCCGGTAGCACGAAGGCGAAGTTGCCAAGGCTGAAGGCGCGCAGGATCAGGGTCGAACTCAGCAGGCCGTTCTGATGCAGCGCATCGATGAGGCCGCGCATTTCCTCGGCGCGCTGGCCCGGTGCAAAGCTGGTCAGGAGAATGTTCTCGCGGCCATGCTCGATGAGCGCCGAAACACGCGCCGGCTCAAGGCTGTACTTGTCGATGAGCCGTTCGAGAATGCGCCCGGTGACGACGGTGGTCATGCGTTCGGCCACTGCCACCGGCAAGGCACGGCGCTGTGCCACGGCATCGGTTACATTCGCATTGTCGGCAAAACGGTCGAGCATGCGATGATAGGCCTGCGTCGGGATCGCGGCGTTTTCATTCGCGGCCACGCGCAGCACGACTGTTTCGTCATCGGTCTTGATCAGCGCCGTGGAGACGGCGGCCGACAGTTGCGGACGAGTGGCCACAGTACGGGCATGTTCGATCGAGCGGTGTTCGATGATGGCGACCAGATCCTCATCGGTCAGCGACAGGCATTCGGACAGGATCGGCCGCGCCACATCCATGACATCTTCGGCCAGTCGGCGCGCAATGCTGCGATCAAGACCCGGGGCGGATTTCAGCGTTTCGGCGAGCTTGCGACGGAAATCAAGCTCTGCCTCCGGCAGGACCGCATTGATGATGGCGTGAGCGATCTCGCGTTCTTCCGGCGTCATCTCACCGGCCTGATAGACCCCAGCCACCGCCAACATCGTGGCAGCGCGCCTTGCCGGGGTCAGGTCTGCGCTCAAGCGTGTCACATCTGCTTGCGTCAACCTTGCCACACTTTCGTCCCTTCTTTTGCCACCGCCAGTCAGTGGCAGCGGTCTCTTCCCATCCGGTACGCCGCTGTTTCCGGCCCGGATCGGCCCTTTCACTTTCGGCCTGGGCAGAACCCAGGGCGGATTCGACTCGGGGCCACCATCATCCCGGCACCGACTCAAACCGCCTGACCAAACAATAGTTTTTGCCTAGCAGCGACGTCCAGACACGATCGCAGGAGATGGCCTCTTATCACGGATAAATCACGATAATTCAGCAATATAGTGTGAGTTTTCGTTGCCTCAAATATGCCGTCAAATTTAGTTAATTTAGCGTAAATGCGCTGTGGCAAAACTGGGACCGAACTGCACGAAAAGCAGGACCGGGCGACGGCGCTGCCAGCGACAAATGCACCGGCTTCAACATCTTCCCGCCGCGATGCTTGCCAAGTGCCTGCCTTTGGCTAATATGCCGCCGCGCCGCCCACCTGCTGAACGGGCTGGCCAACACAGATGCCTCTGTGGCGAAATTGGTAGACGCGCCTGACTCAAAATCAGGTTCCGAGAGGAGTGCTGGTTCGAGTCCGGCCAGGGGCACCATCTTTTCCTGCTAACATCCATCCGCGCACTCCCCGACGACGCCGTCAGGCATACCGTAGCCTCATGCGGCCGATAAGAATTCGGCATTTCGGGCTTGCGTGCCTCGGGCTGACAATCCTCCCACCATAAGAACGTTGACAGGGGGATGGGATGGCTCGGTTCGGTATACCTTCCGGCGTGATCGTTGCGGCGCTCCTGGGGCTGGCGACGACCAGCGCCGCAGCGGATGTCAGGGTCATCAATGACAATGCCGGCTTTCCTGAAGGCCCGACCGTGCTGGCCGACGGGACCCTGCTCTATGCCGAGTATGGCAGTCACCAGGTCTCGCGCTGGGACGGCAAGGCAAATTCGGTCCTATGGTCCAAGGAGGGTTGCGGGCCCTCGGCCGTCGTGCCCATGGGCGAGAATTTCGCCGTCACCTGCTATGACAGCGCGCAGATGGTCGTCATCTCGGCCGACGGCAAGACGCTGGCCACCTATGACAAGGATGCTGCCGGCAACGCCCTGACCGGTGCCAATGACGCGACGCCGGACGGCAAGGGTGGCGTCTTCTTCACTGCGTCAGGCCCCTGGGAATCCGGCCCGATCGTGAGTCGCGTCCTGCATCTCGATCCCGACGGCACAGTGACGCCACTGGCCGACGATCTCCATTATGCCAATGGCATCGCGCGGTCGGCCGACGGCGGCTTGCTCTATGTCAACGAGTCGGAAGCGGGCCGGGTCATCACGTTCAAGATCGGCGCCGATTTCAGCCTGTCGGACCGGCGCCTGTTCGTGCGCCTCACCGGTCTGGGCGAACCGGCCGACGCCTATCCCGATGGGATCAAACTGGGGCCGGACGGACATCTCTATATCGGGCAGTACAGCAGCGGGCGCATCCTGGTGGTCGACGCCACCGGCAAGCTGACGCGCACCATCGAGGTGCCATCGCCGGCGGCGCCCAACATGGCTTTCAGCAGCGACGGCAAGACACTCTACGTCACCGCCGTCGATGACAAGAACAATGCGCCCTACAAAGGCAAGGTCTACGCCCTCCCCCTCAACTAGGGGGTTGCCTTGACCAGCGCGCCTCAGCACTCTTGCCCGACCTCTACAACAGGGCGAGGGTGCGATGCAGGAGCGGGATTGGCGGGCGGAGAGTCTGGCGGCGCAGGCGCTGGGCTGGGTCGATGCGACGACACAGGCGATAGCGCCGCCCATTCACATGTCGAGCACTTTCCTGCGTACGCCGGATTACGGCAGCGAGCGTGCCTATATCCGCGACCAGAATCCGGCCTTCGACCAGGCCGAAGCCCTGCTAGCAAAGCTTGAGGGCGGTGCGGCCGCCGCCTTGTTCGCCTCGGGCATGGCCGCTGCCACCTCTGTGTTCATGGCGCTGAAGCCGGGCGACCATGTGATCGCGCCGCAGATGATGTATTGGTCGCTGCGCAACTGGCTGACCGGTTATGCCAGCGTGTGGGGGCTCGACGTCACCCTCGTTGACATGACGGACCTTGCTGCCTTGCAGGCGGCGTTGCGGCCCGGCCGTACCAAGCTGGTCTGGATCGAGACGCCGGGCAATCCGCTCTGGTCGATCACCGACATCGCCGCCTGCGCCACCCTCACCCATGAGGCAGGCGCGCGCCTGGCGGTCGATTCAACGGTGGCGACACCGGTCTTCACACGCCCGCTTGCGCTTGGCGCCGACCTGGTCATGCATTCGGCGACCAAATATCTCAACGGTCATTCCGATATCTGCGCCGGGGCCCTGGTGACGGCGCAGGCGGACGCCGCCTGGGATCGCATGGTCGAGATGCGTTATACGCTTGGTGCCATTATCGGCTCGGTCGAAGCCTGGCTGCTGCTGCGCGGGATGCGCTCATTGTTTCCGCGCGTGCGGCAGCAGGCGGCGAGTGCTGCCGAACTCGCCCGGCGCTTCGCGGCACATCCGGCGGTGGCCACCGTGCTCTATCCTGGCCTGCCCGATTTTCCCGGCCATGACATCGCCCGGCGCCAGATGCAGGGCGGCTTCGGCGGCATGCTGTCGATCCGCGTCAAGGCAGGGACGGAGGCTGCCAAGGCGACCGCCGCCCGGGTTGGCCTGTGGCAGCGCGCGACCTCGCTGGGTGGGACAGAGAGCCTCATCGAGCACCGAGCCAGCATCGAGGGTCCGACAAGCCCGGTGCCCGGCGACATGCTGCGTCTGTCGGTCGGGCTGGAGGATGCAGACGATCTCTACACCGATCTCGATCAGGCGCTTGTCGTCGGCAATGCACCGGCGCGAATGGCACCGGCACGTTAGCCAGGCGGCCGGCAGATCAAGGTCGACCCGCAATCCGCCAAGAGAACTTTCACTCAGAGCCAGGCGACCGCGATAGAGCGTCACGATTTCCCGCACGATATCCAGGCCGAGGCCGGAGCCGGGTACGCGTTCGTCGAGCCTTTGTCCACGCCCCAACACCGTGTCGCGGGCGGCAGGTGCAATGCCCGGCCCATCATCCTCGATTGCGATGGCAAGGCGGCCTTCGCGTCGCAGTGCCGTGATCGAAACACAGGACCTCGCCCATTTGCATGCATTGTCGCAGAGATTTCCGAGGATTTCGACGAGATCGCCACGGTCGCCGGCAAAGATGGCATCGGATTCGATCTTCAGGCGCAGGGATAGATTTCGGTCCCGATAGATAGTGCCGAGGGAGAAGGTCAGATCGTCGGCGACCTCGGTCAGTTCGACGCGGGCGTGGCCGGTCGCGGTCGGCCCGGCGGCGAGGATTCGCTTCAGGATCCGCTCGACCTGGTCGGTGATCGATTGCAGTTGCGACGCCAGAACCAGCCGACGGGAATCGTCAAGATGGGCGATCTCGTGGGATAGGACCGAAAGGGGATTCTTGATGGCATGCGCGAGATTGCCGGCTTCATTGCGGGCGCGCTCGATGAGATGCCGATCGTGCTCGATGAGCGCGTTGACTTCCACAACCACGGGCGCGATCTCGTCAGGGAAACTGGGACTGAGGCTCTCGGCGCGACCGTCACGGATCGTGGCGATCTCGCTCCGCAACCGCGCCAAGGGCCGCAGCCCGAAGCCCACCTGCAGGTAGACAGCGATCAGGAAGGCAATGCCGAGAGTGGCAAAGATCACGACGATATGTGTGGCAAATTGTGCGACGTCGGCCTCAGTCTCGTCGCACGGTGCCGCCACCAGCACAGTGACCGGGAGATCGGTTCCGGGCAGCTTCACATTGCGGCGGAAGACGCGCAGTTCGCGGCCGCCGGGACCGATGAGTTCGGCAATGCCCTCGACCTGCGACAGCAGCGACAAGCCACCTGATTCCATCGGGCCGGCCGAGATGGATTGACGCACCACCCGGCCATCGAGTGCTGCCTGCCAATACCAACCGCTGAGCGGTCGGGTAAAACGCGGATCCGCGGGAATGTAATCGAGCACCAGATCACCGGAGGGGTTTATACTGGCCGCCGCCAGAAGTTCGCGCTGGTAGGCGGTCAGTTCAGCGTCCAACTGGCGCTCAAGATGGGTGCGAAACGCCCAAAGCAACAGCACACCGGCCAGCAAGAGCACCGGCAACGCCCAGATGGCGGCGGCCGCCATGAGGCGTAACTTCAGGGAATGCGGGAAAAGTGTGCCGATGAACTGTTTCATAGCGCCAGCACGTAGCCCTGGCCACGCCGCGTTTCGATCACGTCGGCGCCCAGCTTCTTGCGCAGGCGATTGATCAGAACTTCAATGACATTGCTGTCGCAGTCGAAATTCTGGTCGTAGATATGTTCGGTAATTTCGGTCTTCGAGATAACGGCACCTCGTCGCATCATCATGTAGGCGGTGAGGCGGTATTCAAGCGGCGTCATGACGATCGGACGGCCATCCTTGAAGATCGCGCTCTGCGCTGTGTCGAGGGTGAGCGGGCCGATCGTCAGGACGGGGTTGGCGATCCCTTTGGCGCGGCGGATAAGAGCCTCGATTCGGGCGATCACCTCCTCCATCTGGAAAGGCTTGGCCACATAGTCGTCGGCCCCGGCGCGCAGACCCTTGACCTTTTCGGTCCATGAATCGCGGGCCGTCAGGATCAGCACGGGCACCGTGATTCCTTCCTTTCGCCAGCGTTCGAGAATTGACAGCCCGTCCAGTTTCGGCAGACCGAGGTCGAGGATAATGGCATCATAGCTCTCGGTGGACCCCAGATGATGTCCATCCTCGCCATCGCTGGCCGTATCAACCGCCTAGCCGGCAGCAGTCAACGCCGTGGCGAGAAGACGCAGGATCTCGGCATCATCTTCAACGATCAGGATGCGCATATCGGTAGTCCCTCAGTCATCGCCGCCACCTTCACCGCCACCGCCGCCGCCACCACCTTCACCGCCGCCGCCACCGCCGCCACCATCTCCGCTGCCTTCGCCGCCACCGCCATCACCTCCTTCGCCACCGCTGGAATCACCGCCATCCGAATCGCCACCGTCGGAATCCCCGCTGCCGGAATTGCCGCTGCCCGATCCTTCGCCACCGGAATCGTCACCGCCCGAATCATCACCCCCGGACCCGCTGCTGCCCGAGCTGTCAGTGGCGACGCTGTCGGCACTGTCATCGTCGATCGGATCACCCGACTGCCCGGCGCCGTCCAGGCGAGTCATCAGCTTCGCGATATCGGGATCCTCGGCGGGACCCTGGACGCGTTTGAGATCGAGATCGACAAGATCGAAATCCAGGAGGGCTACACTGCCGCTGACGGTCAATACCTTGACCTCATAGACCCAGACGCAACTGCCGCCGATAGCTTGCGCCGTGATATCGACCGACAGCGGCTCGGCGCTGACCGTCGCTGCCAGTTCGCCATAAAGCGCGGAGGTGCCGGCGGCACCGGCGGGCCCAGCAGCTGCTGCGCATTCGCCGGCCCAGGCCGCGCGCATCCCCCCCGGTGCCGTCATACCTGTCACGCAAACCAGCGCCGCCAGCGCCAGGCGGTGGCGCGGTGGGAGATGGACTGGCCGGATGACGGCATAGGGCAACAAGACGATGGCTCTCGATCCGATTGGTGGCAGCAAATCGCAGGTTGCGGGATGACGCTGGTCAACCCTGTGGCCAACCCTGTCGATCGCCAAGGATATAGCAGGCCCTGTCGCACCTTAAACCAAGCTTTAAAGGACGCATCAGGCTTGTGTCAGGTGACAATCCCTATTGTCCGCCTGTCAGTGCGGCCACGTCCGCCGCCAGCAATCAGGAGGAGAAGACGATGTCCATGAAATTTGTATCCGAGCGCTTTGGCGAAGGTGTTGGCGCGGTCGGCCTGGCCAAGCGCCTGCTGCTCGGCGGCACCGCGACCCTGGCCCTGGTGGCGGCAATCAGCGCTGCCCCGGTGAACTTCGAACGCAGCCTGCTCGGCGACCTCAGCAGCGCCGACGCCCATGCCGATGGCGGCGAAGGCGGGGGGGATGGCGATGGTGGCGGCAGCGAAGGCGGCAGCGACAGCGATCACGATAGCGATCACGATAGCGGCGAAAGCGGCAACAGCGGTAGCGGCAGCGGGAGCGGCAGCGGCGAAAGTGGCAGCGACGACAGTGGCGAGAGCGGCGGCGACGACAGCGGCGAAAGCGGCGACGATGACGGTACGCCCGATCAGGGCACCGGCGACGCGCCGGGAACGCCCGGGGCACCTGCAGCACCCGGGGCACCGACCCTGCCGCCGATCCCTGGCAATGACGATGGCACACCGGACCAGGGCACGGGCGACAACTGATCCAGCCGTTTCAAGTCAGGAAAGGGCCCGATTGCCAATCGGGCCCTTTTCACATCTGCGTCGCTACGCGGCCTTCTTCAATTGCGGGCGGTTGGCCAGGGCCGTTTCGTAAAGCCCGATCACGCGTTTCCGCTCTTCGCCTGCGAGCACCATCCGCGGCGCGCGCACCGTCTCGGTGCCCAAGCCCACGACCTGCTGGCCCAATTTGATGTGCTGCACCAGCTTGATCTCGGTATCGAGATGGAGGAGCGGGGTGAACCAGCGGTAGATCGCACGGGCCTCTTCATAGCGGCCGGCCTTGCAAAGTTGCCACAGCGCCATGGCTTCGTCCGGAAAGACGTCGGAGAGGCCCGAGACCCAGCCATCGATGCCGAGCACGGCACTTTCCAGCACCAGATCGTCAACACCTGCGAAGATCTTGAAGCGTGTCCCGGTTTCATTGTGGAGATCGGTGATGCGGCGCACATCGTCGGAGGATTCCTTGATGGCGACGATGTTCGGGACGTCGCCATAGGCTTTGAGCGCCTCCGGACGAATGTCGACACCGTAGACCAGAGGGTTGTTGTAGATCATCACAGGAAGACCGCTGGCGCCGGCCACCTTGGTAAAATGGTTGAGCGTCTCGCGCGGGTCCGATTTGTAGACCATGCCAGGAAGGACCATGAGGCCGTCGATGCCGATCTTCTCGGCATCGCGGGCGAACTGCATGCCGCTGGCCGTGGTGAATTCGGAGACCCCGGACAGGACCGGCACCTTGCCGCCAGCCACCTCCTTGGCGGCGGCCAGGACCGCACGCTTTTCATCGGCCGCGAGCGAGCAGTTCTCGCCGCAGGTGCCCAGCATGATGAGGCCATTGACGCCGGCCTTCAGCAGGGCCGCGATCTCCTTCTGGGTCGCGGGCGTATACAATATGCGAAATGAGTCAACAGGGCAGTTCATGGCGAACGACACCATCCAGAAACGCACCATGGCCGAGGAAGTGGCCGACGTCCTGCGGGGGCGAATCCTCGCCGGCCGGCTGAAGGCCGGGGAACCTATCCGCCAGGAGCATGTCGCCAAGGAATTGGGGGTGAGCCGCATCCCGCTGCGCGAGGCACTCTCTCAGCTCGCTGCGGAGGGTTTCGTGACCCTGGCGGCCCATAAAGGGGCGGTGGTGGCGCCCTTGTCCCTGGCCGAGGTCGAGGAGCTGTTCGAGCTGCGCCTCATGCTGGAGGACGGGCTGCTCGCCCGGGCCATCCCGCATATGGGAGAGGGCGATTTTGCCATGCTCGACGCCCTCATCGACGAAAGCCGTGCCCCCGATGGCCTCAAGCGCTGGGGTGAACTCAACTGGCGCTTTCACGAGGTCATGTATCTGCCGGCCGGAAGGCCCGTCACCTTGAAGCTGCTCCGGCGCGTCCATGACAACATCGACCGGTATCTGCGCCTGGAAATCACCATGTCGGCGGAAGGGCGCAGTCGCGGCTATCGCGAGCACGAGGAACTGGTCGAACTGGCCCGCGCGCGCGACGTGGCGGGGGCCCGCAAATTGCTGGCCCGGCATATCACCGCCACGGCAGAGAACCTCTCACGGACACTGAAGGCGCGCGCGGAAGCCTGACGGCAGCCTCAATGCGCCGTCGGCTGGGCCATCCTGGCACGGGCCGGCTGCGGGTGATCCAGCGGCTGATAGAGCAGTCGGACATAGGAGCGCAGCAGCAGAATTTGTTGCGCCAGCACTTGCGGCTCCTTCAGCACCTTTGAGACCACGATACCGCCTTCAACGACGGAGGAAACCATGTCGGCAAGGGCATCCGTGTCGACGGGCTCGCGCGGTACATGGCGTTCGTTGATGTCGCGGAACATCACCGTGAAACGGCGGCGCCATGCCAGGACCGCCTGACGGTTCAGATCGCGCGTCGCCTGATCGAACAGGCGCTCGTTGTAGCAGTAGGTGACGACCAGGCAACCAGGGTGGCCACCAGGCAGATCGTGCATCATCTCGGCAAGCATCTGGAGCCCGATGAGAAAGGCCTGCAGCGGATCGTCGCTGAGCTTGCCGGCGCGGCCGAAGATATCGTTCAGGATGGCCTCGTCATTCGCCAGATGTCGCTGCAGCAGGCCATGGGCCAGCGCGTTCTTGTCCCGGAAGTGATAGAAGAAGCCACTCTTGGTGATGCCGGCCGCGGCGATCAGTTCCTCGATCGAGGTGGCACCGAACCCCTTCTGCAGCACCGCCGTCTCGGCAATGTCCATGATGCGCGCGCGTGTCGTGGCGCCCTTTCCCATACTGGCTACCCTCCGCTTCGTTGACCGCCGACAACTGGACCGGCGGTACAGCAATGCCATGATTTCGCGCCAATGCCTGTGAACCATCTCACAGCGCCCATTTTGCCCGGCAGATAGGTTGCGCCCCAGACAGCAACCGTACCACGCGTCCACTAGCTGCCAGCGTTCCCGGCCGACTACATCAGCGGCCGGACGGTTGTCACCATCAGCTTGAGACGACAGAGACAATGATGACCCAGATTGAAAAGGCCCAATATCGCCATGCCCAGTATCGCCAGGCCCTGCCGCAGTTGAAGGGCGGCATCTTCCTCGCCGACGGCGGGCTGGAGACCACATTGGTGTTCGAGGACGGCATTGACCTGCCCTGCTTCGCCGCCTTTCCCTTGCTGGACAACGATACCGGTCGCGCCACCCTGCGTGGCTACTTCGCCCGCTATCTCGATATCGCGGCCAGGAACGGCGTCGGCTTCGTGCTGGATACGCCGACCTGGCGGGCCAATGCGGATTGGGGCGCCAAGGTCGGTTATGATTCGGCAGCCCTCGCCCGCATCAACCGCGATGCGGTAACCTTCATCGCCGATCTGCGCGCGCATCTTGCCAATGCGGGCCGGCCGATCGTGCTCTCGGCGGTGATCGGCCCGCGTGGTGATGGCTATGTCGCCGGCACCGAAATGAGCGTTGCCGAGGCGGAGCGCTATCACAGCGCGCAGATCGAGAACTTCGCCGCGACCGCAGCCGACATGGTCAGCGCCGTCACCATGACCAACGTGCCGGAAGCAACCGGCATTGCCCGCGCGGCGAAGGCGGCGAAGATGCCGGTCGTCATTTCCTTCACCGTCGAGACCGACGGCAAGTTGCCGAGCGGCACCACGCTGGGTGCCGCGATCGAGGCGGTCGACGCGGCCACCGGCGGCTATCCCGCCTATTACATGATCAACTGCGCCCATCCGACGCATTTCGAAAGCGTGCTGAAAGGCAGCTGGATCAACCGCATCGGCGGCATTCGCGCCAATGCCTCGACCAAGAGCCATGCTGAGCTCGACGCCGCGACCAGCCTTGATGCGGGCAATCCGCAGGAATTGGGCCAGCAATATCGCGCTCTGCGCCGATTGCTGCCGCGCGCCACGGTGCTGGGCGGGTGCTGCGGCACCGATCATCGCCATGTCGAGCATATCTGTCACGCTTGTGCGGCGTGAGGGAGGGACGGTGATGCGTTTTGCAGCCATGGCGCAGACGGCCAAATACAACACCCTGTCGATCGGCCTGCGGCCGGCGGGACCGGAGGACGCCGCCGACCTGGTCGAACTGGTAAATGCGGCGGGCGAAGGCCTGCCGGTGATCTTCTGGCGCTCCATGGCGCCCGACGGCATCGATCCATTGCTGGTCGGCCGGCAGCGCATCTGCCGTGACGAAGGTGTGTTCTCCTACACCAAGGCGGAAGTGGCGGTGGTTGGGGGTAGTGTCGCCGGGACGGTCATCGACTATGCGTTGCCGGACTTGCCCGACGCCGTGTCACTGGTGACACCGGCGCTGATCCGGCCCTTGAACGAGTTGGAGAACCTTGCCTGCGGCAGTTGGTACGTGAACATCCTCGCCGTGGCGCCGGCATGGCGACGGCGGGGCATCGGCCAGCACTTACTGCGCGCGGCAGCATTCCGGGCAGCCGCGGCCGGGCGACGGGAGCTTGCCATCATCGTTTCCGACGGCAATCTCCCAGCGCAACGACTTTATGCAGCGATGGGCTTTGTTGAGCGGGCAAGACGGCGGATGTTCAAAGGTGACTGGCAGAATCCCGGTCAGCATTGGCGGCTGCTGACCAAGCCTGTGCCGCGTACCTGACATATCGCTGTCATCATCGCCCTGCATAGATCGGGCATGGCGAATCCGGCGGCACCCCCGCGTCCCAGGAACAAGGCTGACCGCAGGCGACTGATACCGTTCAGCACGCGGGTGGGTCGCCTGCTCCGCCTGCGCCTCACCGTGCCTTTGCTGCGTGCGCGCCACACCCCGGAGCTGGCGGCGCGCGGCACCATGATCGGACTCATCTGGGCCTTCACGCCGACCTTCGGGCTGCGCATGCCGCTGGTCCTGCTCACCTGGCTGGTGGCGCGCCACCTCTGCCGCTGGGATTTCAGCCTGCTGCTGGGAATCGCCTGGACCTGGACCACCAATGCCCTGGTCACGCTGCCGGTCTATTACGGCTTCTATGTCACGGGGCAGATCCTCCTCGGCCGCTGGCACGATCTCGGTGGGTTCGCTGCATTCGAGGCATTGTGGGAACCACTGCGCCGTGCCGATCCGGCACCGATTGTGGACCTCCTCCTGGATTGGGGACTGGTCCTGTGGCTGGGGGCGTTGCCCTGGGCAATCCTGATGGGCTGGCTCGGCTATCGCTGCAGCCTGCGGCTGCTGCGCAGGCGACAACCGGCGCGCAATCCAATCTAGCGCACATACACTGCCCTTGCGCCCGGACCTTTCGTCGACCAGATTGCCGGGCATGAGACACAAGACGAAACAGCCTGCGGCAGGGCGCCGCATGAGCTTTCTGCAGAAATGGCAGCGCCTGCTGCGCTACCGCCTGATCATGCCGCTGCTGCGTTCACGCCATGCGCCGGAACACACGGCGCGCGGCACGGCGATCGGCATCATGTGGGGCTTCACGCCTTCGATCGGCATCCAGATGCCGGCGGTCTTCCTCACCTGGGTGATCGCGCGACGGATGTTCAACTGGGACTTCAACCTGGTGCTGGCTTTGGCCTGGACCTGGATCAGCAATTTCGTCACCGCGCTGCCGCTCTATTACCTTCTGTACGTCACCGGGCAGATCATGTTCGGTCGCTGGTACGATCTCAGCGGCTATGAGAGCTTTCTCAGCCTGTGGCAGGGCAGTTTCAGCGCCGATCAATCGCTGCTTGAACAATTGGCGATGCTGGGCCGCGTGCTGGTGCTGGATTGGGGCATCGCGATGGCGGTGGGATCCGTCCCGTGGGCCGCCGGCATGGGCCTGCTCGGCTATCACTACAGCCTCCAATTCGTCCGCGCCCACCGCCAGCGCCGCGCCGAACGCATGCGGCGGCAGAAATCCCACACGGCTTGATTAAACCCATTTGGGTGGCATAGGGTCGCCCAGTTCATTTGGGGCCGGTCAATTTGGGGCCGATCAAGTCTAGGGAATCATCATCATGGCCAGGAAGCCAGCCGCGCAAAACAGCGAATTCGACGCGTTTCTGAAGCGTTATCCGAAGACCCAGGATGTCGATGTCTTCGTCCATGACATGAATGGTTTCCTGCGCGGCAAGCGCTTCCCCGTGGCCGAAGCCAAAAAGCTGTGGGAGAGCGGCGTCGAGATGCCGCGCTGCCTGCTGTTCCTCGATCCCACCGGCGACGATCTCGATCCCGGCGGTCGGTCGGAAGCCATGGGCGATCCGGACGGTACCGCGCATCCCATTCCCGGCCGCCTCGCACCCGTCCCCTGGGCGGAGCATCCGACGGCGCAGGTGCTGCTGCAGATGCATGACCCCTTCATCACCGGCGAGACCAATGCCGGCAAGCCGTCCAAATATTGCCCGCGCGCAGCGCTGCAGGGCACGCTGGCACGTCTCACCAAACTGGGTGTGACGCCGATGGTGGCGGTGGAGCTTGAATTCTACCTGCTCGATCCGGCGCGCGATGCAAGCGGCCAACCGCAACCGCCGAAGAATCCGCAGACCGGGCAGATCGAGACCTCGAAGCAGCCTTACAGCATGGATGATCTCGACGCCTATGCGACCTTCATCCGGCGCGCAGCATCCCATGCCGAGGCGCAGAGCATTCCGGCCTCGGCTGCCATCACCGAATATTCGCCAGGCCAGTTCGAGATCAATCTGAAGCATCAGCCCGATGCGGTCGCCGCCTGCGACAATGCCGTGCTGCTGAAGCGCTGCGTCAAGGGAACGGCGCGCGAGCTCGGCTATATCGCAAGCTTCATGTCGAAGCCTTTCCTGCAGGCGGCCGGCAGCGGCATGCATGTGCATGTGAGCCTCATCGACAAGGCCGGAAAGAATTTGTTCGGCGAGACCGGCGCCAAGGGCGAGCAGATGCTGCGACATGCCATCGGTGGGTTGCAGGCGACGATGGCGGAATCGATGGCGATCTTCGGCGCCAATCCCAATGCCAGCCGCCGCTATGTGCCCGGCAACAATGTGCCGATGAGCCCGGAATGGGGCTACAACAACCGCACGGTGGCCTTCCGCATCCCGGCCGGCGGCCCCAAGGCGCGGCGCATCGAGCACCGAGTCGCCGGGGCCGATGCCAATCCCTATCTCGCCATGGCGGCGATCCTGGCCGGCATCGCCCATGGGCTGGAACAGAAGCTCGATCCGGGCGCCCCTGCCGAGACCGGCGATTTCAAGCGCCCACCGGACCCGCGCATTCCGTTCAAATTCCCGGCCGCGCTGGAACGCCTCGCCAAGGCCCGGATCCTGCCGCTCTATATCGAGCCGGAATGCCTCGCGCTCTATGTCGATGCGCGCCGGGCCGAGTTGGAGAAGTTCTCCGACGTGATCGCCCCGCGCGAATACGATTGGTATCTGTAGGCGGTTCGGGCCGCAGTGAGGTCCGGTCTGGCGTCAGCCGGACTGGGCCAACACCCGTTAGGGTGCTGTTGAAGCACGTTTTTTGCTAGAAGAAGCCGCCGATCGATGGCAGTCTGTGGCCCTATGCGCGGCCGCCTCTGCGGCACAGTGACGGCACGTCACGGAAAGGGGAAACCATGTTCGGACGTATCGGCAATTTGCTCAGGGCGTTTCTCAACATTTTCGTCAGCAGCGTCGAGCGGCAGAATCCAGAAGCCCTGCTGCAGCTGGAAAAGGAGAATCTGCGCAAGCAGATCGGCAATTTCAACCAGGGCCTGGCGTCGCATGCGGGCCTGGCTGAGCGCCTGATGGGTCAGGTGCGCAAGCTGGAATCCGACCAGAACGACCTCCGCGCCAAGGCCTCGGCACATCTCAAGGCCGGCAACAAATCCGCGGCCGGGCAATATGCCCTGCGCCTGCAGACGGTGGAACGGGAACTGGCCGAGAACCGGCGGCAGTTGGAGCAGGCCGAGACCACCTATCAGAACATGGTGAAGGCGCGCGACGTGGCGATCGCCAGCGCGCGGGCCAAGATGGAGAGCCTGCGCGGCGCCATCGCCGACATGCGGATGAATTCGGCCATGGCCGAGATGCACGAAATGGCCGCCGGCATGATCGGCGAGATCGGCGGCGGCGGCGACACGCTCAACCGTCTCCATGAAATGGTCGAGGAAGAGCGCCAGAAGTCGGCGGGCCGGGCGCGCGTCGCCAAGGATTCGATCGACATGACCGACATCAATATCAAGGAATCGGAGATGAACGCGCTGGCCGATCAAGCACTGGCCGATTTTGCCGCCCGCGAGGGCCTGGCGCTTGAAGGCGCACCGGCGGCACCGGCACCGCGCGCCATGGGCAGCGCCAGCGAAGGCGCCGCGGAGAAGAACTGATGCCCCTGTCGCCCGAGGCACCGGCCTGGGCAGCCGAGATCGCACTCGCCTATGAGAGCACCTCCCAGGGACAGTTCATCCTCTCCGGCAATGTTCACGACCGCATTCCGCTCAAAGGCAAGCTGATCAATTTGGTCGGTTATATCGAGACGGAGTTGCTTGCCGGCTTCCAGATCGTGTTCTCCTTCGATCTTGGCAATGGCTTGCGCGTGACGCGCGGGGCGGATCTGCTGGAAGGATGGAGTGGGACGAAGCGCCTGGACGGCACCATCCGCCAGCCCTTGATGGCGGTCGAGCTCATCAGCGCCTATCTGCGCTATCTCGCCAATCTGCAGACCTTGCGCCAGGACAAGCCTCTGCATGTGGCCGCAATCCTGCGCGGTGCCGACGAGATCCTGCCGGCGACCGGCAATGGCGGCCATGAATTCGGTGGCCCTGCCAGCCTGCTGCGCGATTGGGCCGGCGAGACACCGTTCTGCGATTTGCCCTTCGTCAGCCTCCTCATCGCCGACAATATCAACGATCTGCACCCCTCGGTGGCGTTCAATCCACGGGCTGCGCGCGTGCAGGTGCCCTTGCCGCCCGTGGCAACGCTGAGCGCCGCCCTCACCTTGCTGCGCCGTGACTTTGCCCCGGCCTTCGAGGGGCTGGACGGCAGCGACGACAACACCGCCGCAGCACTCAGCGGTGTCGCGGTGACGGCGGTCGAGTCCCTCTGCAAGCAACGGGCCCATCAGCGCAAGCCGATCCGCAAGGTCGACCTGGTCGACATCAAGAAGGAACTGGTCGAGCGCGAGAGCGGCGGCCTCATCGATTTCATCGAGCCGCGCCGCACGCTGGCTGATTACGAGGGCCAGGCGGCGCTGAAGACCTGGCTGAAGCAGGATGTGGCTCTGTGGCAGTCGGGCGATCTCAAGGCCCTGCCAAAGGGCTATCTCATCTGCGGGCCGGTCGGCACCGGCAAGACCTTCCTGGTCGAATGCCTGGCGGGCGAAGCTGGCGTGCCGGTCGTGAAGCTGAAGAATTTCCGTAACCGCTGGGTGGGGTCGAGCGAAGGCAATCTTGAGAAGATCTTCAGCCTGGTGCGCGCACTCGGCCGTTGCATGATCTTCATCGACGAGGCCGACCAGGCGCTTGGCCGCCGCAACGCGGATTCCGGCGATAGCGGCCTTTCCGGACGCCTCTATGCGATGATCGCGCAGGAGATGGGCGATGCCGACACGCGCGGCCGCGCCATCTGGATCCTCGCCTCCTCGCGGCCGGACCTCATCGAGGTCGACCTCAAGCGCCCGGGCCGCGTCGACGTGAAGGTGCCGCTGCTCCCCACCACGACAGCAGAGGAAAGCGCCAAGCTGCTGCGGGCGCGATGTCGCCGGGTCGACCTTGCTCTCAGCATCGCCCCGTTGACGAGCCTTGGCACCAAGCTGCCGCTGCTCCTGACACCAGGTGCCGCCGAGGCCATCGCGGTCAAGGCCTATCGCCTGTCGCGGACCCAGTCGCTGTCGCCATTGCAGGCGCTCGGCCTGTGCCTCACAGGCTATCAGGCGCCGGTGCCGGAAGACGTCATGCAATTCCAGATGCAGCTTGCGGTACGCGAGGCAACCGATCTTGCCTTCGTGCCGGAATCGCTGCGCCACCTCGCCAGTGATCCGAACACCCGTGATGGGCAATCCCGTGCGCTGGGCTAAGTATCTCTGGCGCGCACTCAATGCGCGGCCCTTCGGCATGCCGATCCCGCCGCTCTGGTTCGGGATCGCGGCCTTTGCATTGCTGGGCCATTTCCTCAACCCCGCCTTCTACCTCATCGGCGGCGGTGTCACGGCTTTGTGCGCGGGCCTCATTGCCAGCAACCGGCGTTTCCAGAACAGCGTCGACGCGGCCGATATGGAACCGGGTGAAGATCCGCAGATTGCGCTGCTGAAGCGCCTCGACGAGGAGAGTCGCGCGCGCCAGGCGAAGCTGGAGCAGCAATGCAGGGAGCTGCAGCGCGTGCTTGAGGGCGCCAATGCCGGGCATGAACATATCCAGGGCGTCTGGCAGCTGGCGCAATTGCATCTCCGGCTGCTGGCGGCGCGGTCGGCGGCGGATGCGGTGGTGAGCGGCCGCGACGGCGAAGCAGGCAAGCAACTGGCCGTGCAGGCCGCGGTCCTCAATAAGCGGATGGCGCAGCCGGATATCGACCAGGAACTGCGCGAAGCCCTCGATGATCAGAGCAAGCTTCTGGAGAAGCGCCTCGCCGTGCAGACCGAAGCGCACCGGCGGGTTCAGTTGGTGGATGCCGAACTCGACCGCATCCGGGAGCAGATCGCCCTCATCCGCGAAGAGGCGCTGCTGACCTCCGATCCTGCCGGCATCCGCCGGTCGGTTGATTCATTGGCGGCCTTCCTCAATGAATCGGGCCGCTGGCTGCAGGACCAGGAAGAGATTTTTGGCGGGCTTGATCCGCTGTCGTCGGACCCCTTTGGCCCGACATCGCCTGATACGCAACAACGGCCGCGCAACGGCAGTCGCATGGGAGAATCGCAATGACAGATCGTGGTGTCGGCAAACCGTCCGGCGGCTCTCCGCTCGGCATCATCCTCACGCTGCTGTTCAGCATCGCGGTGATCGGCGTCGGTGCCTGGCTCTATCTCAAGAGTGCCGAGACGCCGGATGCGCCCGCTACGCCGGCCGCGGCAACCACATCGCCGCAGCTGCAATCGACACCGCAGGACGAGGCAGCACCGGCCGCGGCGCAGATCGGCGAGGCGCCCACCCCCGTTGAACCCACGGCCGGCAGCCCGACGCTGGAACTGCCCGCGGCCTACGTGCCCAAGAACAATGTTCTTGAGGTCGATATCAGCGAATATGCCGGCTATGGCGGCCTCATCGTCGCCAATGGCGGCTTTGCGCCCAACCCGGACTCGTTCTTTGCCAAGGAGTATGGCTTCCAGGTCAAGATCACGGTCTCGGAAGAGGAGACCTGGGGCAAGCTCAACAATGGGAAATTCGCGGCGGCGGCCACCACCACCGACGTGCTGGCGGTGCTTGGCCGGCAGTTCGACGTCACCGTGCCGGTGCAGATCGGCTTCTCGCGCGGCGCCGACATGATTGTGGTCGACCAGGGCATCGTCTCGGTCAACCAGCTCGCCGGCAAGATTCTGGCCGGGTCCGGAATTCAACGAGAGCGAATTCTTCCTGCGTTACCTCGCCCAGGAAGCGGGTTTGCAGGTGAAGCTGCTGCGCGATCTAGACGCGAAGCCCGCCGCCAATGAAGTGGGCCTCGTGCTCTATGAAGACGCGTTCGTCGCCTGCGACGCCTATGCCTATGAACTCCAGGGCAACAGCCCGCGCCTCAATGGCTGCGTGGGGTGGACGCCGCGCACCGACGAGGTGATCGAGGCCTCGGGCGGCAAGGCAAAGAGGCTGGTTTCCAACCGCAACCTGCTGGTGGTTGCGGACATTCTCACCGTCAACAAGGGCTTTGCCGATGCCAATCCGAAGATGGTGAAAGGCCTCGTGCATGGCATCCTGGAGGGCAATCGGCGCCTCCGCGACCAGCCCGACCAGCATGTCGGCATCGTCGCCAAGGCCTTCGGCTGGTCGGAGGCCGACACGCGCGACGAGCTGAGCCGCGTCCACCTTTCCAACCTGCCGGAGAACCTCGCCTTCTTCGACGGCACGATCGACGCCGCCGGCTCCTATTCTGGGATCTACCAATCCTCGGTGCTGGCCTATGGCAGCCGCATCCGCAACCCGGTCGATGGCGAGCGCTTCCTGGATCTCGCCCATCTGAAGGCATTGAAGGCCGAGGGCAAGTTCGCCGACCAGAAGATCGCCATCGCCCCCATCAAGACCAGCGCCAGCCAGCAGCTGGAAGGCGATCCGCTGCTCAGCAAGGATATCCGCTTCTTCTTCGAGCCGAACTCCTCCACGCTCGACAGCACCGCCAAGGAGAACCAGGACTACCTCGACACGATCAAATCATTCCTGCAGGTGAGCCCCGGTTCGCTGGTCCTGCTGCGCGGCCATGTCGACAATGCCCGGGTCGAGGAGTTCCGCAAGCAAGGCGGCGAGGAGCTGGTGAAGACGATGGCCCTCAAAGCCATGGAGCTCTCCAAGGAACGCGCCAACGGCGTGCGCGCGGCCCTTCTCAAGAAGCATCCCACGATCGATCCCAAGCGCATCGAGATCGTCGGCCGCGGCTGGGAAGAACCAGCCGGCCCCGACAGCGACCTCAACCGCCGGGTCGAGGTACAGTGGTTCACGTTGGAGTGACGGTGCGGGCGGCCGAAGCGCTGACTTGAGAGGCGGCGGCAGCAAGCGGCGGAGCTCTCTCTACCGCGCCTTCCGCTACCGCCTGCTCATCCCGATGCTGCGTGCGCGCCACGCGCCGGAATTCGCCGCGTGCGGCACGATGGTAGGATTGATGCTGGCCTTCACGCCGACCATCGGCCTCCACATGACGCTGGCGCTGGCGGTGTGGGTGATCGCCACGCGCCTCTTCAAATGGGAGTTCAGCCTGATCCTGGCGCTGGCCTGGACTTGGGTCAGCAATGTTTTCACCGGCCTGCCGATCTATTACCTGCTCTATGTGACGGGGCAGCTGCTGATGGGCCGCTGGCAGGACCTCTCCGGTTACGCCGAGTTCATCGACCTCTGGCACACATTCACCGCCGGCGACCACACCATCTGGCAAGACGCCACCATCATGGCCAAAGTCATGCTGGAAGATTGGGGTGTCGCGATGTGCGTGGGGGGAGCGCCCTGGGCGGTGGTGGCGGGTGGGATTGGATATTGGGTGAGTCTGAAGTTTATCCGCGCATATCGGCGGGAGAAGGCGGTGCGAAGGGGACCTTCACGTAGCCAAATGTCGTAGAATTGCTTGATCGACAAACTTCCCCAATCGGAGCACATCGGGCCTGTCGGCAAGCGCTCGACCCTTTGCTTGCTCAGTTGTCGTCTTCGTTAACTGAAGAAGCACTATGCTGCGATTGAAAAATAGCCCATGTCACGCGCTCTGCTACAGCCATCATCAAATCATTTCGTTCCAGATTTCCAAATTGGGCGATGTCCGGAGCCCCCGATATCTGTCGTAGAATCTGTTCGTTCGTATAGTCGGCGTAGACGGTCATCAACCACTCGAACATCTCTAGCGGGGTGTCCGCCCGTTTGTTTGGCTGACGAAGTTCACCAAATATTGCACTACCAAAGCTGACGTACTCGCGCAGCTCCTGATCAGTCATGTCCATAGTTAATATGTGAGCGCCAATTTCATCTGACATAACGCCCAGATACATGCACCGTTCATCTTCAGAGACAGCAACAGAGGTTACTTCGGCAAAACCGATGCCAGAATCACTAAAAAAATATTTTTCACCAATCATAATGCGGCGACTACCGCCATCTATTGTCTCCGATAACAACCGACCGTCAAAAGTTGATGGCAGCTCTGTATATCGAACGATCATGTCGAGGATATGGTAGATATCGATGTGCTTTTGTTTTTGCTGATAAATTACATGCAACGGCAACGCACCGCCCTTTAGAAAATCTGGGATGCCGTAGCCAAAGGCCGTGGTCACGCTTTGTGCGCGGTCATCCATCAAATGGCGATGGTAGTTCCAGTTTGTCACGAACACGTAAGCCGAAATATTCGTCGTGCGAGCGGATTCACTCTCTTTGAGTCGCCCTATAGCACGCTCGACCCACATCGGCGGCTGTTGATTTGTCGCCACTTGGTCACTGTTTGTGTCGATGAAAACGAGGCGAGTGCTTGCCGATGGCTTCTGCAAGGCCTGACGTAGATGCGCAGTCACTTTGTCAGTCGGGTCCTTATCCTTGCTCCCATCGACGTTGCTTTTTCCAAGAACGCCAGCAACAGCACGCATTTTTGCTTCGACGGTGTACTTCTTGCCGGTTCGTTTCGATATCGCTGAAAATTCACAATGTTTTGTGGTCTTATCATGCTCATCCTCAAGCACCAACTCAAACCCGGCCCGAATTAAGACATTAGCTATCATGAGTTCATGATAAGCACCTTGGAAATTCTTGGGATCTCGGAGACGGATGAGCAGACGATCTTGCAGTTCTACGTTGTGTTTGATCAGATAGAGACTGTAAGCGAGTCCGAGGAAACACCAAGCGACTCCTATTCCATTGGCGCTTCGAATTCCGCCTGATTGCAATGGATCGCGAGTCTGGAATTCGTAAAATGCTTGATACCATTGCATTACGATGTGTCGCTCAAGCATCGGCTTAGCGAGTTCCGCAGTCCCCCATTCCGTTCCGAGTACGGATTTGATGTAGTGGACAAGAAAGTCAGGGAAGGTTTTCCATTTTTTCGACCAGTAAATGCGATCACCCGTAGCAACGATACGGTGACCAGCCACTTCTGCCGAAACAATCGGCCGGCCCAGTCCTTGCTGGCGCTCGCGAATAGCCTCCTGCGCCAGATTTTTGCGCACTACTCCGCGGGTGGACGTGGCCTGTTCCTCATAAATGGGGCCGCGATTTGCGATGCTGCCACAACACTTCTTAAATTTTTTTCCACTACCGCAATGGCACGGCTGATTGCGCCCAACTTTGGCCACACTTCTCACCTTGCTCTTCTGATCGTGCCAGAATAAAGGCCAATTATCGGCCAAAGCCGATCTTTTGTGCAGAGAATTTTATTGAGAGTTCCCCTCACCCCGCCAGCGCGGCGTCCTCCACCACCATCTGGACGCTGTCGCGGCCTTGCCAGGTGTCGCGGCGGAGATGGCCGGCGACGTGGAATCTCTGCCCTCGGGCGGTGGTGAAGAGGCGGCCCAATTCGTTCTCGGCGGCGCGGAAGGCGATGGCCTTGATCCTGGTGCCGTCGGCGCCTTCCAGGCTCAGGCGCAGATGGGCGCCGCCGACCACGTCGGCAAACGCCAGGCGCACATTGGGGAGGGCGAAGCGCGGTTCAGCATTGCCGGCGCCGAAGGGGCCCATGCGTTCCAGCATCGTGATGAGATCGGTGGTGGCGGCGCGCGGCTGCAGGGCGGCGTCGAGGTCGAGCACGGGGACGAGGCGTTCGCCGTTCATGTCACCGGTGAAGCGCGTACTCAGGAATTTGCAGAGATCGTCGAGCCGGTCTTCGGGCACCTCGAAGCCAGCCGCCATGGCGTGGCCGCCGCCCTTTTGGAGGATGCCCGCCTCGCGCGCGGCGATGATGGCGTTGCCGAGATGGAGACTGCCCACGGACCGGCCGGAGCCCTTGCCGACACCCCTTTCGAGGCTGACGACGCAGGCCGGGCGCTGGTAGCGCTCCTTGAGGCGTCCCGCCACGATGCCGATGACGCCGGCATGCCAGTCATGACCCGCCACAAAGATGAGATAGGGGCTATCCCCGGCTTGTGCTTCGGCAGCGGCGATGGCCTGGTCGAGGACCCGGGCTTCGATATCGCGGCGTTCGGTGTTGAGGAGGTCGAGTTCGGCGGCAATGGATTTGGCGACCTCATTGTCATCGGTCGAGAGCAGCCGCGCGCCGAGATCGGAGCGCCCCACCCTGCCCCCCGCATTGACGCGGGGGCCGAGCAGGAAGCCCGCGTGATAGGCGTTGGGGCGTTCATTGATGCGGGCGACATCTGAGAGCGCGTTGAGTCCGGGGTTCCTGCGCCCCGCCATCACCTTCAAACCCTGTGCCACCAGGGCGCGGTTGATGCCGGTCAAGGGCACCACATCGGCGACCGTGCCCAGCGCCACGATGTCGAGCCATTGCATGAGGTCGGGTTCGGGTCGATCCGCGCCATAGGCGCCGCGCGCGCGCAGGGTGCGGTTGGTGGCGACCACCAGCAGGAAGGCCACACCAACGGCTGCCAGCTGGCCATGCTGGCCGGATTCATCAAGGCGGTTGGGATTGACCACGGCGGCCGCCATCGGCAGGCGCGGTTCAGCGACGTGATGGTCGACCACCAGCACGTCGAGGCCGGCATCCTTCGCTGCTTCCAGCGGGGCAAAGGCGGTGATGCCGCAATCGACCGTGATGACGAGGCGGGCACCCTGATCCTTCAACGCCAGCAGGGCAGGCGCGTTGGGGCCGTAGCCTTCCTTCATGCGGTCGGGGACATAGAGAATGGGCGCCTTGGCGCCAGCCGCATTGAGGAAGCGCAGCAGCAGCGCCGACGAGGTGGCACCGTCGACATCGTAATCGCCGAAGATGGCGATCTGCTCGCCGGATTGAATGGCGTCGGCGAGGCGCGACGCCGCCTGGTCCATGTCACGGAACATCGAGGGGTCCGGCATCTGGTCGCGCAATCGTGGTTCCAGATAGGCCGCGGCCCTGTCGAGATCCTGGCCGCGGGCCGCCAGCAACTGGCCGATGAGGTCGGGAAGACCCTCGCGCTGGGCGATGGCGAGGCCCAGCCTTTCGTCACCCGCCCGCTGCCGCCACAGGCGGCCGCTGGCGGATTGGGCGACGCCCAAGAAGGCGCCGCTTTCCGTCATGCGCGATGGGTCGGCATCAGACGCCTTGCGGCTTCTTGATGGTCCAATTGTGCTGCGCCTCGATGATGCGCACGGTGCCGGTCTTCGAGCGCATGACCATGGAATGGGTCGTGGCGCTGGTGGTCGAGCGACGCACGCCGGTCAGCATCGGGCCGTCGGTGACACCGGTCGCTGCGAACATGACGTCGCCCTTGGCGAGGTCGAGGAGGTCGTATTTGCGGTTGAGATCGGTGATGCCGATCTTGCGGGCGCGGCCCTTCTCGTCCTCGTTGCGGAAGACGAGGCGGCCCTGCATCTGGCCGCCGATGCAGCGGAGCGCGGCGGCCGCCAGCACACCTTCCGGCGCGCCACCCTGGCCGATATAGATATCGACGCCGGTACCGGGCTTGGCGGTGGCGATCACGCCGGCGACGTCGCCGTCGGAGATCAGCATGATGCGGGCACCCGTGGCGCGGACCTGGGCGATGAGATCGGAGTGGCGCGGGCGGTCGAGAATGCAGGCCACGAGATCGCTGATGTCCATGCCCTTCGCCTTGGCGAGGTTCTTCAGATTCTCGGCAGGCGTTGCGTCGAGGTCGACGATGCCCTTGGGCAGGCCCGGACCGACGCTGATCTTGTCCATATAGGTGTCGGGCGCATTCAGGAACCCGCCGGCTTCCGCCATGGCGATGACGGCGAGGGCATTGGTGCCGCCCTTGGCGGTGATGGTGGTGCCTTCCAGCGGATCAAGCGCGATGTCGATCTTCTGCCCGCCAGCGCCGACCTTTTCGCCGATATAGAGCATCGGCGCTTCGTCGCGTTCGCCTTCGCCGATCACCACCGTGCCGTCGATCGGCAGATCGTTGAGCGCGGTGCGCATGGCGTCGACGGCGGCCTGGTCGGCCGCCTTTTCATCGCCGCGCCCCATCAGGCGCGAGGCGGCAAGGGCGGCGGCTTCGGTGACGCGAACGGCTTCCAGCGCCAGATTGCGGTCCATCTCTCAGATCTCCTTCAACTCAGTGTCTCGATCGGGAGCACATGCGCGGGCTCAAGGATCGAGTTCACCTGGGCGAGACGCGCAACGACGCGGCCGATGGCCGCCTCGGTCGTCTCATGTGTGGTCAGAACAATCGGTACCGCTTCCCCCGGGGAACGTGCGCGCTGGATCATGGCTTCCATCGACACGCTCTCGTCGCGCATGACACCGGCGATATCGGCGATGACGCCGGGCTTATCGACCACCATCAGGCGCAGATAATAGGACCCGGCATGAAGCCCAACCGGCGCTTGGGCCGCTGGTTCCAAAGTTTCCGCAGGGGCTGAAAAAGCAGGCAGAATTCGGTCGCGGGCGATGTCCATGAGGTCGGCGACGATGGCGGATGCCGTGGGACCCCGCCCGGCGCCCCGGCCGATGGCCATGTTTTCACCAACAAAATTGCCGTTGGTGACGACCGCGTTATAGACGCCGTCCACCTTGGCGATGGTGCTGGCGACCGGCACCATGCAGGCATGGACGCGCTGCTCGATGCCGTGGGCGGTCTGGCGCGCGATGCCCAGGAGCTTGATCCGGTAGCCGAGTTCGTCGGCATAAGCGATGTCCATGGCCGAGACATTGCGGATACCGCTGATGCGCACGCCGGCGAAATCGACGGCACAGCCGAAGGCGACCGAGGTCAGGATCGAGAGTTTATGGGCGGCATCGACGCCGTCGACATCGAAACTGGGATCGGCCTCGGCGTAACCCAGCTTCTGCGCCTCGGCCAGCACATCGGCGAATTCGCGGCCGGTCTCGCGCATCTGCGTCAGGATATAGTTGCAGGTGCCGTTGAGGATGCCGTAGACGCGATCGATGCGGTTGGCGGCCAAGCCTTCGCGCATCGCCTTGATGACCGGGATGCCGCCGGCGACCGCCGCCTCATAGGCCAGCGCCACGCCGGCGCGTTCGGCGGCCAATGCCAGGGCGGTGCCGTGATGGGCGAGGAGCGCCTTGTTGGCGGTCACCACATGGCGTTTGTTGGCGATGGCTTTTTCGATGAGATCCTTGGCCTTGCCCTCGGAGCCGCCGATCACCTCGACCACGACATCGACCTTGGGGTGGTCGGCGAGATTGACCGCGTCATCGACCCAGTCGATGCCGGCAAGGTTCAGGCCACGATCCTTCTTGCGGTCGCGCGCGGAGACGGCGGTGACCACGATCGGCCGCGGGCAATGCTTGGCAAGAATGTCCGCATTCGTCTGCAGCAGTTCGATGACTCCGGCGCCGACCGTGCCGAGGCCGGCGATGCCGACCCTCAAGGGAGATTCAGGTTTTCGATCAACAGCCACGGCAAAGCTCCCTCGGCCACGCCGAGCCCAGCAGAATGTTCATGATCCCTGGACTCAATAGGCCGAGAGATAGATCTCAACGCGGCGGTTGTTCGCTTCGCCCGCCGGCATGGTTTCCGGCGCCACCGGGGTGGTCGAGCCAGCCGCCGCCACCTGAACCAGGGCCGCCGGGACACCGGCGCGGGTCAGCGCACGGGCGATGGCATTGGCCCGCTTCAGCGACACGTTGTAGTTCACCTGGTCCTGGGTATAGGGGTTCATGTTGCCGGTGCGCTGGCTGGCATGGCCCACCAGACGGATGACGCCGCCATAATAGCGGTGCATTTCGGCGATCTGCTTCACCACCCGGGCGTCGTCACGTCCAAGTTTGGCAGACCCGTTGTTGAAGAACACCACGCCGACCGGCTGGCCGGCAGCCGGCAGCGGCGGCACGCTAGCTGCCGGTGCATAAGACTGGAAGCCCGGCGCTGCGGCATAGGCCGGCTGATAAGCCGCTCCGCCATACGCCACCGGCTGCGTCACGCCATAAGGCGAGCGGTAATAGGCCTGGGCCGGGTTGTTGCGCTGATAGGGACTGTAGCTGGCATATCCATAGGTGCCGCCGGCGGCGACCGAGGAATAGTCGACCATCACCGGGGTGGCCACCACGGTCGGGGCGCTGGCCTGTGGCACCGCGCCCGGCTGGACGACATACGCATTCTGCCCGCTGCCGCCCAAGGGCTTCGAGCCGGGTTGGGGGGTGCCGATATAGCCCTGGCTGACGGTGCCCAAGGGGGTCATCTGCGGGGCCGGATACTGGCCGACAACGGCCGGTGTCGCGGCGGGCAGGGGCTGCTGGCTCACACTCGCGACCTGCGGTGCCGGGGTACCAGCGGGCGCCGTGGCAGCCGGCGGGGTCGAAGCCGGGGCCGTCGACGCAACAGGAGCCGGCGCTGCCGGGCGCGCGGCGGTCGAGCCCGGCGCCATCAGCGTTTCATCGGTGTATTGGGCGTTGGCGCGGTCGGCGGCGAGGCCAGGCTGAACGCCGGCTTCAAGATCGGCCGGAACTGGCGCCGCCTTTGGCACGCTGTTGATGTCGGGGACAGCGCCACCGGTTGCTGAGCTCGTTGCAGCATTTGCCGTCTGGGTGGCGGCTGCCTCGCCGGTTTCCTTGGCGGCATCGGCCGCTGCCTGCTTGGCGGCGGCATCTCGGGCGGGCTGCTGGACATCGCTGCCGAACCAGGACGAGCAACCGCTGATGGCGATGAACGCCGCCACGGCCGCCCACCGGCGCATCGCATGCCGTGAATGCGGCAGGAAAGGCCTGAGGGCCGAGCCGGAATTCAGCGCCAAGCGGCCAACGGCCTCGGCGACGGCAACACCGCGCGACGCGGCCAGATCCGAGAAATCAACCATTTACATCCTCCCCAGGGCCCCAGGACCGACCGCGCCTTGAGGGACCCAATCCGGCCCCGGCCGCGCTCTTGGTCAAGTATGCCATCCTAATGCGCAAACTACTGGCGCAAAATAAAAGTTCCGATTTTTTAGACTGGGCTACTATAACAAACAAGCGAGATCATGGACGTGAAAAAGCGTTAGGTCCTAAATCTTTGTTATTTTTGTCCTTTCCAAGGATCAACAATGGCCAAGAGCGACCCCGGAAGCCGCCCCCCCAGCGGAAAAGGCAGCCCCCAAGGCAAGCCGAATACGCAGGATCCCCAAACGCCCGACCCACAGGTCATGGCAGAGTCGATGAGTCGCATCGCTGAACAGTCGCAAAGGTTGATGCAGGAATTCCTCAGCCGGCATGCCCATGACTTCAGCATCGGGCCGGATGCCACCAGCCTCGGCCGCGCCTTCCTGGAAATGACCACGCGAATGATGGGCGATCCGGCCAAGCTGCTCGAGGCGCAGGTCTCGCTCTGGCAGGACTACATGAATTTGTGGCAGTCCACGGCCGCCCGCATGATGGGGCAGGAGCCGGAACCGGTCATTGCCCCCGCCAAGGACGACCGCCGCTTCAAGGACGCCGCCTGGAACGACAACCAGGTGTTCGACTACATCAAGCAATCCTACCTGCTGACCGCGCGCTGGATGCAGAACACCGTGCGCACGGTCGAGGGGCTCGACGACAAGACGGCGAAGAAGGTCGATTTCTACACCCGCCAGTTCGTCGATGCGATGGCGCCCAGCAATTTCGTCATGACCAATCCAGAAGTGCTGCGCACGACGATCGAGAGTCGCGGCGAAAACCTGGTCAAGGGGCTGGAGAATCTGCTCGAAGATCTGGAGCGCGGCAACGGCAAGCTCAAGATCTCGATGACCGACCAGGAAGCCTTCGAGATCGGCAAGAATGTGGCCGTGCAGCCGGGCAAGGTGGTGTTCCAGAACGAGTTGCTGCAGCTCATTCAATATGCGCCGACCACGGAGAAGGTCGCCAAGCGCCCGCTCCTCATCATCCCGCCCTGGATCAACAAATATTACATTCTCGACCTGAAGCCCCAGAACTCCTTCGTCAAATGGGCGGTCGACCAGGGGCAGACCGTGTTCATGATCTCCTGGGTCAATCCGGATGAGAAACTCGCCCAGAAATCCTTTGTCGATTACATGCTGCAAGGGCCGCTCGCCGCCATCGAAGCCATCACCAAGGGGCTTGGCGAGAAGAGCGTCAATGTCATCGGCTATTGCCTGGGCGGAACGCTGCTTTCCTGCCTGCTCTCCTATCTCGAGACGAAGAAGCGCTCGGACCTCATTGCCAGCGCCACCTTCCTCACCACGATGATCGATTTCGCGGAGGCAGGTGAGCTTTCCATCTTCATCGATGAAGAACAGCTCACGGCCCTTGAAGACAAGATGAACGAGCGTGGCTATCTCGAGGGGCATGAGATGGCGGCAACCTTCAACATGTTGCGCGCCAACGACCTGATCTGGTCTTTCGTCATCAACAACTACCTGCTCGGCAAGGAGCCTTTCCCGTTCGACCTGCTCTACTGGAATTCGGATTCCACGCGCATGCCGGCGGCGATGCACAGTTTCTATCTCAGAAACATGTACCAGAAAAACCTGCTGATACAGCCAGGCGGCATTGAGCTTGACGGGGTGAAGATCGACCTTACCAAGATTGCGCAGCCAAGCTTTGTGCTGGCAACGCGCGAGGATCATATCGCGCCCTGGGTTGCCGCCTATGCCGCGACGCAGACCTATAAGGGGCCGGTCACCTTCGTCCTGGCGGCATCGGGACATATCGCCGGGGTCGTCAACCCGCCCGCGTCCGGCAAATACAGCCACTGGATCGGCAAGAGCAACAAGAACTATCCGGCAAAACCTGAAGACTGGTTTCAGTCGGCCGATCAGCACCCCGGCTCGTGGTGGCCGGAATGGCAGAAGTGGATCAGCGGCTTCAGCGACGGTCAAGTCGATGCGCGCCAACCCGGCACCGGCAAGCTGAAGGCGATCGAGGACGCGCCGGGATCCTATGTGAAGGTGACCGCGCAGTAATTTCCTGCGCCACTCACATTCGGGCACCAGTATAGCAATTCACCCGACTGTCTTTGTCGACGCGGACACTTTCTGATAGTTTGGTCTACCATCAAACTCTTGGGGAGAGACGGTGATGAACAAGCTGATTGCCGAATTCATCGGTACATTGACGCTCGTCCTGTTCGGCTGCGGTGCCGCCGTGTTGGGCGGCGAGCATGTCGGGCAGTTGGGCATTGCCCTCGCTTTCGGTTTTGCGATCGTTGCCATGGCTTATGGCATCGGTCCGGTCTCCGGCTGCCATGTCAATCCGGCGGTCAGCCTCGGCGCCTTCATCGCCGGTCGCATGGAGGCCAAGGACATGGTCTCCTATTGGGTGGCGCAAGTGCTGGGTGCGATCGCGGGCGCCCTCATCCTCATGATCATTGCCGGCGGCGCCGATGGCGGACTGGGCCACAACGGCTGGGGCCCGGGTTATCTCGGCGAATTCGGCCTCGGCCAGGCCCTGGTATTCGAGATCGTGATGACGGCGCTGTTTGTGATCGTCATCCTGGGATCGACCGGCGCCGGCTCAAGTCCCGGCTTCGCGGGTCTTGCCATCGGCATCACGCTGGCCGTCATCCATATCGTCGGCATCCAGGTGACCGGTGTTTCGGTCAACCCGGCGCGCAGCATCGGCCCGGCAGTCTTCGTCGGTGGGCAGGCCCTGGCACAGCTCTGGTTGTTCATCATCGCCCCGGCCATCGGCGCCGTGATCGGCGGGCTCTTGTTCCGTTTGAATGTGATCAAGCCGTAGGCAGAAAATACTTTGACATCGCAGGGCCATCTCAGCCCCCTCTCCCCTTGCGGGAGAGGGTCGGGGTGAGGGGGTGGTGAGAGCGGATTCCCGGAGAGATCCCCCTCACCCGCTCGCTTTGCTCGTCACCCTCTCCCGCAAGGGGAGAGGGTCCAAATTGTCAGGCAAAATGAGTTTACGCAGCCCCCTTATGCGGCACCGCCTGGCGCTGCTCGATCACCTTGTCAGCAAGGCGGCCGCTCAATTCCTGCAAATGATCGAACTGGTATGAGAAGTTGCCGATGCCCAGGGTGAGCGAGCGGAGTTCGATGATCATGTCATGGAGTTCCGATTGCGGCACCAGGGCCTGCACAACTTCCCAACCGGTCCAGTCTTCCTTGGCCTGGAAACTGAGGATCTGACCGCGCCGCCCGGTGACGAGGTTGTGGACGCGCGCGGTGAACTCCGCTGGTGCCGACACCTCGACCGAGAAGATCGGCTCCAACAGGATCGGTCCGCATTGTGGCAGCGCTTCCTGCATGGCCTGGCGCGCCACCGTTTTAAACGCCATGTCGGAGCTGTCGACGGCATGGAACTGGCCGTCGAACAGGGCGACCGCCACGTCGACCACAGGGAAGCCAAGCGGACCGCGCGACAGCGATTCCCGCGCGCCCTCCTCGACCGAGCCGATGAACTGCCGCGGTACCGAGCCGCCGACGACACGATCATGAAATTCGAACCCGGCGCCGCGCGCCAGCGGCCAGACCTCGATATGGATATCAGCGAACTGGCCATGGCCGCCCGATTGCCGCTTGAAGCGCGCATGCTGCTTGACGCCGCTCCGGATCGTTTCCTTGTAGCTCACCTGCGGTCGGCGATGCTTCATCGGCAGGCTGAAGCGCGACTTCAACCGATCAAAGGCGATGTGCAGATGAATCTCGCCCTGACCGGAGAGCAGGAGCTCATGCGTGTCCGGATCATGGGTGAAAGTGAGCGAGGTGTCTTCCTCGGTCAGTTTGGCGAGCGCGGTCGTCAATTTTACCTCGTCGGCCCGATTCTCCGCATCCATCGCCAGAACAAAGAGCGGCTCGAGCGGAGCCGGCCAGGCGAAATCGGGATTCTTCTTGCCTGAAGCGGTAAGGAGATCGCCGGTGTGGACCTCCTCCATCCGCGCCAGCGCCACCACTTCACCGGTGTTGGCATGCGGCACTTTTTCGAAGGCATTGCCCTTGGGTCGCAGCACGCCGGCCACGCGGGCGCCATTGAGCACCGACCCTTCGCTGACCCGGCCGCCGAAGATGCGCGCCAGCGAGAGCTTGCCGGCATGGGGCTGGTGGTAGGTCTTGAAGACCAGCGTCGAGGCGTCGTAGCTGGAAATGCCCAAGCGCTGTGCGAGAGCTTCCGGCCCGGGCACTTCATGACGCAACGCCTTCAACAGACGACGTACACCGCCATCGCGCTCCGCTTCGCCGAGCAGGACCGGCACAATGAGATCGGACGCCAGATCCTTGGCGAATTGCTGATAGATCTCATCCTTCGGCGGCACCACGTCGCTCAGGATTTCTTCCATCAGATGATCGTCGAAATCCGCCAGCGATTCCAGCATGCGACCGCGCGCTTCCTGTTCGCGCGGCAGGATTTCCTCCGGCATCTGGATAAGGTCGGATTCCTGGCCCGGATGATATTTGTAGGCACGCTCGCTCACCAGATCGACATAGCCGGTAACTTCGCCGCCATCCTTGCCGGCGCCCCGGATCGGCACCTGACGCAGCACCAGCGGGCGGCTGGAGACCGCCTGCAGCGCGTCCAACATTTCACGCACACGGTAGGTCGAGACATCCATCTTGTTGATGAAGAGGATATGCGGGATCTGATGATCGTCGAGGAATTTCAGGGTTGGCGCCAGCATCAGCGCCTTTTCAATGACCGGTTCGCAGACGACGATAGCGACATCGGCCACCATCAGCGCATTGCGCGCTTCCTGCGCCAGTTCGACCGAACCCGGACAATCGAGGAAGCACCAGCGTTCGCCCAAAAAATCCGTGGTAGCGGCGGTGACTTCGACCGACATCTTGCGGGCGCGTGCTTCGGCGGAACTGTCGGCGATCGTATTGCCTTCCTTGGCGGTTCCCTTGCGATGGGTGGCCCCGGTGACGAAGAGCAGACTTTCAAGAAGGGCGGACTTGCCGCTGAGATAGGGACCAACGATGGCGGCGCAGCGCGGCGCCCCCGGTTCTCTGCCGTTTTGTGTTCCAGCATGTTGAGTGACTGTAGCCATCTCGACCTCCTTTTCGCTGATGAAATTTCGCGTGAGAGGTCCGGTCTTCTGCGGGGCCGGTATGCGTCAAGTGTTTCAAGGGCGATGCCCCACTGGCAAGGATAAAAGGCAGAACAAAATTCGATCAATTCCATTGCGCCGCAATATGAAGGTCTGTCTTGCTGACGCTTGGCAAGTGCCGCACGATCGGGCATCCTGTGAACATTCGTTCACAGCAGCTTGGGGGAAGCATGCCGCGCGGCATGGCGACACGAAATCGGATCAAACAGGCGGCCCTGGAACTCTTCGTCACCAAGGGCATCATCGGCACCTCGGTGCGCGACATCGCGACCCTGGCCGAAATTGCCGAGGGTGGGCTCTATCGTCATTACGCCTCGAAGGAAGATCTTGCCTGGAAATTGTTTTCGGAGAACTACGCGTCGCTCGCCAAGGAATTGCACGACCTTGCCAAAGCGAAGGGTGACTTCGCCAGCCGGCTTGGTGCGATGATCCATCGCTTCTGCCGCTTCTTCGATGAGGAGCCGCTGATGTTCCGCTTCCTGCTGCTGACCCAGCACCAGGAACTCCCCAAACTGCGCGCGAAATCGCAATCGCCGGTTCAGGTGCTGCACAAACTGGTCACAGAGGCCAGGAAGCAAGGCCAAGTCGAGATCGCTGACGTCGACCTGGCGACGGCGCAGATATTGGGCCTCATCCTGCAGCCGGCAACCTTCATGGTCTATGGGCTGCTGGCGCCCGGCATGCAACGGGTCGAAGCAGAGACCTTGGCGGCTTGCTTGAAGGTTGCCGACTCAACAAACCACGCCGTCATGCCCGTGCTCGGCACGGGCATCCACGAGTCTGTCGGCACCAGAAAGAAAGTCGTGGATGGCCGGGCCAAGCCCGGCCATGACGATCGAAAGATTCGCATGAGCGGCAAATGAACAACGCGACGAGCAATTCCCTGGAACTCACCATCTTGATGCCCTGCCTCAACGAGGCGGAGACACTTGAAGTCTGCGTGCGCAAGGCGCGGCAATTCCTGGAGACGCATGGGGTCAGTGGCGAAGTGCTGATCGCCGACAATGGCAGCACCGACGGATCGCAGGATTTGGCAAGGGCTGCCGGGGCGCGGGTGGTTGACATTCCGGTCAAGGGTTATGGCGCCGCTCTCATCGGCGGGATCGAGGCTGCCGCCGGGCGCTTCATCATCATGGGCGATTCCGACGATTCCTATGATTTCTCCAACCTGATGGCCTTCGTCGAACGCCTGCGGGCGGGCTATGAACTTGTCATGGGCAACCGTTTCGCAGGCGGTATCGAGCCCGGCGCCATGCCGCCCTTGCACCGCTATTTCGGCAATCCTGTGCTGACCGGCATCGGCCGCATCCTGTTCAAGAGTCCCTTGCGCGACTTTCACTGCGGCCTGCGCGGCTTTTCGCGCAATGCCATTCGCGCCCTCGATCTCAGGACCACCGGCATGGAGTTTGCCAGCGAGATGATCGTCAAGGCGACGCTCAACGGCCTCAAGGTCACCGAAGTGCCGACGACGCTCTCGCCCGATGGACGGTCACGACCGCCGCATCTTCGGAGCTGGCGCGATGGCTGGCGGCATCTCCGCTTCCTGCTGATGCTGAGCCCGGAATGGCTGTTCTTCTATCCCGGCTTGTTGCTGGCATTGTTCGGCCTCATCGTCCTCATGGCGCTGTCGGTCGGCCCGATCCGCATCGCCAACATCACCTTCGACATCAACACGCTGCTGCTGGCCGGGGTCGCGGTCATCGTCGGCGTGCAGGCGGTGGGGCTTGCAGTGCTGGCCAAGCAATTCTGCATCGCCAATCGGCTGCTGCCGCCCAGTGCCAGGTTTCGTTCGCTGGCCGACCGATTGTCGCTGGAATTCCTGCTGGTGATCGGCGGCGTGCTGACGGTCGCAGGCATGATCGGCATCGCCGTCGCCATCCTCACCTGGCAGGAGGCGGGCTTTGGCAATCTTGATACCGGCAGCATGATGCGCTTGCTGGTGCCCTCATCGACAGCCCTGTGTGTCGGCCTGCAACTGGCCTTCACCGCCTTCTTCAAGGGCGTGCTGGGCCTGGCGCGGCGCTAGGAAAGCGCGTCAAGGCAGCGGGCAGACCAGGTCCTTCTTCGCCATGTCGACGTCGTAGGCGTAGCGCGGGCGGTTGACGCAGGTCGCGGTATAGTTCGATGCCATGGCGTTGTAATCGCTCACTGCCTGGTTGAGCGAGAGACGCACGTAGGATTGAATGAGGTCGCGCAAGGCCGCTGCCTGGGCCATGGAGTTCTTCAGCAGCTCCTGGCCGATGAGGTCGTTCGGGTCGAGGGTCTTGCGGCGCTGCGCGATCTGGCCGTCGAGTGCCGTCAGCTGCGCCTGCCGCTCGTCGAGAATGGCGCGGCGCATGGCGATATCCTGGCGGGCCGCTTCAAGCTTCGGCTCCTCGCACAGACAGCCGCGCAACTCGTCGACCGACAGCGCCGGGCCGGCCGGGATCGGCGTTGCTTCCTGCGCATAGGCAGCACCTGAACAGAGAATCAGGGCCGATAGCGTGATCATCGCAAACCGGTATGTCATCGAGGGGGTTCCGTCTTTCATTCTGCGGAGCAGACCTTATGCTGTAGGGGCGGTTTATGGCAATGTTGCGGCGGATAGAACACAAAAAGCGAACGGGGCAGGTATGCGGATCGTCGTCTTGGGTGCCGGGTTGCTGGGCGTCACCAGCGCCTATTATCTGGCCAAGGAAGGCCATGAGGTCGTGGTCATCGACCGGCGACCGGAAGCAGCAAGGGAAACCAGCTTTGCCAATGCGGGATTGGTGACGCCCGGCCATGCCAGTTCCTGGGCCAGTCCCCGGGCGCCGATGATCCTGCTGAAATCGCTGTGGCGAAATGACACATCCCTGCGTTATCGCCTGCGCCTCGATCCGCGCATGTGGCTGTGGAGCCTGCAGTTCCTGCGCAACTGCACCACGGCACGTAACCGCGCCGCCACCAAGACCAAGATCAAGCTTTGCGTCTACAGCCAGGCGGAGACCTTGCGCGTGGGACGCGAGGAGGGACTGGACTGGGACCGTATCGCCAAGGGCGCCATCTATATCTACAGCGATGCCGCGGCCTATCGCGCCGGCAAGGAAAACATGCGCTTCCTGATGGATCAGGGTGTCGAGATGAACTTCCTCGATCCCGACCAGCTGGTGGCATTGGAGCCGGGCCTCCGCCATGCCAAGGACAAGCTCGCGGGCGGCATGCACACGCCTAATGATGAATCGGGTGATGCGCGTAAATTCACGCTGGGCCTTGCCGAATGCGCCAAGGCCATGGGCGTCACCTTCCAGTTCGGCGAAACGATCCAGCGCATCGAGAAGCAGGGCAAGCGCATCACCGAGATCGTGACGGACAAGGGCAAGTACAGCGCCGATCAATATGTGATGGCGCTGGGGTCCTATGCGCCGCTGCTTTCAAGGACGATCGGCTTCAACCTGCCGATCTTTCCGGTGAAAGGCTATTCGGTCACCCTGCCGATCGCCGACCCCGCCGAGGCACCCACCATCGGCGGCGTGCATGAGGAGCATCTGGTCGCGTTCTCGCGTCTCGGTGACCGATTGCGTTTGACCGCCACGGCAGATTTCGCCGGCTATGATACCGAGTTCGAGCCAGGCAATTTCTCGCACATGCTGCGGGTGGCACGCGACCTCTTCCCCAAGGCCGCCCTCTATGACCGGCCGGATTACTGGTCGTGCCTCCGCCCCATGACGCCGGACGGCCCGCCCATCATGGGGCCGTCACCGGTTTCCAATCTGTGGCTCAATGCGGGACATGGCCATATGGGCTGGACGATGGCCTGCGGCTCCTCGCGGTTGCTGGTAGATCAGATGCTGGGCCGGAAGCCGGAGATTGATCCGGAGCCGTTTCTGTTCACGAGGTATTAAACTTATCGTCATGGTACGCGAAGGCGTACCACCCACGAGTTTCTTTCTGATGAGCTACAGTCGTTGCAGGCAAACTCGTGGGTGGTCGGCCTACGCCGACCATGACGATTGAGTTTATGGCGCCTTCACGATGCGTAAATGAACCAGTGCGTCATATGGGAGTCGCTTGGCATCTGGCATGTCCGACGGTGCGAAAAGCTTGCCGTCATAGCCCGACATGACCTTTTCCACCGAGGGTCGCTCAAATAGGTAACCATAGCGTTTGAGCAGCGCCGGCATGAACGACAGCCCTGTCCGAACGTCCGGCGAGACCTCGGCGCTGTCCGCAAGCGTTTCCAGTACCATCAGTGAGACGATGTCCGCGACCACATCGTTCTCGGACACCCCCTCCTGCATCGGCCGTCCATTCTCCCCGTCCCAATCCGGATAGTGAGCGGCCCAGGCAGTCAGACCGCGCGACAGCCAGGGGTAGTCGTAAAGCCTGCCTAAAAAGACCAACCTGGGCTGAACGCCTTGTCCCTCTGATGCCAGCCAGTCGAACGCCGACTTGAGGGCTTCCTCCAGCATCGCCGGTGTGACGTCGCAATCGCGGCTCGGCGTTCGCCCTAAAGGCAAAACGCGCAGCATGTTGTCGCTAGATTCCAGCCCAACGGCGATGAAACACATCTTCGGGTCGCCGGCGAAGCCGATAAGCGAATCTGCATTCGCTTCGTGCTGAAACAGAAGGAACGCCACCAAGCCAAGGACGATCGCACGCATCCTAGTCAAATCCGGAACAGCCTGCCCCAACCTTCGATCGGCTCCGTCACGCCCGCGAGGCGCAGGCAGTGCCAGGCCATGGCGTGGTTTGACGACGTGACGGGCTTGCCGAGTTCGCGCTCCAGCGGGTCGGCGATTTCGGCGACGCGCAAGCTGGTGCAGGAAACGAACACGCCATCCACTGAAGGATGCCGGCCCAACTCCAGCGCTGCGTCGTAGATCGACTTCGTCGAGATGCGCGCCACTTCGTTATCGTCTTCGTGGTTGAAGGAGCCGATCACTGGCACCTCGATTCCGCGTGCCTCGATATAAGCTTTGAGCTTCTGGTTGACGCTGTCGATATAGGGGGTGAGCAGCGCGATGCGCTTGGCTTTCAGCGCCCGCAATCCTTCGAGTGCCCCGGTGATGGGCGTCGTGCATTTGGCTTCCGGCCGCGTCTCGTGAATGCGCTTGAAGACATTCTCCTCGCCGATCACGACGGCGCCCGAGGTGCAGCCATAGGCGACCACGTCAAAGGGGGTACCCGGCAGGATGACATCGGCCGCGGCGGCGAGGCCAGCTTCCATCGCGGCCAAGGTGGTGGGGTTGATCTCGGCGGCGTTGCGGATGCGGGTCGCATAGAGGGCGACACCGGGAATTCGGAAGATCTGGCGGAACTCATGCTCCAATGTGTGGTCGGTCGCCAGCACGATGAGGCCGATCCGAGCCCTTGCGGCGACACCGCCGTCTAGGACAAAGGGCATGTGGGTGCGGTTGACCAGCAATCCGCCGGAGCTGAGTGCCTCCAAAGCCGAGGCCTGAACAGGGGGCATGCCAACGTCTCCCTTCATTTTCGCGCGGCGAGCCATGCCAAACCGGCATGGGGCAAGGCCGACCATGGCGAATATGATGGCGTGAGGCGGAAACTAAAGCAAATGCCGTCTGTTGTCAGACATGGCCGCTTTCCGCTATGTGGAACAACAGGAACACATTTCGGCACAAGGCGCCGCACCAAAGGATCAGTCCATGCCAGCAATTCGCCTGCCCAATCTTGGAAAACCGGCCCTGGCCGGGCTGCTGGCGGTGGCCTGGATCATGGCGAGCCCGACCCTGGTGGCTCCGGCCCTGGCGCAGGACAAGGTGGAAAGCTCCGCCACGATCGAGACAATTGCCTATCAGCCGATTCCGCCTGGCGCGCGGTTGCTGACCCAGCCGGAAACCCAGAGCCAGATGGATGATGACGCCTGGCGCCAGGTCGATGCGGATCTCGGCGCCCGCGGCTATGCGGTTGGTGGCGACAGCGATCTGGTCGTGACTGTGGCCACCCAGCTGGTCTCGCGCCTGTCGGCCGATCGGTCGGTCAGCGATGTCAACGCCGCCAAGAGCGATCCCAAGAACGCCCATCTCTTCAGCACCGAGGGTGGCACGCTCCTGAACCCGCAAGACCCGATCAACACCACGGACCGGGTGTTCCGCATCAACATGACGGTCTATGACCGGCCGAGCGGCCATTTCGTCTGGCGCGGCACGGTCGAACGCAGCGACGCAGCCCTCGATGCCGCGACGGCCATGCGCGAGATGCTGCCGGCCCTGCTCGACCATTTTGGCGAGACAGCCACCGGCGTCACCATTCCTTTGAGCGAATAGCCAACGGCACGTCTCAGCAATAGTCCCGCTTCAGGTCGTAGGCCTCCTGGTCGCTGAAGATGCGGGTGCCGCTGTCATAGGCATCCATGCGGGCGGCGATGCGGAACACGTCCTTGTGCGCCTGGAGACTGGTGACACTGACGGTCTTCGCCTCCCAATCCGGCCCTTTCAGCATCTGCTCATAACTGATCTCGACATGGTAGCTGAGGGGATCGTTCGGCTTGATGCGATAGGTTTCGATCACCCGGCAATCCGAGGTGACGCCGATCTCCGAGAAATGATAGCCCCCGGCATCCTTGTGATTGATCAGCACCGTCTCGCCCGTGGCGATATCGATGCGCGCCTCGCGTTTTGATGAACCTTCGCGCGTCACATGGCCCGGCGCATGCGGCGCCTTTTCCGGCGTGGCGAGGTTGAATGCCGGATCCTTGGCGCCGGTGGCTCGCACCGGCAATTCCAGATGGCAGCCTTCCGTGAAGAGGGTGAGGGTCACTGCCTCCGGCGCCGGCATCATCATCGGCCAGTAAGTGGTCGAGACCGCCACGCGCAGGCGATGGCCGGGCAGGAAAGCATGGGCGATGTAGTTGAGTGGCACACGTGCCACGTAACGCTGCCCCGGCACCAGGTCTTGCGGATGAGCCTGGTCGTCCTTGTGGTTGAGGCTGAAGACGCAGAAGGTGACGCGCGTCGAGGCACCGTCCGGTGCCACATCATTGAGGCGCACAGCAATCCGCGCCACCGGCTTGTCGACAGCGAAGGCCAGTTCCACCACCGGCATGCCGAATATCTCACGGCGCTCCGTAAGCGGCAGGCCGTCGAAGCAAAGCGACAAGCCGTCATCGCCGCGCTGTTCCGATGGATAGTCGCCATCGCTCCCGCCATAGGAGCACCATTCGACCGAACTGAGGCCACAGGTCTGCGGCGAGTTCACGGAAAGACCGACCGATTCCAGCGCATGGCCCAGCGTGTGACGACCGAACTTGATCGTCTCCGTTGCGATGCGCGGACTCGGCCACGCGCTCTCGGCGATCCAGCGACCTGGCCGTTCCAGGGCGCAGGGGTCCGGCGCATAGGAATCATTCATCCAGGCGATGATCTTCGGATCCTGCGTGACGCCGGTCTCCTTGCCCTTCAGCCACTGGTCCCACCAGCGGAGCGCCTCCTGCAGGAAACCCGCGGCTGGTCCCGGCAGGCCGTTATGCGGGTAGGTATGGCCCCAGGGACCGACCCAACCCTTGACCGGCCCCGTGACGTGCTGGCAGAGGCGTGGCACGGCGTTGGAATAGCCGTCCTCCCAGCCACCCACGGCGAAGACCGCGCATTTGATGGCACTGTAATCCTCGATCACCGAGGCCTGCCGCCAATAGGCATCGCGCCGCTGATGACCGCCCCAGATGTGAAAGGGGAATTTGTAGTGCCGCAGCCGGTCCTGCCACATCTGCCGCCAGCGCGCACCCACCAGTTCCGGATCCGGCGGCAAGACGGCATAGGCATACATGGCCGAGGCCCAGGAGAAATTGTCGTGCAGCAGCACGCCCTGCATGTAATGGACATCGTCATTGTAACGATCGTCCGAGGCATCGACCGTGATGATCGCCTTCAAGGCCTGCGGCTGGCGGGCCGCCACCTGCAGGCTGTTGAAGCCGCCCCAGGAAATACCCATCATGCCGACATTGCCGCTGCACCAGGGCTGCGCCGCAATCCAGGCAATGGCCGCGATGAGATCATCCTGTTCCGCCACCGTGTACTCGTCATCCGGCAGGCCCTCCGATTCACCCGTGCCCCGCAGATCGATCCGCAACACCGCATAGCCATGGCCGGCCGTGTAGGGATGCATCTCATCGTCGCGAAAGCGCAGGCCATCCCGCTTGCGATAAGGTACGCATTCGATGATCGCCGGCACCGGGTTTTTCTCGGCATCCTGTGGCAACCACATGCGCGCGGCGAGATTGACGGCGCCATCCGTGCCATTGGCCGGTACGGGGATCCAGATATTCTCGACATGCCGGATGGCGTGCGGAAATTCGCTGACGATACGCATAGTGATATCTCCCGGGGAAACGTCTACAAAACGAAATAAAGCAGCAGCGGCAAGGTGACGAAAGAGAGGGCGGTCGTGATCACCACCATCGAAGCAACGTCGGCCGGTTCGCGGTTGTAATACTGGGCAAAGAGATAATTGAACACGGCGACCGGCATGGTGCTCTGGATGATCAACACCCCGGTGGCAAGGTCGGAAGCACCAATGAAATGGCCGACCAGGAAGCCGATGGTGGCGCCCCCGCCCAGGCGCACCAGCGACAACAGCAGATTGCGCGGCAGGCGCGTGACGCGCAGCTGGGCCAGCGAGACGCCGAGCGCCAGCAGCATCAGGGGAATTGTGACGCCACCTAGCAACTGCAGCGTGTTGCTGACATAGGCGGGCAAGTGCCAGCCAAAGGACAGCACGATCAATGCAAAGATGATGGCATAGATGAGGGGCATGCGCGCGAGGCGGGTGATGCTGAAACTACCCGACGCGAGGGACATGCCGATCGTGAACTGCGCCGTGATTGAAATGGCGAAGAACACGACGGCGAAGGCCAGGCCTTCATTGCCGAAGGCGAACAGGGCCAGCGGCAGGCCCATATTGCCGGTGTTGGGAAAAATCAAGGCGGGCAGATAAGAATGGTTCGGCAGACGCATGACCTTCAGCACGATGAGGCCCAGCACCAGAAATCCCGCAAAGCATAGCGCCGTCAGGCCAGCCATTTCGATGAGGGCGCCCGTTTCAACCCGGATACGCGTCAAGGCATCGGCGGCAAGCGCTGGCGTTCCGATATTGGTGACCAGCTGCGTCACGAAGCGATTGTCGAATGTATTGCCCGACCGCGCCCAGATAAAGCCAATGGCCGGCACAACCAGCACCGGCAGGATGATGGCGGCAAGTTGCTGCAACAGATCCATGAAGCTCTCCTGAGGGCCCATTTCTAGCCGGAAAGGCATTGCTGCGTCTATTGCTGCATACAGCTGCTTTCGGCTAAAGTCCGGCACCAATTCGGACCGGCCGCAAGCGGCCCACAGACCAGATCAGGGGATATGATGAGTGCCAACCAGATAGGCGGCCATGCCGCCATTGCCTTGCTTGAGACCTACGGGGTCGACACCGTCTTCGGCATTCCGGGTGTGCACACCCTCGACCTCTATCGTGGTCTCGCTGATCGCAGGATGCGCCATATCGGCGTACGCCATGAGCAAGGTGCTGGTTTCATGGCCGATGGTTACGCCCGGGCATCGGGCAAGCCGGGCGTTGCCTGCCTGATCACCGGACCGGGTCTCATGAACGCAGCGACGCCGATTGGCCAAGCCTATTCCGATTCCGTGCCGGTCCTCATCTTGTGCAGCGTCAATGCGAGCACCGATCTCGGCAAGGGACGTGGTCGACTCCATGAGATCACCGATCAGCGCGCGGCCATTGCCCCACTGACCGGTTTCGCCCGGACCGTGAAGACGGCTGCCGAGCTGCCGCAGGCGATGGCCGATGCCTACAAGCTGTTTGAAACCGGCCGGCCGCGCCCGGTGGTCCTGGAGTTCCCGCTCGACATGCTGGCGGCGGCGGCCGATGTCGGCCAGCCGAAGCGCCAGACCGCAGCACGCCCCAAGGCCAGTGCCGCCGATATCGCCGCCGCGATCGCCCTTATCGACAGCGCCAAGGCGCCGGTGCTCATTGTCGGCGGCGGCGCCATCGATTGCCCGGCCGAGGTAAGGGCCTTCGTTGAAAAATCAGGTGCGCTGTGTGTCACCACCACCGCCGGCAAGGGCATCCTGCCGCACAGCCACGCCCAGAGCCTGGGCAGCACCCTGCTGTTGCCGGCGACGCAGAAACTGCTCAGAGATGCCGATCTGGTGATCGCGGCCGGAACCGAGATGGCCGAGACGGATTCCTGGGTCGACCGCCTGACCTTGGGTGGCAAGCTCATCCGCATCGATCTTGATGCCTATACGCTAACCAGGGACTATACACCCAGCGTCGGCCTGCTGGCGGATGCCGGTCCGACACTGAAGGCACTGACCGACGGGATCAGGTCCGGCCGCAAGCCTGACCTCGCCACCGCGTCCGAGCTGCGTGGCTTGATCCGCGCCGATCTCACACCGCTGCAACAGAAACATGTCAAGGTACTGGATGCCTTGCGCGAGGCCCTGCCGGCCAATGGCATCGTCGTCAGCGACATGACCCAGATCGCCTATACGGGCAATCTCACCTTTCCGTTCGAAAGTCCCCGCGGCTGGTTCCATCCTTGCGGCTTTGGCACGTTGGGCTATGCCCTCCCCGCCGCGATCGGTGCGAAGATCGCTTGCCCGGACAAGCCGGTCGTAGCGCTGGCCGGTGATGGCGGTTTCATGTTCACGGTCCAGGACCTGGGCACAGCGGTCGAGCAGGGCTTGGCCCTACCGATCATCATCTGGAACAATGATGCCTTCGGCCAGATCGCCAAAGACATGGTTGAACTCGACATCCCGGAGCTGGGTGTCAAGCCGCGCAACCCTGATTACCAGGCCCTGGCCCTTGCCTTCGGCGCCAAGGCGACCAAACCCGGCAGCATCGCTGAACTCAAAGCTGCCATCGAGCTGGCCTTCAAGGCAGATGGGCCGACGGTCATCGAGGTCCATGAGGCGGCAGATTTCCTGAAATAGGACCGGGGCCTGGCAACTCGGCAGTATTTTCCCCCGAATCCAAAGCTGCGGGTCCTTCGTTAATCGATTCTTATGAGGCGGTGGGTCTAATCGACACAACGACTCGTCGAACGGACAGCAATCACCCCAACATCCTGTGATGATTCACTAATGGCATGAGGCTTGCTGAGAATGACGCGGTCAACCGTTCGATCAAGGAGATGGCTATGGAGGCCGCATTGGCACAAGGGCAGAAAATGAGCGCGCCCCCGACTACCGACGAAGACCAGCGCAAGCTGTGCTTCGAGATGTTCAACGCCTTTTGGGAAGACGCCTTCAAGAAGGGCGTCCCGTTCGACACCATCGGCACCATGTCGATTTCGGCGGCTTTGTTCGCCCTGGTTGCTAAACATGGCACCGAAACGACGGCGGAATTCGTCCAGGATCTGGTGAAGAGCATTCTCGAAGATCAGTTCACCAGCGTCCGCAAGGACAACTGAACTCCCTCGGTCGCCCCGGTCGGGTGATACCCACCGGAATTGACGAGAGCTGCCCGGTCGCCACATCTGGTGCCGGATATGGGATTGTTTTGCCGGGCAGAAAATGCCGGACGGTGTCCGTTGTGACCACCGTCACGTCTCGGCCGATAGGCTTGCCGTCGCGGTTGCACTGAGGGCCAAGATCGGCAATTCTCCGGCCATGTCAAAAAAGCGATTCATCGTCCGTTCCATCGTCGCGCTCCTGCTGGTCGCGGCAGCGCATGTCTTTGTCCTCCCGCCCGCCCTGGCCGCCCCGGAAGACCTCCAGGAGGTGCTCAAGATGGAGCTCGAGGGCAACAAGGTCGGCGCCTATCTCAAGCTCAAGGAAATGGCGCCGGGGGGTGACCCCGTGGCGCAGTTCAAACTCGCCGGCTACTATCATTATGGCGATGCTGGCCCGGCCAATTTTGCGCTGGCGCGTGAATGGTACGACCGCGCAGCCAAGCAGGGCTTCCCGGATGCCATGCTGGGGCTTGCCGTCATGAACGCCCGCGGCCAGGGCAGCCCGGTCGACAAGAGGACCGCGTTCATCTGGTTGACGATCGCTTCTGGGCTGCTGAAGAACCCGACCGAAATCAAGGAAGTGAACGGCCTCCGGGACATGTATAAGAGCGAATTGTCGACCGCTGAACTCAACGCGGCTCTCGCTGAAGCCATGGCTTTCCAGCCGGTCCCGGAAAACCACTAAGTTCATTCACCAATTTCGCCTCAGGAGCCTCTTCCATGATCAAGCGCCTTGCCAATACCGCCGGCCTCACTTCGGCGGCTCTCGAAGATTGGGGCAAGGTCGCTGAACCGATTGGCACGCCGGTCGCGCAATTGCGTGGCACATCGCCGACGGAGAAAGATAAGGAGCCGGATTTTGGTATCTGGGAATGCAGCCCGGGCAAATGGAAGCGTCAGATCCGCAAGGCGGAGTTCGCTCATTTCGTCGCCGGACACTGCACCTTCCACGCCGATAACGGACAGGTTATCGAGATCAAGGCCGGCGACGCGCTCTATTTCCCCGCTGAGAGCCTCGGCGTGTGGGAAATCCACGAGACGGTCAGGAAGACATATATTCTGCTGCCGTAAGAAACGGGGCTAGGCGTTCAAGGCCGCCATTCTGTGGCGGCCCGCCGACACTACTTCTCCTCCACGCCGCACCAATCGGCCATGAAGAGTGCCATGCCGGTCGTGATCTTCTTGAGCGAGCTCAAGGAGACGCGCTCGTCGAAGCCGTGGATATCCTCCGACAACGGGCCATAAACCAAGGCCGGCGTGTCAGCATAGAGGCCGAAAAAGCGCGCGTCGGTGGTGGCGGTGGTAGGGATCTTCGGCAGTTCGGCATCGAAGGCGAGGCGATGCGCCGATTCCAGGCAGGCTATGGCGGCATCGCCGTTCATGAGCACATAGGGTTCCGCCTGGAAGCCGTGATAGACGACCTGTGGCGGGTTGTTGGCGAGGTAGGTATGGCCGGCGGCCGCGGCCCGCACCGTCTCCTCGATATCACGGCGCACGCGCGCAAGCTCCATGCCGGGATAGAAGGAGATGCGCATGTCAAAGGTGCACCAGGCGGGGACGCTGGAGGTCCAGTCGCCGCCTTCGATCCGGGAGACAACGAAATTGATCGGGTGGCGGTGCTCCTGCCAGATCTCATGCTTCTCGGCATTCCAGCGCTCTTCCAGCGCATGCAATGCCTGTATGACGGGATAAGCCGCTTCGATCGCATTGGCCCCGCTGCCGGCATAGGCGACATGGACGGGCTTGCCGCGCAGTTTTACCTGGAACCACATCACGCCGAGCTGGGCGGTGAGGAGCGAATCGCCCATCGGTTCCGGGATGATGGCCGCATCGGCCCGATAGCCGCGCTGCAGGCAGGCAAGCGCCCCGTTGCCGGTGCACTCCTCCTCGACCACGGATTGCAGATAGACCGGCGCCGCCGGGCGCAGGCCAAGGCGATCCAGCGCATCGAAGGCGGCAAGGCAGCCATAGAGACCGGCCTTCATGTCGCCGGAACCGCGGCCATAGAGCCAGTCGCCCGAGACGTATGAATCAAAGGGCGGACGCGCCCAGAGATCGTGGGGGCCGGTCGGCACCACATCGATATGGCCGTTGAGGATAAGCGAGCGGCCCTTGACGTCGCGCGGACGATGGGCGCCCACGACGTTGAAGGCGTTCTCATAGGACACCGTGACCGGCGAGAAGCCGGGCAGATGCTGGATATCCTCGACATTGATCTTCCAGTGATCGACGCTGAGGCCGCGATCCCGGTAATGCTGCGCCATGAAATCCTGCGCCGTCGCTTCCTGACCGCGCAGGGACGGGAGCGCCGTCAACGCCTGCGTCTCCTTCACCTGTTTATCGAAGCCGGCGGCGACGGCGGAGATGATGTCCTTGGCAAGCGATTGATCGAGCATGATGGGATCCTTGGATGAGATGTCTTACCAGCCGCCGGATTTCAGCCAGTCGCGGAGATCGGGGATGCGATCGTTGCCCCAGAAAGCCTCACCGTCCACGATGAAAAAAGGCGAGCCGAAAATGCCGCGCACGATCGCTTGATCAGTTTCCGCCTTGAGACGTTCCTTGATCTCTGCTGCGCCAATCCCGGTGCGGATCTGCTCGGGATCCAGTCCTGCCTTTTGCGCGATCACAACGACGGTATCTGTGGCGCTGATGTTGAGGCCCTGCGCGAAGACGGCATCGAATAGCGCCAGTGCCAGCCGCTTGGCCTCGGCCGGCGATTCTTGTTCGACCCAATAGTAGGCGCGGGCGGCCGCGATGGTTGCCATCGGGAAGTCGGCTGGCAGCTGAAACGGCAGTTGCTGCCGTCGTGCGGTGCGCTGAAGGTCGTGAAGATGGTAGGGACCACGCAGAGGCTGACTCACCAATGGGCTCTGCCCGGTTGCCTTGAACACGGCGCCAAGCAGGATTGGCCGCCACAGCACCTCGCGACCGAACTCGGCGCCCACCGCCTCGATGCGATGGGCCGCGAGATAGCCGTAGGGCGAGGAGAAGTCGAAATAGAACTCGATCGGTCCAGCCACACATCGTCTCCCAGGCTACCAGGGCAAAGTTTCGCCGCTATAGTTGAAGAAGCCGCCGCTGGATGAGGCATTTAGTTTGTCGATCACCTTGATGATGCCGGCGGCGCTGTCGCTCACCTTCAGCGGCGCCTGCTTGCCGCCCATGTCGGTCTGCACCCAACCCGGGCTGATCACGGCGATGGCCAGGCCCTTCTCCTTGAGATCGCGTGCGGCATTGGTCATCACCATGTTGAGGGCCGCCTTGGAGCTTCTATAGGCATAGGAGCCGCCATTGGCGCCACTGGCGATCGACCCCATGCCGCTGGTGATGGCCACGATCTTCTTCAGCTTGGAGCGCTTGACGTGCCCGACGAAAGCCTCGGTCATCAGCAGCGGACCAAGGGCGTTGACCTGCATGACGGCAAGGAACTCCTTGCTCTCCGCCTTGCCGAAGCCAACGCGTCGGCCAAGGATGCCGGCATTGTTGAGCAGCACGTCGATGGCACGGCCTTTCAACGCTGCCGCCAGCTTCTTGATCGAGGCGGGCTTGGCGACGTCGAGCGCTTTCAACTCGATCCCGCCTTTGATCTTCGCCAGCGCCGTCGCTTCCTTGGGTTTGCGGCAGCAGGCGATGACCTCCCAGCCGGCGGCCGCATATTGGCGCGTGAGTTCCAGGCCGATGCCGCGATTGGCGCCCGTGATGAGGACGGTCGGCATGGTCTAAGCCACCTGGCGCTTGGCGGTGACTTCGATCTCGATCTTCATCTTGGCATCGACCAGGCCGCAGACGATGGCGGTTGAGGCGGGCCGGATGTCACCGAAATACTGGCCGAAAACCGGGGCCACGATCGGCCAGTCTGACGGGTTGACGATGATGTAGCGCGCCCGCACCACGTCCTTGAGGCTGGAGCCGGCCTGTTTCAAGGCGGCTTCGATGTTGCGGAAGGTCTGGTGGGTCTGCTCGACCACGTCATCCGAGATGCTCATCTTGGCATAGTCGAAGCCGGTGGTACCGGAGACAAAGATCCAGTCGCCATCGACGACGGCGCGTGAATAGCCGGCGGTCTTCTCGAAGGCGGATCCGGACGAAATCAATTGACGCGGCATGATTGCAATTATCCTGTGCTTGTTGGTGTGACGTAGGATCAGGCGGATTCTTCGAACAATTCACGGCCGATCAGCATGCGGCGGATTTCCGAGGTCCCCGCCCCGATTTCGTAGAGCTTGGCATCGCGCAACAACCGGCCGGCCGGATAGTCATTGATATAGCCGTTCCCGCCCAAGCATTGAATGGCATCGAGCGCCAAAAGAGTCGCTTTTTCTGCCGAAAACAGAATGGCGCCGGCAGAATCCTTGCGCGTGGTCTTGCCTTTGTCGCAGGCTTTGGCGACGGCATAGACATAGGCGCGGGCAGCACTCGTCAGCGTGTACATGTCGGCCATCTTCGCCTGCATCAGCTGGAAGGTGCCGATCGGCTGGCCGAACTGGCGCCGCGTATGGACATAAGGCAGCACCAGATCAAGACAGGCTTGCATGATGCCGAGCGGACCACCCGACAGCACTGCGCGTTCGTAATCGAGACCGCTCATCAATACGCGAACGCCGCCATTCAAAGTGCCCAGCAGGCGGTCTTCGGGAATGAAGCAATTCTCGAACACGAGCTCGCCGGTGTTGGAGCCGCGCATCCCCAGCTTGTCGAGCTTGCGGGCGCAGGAGAAGCCCTTGTCGCCGCGCTCGACGATGAAGGCGCTGATGCCGCGGGGGCCGGCCGCCATATCCGTCTTGCCATAGACGATCACCACATCGGCATCCGGCCCGTTGGTGATCCACATCTTGGCGCCATTCAGCGTAAAGCCGCCACTGGCAACATCCGCCTTCAAGCGCATGGAGACGACGTCCGACCCGGCTTCCGGCTCGCTCATCGCCAGGGCGCCCACCTTGCTGCCATCTATGAGGCCCGGCAGATAGCGGCGCTTCTGTGCCTCGGTGCCGTTGCGGCGCATCTGATTGACGCAGAGATTGCTGTGCGCACCATAGGAGAGGCCGACCGAAGCGGAGGCGCGGCTGATCTCCTCCATGGCGATGACATGTTCGAGATAGCCCATGCCGGCGCCGCCATATTCCGGCTCGACGGTGATGCCGAGCAACCCCATCTCGCCGAATTTGCGCCAGAGGTCGGCCGGGAAGTCGTTGTCGCGATCGATATCGGCGGCCCGCGGCGCAATTTCGACAGCCGCAAAGGCCGCGACGCTCTCGCGCAGCGCGGGCCAGCCCCGGTCGCGGGATCGAAGCCAAGCTTGTCCATGGCGAGCGGAATCACGGTGCCGGCGAAGCCTGCCCAGACCATATTGAAGATCATGGCGCCGCCCAGAACGACCCCCAGGCCCAGATGGCCGAACCACAAGCCGCCCAGCGTCCCCAAAATGACCGCAAAGACGATGGCGTTCATGAAACCGACTGCCAATTCCTTGCCGACGAGGCGCATGACATTGGACGAAGGTGTGATTTCCTTGGTGGCCAGGGCGCGGACGGTGACGGTGATGACCTGCACGCCGGCATTGCCGCCCATGGCGGCAGTGATCGGCATCAGAACCGCCAAGGCGGGGTAGTGGCCGATCGTATCTTCGAAGCGCGAGATGACAAAGCTGGCAATGAGCGTGTTGATCAGGGTCACCACCAGCCAGCGCACCCGCAGGAATGCCGTCTTGTAGGCCGGGGCGTGGAAATCCGTGTCGGAGACACCGACGATGTTGAGGAGATCTTCCTCGGCCTCTTCGTCGATCACGCGAACGACGTCGTCAACGGTTACCACACCTATCAAACGTCCCTCAGGGTCAACCACCGGCGCTGAGACGAGCCCGTATTGGCGAAACAAATAGGCGACGGCCTCCTGGTCAGTATCGGCCGGCACCAGGCGCAGCTCTTCGTCCATGATTTCGGTCAATTTGGTCGCCCGTTCGCTGCGCATGGCGCGCGAGAGCGGAATGGACCCGACCGGCTTGTGTGCCGGATCGACGATGAAGAGATCGTAGAAGTCGTCCGGCAGATCCTCGGCATTGCGCAGATAGTCGACCGTCTCGCCCACGGTCCAATGCGAGGCGATGGCGACAAGCTCGCGCTGCATCAGGCGGCCGGCGCTGTCTTCCGGGAAAGTAAGACCCTGTTCGAGATAGGCGCGGTCCTCGGCCGGCACAGCATCGAGGACCTGCTGCTTGGTGTCCTCGTCGAGGTCTTCGAGAATATCGACGGCGTCATCGGTGTCGAGCTCGCTGACCATCTCGGCCAGTTCCGAGGGCGCCATCTGGTCGACCACCTCGTCGCGCAAGGCTTCGTCGAGATGCGAGATCGTCTCCGGCTCCAGCGCGTGCCGGGTAATATCGAGGAACAGCTTGCGCTGGTCGGGTTCCAGATGTTCGATGAGATCGGCGACGTCGGCTGGGTGGAGCGGCTCGATCAGCGCCTCGACCAGCGGGATGTCGGCAGCACTCAGAGCTGCGTTGATATTCTCCAGCAACTCTTCCGAGGGGCCGTAGAGCTCTTCTTCATCGACCGTCTCAACGACCGTGATCCTGTCCGCATCGTCTTCCGGCTGGGATGAACGCTCCTCAGGGCCGGCCATGGCCAACCGCCTCGCGCGACTTCTTGTCCTGGGCCTCGACGGCCGCGACGGCGCTCATGTTGATGAGGCCGCGCACGGAAATACTCTGCGAAACGATATGTGCGGGTAAGTTGGTGCCGAGCAGAATAGGCCCGATGGCAAGGCCCTCGCCCAGAACACGCAACAGATTGAGGGTGATGTTGGCTGCATCCAGATTCGGCATGACGAGCAGATTGGCCCGTCCCGACAGGCGCGAGGACGGGAACATGCGTTCGCGGATCACCTCGGACACGGCCGAATCGCCCTTCATCTCGCCTTCGACTTCCAATTCCGGGTCGCGCTGCAGGATGAGGCCAAGCGCGCGGCGCATCTTGCGCGCGGAATCGGTGTCCGAACTGCCGAAATTGGAGTGCGACAGCAAAGCCGCCTTGGGCACGATGCCGAAACGGCGCAGCCAGGCTGCCGACAGAATGGCGCTTTCCGCCACTTCGTCCTCGGTCGGATTGGCCGTCACATCTGTGTCGGTGATGAAGAAGGTACCGGAGGTGAGCAGCACGGCGGTCAACGTCGAATAAGCCCGCAGGCCTGGCTTCCGCCCGATCACTTCGTTGACATAGCCGAGATGCCGCTCGAAACGGCCGATCGTGCCGCAGATGAGCGCATCGGCCTCGCCACGCCGCACCATGAGGGCGGCGATCAAGGTGCTGCGCGTGCGCACCAGCGTGCGCGCTGAATCCGGGGTGACGCCGCGTCGCTCTGTCAGCGACAGATAAAGCGCCCAATATTCATTGTAGCGCGGATCGCCTTCCGGATCGCACAACTCGAAATCAACGCCTTCCTTGAGGCGCAGGCCGATCTTGGCGATGCGCCGTTCCACCACGGCGCGACGCCCAACGAGGATGGGGAAAGCCAAGCGTTCATCGACCACCGATTGCGCGGCACGCAGCACGCGCTCGTCCTCACCCTCGGCATAGACCAGGCGGCGCTTGTCGGCGCGGGCGCGTTCGAACACCGGCTTCATCACGAGGCCCGACCGGAACACGAATTGTTCGAGATTGGTGCGATAGCCGTCCCAATCGGTGATCGGCCGCGTAGCCACACCACTGTCGATGGCAGCACGCGCCACGGCCGGCGCCAGTTCCACGATGAGGCGCGGGTCGAAGGGCTTCGGGATCAAGAACTCCGGACCGAATTGCATTTCCTGGCCACCATAGGCCGAGGTCACCACATCGCTGCTCTCGGCGCGTGCCAGCTTGGCGATGGCATAGACGCAGGCGACCTTCATCGCTTCGTTGATCTGCGTCGCACCGACATCAAGGGCGCCGCGGAAGATGAAGGGGAAGCAGAGGACGTTGTTGACCTGGTTGGGATAGTCGGAGCGTCCGGTGGCGATGACGGCATCTGGCCGCACGGCCTTCACTTCTTCCGGCAGGATCTCGGGCGTCGGATTGGCCAGCGCGAAAATGATCGGGCGCGGACCCATCTGCGCCACCATCTCCGGCTTCAACACGCGCGGCGCGGACAGCCCTAGGAAGATGTCGGCATTCTTGATGGCATCGCCCAGCGTGCGCGCATCAGTCTTGCGCGCGTAGCGGGCCTTGCGCGGATCCATGAGTTCGGTGCGACCTTCATAAGCCACGCCGACGATGTCCGTCACCGTGACATTGTCGACCGAGAGGCCCAGCGCCACCAGGAGATCGAGGCAGGCGAGCGCCGCAGCACCCGCACCCGACGTCACCAGCTTCACGTCACCGATCTTCTTGCCGACGACTTCGAGCGCGTTGATGAGGGCGGCTGCCACTACGATGGCGGTGCCATGCTGGTCGTCATGCATGACCGGGATCTTCATCCGCTCACGCAGCTTGCCCTCGACCTCGAAACATTCAGGCGCCTTGATATCCTCAAGGTTGATGCCGCCGAAGGTCGGCTCAAGGGCCGCGATGATGTCCACCAGCTTCTGCGGGTCGGTCTCGTTGATCTCGATGTCGAACACGTCGATATCGGCGAATTTCTTGAAGAGGACGGCCTTGCCCTCCATCACTGGCTTGGCAGCCAGCGGCCCGATCGCACCGAGGCCGAGGACGGCGGTGCCATTGGTCACGACGGCGATGAGATTGCCACGGCTGGTGTACTCAGCCGCCATGGCCGGGTCGGCGGCAATCGCCTCGGAGGCAGCGGCAACACCCGGCGAATAGGCCAGGGCCAGATCACGCTGATTGGCGAGGGGCTTGGTGGCCTGGATGGCGATCTTGCCGGGTTTCGGGCGCCGGTGATATTCGAGGGCGCCTTCTCTGATGCTGTCGTCCGCCATATCGCCCTCAAAATGCCGCGGCAAAAGCCGCGTCGACCTTCATGATTGGCGCGGATTATAGCCAAGGGGCGCGCATGCGCCACCCTGACGGGGCCGGTTAAGGCTATTTTTTGGATTTCGATTCATGGGGATAGCCGGGGCCAGCGCCCGGACTATCCAAGGACCCTGAGGTTGGGTCCAAACCGTCTAAAAGAATGGTGCGGTCGAGAAGACTCGAACTTCCACGGGTTGCCCCACAGCGACCTCAACGCTGCGCGTCTACCAATTCCGCCACGACCGCGCCCGAAGGGTCACTTGACCCTTGCCAGACAGCGCCGCGGGGAATAGCAAATCGGGGCGTGGGGATCAAGCAAACAAAAAACCCAACCATTCAAAGGGCTTGCCGTGGGCGATTTGAGCGAATTGACGTGGCGGATCAGCGATGAGCGCATTCCTTACCCGGAAGCGGTCGATTTCATGGAGCAAAGGGTCGCCGAGATTCGCGCCGGGACGGCGTCGGAAATGATCTGGCTGCTGGAACATCCCCCGCTTTACACCGCCGGCACCAGCGCCAAGCCGGGAGATCTCCTGGCCCCGAACCGCTTCCCTGTCTATCAGAGCGGCCGCGGCGGGCAGTTCACCTATCATGGACCCGGTCAGCGTGTGGCCTACGCCATGTTGAACGTGAAGAAGCGCGGCGGTGACGTCCGGCATTTCGTGCACGATCTGGAGGAATGGGTGATTCGCACCCTCGACCGCTTTAATGTGCGGGCCGAGCGGCGCGAGGGGCGGGTCGGCATCTGGGTGGCCGACGGGGGCCGCGAAGACAAGATCGGCGCCATCGGCATCCGCCTGCGGCATTGGATCAGCTTTCATGGCATTTCCATCAATGTCGACCCGGAGCTGTCGCACTTCGAGGGGATCGTGCCCTGCGGCATCAGCGAAAGTGCGACGAGCCCCTACGGCGTGACATCGCTGGCGAAGCTCGGGCAGATGGTGACCATGCCGGAACTCGATATGGCGCTGAAGGCGGCCTTTGCCGAGGTGTTTGGGCCGAGCGCGTAGCTGAGAAGCCCCCTCACCCTGACCCTCTCCCGCGAGGGGAGAGGGAATGAGATCTGCCGGCAGAACCGAGCCCAGCAGAAAGATCGCTGTTGAAATGCGAGGCACCGAGCCCCTCTCCCCTCGCGGGAGAGGGGTTGGGGTGAGGGGGGTTAGTTCCCGCCGCGGCTGGCTCCACCATCGAGGCGGAAGAAGGCGCCGGTGGTGTAAGCGGATTGCTGCCCGGCGAGGAAGGCGACCATAGCTCCGAATTCGGTTGGATCGCCATAGCGCCCGACCGGAATGCCGGCGGCTCCTTCTGCCGCCACCTCAGCCAATGCACGGCCCGCGCGCTGCGCCGCCGCGGCATCCAGGGAATGCGTGCGCTCCGTCGCAAAGGCGCCGGGCGCCACCGTGTTGACGGTGACGCCCTGCCCCGCCACTTCATCGGAGAGTGATTTCAGCCAGCCATTGAGGCCTGCGCGCAAGGCATTGGAATAGACGAGGCCCGGGATCGGCTCCTGCACACTTGTGGAGGCGATCGAGATGATGCGGCCCCAGCCGCGCGCGGCCATGCCCTTGACGAGATGGGCGGCAAGGTCGATCTGGTTGAGGAACATTGCATCGAACTGGCTGGCCCAGGTCTTGCGATCGCCGGCACCTGCCTTGACCGGGGGCGGTGGGGGCGAGTTCAGCACCAGGATATCGTAGCCGCGCGGATCTTCCATGATCGAGGTGAGGTCGGCCTGGCGACCGAGATCGGCAACCAGCGCCGAGGCTTTTCCGCCTTTCGCGATGATGTCTTTAACCTGGACGCTCAGCTTCTCGCTACTGCGCGCGAGCAACACGGTCTCGACACCTTCGGCAGCCAGGGCGGCAGCGGAGGCGGCACCCAGGCCTTGACTGGCACCCAGCACCAGGGCGCGCTTGCCGCTCAATCCCAGATCCATGTCACTCTCGCTTGCCTCGTTTCAGGAGCTGGATCTTTTCGCGAATGAGTCTGGAATGTCGCCTGCGAAATCCTCAACGCCGACCTCCACCACACGCGCGGCTGGCGGCCCCTGATGGCAGGCAGCGATCATGTCATCGACTTTGGTCTGTGGCCCCGCGAACAGCGCCTCCACCGAGCCATCGGCAAGATTGCGCACCCAACCCTTCAGGGCACGCGCCTGCGCCTGCTCGATCGTCCAGGCGCGATACCAGACACCCTGCACCTTGCCGCTGATCAGGCAGCGTTTGGCAACCCAGCCGGCAGGAAGCGAAGGCATCAGCCGAATTCCACAATGACCTGATCAACGGCAAGGCTATCGCCGGATTTGGCGTGAATCTTGGCGACCGTGCCGTCGCGTTCGGCCTTGAGGATGTTCATCATCTTCATGGCTTCGACAACACAGAGCTCCTCGCCAGCCTTGACCTCCTGGCCCTCTTTGACGGCGAGCGAGACGAGCAGGCCCGGCATCGGCGAGAGCAGGTATTTCGACATGTCCGGCGGCTGCTTCACCAGCATGTGCCGGTCGAGTTCGGCCGCGCGCGGCGCCAGCACCAGCACCTTGGCCTGGGCGCCGGCATAGGTCAGCCGATAGCCGATCCCCACCCGGTCGATCTGGATCGTGATATTGCGGCCATCGATGCGGCCACGCCACAGCACGTCGCCGAGCTTCCAATCGCTCACCAGCTCATGGCTCTTCTTGTCGGCGATGACGGCGAAACCAGCGGCTGTCTCCGCGACTGTCGCCTCATGCATGGTGTCGCCCAGCTTCACCATCCACTTGCCATCGACCATGCTGCCATTGGCATGGAAATGCGGGACGCGGCCATGAGCGCGGAGTTCATAGCGATGATGCACGATGGCCGCCACGGCGACGAGATCGGCATGGGCTTGCGCCGGCAGGTTGACGCCGTGGAAACCGTCCGGAAACTCCTCAGCGATGAAGCCGGTGGTGAGGCGCCCGGCAGCAAAGCGTTCATGGGCCATGAGTGCCGAAAGGAACGGCATGTTGTGGTTGAGACCGCGGATGTAGAACGCATCCAGCGCGTCGCGCATGGTCTGCGTGGCGGACTTTCGGTCCGGGCCGTAGGCCACCAGCTTGGCGATCATCGGGTCGTAGAACATGCTGATTTCGGCGCCCTCATAGACGCCGGAATCGACGCGCACATTGGCGCCAAGGCTGGGTTCGCGATAGCGCACCAGGCGCCCGGTCGAGGGCAGGAAGTTGCGCAAGGGATCCTCGGCATAGACGCGCGCTTCGATGGCCCAGCCCTTCAGCTTCACATCGGTCTGTTTGAGCTTCAACTTCTCGCCATAGGCCACCCGGATCATCTGCTCGACGAGGTCCAGGCCGGTCACCATTTCGGTCACCGGATGTTCGACCTGGAGACGCGTGTTCATTTCGAGGAAGTAGAAATTGCGCTTGCCGTCGACGATGAACTCGACGGTGCCGGCGGATTTGTATTTGACGGCCTTCGCAAGCGCCACCGCCTGTTCGCCCATGGCGGCGCGGGTCTTCTCATCGAGGAAGGGCGACGGCGCCTCTTCGATCACTTTCTGGTGGCGGCGCTGGATCGAGCATTCGCGTTCGCCGAGGTATAGGCAGGTGCCATGGCCGTCGGCCAGGACCTGGATCTCGATATGACGCGGCTCCTCGATGAATTTCTCGATGAAGATGCGGTCGTCCCCGAAGCTCGCTTTCGCTTCAGACGTGGCCGAGCGGAAGCCATCCTTGGCCTCGGCATCGTTATAGGCGACCCGCATGCCCTTGCCGCCACCGCCGGCCGAGGCCTTGACCATGACCGGGTAGCCGATCTCGCGGGCGATCTTGACGGCATGATCACCGTCCTTGATCACGTCGAGGAAGCCCGGAACCATGTTGACGCCGGCTTCCTTGGCGAGCTTCTTCGATTCGATCTTGTCGCCCATGGCGTGGATGGCATGGGGATCGGGGCCGATGAAGGTGATCTTGGCCTTCTTGAGCGCCTCGGCGAACTTCATGTTCTCGGACAGGAAGCCATAGCCGGGATGAACCGCCTCGGCACCCGTGGCCTTGCAGGCCTCGACGATTTTCTCGATGACGAGATACGACTCGCGCGCCGCCGCGGGACCGATCGCCACGGCCTCGTCGGCCAGACGCACATGAAGCGCGTCGGCATCGGGTTCCGAATAGACGGCCACGGTCTTGATGCCCATGGCCTTGGCGGTCTTGATGACGCGGCAGGCGATCTCGCCGCGATTGGCAATCAGGATCTTCTTGAACATGATCTTGTCTCTCCCGCCCCGGCTCAAAGCGGGATGTTGTCGTGCTTCTTCCAGGGATTCTCGACCTTCTTGTCCCTCAGCATGGCCAGGGACCGGCAGATTCGCTTGCGGGTCGAATGCGGCATGATGACATCGTCGATGAACCCCCGTGCGCCGGCCACGAAGGGTGTCGCGAACTTCTGGCGGTATTCCTCGGTGCGCTCGGCGATCTTGTCGGCATCGCCCGCATCCGCACGGAAGATGATCTCGACAGCACCCTTGGGGCCCATCACGGCGATTTCAGCAGTCGGCCAGGCGAAGTTCACATCGCCGCGCAGATGCTTCGAGCTCATGACGTCGTAAGCACCGCCATAGGCCTTGCGGGTAATGACGGTGACCTTGGGCACCGTTGCTTCGCCATAGGCAAAGAGCAGCTTGGCGCCGTGCTTGATGATGGCGCCGTGCTCCTGCGTCGTACCCGGCAGGAAGCCCGGGACGTCGACGAAAGTCACGATGGGAATCTCGAAGCAATCGCAGAAGCGCACGAAGCGCGCCGCTTTCCGGGATGAATCGATGTCGAGACAGCCGGCCAGGACCATCGGCTGATTGGCAACAATGCCGACCGTCTCGCCGCCCATCCGGGCAAAACCGGTGAGGATGTTACGCGCGTAATTGGGCTGCAGCTCAAAGAAGTCGCCCTCGTCCACCACCTTCTGGATGAGTTCCTTCATGTCATAGGGCTTGTTGGGATTTGACGGGATCAGCGTGTCCAGCGACATCTCGTCGCGGTCGATCGGGTCCATCGTCGGCCGTGCCGGCGCCTTGGAGCGGTTCGAGGCGGGCAGCATGTCGACGAAGCGGCGGACTTCAAGCAGTGCCTCGACATCGTTCTCGAAGGCGAGGTCGGCGACGCCCGATTTCTGGCTGTGGGTGACGGCACCGCCCAATTGTTCGAACGTCACCGTCTCATGGGTCACGGTCTTCACCACCTCGGGACCGGTGACGAACATGTAGGAGCTGTCCTTCACCATGAAGATGAAGTCGGTCATGGCCGGGGAATAGACGGCACCACCGGCACAGGGCCCCATGATGACGCTGATCTGCGGCACAACGCCGGACGCCATGATGTTGCGCTGGAAAACCTCGGCATAGCCAGCGAGGGACGCCACACCTTCCTGGATGCGGGCGCCACCCGAATCGTTGATCCCGATGACCGGGGCGCCGACGCGCAGGGCCTGGTCCATCACCTTGCAGATCTTCTCGGCATGGGCCTCGGAGAGCGAACCGCCGAAGACGGTGAAATCCTGGCTGAAGACGAACACCAATCGGCCATTGACGGTGCCATAACCGGTCACCACGCCATCGCCCGGCACACGCTGCGATCCCATGCCGAAATCATGGCAGCGGTGCTCGACGAACATGTCCCATTCTTCGAAGGAATCCGGGTCGAGCAGCAATTCGATGCGCTCGCGGGCGGTCAGCCTGCCCTTGGCATGCTGCGCCTCGACGCGCTTTTTACCGCCGCCGGCACGCGCTGCGTCGCGCTTGTCTTCAAGCTGTTTCAGGATTTCCTGCATTGGCCCGTCCCCCTGATGACTAGCCGGCCCTGGAGGCCGGGAGGTTTCGCCCCGCGCTTTTTTCCGCAGGTGCGAAAAGCGTATTCTGGATAGCACGAAGAATTCGCGAACCCAAGGCCGAAGCGACAGCCAATCCGGTCAAAAACGCCGCTTTCCGGGTGATTTCAACCGGTCCATTCGTCGTAGGAATCGGATTATGGCAGGCCCAGCAAATCGAGGAAGCGGCGGGCCGCCACCAGCTCGGCCAATTGGCCCACCCGGCGTTCGAGCGCATCCTTATCCTCACCCCAGCGCTCGGCCTGGTAGAGCTCGTCGAGCTGGGCCGCATGGGCGGCCTGTTCCGCCGTGAGCTCCCCCTCCGCGACGGCCAGCGCGATCACCAGGGATCCCGCGGCATAGACCAGCGTTGCCAACCCCGCGAGGGCGAAGTCGCCAAACCCGTCCACGGCACGCGTCAGGGCCTCCAGGCTCGCCTGGGGCTGCGGAATGGCGACGATGCCGCTGGTGACGGAGAGCGACACGTCGTAACGCCGGCGCAGCCAATCGAGCAGCGGATCCCAGGTCTGGCTCTCCCGCTCGACCAGGGTGGCTGGTTCGGTTGCGCGGTAGCAGATGAGATCGGTGCCGGCATAACCGGCCAGGTCCGCCACGATACTTGCCCGCGCCGGCCCGATGCGATCGATCGCCGTGGCAGCAAACTGCATCAGCGGCATGCTGTGCGGATGGATCTTTTCGGTCTGCGCATCCCACTCGCCGGCGATGGCGTTGGCCAAGGCGTGGCTTGGGAGATCGAACGCATTCTTCGCAGGCGAGCGCAGGACCTTGCCATCCAGCGTGACGCCCCAACCCAGGTCGGTCCGGATGACGGCGACGTTCTTGTAGAAGCGACGTGGTGCCGACCCAAGCATGGCAATCAGTTCCCGAAGAGATCGTTGAGGCCATCGCCGATCGATTCCAGCGCCTTGCCGGTTTCCTTGCCAATCTCCTTGGCGCCCTCGCCCACGCCCTCGATCACCTGGCCGGCACCTTCACCGACGCCTTCAATGACCTGTCCCGTGCCTTCGATGATCTTCTCGCCGGGTGTTGCCGACTTTCCAGCCTTGACGCCGGCATCGAGAGCGGAGCGGCAAGGATTGGGACCGAGATCGTTGGATTGACCCAGGCCGGTCACCGCCTCAAGCGCACCGAAGGTGGCGAAGTTGGCAGCGCGGGTCGCAAATCCGGCAGTGTTTTCGACCGTGCCCAACGCATCCGGAGTCACGCTCGGCTTCGACAAAGTACCACCGACATTCATCGGCACGGCGAGATTGGCGAGGTTGATCTGTTTCGATTGTGAATCGACATGGAGGTTCAGCCGCTCGTTACGCAGATCGATCGTGCCCGAGCCCAGGATCGTGGCGCCTGGTGTGTCCAGCACGATGCCGCGCGATTGAGCGATGCCGTTCTCGATGGCAAAGCGCGTCACCAGGCAATTGACCTGGGATGAATCATTGTTGCCGCCGATCGAGATGAGGCTGAAGAGATCGGCAAACAGCAGGCGCACGAAATCATTCTGCAGGCGGCCGCTGCCGGTTTCAAACAGCACAGTGCCATTGGCGCCAGCCAGCAAGGCCCGCAGGGATTGGGCCGGGCCGGCAAGTTCGACTTCGAGATTGGCGTTCTTGCTTTGAAGGACGCCGGCAAGGCCCATGGTTTCCAGCAACGGCACCGCCGCCACGTCATCCGCCCGCACCCGCGCCACCAGAGGCGCCGGCGATTGCATCGTGTCGAGCGAGCCCGCCGCGGAGAAACGCCCATCGACGAGATTGCCGGTCACATTGGTGAGGTTGAGCTTGCCGTCGCGCAGATGCAGTTCGATGCTGGCATTCTTCAAGGGATAGGGACCGTGGGAGAATTCCTGTGCCGTCCACAGCACATCGGCATCCAGCATGTTCAACTGGGGGATGATCCAGGCCTCGCCGGAAAAGGCGCGACCATCCTTGGGGCCGTTATCCGGGCCGGAGAGTACCGGTTCGAGACCAAAATCCTTGCTGTCGAGTTTGGTGGAAGCGAGGCGCAAGCCGATGAACGGCCGCTTCTCACCCAGCGCATATTCGAGATCGCCGGTAAAATCGCTGCCGCCGACCCGGCCGCTGGCTGCGGTAAGCTTGTAGCTGCCCTTGGCGCCGCTGAGATGGCCGGCGAGCCGGTAGGGTCCGGCACCCGGCAGCTTCAAGTCACCGAAGGCGACCGCGCCGGCCGAGATGAGCGACAGATCGACATCGATACCTTCGAAATGCGCCGGGTCGGCCACTTGGCCGGCTACGGTGAAGGCGACCCCGCCGACATTGCCCTTGAGGTCGATTGGGAGTGGTCCTTGCGTAAACTGGCGCAAGGCGCCGATCTGACCTTCGGCGGTGAGTTGCTCGCCTGCCATCGCGGCACGCAGCGCCAGTGCGATCGGCGCACCGGGGGCCGCGGTCTGCGCGGCGAGATTGTCGATGTCGACCTGGCGCGTGACGCCTGTCTCGCCATCTCGGTAGCGAATGCTCAGGCGCTCGACCAGGACGTCGGCGACATGCGGCAGGGGCGCCGAACCGCCACCGCCACTGCCCATGACCCAATTGCCGGTGCCGTCGGTATTGGTTTCAAGCAGAACGTCGGCATCCGACAGGATCAGCCGCTTGATAACAATCTCGCTGGAGAATAGGGGCAGCAACTCGATTTCGGCCGCCAGCCGGTCGAATTTGAACATGGCCGGCTCCGAGCCCCAATCGGCATTGCGGAAGGTCACCTGGCTCACGGTCAATGTCGGGGTAAGGGAGATGCCGAGTTCGACATTGCCCGCCAGCACGAGGTCGCGCCCGGTTGCGGCCTTCACCTGGCCGGCAATGACGTCCTTATAGGCGTTGAAATCGGTCGACTTGATGATGGCAACCAGGGTCACCGCCAGGCCAACCGCCAGCATCACCAAACCGGCCAGAATCGTTTTCAGCCGCATCAGATGCTTCCTTCCATAGTCCGGAAGTTATTTTAGCGGCTGGCGGAAAGGCTTTGCAAACAACCGATGAGCTCGGCCGGCGAATTCAGCACCTGATGCGACCCGGCAGCGGTCAATTCCTCCGCCGGATGATAGCCCCAGGCCACGCCGATGGCAGTCGCCCCGGCGGCGCGGGCCATTTCGACATCGAAACTGGTATCGCCGATCATGGCCGTTTCCCGCGGGTCGCAGGCGGTCTCTGCCATGGCCCGGAGCACCATGTCGGGATGCGGCTTGCTCAGGGCCCGGTCGGCGGTCTGCAGGGTGTGGAAGCGCTCCCGGAGGCCGTGCAGCGCCAGCGTGTGCTCCAGCCCCACCAGGTTCTTGCCCGTCGCCACGCCCAGGAACAATTCCGGATGGTCAAGCGCCAGGATGAGGTCGCGGATGCCGTCGTAGAGCGGTTCGGCTATGCCACCCCCGCTGCGCAAGGCGCGCACAATCACCCGGTACGCCTCGGCGATCTCGTCGGCGGCACCTTGCTCTTCTGCCGGAAGCAACCGCGCGATGGCGATCTCCAGGCTGAGGCCGACCTGCCGCCGCACGGCTTCTGGCGTCGGCAGCGGACGACCGAACTGATCGAAGGCACTTTGCATGGCGGCGATGATGTTGTGCTGGCTGTCGACCAGCGTGCCGTCACAATCGAAGATCACGAGACGGTAGTGGCCGGCCGGCATCACGATCGGATCAGAGCTCAAGGCCGGCAAAGGGATCCTCATCCGGCTCGTCGGCGAACTCGAAGAACTTCCAGGTCTTCTGCATGTGCGGCGGCAAGGGCGCCGTCACGTTGATGATTCCCCGGGTCGGATGCGGCATGCGGATCGAGCGGGCATGGAGATGGAGCTGGTTGTCGAGGGCCTCGCGCGCGAAATAGGCCTTGGCGCCGGCATATTTGCCATCGCCCAGGATCGGCGTTCCCAGGGCCACGCAATGCGCGCGCAGCTGATGGGTGCGGCCGGTCACCGGCATCAAGGCGAGCCAGGCCGCCTTGTCATGGGCCCGTTCGACCACCGCGTAATAGGTGATGGCCTTCTTGCCTTCGTCCTCGTCGATCTGCACGCGTTCGGCGGAGCGGCGGCCGACGGCGGCGACACTCTGCTTCACCAGCGGGGCGTCAATCTTGCCTTCGTTCATCTTCGGGGCGCCCACCGTGACGGCCCAATAAATCTTGCGGGCAGTCTTGTGGCGGAACGCCTCCGCGAGCTTCCTGGCCGCGGCCTGGCTGCGCGCCAGCACGAGGCAGCCCGACGTGTCACGATCTAGACGGTGGACGAGGCGCGGCCGTTCCGGGGCGTCGAACTGGAGGGCTTCCAGCATCGCATCGATATTCTTGTCGAGACCGGTGCCGCCCTGGACGGCGAGGCCGGCCGGCTTGTTGATCACGATGACGTCGGCATCCTTGAACAGGACCGCCTTGCGCAGCGCTTCGGCATCCTTGGCGGTGATCGGCTTGGGGCCGCTGGGCAGATCGTCGAGACGCGGTTCAGCGGCATCACCCAAGGGCGGAACGCGGACGATCATCCCGGCAGTCAGGCGATCCGCGGCCTTCGCACGTTTGCCGTCGATGCGCACCTGCCCGGTGCGCAGCAGCTTCTCCAGTCGACCATGGGTAAGGTGCGGGAATTTGCGCTTGAACCAGCGGTCGAGACGCTGGTCGCCATCGGCCGCGGTGATGGTGAATTGCTGGACGCCACTCATTGTGAGTCTCTGGGTGAGTCACCGGTTAAAAAGTTCATCAGGCAGCTTGCCGGCTGCGTGACAACCAATCGAGCAATTGTTCCGTCGCCATCAGGTAAACACCAATCTGCGCCAATTCATTGAGACCGACATCGGTGGCGCCCGAAATCGCGTCGGTCGCCAGCACCATGCGGAAATCGCGGTTGGCCGCAGCATACACGCTGGAGCGCGGCGAAGTGGAGAAATCAGTGCCGCAGATGACGATGGTGCTGATCCCAAGAGCCTTCAGATGTTCCTCGACCGGGGTCTGGAAGAAGGCCGAGAGGCGCGGCTTGTAACCAATCCACTCACGCGGGCCGATCTCCTGCAGCTTGCCGTCGAGCAGCAGTTCCGGCTCGATCCGCTGCGCCGCATCGGGCTTTAACTCGTCGATGAGCTCGCAGCCGAGTGTACCCGGCATGACAATACGCTGCCCGGATTCGATCTGGGCGCGGTGGCAGAGGTCGACATTGGAACCGTTACAACGATAGAGGCGCACCATATGAACGATCGGCGCGCCCAATTGCCGGAAGGCCTCGGTCAGGCGCTGCATCTGGGGAACGGCGCACATCGAGCCGCTGACGGCGGCCGGCCCGTTGGGCAGGACGAAGTCGCGTTGCGCGTCGATGGTAATAAGGGCTACTCGTTCACGTTCAGGCGAAAGATAATCTTGCATTCTAAGAGCTCGCCTCTATCCGGCGGTTTGGCCGCCACCCAGTTTTGATCACCTTGCCGGCTGTGCCGTCCGGTCACCTCTGTTGGACTGCCCGGGGGCTGATTGGCGTCTACACCAGGCAATCTGCGGGGACCCTAGCCAAGCCTGTTTCCAGCGACAAGCCCTTCATCTTGCATGGCGAAGTCGCCATCATTGCAGACCTTGCCCCTTGCCTTTTTGGCCCGAGCTGCTCCACCCGAGCAGAACGTTAACCCTCATGGCGCGCCATTCGACCAAGCGTGCCATCAACTGCACTGAGCAGTTCAGTTGCACACGACGCGTTCAAACATCGTTCTCGTCATCGGGCTTGCCGACCGGCGCCTTTGGCTGCTGACGCTTGACCCGGAGCTTGTCCCAATACTCCTGGCGCTTGACCAGTTCACGTTCGAAGCCGCGTTCAACCGGCTTGTAGAAGCGCTCGCGCCGCATGCCATCGGGAAAGTAGTTCTGACCTGAAAAACCTTCCTCGGCATCGTGGTCATAGGCATAGCCGGCAGCGTAGCCCAGTTGCTGCATGAGCTTGGTGGGGGCGTTGAGGATATGCTTGGGGCACATCAGCGAACCATGGATCTTGGCGCCCTTGCGCACGGCATTATAGGCGCGGTCGGCGGCATTCGACTTAGGGCCGGTGCCCAGATAGATGACCGCCTGGGCGATCGCCAACTCGCCTTCGGGCGACCCCAGCCGCTTGTAGGTATCCCAGGCCGCCAGGGCCTGGGTGAGGGCCTGCGGGTCAGCGAGACCGATATCCTCAGCCGCAAAGCGTACCAGGCGGCGGGCGATGTAGAGCGGGTCCTCGCCACCGTCGAGCATGCGCGCAAACCAATAGAGGGCGGCATCGGTATCGGAACCGCGCAATGATTTGTGGAGGGCCGAGATGAGGTTGTAATGGCCTTCCTGCGCCTTGTCATAGAGTGGCGCCCGGCGCTGCACCGCCTGGCCAAGGCCGGCCGGATCGAGCAGTACGTCGGGCGGCAGGCGGAAGAGTTCTTCAGCGAGGTTGAGCAGATACCGACCGTCGCCGTCGGCCATGTCGAGGAGGACCGCCCGCGCCGCATCGTCGAGCGGCAGGCGGTATCCCATCAGGTCCTCGGCCCGGGTCAGCAGCAATTCCTCGGCCGTCGTATCAAGCCGGTTGAGGACGAAGACCTGGGCCCGGGACAGCAGAGCGGCGTTGAGTTCGAAGGAGGGGTTCTCGGTCGTGGCACCCACCAGCACGATGGTGCCGTCCTCGACATAGGGCAGGAAACCATCCTGTTGGGCACGATTGAATCGATGAATCTCGTCGATGAAGAGCAGCGTGCCCTGCCCCATGCGCCGCCGCTCCCGCGCCGCCTCGAACACCTTGCGGAGATCGGCAACACCTGAGAAGACCGCGGAGAGAAGCTCAAAGTGCAGGCTGACGCCATCGGCCAGCAATTTGGCGAGCGTGGTCTTGCCGCAGCCCGGTGGCCCCCAGAGAATCATCGACGAAACCTGGCTTGCAGCCAGCATGCGTGTGATCGGCCCCTGCGGACCAATGAGATGATCCTGCCCGACAATGTCGCCAAGCTTTTGCGGGCGCATCCGGTCGGCGAGCGGTCGTGGTGCCTGGGATTCGAAGAGACCGCTCACTGTGGGTTTCCGTCCTAATCCAGATCGAAGGTCTTAGTCTTGCCGCCGCGATTGATCGTGATGGCCCAGGGCGCCGCGGTAGTCTCCATCATCGAGACGAGATCGGCCACGGTTTCGACCTTGCGATCATTGATCTTGGCAATGATGTCGCCGCCTTCGAAGCCAACCCGGTCGGCGATGCTGCCGCGCTTGATCTTGGCGATGGCAACGCCGTTCCAGGCACTGATGTTAAGCTCATCCCCGGTGGCTGGCGAGAGGTCGACGACCAGGGCGCCGGCCAGCGGCTGGCGACCGCTCAGCAGCGTCTCATGGGGAGCCGGCGTGTCCGGCGGGGCGATGAGGCTGACGGAGAGATCCATGGTCTCGTCCTTGCGCTGGACATTGAGGCTCGCTTTCTCGCCGACCGGCAGAGTGGCCAGGCGAAAGCGCAGACCTTCCGGATCCTCGACATCGCGCCCATTGACGCCGACGATGATGTCGCCGGGCTTCAGGCCGGCCTGTTCCGCCGGACCATCGGGATAGAGCTGCTGCACGACAACGCCCACGGGTCGCGGCAGGCCGAGGCTCTTTGCGATATCAGCGGTGACGGCTTCGCCGGCAGCGCCGATCCAGGGACGGATCAACTTGCCGCCATTGCCCTCGGCCTTGATCACCGCCGCCACCATATTGGCCGGGATGGCAAAGCCAATACCGATCGAGCCGCCGGATTTGGAGAAGATCGCCGTCGGAACACCGATCAGCTTGCCGTCGGTGCCGATGAGGGCGCCGCCGGAATTGCCGGGATTGATTGCGGCATCGGTCTGGATGAAATAGCCGAAATCGCCGATGCCGGTATTGGTGCGGGCGACGCCGGAAACGATGCCGGAGGTCACGGTCTGGCCGACGCCGAACGGGTTGCCGATGGCCAGCACCAGGTCGCCCACTTCAATCTCATCGGAATCGCGCAAGGTGAGGACGGGCAATGCCTCGCCCTGGGTGTCGACCTTGAGCAGGGCCAGATCGAGCCGCTCCTCGGCAGCGATCACCTTGGCCTCGAATTCGCGCTTGTCATTGAGCACGACACGGATCTGGTCTGCGCCGGCGATGACATGGTTGTTGGTGACGATGAGGCCATCGGTGCGCACGATGACGCCGGAGCCGAGCGAGCCCTGGACGCGCTCCTTGGGTTGCCCGGACTTGAATTGATCGCCAAAAAACTGGTTGAAAAACGGGTCATCGAAGAAGGGCGATGTCTGGCGGGCCTTGACCACCGTACGGGTATAGATGTTCACCACAGCCGGTGCCGCGGCCCTGACCAGCGGCGCGAAGGTGAGGTCGATCTGGACCTTCTGCGTCGGCACCGTTTCCTGCGCCAGTACCGGCAGCGGGGCGAATGCGAGCAACAGGGCCGGCAGCAGGGCGAGGATGGGCTTCATGGCGAGATCCGATATCTTCGTGGGACGGTTTCGCTGATGATCAGATGATAGCAAAAAGGGCGGCCGACAAGGCCGCCCTTCGCATTTCCTGTGGCCGACCAGCCTCCGCGATCAGGCGGCGGCTTCCTCGGTCCCGGCATTCTGCTTCGGGCCGGAATCCTGGCCCTTGGCGGTGACGTCGCGATCGACGAACTCGATCACGGCCATCGGCGCCATGTCGCCATGACGGAAACCAGCCTTCAGAACGCGGGTGTAGCCGCCGGCGCGGGTCTTGTAGCGGGTGGCCCGAACCGTCATGCGCTTTTCGCCCAGCGCTTCGTTCTGCAACTGGGCGATCAACAGGCGACGGTTGGCAAGGCCACCCTTCTTGCCCTTGGTCACCAGGCCTTCGACGATCGGACGCAGATCCTTCGCCTTGGGCAGCGTGGTGGTGATCTGCTCGTGCTTGATCAGCGCCTGAGACAGATTCATAAACAGCGCCTTGCGGTGGCTGCTGGTGCGGTTGAGTTTACGGCCGCTCATACCATGACGCATTGTCGTGCTCCTTCAGTCTGGCCTGCGACCTCGTGCCGGCGATTTTCTCGGCGGCGGTCGTAGATCCGATGGCAATCCCAAATCCGGCGCAAGAATGCATCTCAGGCACGGCAGGGGCGGGTCACCATGACCCTAAGCTGGCAACGACCGGCTTCATCCCGATCGTTGCCTATTTAGAAACTCAATACGGCTCGTCGAGACGGCGGGCCAGGTCTTCGATGTTCTCTGGCGGCCAGTTCGGGATTTCCATGCCGAGATGGAGACCCATCTGCGCCAGGACTTCCTTGATTTCGTTCAGCGACTTGCGGCCGAAATTCGGCGTACGGAGCATTTCCGCTTCGGTCTTCTGCACGAGATCGCCGATGTAGACGATGTTGTCGTTCTTCAAGCAATTGGCCGAGCGGACCGAGAGCTCGAGCTCGTCGACCTTGCGGAGCAGGTTGCGGTTGAACGGCGGTTCGGAGGTGGCGACTTCGGCAACAGCCTGGGTCGGCTCTTCGAAATTGATGAACAGCTGCAGCTGGTCCTGGAGGATGCGCGCGGCGATGGCCAGCGAATCTTCCGGGGTCACGGCGCCATTGGTCTCGATGGTCAGCGACAGGCGGTCGTAATCGGTAACCTGGCCAACGCGGCTGTTGTCGATCTTGTAGGAGACCTTCTTCACCGGCGAGAAGATGGCATCGACCGGAATGAGACCGATCGGCGCGTCCTCGGGACGGTTGTTGGAGGCGGGCACATAGCCCTTGCCGGATTCGACGGTGAATTCCATCGACAGATTGGCGCCCTGATCGAGGGTGCACAGCACCAGATCGGGGTTCAGCACTTCGATGTCATGGCCGACTTCGATCTGGCCGGCCTTCACTTCGCCGGGGCCCTGGGCCTTCAGGCGCATGCGCTTCGGACCGTCGCCACCCATGCGAAGCGCGATCTGCTTCACGTTGAGGACGATATCGGTCACGTCTTCGCGGACACCGGGGATCGAGCTGAACTCATGAAGCACACCGTCGACATGGATCGCGGTCACGGCAGCGCCCTGCAGCGAGGAGAGCAGCACACGACGCAGCGCGTTGCCGAGCGTCAGGCCGAAGCCGCGCTCAAGCGGTTCCATGACCAAGGTGCCGCCGCGCTTGGCGTCGGTACCGCCGTCGAACTTCTTGTTCGGCTTAATCAACTCGGTCCAGTTCTTCTGAATCACGATCTTTGTCCTTTCATAGCCGGCCGACAACCATTCTGTCGTTGCGGTCCGGAGATCCGATAACAAGTGGCCTTAAAACGCGTGTGGCGGGAAGCATTGCTTCCCGCGCACGTCGCAAATGGTGCCGGCAAAATGCGCCGGAACCGAATTCCGGTCAGACGCGGCGGCGCTTCGGCGGGCGGCAGCCGTTATGCGGGATCGGCGTCACGTCGCGGATCGAGGTGATGGTGAAGCCGGCGGCCTGCAAGGCACGCAGCGCGCTTTCACGACCCGAACCCGGGCCCTTCACTTCGACTTCGAGCGTCTTCACGCCATGTTCCATCGCCTTCTTGGAAGCGGCGTCAGCAGCAACCTGGGCGGCGTAGGGGGTCGATTTGCGCGAACCCTTGAAACCGGAGGCGCCGGACGAAGCCCAGGCGACGGTGTTACCCTGATCATCAGTGATGGTGATCATGGTGTTGTTGAAGCTCGCATTCACATGGGCGATGCCCGACGTGATGTTCTTGCGTTCGCGCTTACGTACGCGGGCGCCGGTTGCGGCTGCTGCTTTCGCCATTTTCTCGTCCGTTCCTTGAACAAAATGCAGCGGCCGTTGAGCGGCCGCGGCACATCAAAATTACTTCGTTGCCTGCTTCTTGCCGGCGATGGCAACGGCCTTGCCCTTGCGGGTGCGGGCGTTGGTATGGGTACGCTGACCGTGAACCGGCAGGCCCTTGCGATGACGCAGGCCACGATAGCAGCCGAGATCCATCAGACGCTTAATGTTGATGGCAACCTGGCGGCGCAAATCGCCCTCGACCATGTAATCCTGGTCGATGGTTTCGCGGATCTTACCGACTTCGGCGTCGGTCAGCTGATGCACACGACGCTCGGCCGGAATGCCGACCTTCGTGCAGATCTCGCTGGCCTTCTTCGGACCAATGCCAGTGATATAGGTCAACGCGATGATCACCCGCTTTTGCGTCGGAATGTTCACGCCTGCAATACGCGCCACGTCGGCTCTCCTTAAATCATGCGATAAACGCAAGTCGAAACGCCCGAAAACCCTGGGTTCGCCGGGGGTGTCGAGAAGGCGCGCATTATATGGCGAAATGCCCGCCCGTCAACCTCTGGTCCGCCTTTCGGGCGATTCCAGATTTCCGAGTTAAATCAAAGAATTAGGTTTTGATTTTTGTTAACACTTGCTCGATCTGTTTGGTGACTTCATCAAGTTCCGCCATGCCGTCCACCTGATGCAGCAACCCCTTGCCCTTGTAATAGGGCAGAATCGGGGCCGTCTGCTGGCGATAGGCGACCAGCCTGGCTTTGACCGTTTCGGCATTGTCGTCCTTGCGGCGGGTGAAGTCGGTCCCCCCGCAGGAATCGCACACGCCGGCGACTTTCGGTTTCTGGAAAGTGTCGTGATAGCCAGCACCGCATTTGGCACAGGCATAGCGGCCGGAGATGCGCTCAACCAAAGCTGCCTCATCCACCGCGAGTTCAATGACGCCGTCGATCTTGGCGCTGTGCCGGGCCAGCATTGAATCGAGCGCCGTGGCCTGGCCTTCAGTGCGCGGGAAGCCGTCGAGGACGAACCCGTCCTTGCAATCCGGCTTCTCGATGCGGCCTTCGATCATGCTGATGACGATGTCATCGGACATCAACTGGCCGGCATCCATTACCTTCTTGGCCTGCGCACCCAAGGGAGATCCCGATGCCACTTCGGCACGAAGCATGTCCCCGGTCGAGAGTTGCACCAGATGGTGTCGGTCGAATAAGCGCTTCGCTTGCGTACCCTTGCCCGCCCCCGGCGGACCCAGCAGGATCAGTTTCATCCGCGCCGCCCTTTGAGCTTCGATTTCTTCAGCAGGCCTTCATATTGATGTGCCAGCAGATGCGAGTGGATCTGCGCCACGGTATCCATTGTCACCGAAACCACGATGAGCAGACTGGTACCGCCGAAATAGAACGGCATGGCATAGTTGGCGATGAGGACTTCCGGCAGGGCGCAGATGACGGCGAGATAGGCAGCACCCACCACGGTCAGCCGCGTCAGCACGTAATCGAAATACTCGGCGGTGTTCTTGCCCGGGCGGATGCCCGGCAGGAAGCCACCATGCTTCTTCAGATTCTCCGCGGTGTCGTCCGGATTGAAGACGATGGCGGTATAGAAGAAGGCAAAGAAGACGATCAAGGCAATGTAGGAAACGATGTAGAGCGGTCGGCCATGGCCGAAATAGGTCATCGCATCCTGCAGCAAGGTCGGCGTATCGGCGCCAGTGCCGTAGAAACCAGCGACGGTCAGCGGCAGCAGCAGGATCGACGAGGCGAAAATCGGCGGGATGACGCCCGATGCATTGAGCTTCATCGGAAGATGCGAGGATTCGCCACCAAACATGCGGTTGCCGACTTGGCGTTTGGGGTATTGCACGATCAGGCGACGCTGAGCGCGTTCGAAGAACACGATACCGGTAATGGCCGCGACGGCGACGACGGCGAAGAGCAGCACGGTCAGGCCGGAGATGGAGCCGGCCCAAAGCTGCTCGAGCAGCTGGCCGAGAGACGTCGGCAGGCGCGAGACGATACCGGCGAAGATGATGAGCGAGATGCCGTTGCCGATGCCGCGCGCGGTGATCTGTTCACCCAGCCACATCAGGAACAAGGTGCCGCCGGTGAGCGTCACGACGGTCACGAAAATGAACATGGCGCCCGGATCGATGACGGCACCGCCGGACGGACCGGCCATGCTCTGCAATCCCTTGGCCATGCCGAAGGATTGGACCATGGCAAGCACAACAGTGCCATAGCGGGTGTATTGGTTGATCTTCTTGCGGCCTGACTCGCCTTCCTTCTTCCACGCTTCAAGCGTGGGCGAGACACTGGTCAGGAGCTGCATGATGATCGATGCGGAGATATACGGCATGATGCCGAGCGCAAACACGGTCATGCGGCTGATGGCGCCGCCGGCGAACATGTCGACCATGCCCAGCACGCCGCCTGAATGCTGCGAGAAGATCGCCGCGAAGGCCGCCGAATCAATTCCTGGTAGCGGGATATAGGCGCCGATACGGGCGACGATGAGCGCACCCAGCGTGAACCAGATGCGCGCCTTCAGCTCTTCTGCCTTGGCGAAAGCGCCAAAATTGATATTGGCGGCAAGTTGTTCAGCAGCGGAGGCCATCAGTTACCCTTCGGCGCGTCGGTGCAATGCTGTGTAGGGGGTATTTAGTGATCAGGCCCCCGCATTGCATCGGGGGCCTGATTTTATTTGAGGTGCCGTAACCTTACGCCGCGGCGCCTTCGACCTTGGGCTTCTTCGGGGCCTTGACGACCACCGTGCCGCCCGCCTTCTCGACCGCTTCGATCGCCGCCTTGGAGGCGCCGACGACCGTGATGTTGAGCTTGGTCTTCAATTCGCCCTTGGCCAGCAGGCGGACACCGTCGCGGACCCGGCCGATAAGACCAGCAGCCTTCAGCACCTTGCCATTGACCGGCTTGGTGGCATCGAGGCGCTTGGCGTCGATCGCATCCTGCAGCGAACCAAGGTTCACCACCGCAAAGTCGAGGCGGAAGATGTTGTTGAAGCCGCGCTTCGGCAAACGCCGATAGAGCGGCATCTGGCCACCTTCGAATCCGTTGATGGAGACGCCCGAGCGTGCGGTCTGGCCCTTGCCACCCTTGCCCGAGGTCTTGCCCTTGGTCGAACCGATACCGCGGCCGACACGGATGCGCTTCTTGCGGGCACCCGGATTGTCTGAAAGCTCATGCAGCTTCATGGTACTGTTCCTTACTTCGCCGGTTCGATCAGCAGCAGGTGCTGGACCTTGCGCAGCATGCCGCGGACCGACGGTGTATCGTCGACTTCGCGCGTGCGGTTCATCTTGTCGAGACCGAGGGCCTTCAGCGTACCGCGCTGATCGGCCGGACGGCCGATGCTGCTCCCGATCTGGGTGACTTTGACCTTGTCAGCCATGTTCTAAACTCCCTTGCCCGAAGCGCTTATTCGCGCGCTTCGGCGGCGGCATCCTTGCGGCCAATCACATCGCTCACCTTCTTGCCGCGGCGGGCAGCCACGGAACGGGGCGAGGAGCAATGATTGAGCGCGTCGAAAGCGGCGCGGATCATGTTGTGCGGGTTGGACGTGCCGACCGACTTCGCCACGACGTCGTTGACGCCCAAGGCTTCGAAGATGGCACGGACCGGACCGCCGGCGATGATGCCGGTACCGGCATCGGCGGCGCGCAGAACGACGCGGCCGGCACCGTAGTGACCGGTCACGTCATGGTGCAGCGTGCGACCCTCGCGCAGCGGCACGCGGATCATGCCGCGACGCGCCTGGTCGGTAGCCTTGCGGATGGCTTCCGGCACTTCCTTGGCCTTGCCGGCGCCGTGGCCGACGCGGCCCTTGCCGTCACCGACGACAACGATCGCGGCGAAGCCGAAGCGCTTGCCACCCTTCACCACCTTTGCAACGCGGTTGATCCCGACGAGCTTTTCGATGAGCTCGACCTCGGTCTCCCGGTCGCGGCGCTCGCGGTCGCGGCGCTCGCTCTTTGCTGGTTTGGCCATAGTCTTTAGGTCCCTTCCTTAGAACGCCAGCCCGCCTTCGCGGGCGGCGTCGGCCAGGGCCTTGACCCGACCGTGGTAAATGTAACCGCCGCGATCAAAGACGACTTCCTTGATGCCCTTCGACACAGCGCGTTCGGCAATGAGTTTCCCCACGGCCTTGGCGGCATCGATATTGGCGCCGGTCTTGAGCTTGCCCTTGAGTTCCTTGTCCACCGTCGACGCGGCGGCAAGCGTGTTGCCGTTCACGTCATCGATGATCTGAACATAGATGTGCAGGCCCGAACGGTACACCGACAAACGCGGGCGCCCGATCGACTTCTTCCGGAGCGAGGTCCGGACGCGCGCCCTGCGGCGCTCGAAAAGTTCTTTCGCTTTCGACATGTCCAGCCCTTACTTCTTCTTGCCTTCCTTGCGCAGGATGGTCTCGGTCGAGTACTTGATACCCTTGCCCTTGTAGGGCTCGGGAGCACGATAGCTGCGGATCTCCGCGGCTACTTGACCAACCGTCTGCTTGTCGAACCCGGTAATCGAGATCGACGTCGGCTTATCGCATTTCACCGTGATGCCTTCCGGAATCGGATAGCTCACGTCGTGGCTGTAGCCGAGATTGAGTTGCAGGTTCTTGCCCTGGACGGCAGCACGGTAACCGGTGCCGTTGATCTCGAGAACCTTGGTGAAGCCTTTGGAGACGCCTTCGACCATGTTCTTGAGATTGGCGCGCGTCGCGCCCCAGCTCATGCGAGCCTGCTTCGTTTCGGTGATGGGCTTCACCCATACCTTGTCGCCTTCCACCTTCACCTCGACATGGGACGAGATCGGCAGCTTGAGCGAGCCGAGCTTGCCCTTCACCGTGGCCAGGCCGCCGGCGAGGTCGACGCTGACGCCTTGCGGCAGCGGGACGGGGTTTTTACCTACGCGAGACATGATTTCCGTTCCTCTCGCTTAGAACACGCGGCACAGCACTTCGCCACCCACGTTTTGGGTACGCGCTTCGCTGTCCGAGAGGACGCCACGGGGCGTCGATAAGATGGAAATGCCGAGGCCGTTATAGTAGCGCGGCAGATCGGAGATCTTCGAATAGACCCGACGACCGGGTTTCGACACGCGGGCGATCTCCTGAATCACGGGCTGACCCTCGTGATACTTGAGCTCGACCGTGATCTCGCCGCCAGGCTTGGTGCCGTCGACGCTGAAATTGCGGATATAACCTTCGCGCTTCAGAACTTCGAGCACATTGGCACGAAGACGCGACGAAGGACTGGTCACTGCCGACATCCGGGCCTTTTGGCCGTTGCGGATGCGCGTCAGGAGATCTCCCAAGGGATCGTTCATCTCTTGCTCCTTACCAGCTTGCCTTGACCATGCCAGGAATCTGGCCGGTCGAAGCGAGCTCGCGCAACGCAATGCGCGACAGCTTGAATTTGCGATAGGTCGCGCGCGGGCGGCCGGAGAGTTCGCAACGATTGCGGATGCGGACCTTCGACGAGTTGCGCGGCAGTTCGGCGAGCTTCAGGCGCGCCGCGAAGCGCTCTTCCATCGGCAACGCCTCGTTGTTGGCGGCAGCCTTCAAGCGCGCACGACGGGCAGCGAACTGCTTGGTCATCTTCTCGCGCTTCTTGTTCTTCTGAACGGAGCTAGTCTTAGCCATGTCTTTTCCTCCGGCTCAGGCTTAATTGATGAAGGGCATTTGAAAGCCCTTCAGCAACGCCTTGGCCTCAGCATCGGTCTTGGCGGTTGTGACGATAATGATGTCCATGCCACGCACCGCATCGACCTTGTCGTAGTCGATCTCGGGGAACACCAGCTGCTCCTTGAGGCCGAGGGCATAGTTGCCACGACCGTCGAAGCTGGTGCCGCTGACGCCACGGAAATCGCGGACGCGGGGCAGGGCGATGGTGATCAGGCGGTCCAAGAACTCATACATCTTGGCGCGACGCAGGGTCACCTTGGTGCCGATCGACATGCCTTCGCGCAGCTTGTAGACCGCGATCGACTTGCGGGCCTTGGTCACCACCGGCTTCTGGCCGGCAATGGCGGTGAGCTCGTCAACGGCGACGTTGATCTTCTTGCTGTCGGCGGCGGCTTCGCCAACGCCCATGTTGATGACGATCTTCTCGATCTTCGGGCACTGGTGGACGTTCTCGTAGGAGAACTCCTTCATCAGGGCCGGACGAACGACGGTTTCGAAATGCTCGTGCAAGCGGGTACGCATCTGTCCTCGCTCCCTCAATCAATCTTTTCGCCGGAACGGCGCGAGACGCGAACCTTCGCGTCGCCGTCGATCCGGTAGCCGATACGCGTCGGCTTCTGCGTCTTCGGGTCGATGTGGGCGATGTTGGAGACGTGAATGGTCGCCTCCTTCTCGATGATCCCACCCGGCGTCTGCATGGACTGCTTCTGATGATGCTTGGCCATGTTCACGCCGCGCACCTTGACGCGGTTGTTGGCGGGCTGGACTTCGATGATCTCACCGGTCTTGCCCTTGTCGCGACCGGTGATCACAACCACCTTGTCGCCCTTTTTGACTTTAAGCTTTGTTGCCATTTTCAGCACCTTGCCTCTCGCGCTCACAACACTTCGGGAGCGAGCGAGATGATCTTCATGAACTTCTTGCCGCGGAGCTCGCGAGTCACCGGGCCGAAGATGCGGGTGCCGATGGGCTCACCCTGCTTGTTGATCAACACCGCAGCGTTGCGGTCGAAGCGAATGGCAGAGCCATCGGCGCGGCGGATTTCCTTGGCGGTGCGCACGATGACGGCGCGATGGACATCGCCCTTCTTCACCTTGCCGCGCGGAATGGCTTCCTTGATGGACACGACGATGACGTCGCCCACTTCGGCTGTGCGGCGCTTCGAGCCACCCAGCACCTTGATGCACTGCACCCTGCGCGCGCCTGAGTTGTCGGCGACATCCAGGTTCGTCTGCATCTGGATCATGGTTCAGATCCTCTCGTTACAATTACGCTAGTTAACAGTTAAGCCTGGGCGGTGGCAGCGTCGACCACTTCCCAATGCTTGGTCTTCGACAAGGGACGGCATTCCTGGATAAACACCACGTCGCCGACCTTGCACTTGTTTTCAGCGTCGTGCGCAGCGTAGCGCTTCGAACGACGGATGATCTTCTTGTAGACCGGGTGCATGACGCGACGCTCGACCAATACGGTGATGGTCTTGTCGGTCTTGTCACTGACCACGGTGCCTTGCAGAACGCGCTTGGGCATTCTCTCTCTCCTGCTTCCCGCTTAGGCCGAGGCCTTCGACTGCGCCTTCTGGCGCAGCGAAGTCTCAATGCGGGCGATGTCACGCCGAACGACGCGCACGCGCGCGGTGTTTTCTAGCTGCCCCGACGCGCGCTGAAAGCGCAGGTTGAAGGCCTCTTTCTTCAAGCTAACGAGGTCAGCCTTGAGCTGGTCCTCGGTCTTCAGGCTAACGTCTTTTGCCTTCATGATCGGGTTCCTCGTTTCTTATTCTTCGCCAATACGGCCGACGAGGCGCGTCTTGATCGGCAACTTCGCGGCGGCGAGGGTGAATGCCTCTTCCGCCAGGTTCCGGTTCACGCCGTCGATCTCGAACATGATGCGACCCGGCTTCACGCGGCACATCCAGAATTCCGGCGTACCCTTGCCCGAACCCATGCGCACTTCGGCGGGCTTGCGGCTGACCGGCACGTCCGGGAAGACCCGGATCCACACCTTGCCGACACGCTTCATGTGACGCGTGATGGCGCGGCGGGCCGCTTCGATCTGGCGGGCCGTGATACGGCCTGGTTCCATCGCCTTCATGCCGAAAGCGCCGAAATCGAGGGTGTAGCCGCCCTTGGCGTCGCCCTTGATCCGACCCTTATGGGCCTTACGAAATTTTGTCCGCTTAGGAGAAAGCATCGTCCTGTTTCCTATCGCTCTCTAAGGCCTGGGCCTTAGCGAGCCGGCGCCTGATGTTCCATGGACCGCTTGTCCATGGCCATCGGGTCGTGGCCCATGATCTCGCCCTTGAAAACCCAAACCTTGACACCGCAGGTGCCGTAGGTGGTCTTCGCCGTACCTTCACCGAAATCGATCTCGGCGCGCAGCGTATGCAACGGCACGCGACCCTCGCGGTACCACTCGATGCGCGCGATCTCGGCGCCGCCCAGCCGACCCGAGCAGTTGATCCGGATCCCCAGGGCACCCAAGCGCATCGCCGACTGCACGGCGCGCTTCATCGCCCGGCGGAAGGCGACACGGCGCTCGAGCTGCTGCGCGATGTTATCGGCGATCAGCTTGGCGTCGATTTCCGGCTTGCGGATTTCGATGATGTTGAGGCTCACTTCCGAGCCCGTCATCTTCGACAGTTCGCCGCGCAGCTTCTCGATGTCGGCGCCCTTCTTGCCGATCACCACACCCGGACGCGCCGTGTGAATGGTGACGCGGGCCTTCTTGGCCGGACGTTCGATGACGACGCGGGCGACACCGGCCTGGTTGAGGCGCTCGGTCAGGAACTTCTTGATGCGCAGATCCTCATGGAGGAGCTGGGCATAGTCCTTGTCGGCGAACCAGCGCGAATCCCAGGTGCGGTTGATACCGACGCGCAGCCCGATCGGGTTGACTTTCTGACCCATTACTTTGCCTCCTCGGCTTCGACGCGCTCACGCACGACGACCGTCAGGTTGCTCCAGAGCTTCACGACCTTCACGCCACGGCCGCGGGCGCGGGCGTGGAAACGCTTCAGGCGGAAACTGTTGCCGACATAGGCCTCGGCGACGAACAAGCGGTCGACGTCGAGCGAGTGGTTGTTCTCGGCGTTGGCGATCGCCGCCTGCAGCACCTTGCGCACGTCCTGGGCCGCACGCTTCTTGGAGAAGGTGAGGGCCGCCAGGGCCGGCTGGGCGTCGAGGCCGCGGATCATCTGCGCCACGAGGTTGAGCTTGCGCGGCGTCGTCTGCACGACGGACGCCACCGCCTTCGCCTCGGTGTCCTTCAGGACGCGGGCTCTCTTCTGCTTGCTCATCGTTAGGCCCTCTTCGCCTTCTTGTCGGCGGCATGACCGTGGAAGGTCCGGCTCGGCGAGAACTCGCCGAACTTGTGGCCGATCATGTTCTCGGTGACGAGAACCGGCAGGAACTTCTGGCCGTTATAGACGCCAAAGGTGAGGCCGACAAACTGCGGCAGGATAGTGGAGCGACGCGACCAGGTCTTGATCACCTCGTTGCGGCCCGAAGCACGCGACGTCTCTGCCTTCTTCAGCAGATAACCGTCGATGAACGGACCTTTCCATACGGAGCGAGCCATTTTTGTCGCCCTCCTTATTTCTTCGCTGCGTGACGGCGGCGCAGGATCTGGCCATCCGTCTTCTTGTTATGACGGGTCTTCTTGCCCTTGGTCGGCTTGCCCCAGGGTGTCACCCAGGCACGGCCACCATTGGTACGACCGCCGTGCGGATGGTCGACCGGGTTCATCACGATGCCGCGCGTGGTCGGGCGGTAGCCGAGATGACGGGCCCGACCGGCCTTGCCGATCGAGGTGTTCTGCTGATCCGGGTTGGAGACCGCACCGATGGTCGCCATGCACTCGGACTTGACCATGCGGACTTCGCCCGACGGCATGCGCAGGAGCGCGTTGCCTTGGTCACGACCCACGAGCTGCAGGAAGGTACCGGCGGAACGGGCCATCTGGCCGCCCTTGCCGGGCTTCAGCTCGACATTGTGGATGATCGTGCCGACCGGGATCGAACGGAGCGGCATGGCATTGCCCGGCTTCACGTCGACCTTGTCGCCGGAGATGACCTGGTCGCCGGCCTTCAGGCGCTGCGGCGCCAGGATGTAGGCCAGCTCGCCATCGGCATACTTCACCAAGGCGATGAAAGCGGTACGGTTCGGATCATATTCCAGGCGCTCGATCGTCCCCACCACGTCGAACTTGCGGCGCTGGAAATCGATCAGGCGATAGCGGCGCTTATGGCCACCACCGGTGCGAAAGGCCGTGATACGACCGCGATTGTTGCGCCCACCGGACTTCTTCAGGCCTTCGGTCAACGCCTTGACCGGATCACCCTTATGGAGCTCGCTGCGGTCCACGAGGACCAGCTGGCGGCGACCCGCGGAAGTCGGCTTGAATGTCTTCAAAGCCATGGCTTAGATCCCCGTCGTCACATCGATCTTGTGGCCCTCGGCGAGGGTCACGATCGCTTTCTTGAAATCCGGACGCTTGCCCGAACGGCCGCGCCACAGCTTGGTCTTGCCTTCGACACGGATCGTGTTGACGGCATCGACCTTCACCTTGAAGACACCTTCGACCGCAGCCTTGATCTCCGGCTTGCTGGCATCGAGCGGCACCTTGAAGGTGACCTGATTGTGTTCCGAACCCATGGTCGACTTTTCGGTCACATGGGGACGGCAGATCATCTCCAGCATCGCTGCTTCGGAGAGCTTCACCTTCGGGGTAACCATCTTCCGTGCGCGGCTCATTTCAAGCGCTCCACCAGATGTTGCACGGCGTCCTTGGTGAGAACCAAGGTGTCACGGCGCAGGATGTCGTAAACGTTGGCACCCTGCTGCGGCAGCACATCCACATTGGGAATGTTGCGCGCGGCGCGGGCGAAACCTTCGGTGACTTCCGGGCCTTCGATGAGAAGGACCGACTTCCAGCCGAGGGCTTCGAACTTCTTCACCACGTCCTTGGTCTTGGCATCGGTGCCGACACCGTCGAGGACGATGAGCTTGCCTTCCTTGACCTTGGACGACAGCGCCGTCTTCAGGCCGAGGGCGCGAAACTTCTTCGGCAGGTCATGCTCGTGGCTGCGAACGACCGGGCCGAAAATCGTCGCACCACCGCGGAACTGCGGCGAGCGCAGCGAGCCCTGGCGGGCGCGACCCGTGCCCTTCTGGGCATAGGGCTTCTTGGTGGTACCGGAAATGTCGCCGATTTCCTTGGTCTTGTGATTGCCTGAGCGGCGCTTGGCGAGCTGCCAATTGACCACACGGGCGAGGATGTCCTTGCGCACAGGGCGAGCAAAGATGTCGTTGAACGTGGCGTCGTCCAACTCGATCTCGCCTTGCGGCTTGTTGTTGATGTCGATGACTTTGAGCTTCATGATTTCCTCGCTCACTCAGCCGCTTCGGCTTTTGCCTTGAGGGCGGCCGGGAACGGCGCATCCTTCGGCAAAGCGCGCTTCACGGCGTCCTTGATGAGGACATAGGAGCCCTCGTGGCCCGGAACGGCGCCCTTCACCATGACGATGCCGAGTGCCGGATCGGTGCCGACGACCTTCAGGTTCTGCGTGGTGACACGCTCGTCGCCCAGATGGCCGGCCATCTTCTTGCCTTTGAAGGTACGGCCCGGATCCTGACGCTGACCGGTCGAACCAAGGCTGCGGTGCGAGACCGAGACGCCGTGGGTCGCACGCAGACCACCGAAGTTCCAGCGCTTCATACCGCCGGCAAAACCCTTGCCGATGGTGGTGCCGGTGACGTCGACGAACTGACCGGTCACGAAATGATCGGCCGACAGTTCGGCGCCGACTTCGAGCAGCGCATCCTTGTCGACGCGGAATTCCGCGATCTTCTTCTTCGGCTCGACTTTCGCCTTGGCGAAATGGCCGCGCTGGGCCTTCGAGACATTCTTCACTTTCGCTTTGTCGAGACCAAGCTGCACGGCGTTATAGCCGTTCTGCTCTTCGGTCCGAACCGCGATGACTTGACAACCAGCGACCTTCAACAAGGTCACGGGCACGTGCGCGCCATCTTCGGCGAAGACGCGGGTCATGCCCAGCTTCTGGGCGATGAGGCCGGTTCGCATAGGTGCCCCTCCTCTTAATTCTTCAACTTGATCTCGACGTCCACGCCGGCGGCGAGGTCGAGCTTCATCAGCGCGTCCACCGTCTGCGGGGTCGGATCGACAATGTCGAGAAGACGCTTGTGCGTGCGCATCTCGAATTGCTCGCGGCTCTTCTTGTCGACGTGCGGCGAACGGTTAACGGTGAAGCGCTCGATGCGGGTCGGCAGCGGAATCGGTCCGCGTACCTGGGCACCCGTGCGCTTCGCCGTGCTGACGATCTCGTTGGTCGACTGGTCCAGCACGCGATGATCGAACGCCTTGAGGCGGATGCGGATATTCTGGCTTTCCATCTTCTGGATCCTTTAGGCCTTTTCAGCCTTACTCGACGATCTTGGCGACGACGCCGGCGCCGACGGTACGACCGCCTTCGCGGATGGCGAAGCGCAGACCTTCATCCATGGCGATCGGGGCGATCAGGTTGACCACCATCGAGATGTTGTCGCCGGGCATCACCATTTCGGTGCCTTCCGGCAACTCCACCGTGCCCGTCACGTCCGTCGTGCGGAAGTAGAACTGCGGGCGATAGTTGGAGAAGAACGGCGTGTGACGGCCACCCTCTTCCTTGGTCAGAATGTAGGCTTCCGCCTTGAACTTGGTGTGCGGGGTGATCGAACCCGGCTTGGCCAGCACCTGGCCGCGCTCGACGTCCTCGCGCTTGGTGCCGCGCAGCAGCGCACCGATGTTGTCGCCGGCTTCGCCGCTGTCCAGCAGCTTGCGGAACATTTCGACGCCGGTCACGGTCGTCTTCACCGTCGGCTTCAGGCCGACGATCTCGACTTCCTCGCCAACCTTCACGATGCCGCGCTCGACGCGACCCGTGACCACCGTGCCACGACCCGAGATCGAGAACACGTCTTCGATCGGCATCAGGAACGGACGATCCTTCGGACGCTCCGGCTGCGGGATGAATTCATCGACCGCCGCCATCAGCTTCAGCACCGCGTCATGGCCGAGCTCCGGCTGCTTGCCTTCAAGGGCGCACAGCGCCGAACCACGGATGATCGGAATGGTGTCGCCCGGGAATTCGTACTTCGACAGCAACTCGCGGACTTCCAGCTCGACGAGATCGAGGAGCTCGGGATCGTCCACCATGTCGCACTTGTTCATGAACACCACCAGCGCCGGCACACCGACCTGGCGGGCCAGCAGGATGTGCTCGCGGGTCTGCGGCATCGGGCCGTCGGCCGCCGACACCACCAGGATCGCGCCATCCATCTGTGCGGCACCCGTGATCATGTTCTTCACATAATCGGCATGGCCCGGGCAATCGACATGGGCGTAGTGGCGGTTCTTCGTCTCATACTCAACGTGGGCCGTCGAGATCGTGATGCCACGAGCCCGCTCTTCCGGCGCCTTGTCGATCTGGTCATAGGCCGTGAACGTCGCACCGCCCGTCTCCGCCAGAACCTTCGTGATCGCCGCCGTCAGCGACGTCTTGCCGTGGTCAACGTGGCCGATCGTGCCAACGTTGCAATGCGGCTTGTTGCGCTCAAATTTAGCCTTCGCCATCTCAAATACTCCGTAAGTTCGCTGGTACCGATCAGGCCATCTTGGCGCGGACTTCGTCCGCAACCGCCTGTGGGACCTGCTCATAGTGGTCGAAAGTCATGGTGTACTGGGCACGGCCCTGGCTCATCGAGCGCAGGGTATTCACGTAGCCGAACATGTTGGCGAGCGGCACCATCGCCGTGATGACACGGGCGTTACCGCGGCTGTCCATGCCCTGGACCTGGCCACGACGAGAATTCAGATCGCCGATGACGTCGCCCATGTAATCCTCGGGCGTCACGACTTCGACTTTCATCATCGGCTCGAGCAACCTCGGGCCGGCTTTCGGAATGGCTTCGCGGAAGCAAGCGCGCGCCGCGATGTCGAAGGTCAGCACGTTCGAGTCAACGTCATGATAGGCGCCGTCGATCAAGGTTGCCTTGAAGTCGATCAGCGGGAAGCCGGCGATGACGCCCGTTTCCTTGGCGAGCTTCAGGCCCTTTTCGACGCCCGGCACGTATTCGCGCGGCACCGAACCGCCGACGACCGAGTTCTCGAACACGAAGCCGGAACCCGGCTCCAGCGGCTCGAAGCGGATCTTGACGCGGGCGAACTGACCCGAACCACCGGTCTGCTTCTTGTGGGTATAATCCTGCTCGACTTTCTTGGTGATGCTTTCCCGGTACGCCACCTGCGGCGCGCCGACATTGGCTTCGACCTTGAATTCGCGACGCATGCGATCGACGAGGATTTCGAGATGGAGTTCGCCCATCCCCTTGATGATCGTCTGGCTGCTTTCCGGATCGGAATTGACGCGGAAGGACGGATCCTCCTGCGCGAGGCGGTTTCGGTGGTGGTGTTCTTCAGGCCGCAGAGGGCGACGATGTCACCGGCGCGGGCTTCCTTGATGTCTTCGCGGCTGTTGGCATGCATGAGCAGCATGCGACCGACGCGCTCTTTCTCTTCCTTCACCGTGTTGAGCACGGTGGTGGCCGAGTTGAGGATGCCGGAATAGATGCGCACGAAAGTGATCGAGCCGACGAACGGATCGGTCATGATCTTGAAGGCGAGGCCGGAGAAGGCTTCGTCATCCGAGCTCTTGCGAGTCAATTCCTGGTCACTATCGACCGCAACGCCCTTCATGTCCGGCACGTCGAGCGGCGACGGCAGGAAGTCGACGACGGCATCCAGCATCGGCTGCACGCCCTTGTTCTTGAAGGCCGAACCGCACAGCACCGGCACGAAATTGCCGTTGTTGGTGCCCTTGCGGATCAGCTTCTTGAGGGTGTCGACATCCGGCTGCTTGCCGTCGAGATAGGCCTGCATGACCTGGTCGTCGAGTTCGACGCACATCTCGACGAGACGGGCGTGATACTCTTCGGCCTTTTCCTTCATGTCGGCGGGAATGTCGCCGATCACGAATTCGGCGCCGAGGCTTTCATCCTTCCAGATGATGCCCTTCATGGCGACGAGATCGACGATGCCGGCGAATTCGCTTTCCGAACCGATCGGCAGATGGATGACCAGGGGTGTCGCGCCCAGGCGGTCAACGATCATGTCGACGCAACGGTAGAAGTCGGCGCCGATGCGATCCATCTTGTTGACGAAGCAGATGCGCGGCACGCCGTACTTGTCGGCCTGGCGCCACACCGTTTCCGACTGCGGCTCGACGCCGGCAACCGAATCGAACACCGTGACGGCACCGTCGAGCACGCGCAGCGACCGTTCGACTTCGATGGTGAAGTCGACGTGGCCCGGGGTGTCGATGATGTTGATGCGGTGGTCGTTCCAGAAGCAGGTCGTCGCAGCCGATGTAATGGTGATGCCGCGCTCTTGCTCCTGCTCCATCCAATCCATCGTCGCCGTGCCTTCGTGCACTTCGCCGATCTTATAGGACTTGCCGGTGTAATAGAGGATGCGCTCGGTCGTGGTCGTCTTGCCGGCATCGATGTGGGCCATGATGCCGATATTGCGGTATCGCTCGAGCGGAGTGGTGCGCGCCATGATCTTTAGGTCCTTCCGCCCTTACCAGCGGTAATGCGAGAAGGCCTTGTTGGCCTCCGCCATCCGGTGGGTGTCTTCGCGCTTCTTCACCGAGGCGCCGCGGTTGTTGGCGGCATCGAGGATTTCAGCAGCGAGGCGATCGGTCATGGTCTGCTCGGAACGGCCACGGGCAACCGTGATGATCCAGCGGATGGCCAGCGCCTGGGCGCGGTCCGGGCGAACTTCAACCGGCACCTGATAGGTGGCACCACCGACGCGACGCGAACGCACTTCAAGATGCGGCTTCACGTTCGTGAGAGCTTCGTGGAACAACTTGATCGGATCGCCCTTGGACTTCTTCTCGACGCTCGAGAGGGCCCCATAGACGATCGTTTCTGCCGTCGACTTCTTGCCGGCATACATAAGGCTGTTCATGAACTTGGTGAGCACGATGTCACCGAATTTGGCATCCGGCAGAACTTCGCGCTTTTCAGCTGCGTGACGACGCGACATCTCGTGATCTCCTTACTTCGGCCGCTTGGCGCCGTATTTCGAACGGCGCTGCTTGCGGTCCTTGACGCCCTGGGTATCGAGCGTGCCGCGGATGATGTGATAGCGGACGCCGGGCAAATCCTTCACGCGGCCACCACGGATCATGACGACCGAGTGCTCCTGCAGGTTATGGCCTTCGCCCGGGATGTATGAGGTGACTTCGAAGCCGTTGGTGAGCCGCACGCGCGCGACCTTACGCAGCGCTGAGTTCGGCTTCTTCGGCGTCGTGGTGTAGACGCGGGTGCAAACGCCACGCTTCTGCGGGCTCGCTTCAAGCGCCGGCACCTTGTTGCGGGCCTTCAACGGCTCGCGGCCCTGGCGGATCAGCTGGTTAATCGTCGGCATTAGTTCTTCCTCACCTCGTTGCGCGTCCGGGCCGAGCCCATTGGCGCAGATTTGCGACATGCAAATGTTGCCATATGCAAAAGCGACCTCATCGAAGGCCGACGCTTTCGCGTCTCGATGCGGTCGAAAAAACGCCAGATTGCTCATGCTCAGAGGCAGAGGAGCCCTATGTCGCTTCGGATGCTTAAGTCGGGACAGCGTTTAGACTGAGGGGCGCTTCCGCGCCGGGTCATCTACCACCAGCCCCCTTAAAGGCGGGCGGAATATATTGATTCGATATCCCGGGGTCAAGCAGAAGAATCCGGGGTGAAATCGACATTTTTCAATGACTTAACCTATATGCGGCACCGCGCGCATAGCTACCATACGATGGGGTTTGGCACCTACCCTACCCCCACTTCTAGAGGCCCCCGGCGTTTCCAACCCAGCTGGACGGGCATTTCAGTAATTAAATTACCTAAAATGCCCGGATATCTGCGACCGACCGGAGTCGATGAACCTTGTCACCCGGACCGGCCCGCGACAAGCTTTCAAAGGTTCCTTGAACCATCGAGTCCGGAGGCTGGATGCGCAGGGCTGTTCTGATCTTATGTTGGCTCTTGATCGGCATCGGCGGGCTGGCCTGGACTGGCAGCAGCGCCCAGGCAGCCCCGCGCGTGGCCCTGGTGGTTGGCAACGGCGCCTATGGCGACGCGATCGGGGATCTGGCCAATCCGGTCAGGGATGCCGATCTGATCGCCGCTGCCCTCACCGAGATCGGCTTTTCCGTGACCATTGTCCGCGATGCCGATCAAAAGACCATGAAGCGGGCCATCTCCGATTTCGGCCGGCGCCTGGTCGAGGCGGGGCCGGAGGCGACCGGACTCTTTTATTATGCCGGCCACGGGGTCCAGGTCGGCGGCACCAATTATCTGATCCCGCTGGGGGCCGCGATCGGCAGCGAGGCCGACGCCGATATGGAGGCGGTCGATGCGGGCTGGATCCTGAAGCAGATGGAATATGCCGGCAATCGGGTCAATTTCGTGATCCTCGACGCCTGTCGCAACAACCCCCTCGCCCGCAGCATGCGCAATGCCACCGCGGGCCTTGCACGCATGGATGCCCCGAAGGGCAGCTTCGTCGCCTATTCGACCGCCCCCGGCGAGGTGGCGCAGGACGGGACCGGCGACAACAGCCCCTATGCCGCGGCCCTCGCCAGGGCCATCACCGGCGCATCCCTGCCGGTCGAGGAGATGTTCCGCAATGTCCGTGTCGCGGTCATGCAGGCGACAGGAGAGGGCCAGGTGCCCTGGGATTCCTCATCCCTTACCGGCGCCTTCTATTTCCGCGAACAGACCGCCGAGGTTGCGACGACGGAAACGACCGCGCCCAGCATGGAGACCGGCGCGGGAACGGTGCGGGGCCAGGTCGAAACAGAACCGCCCGTCGCCGGAACTATCTTTCGAGACTGCCCGGAATGCCCGGACATGGTCGTCATTCCCGCCGGGCGGTTCGTGATGGGGGCGCCAAAGGAGGATGAGGACCGGCGTCCGGATGAAACGCCGGTACACAAGGTCAGCATCGCCAAGCCCTTCGCCCTGTCGACCACCGAGGTGACCCGCGACCAGTTCGCGGCCTTCGTGGCGGCGACCGGTCACGACATGAACGGCGAATGCTACCTCGCCGATGACAAGGAGGGGCGCATGGACCCGCAGGCCAATTGGCTGGCACCAGGCTTCCAGCAAAGCGGCCAGGATCCCGTCACCTGCGTCAGTTGGCGCGACGCGCAGGCCTATGTCGAATGGCTGGGTGATCAGACGAGCGCGCAATACCGGCTGCCCAGCGAAGCGGAATGGGAATATGCCGCCCGGGCCGGCAAGCGCGGCTTCTTCCCCTGGGAGGACGATGATCTGGCCGACGCCTGCCGGATCGGCAACAGTTTCGACCGGCAGGGGCAAACGCAATATCCCGGCATCGAGCCATCGCCATGCGACGATGGTCAGATCTTCACCGCGCCGGTCGGCAGCTATACAGCCAACCGCTTCAAGCTGTTCGACATGGCCGGCAATGTCTGGGAATGGGTCGAGGATTGCTACGCGCCCAGCTACCAGGGCGCCCCTGACGACGGCAGCGCCGTCATCGGCGACACCTGCCCCGGAACATGTGGCGCGCGGTGGCAGCTGGATCGACGGGCAATGGGATTTCCGTTTCGCCCGGCGCTACGCCCTCGACGGCTGGGGACGCGAGAATATCGTCGGCTTCCGCCTCGCCCGCGATCTTTAGGCCGCGGCCTCATCACTTGCGACATCTCCGCCCCAAGCATGGGCAGAGTGCAATGTTGAGAAATGAAGCCCCCGTCGACCCGACTTCGAGACGCGGCACAGGGTTGGCAGAAACCACAACCTTGGGCATAGTGCGACACAAGTTAAACAATATTTGCAGCACAGCGCATGCCTAGTCTTTCGAAGTTCCTCTTCGGCCCGCCGGCAGTGATCACCACGACGTTGATGCCCGAGCAATGTAGCGCACGCTGCGCCGAGCGCACCCTGCAGGGTTTCTTCGCACTCGCCTTTTCAGCCTTCAGCGGCAAGCCGGTCATGGGCGAGGTCGGCGCCTACAATTTGCGTTGGCGCAAGAACTCGTTGCTGCGCGACTACTTCTATCAGACGGAGCTGCGCGCAGCATTCAGATCCATTCCCGATGGCAAGGGAACGCGCATCGAATGTGAGCTCGGCGGCGGCATTTTTTTCTGGCTCGGCGCCATCCTCATGCCGTTGGTGATGCTGATACTGTTTGGTTCTGTTCTCGTAAGCAAACTCATCAGCCATCCGATCGCAGACGCCCCGGTCATCTTGACATCACAGCTCATCCCCCTGCTCTTCATTGCCGGGATACTGGGATTTGCCGTGATCTTTACCCGCCGTGACCGGGTTTTTCTGCTCGATCTTCTTCATCAAACAGTCGGTGGCCAGATGCACGACGTGACCGAGGATACCGCTTCGCGCACGCTCGTCGTCCGCTAACTCGAAGCATACCGACCACAAGGACCCAACTCACTCTGCCCTCTCCCACCGGCCGACGCATGTCGCCATTCACCGGCAGGGGGTACTTGCGGGCAATTGACGGTCAGTTTCGGGTCATCGTCAGCCGAACTTGTTGGCCTTGGGGAATCCGTTCGGCGGCAGGCGACCGGCCTGGGCGCGTTCGCCGATCCAGTCCTTCAAATTGCTGTGCGTCTCGGTGCGGATCTTGTCACCAAGCCGCCAGGTGAGGCCCTCCGACTTGGTGTAGACCTTGGCATCCGAGAGGCCGCCATCCTTGTATTTCTGCAGCATGACACCGCGGCCTCGGGTCATCTCCGGCACTTCATTGAGCTTGAAGATGAGCAGTTTCCGGTTGTCGCCGATCACTGCCAGCATGTCGCCATCGGCCGGCACGCAGACATTGGCCTCGACACCCTCGGGCACCGAGAGGACTTGGCGGCCGTTCTTGGTCTGGGCGATGATCTCATCGGTCGAGACCACAAAGCCCCGCCCGTCATGTGCCGCCACCAGCAGTTTCGAGCCCGGCTTGTGGATCATCATGGCGACGATGTCATGCTCGTTGCCGAGATCGACAAAGAGGCGCACGGGTTCGCCATGGCCGCGGCCGCCGGGCAGCTTGTCGCACGGGATCGTATAGAATTTGCCGTTGGTGGCGAAGATCACCAGCTTGTCGGTCGTCTCCGCCTGCAGCTGGAACTTTGCCCAATCGCCTTCCTTGAACTTGATCTCGGTGCCGGGCTCGACATGGCCCTTCAAGGCCCGGATCCAGCCCTTTGACGAGCAGACCACGGTGATGGGTTCGCGCTCGATCATGGCTTCCAGCGGAATGATCATGGCAGAGGGCGCTTCGCCCAGTTCCGTGCGGCGCTTGCCCAGCGGCGTCTTCGGGCCATAGAGCTTTTTCAGCTCCTGGACTTCGGTACCAATTGCGTCCCATTGCTTGTCGTCGGAGGCGAGCAAGCTTTGCAGCGTTTTGCGCTCGGCCGAGAGTTCCTTGTGCTCACCCTTGATCTCCATTTCCTCCAGCTTGCGCAAGGCTTTCAAGCGCATATTGAGGATGGCGTCGGTCTGGGTGTCCGAGAGCTTCCACTTCTTCATCATGACGGCCTTGGGCTCGTCCTCGAAGCGGATGATGCGGATCACCTCGTCGATGTTGAGATAGGCGACGAGGTAGCCGTCGAGGATTTCCAGCCGCCGCTCGATCTCGCCCAGGCGGAATTTCGATCGGCGCTGCAATACCACGCGGCGATGGTCGAGATAGGCCTGCAGCACTTCGGCCAAGCCCATGACGCGCGGTGTCTGATTGGCGTCGAGCGCGTTCATGTTGAGGCTGAAGCGGGTCTCGAGATCCGTCTGGCGGAACAACTGCTCCATGAGATGCGCGGGATCGATCGTCCGCGACTTGGGCGTCAGGACCAGGCGGATATCGGTCGTCGATTCATCGTTGATATCGTCGAGGAAGGGCAGCTTCTTGTCCTGCAGCAGCTCGGCGATCTTCTCGATGAGGCGCGATTTGGCGACCTGGTAGGGAATCTCGGTGACCACGATCTGATAGCCACCGCCTTTAATCTCCTCGCGCACCCATTTGGCGCCCAGGCGGAACGAGCCGCGGCCGGTGCGATAGGCCTCGACGATGGTCTCGCGGGTCTCGCAGAGCAGGCCGCCGGTCGGGAAATCCGGTCCCGGCATGAGATTCACCAGCGTCTCGATCCGCGCATTGGGCGTTTTGAGGAGATGGCTGAGGCAATCGCAGATCTCGGCCACGTTGTGCGGCGGAATGCTGGTCGCCATCCCGACCGCGATGCCCTGCGACCCGTTGGCGAGCCCGCGCTTCGGTATAGCGCATGGCGGCCGCGTTATCGCCGTCGATCGAGCCGAAATTCCCCTGGCCCTCGACCATCGGATAGCGCACGGCGAAATCCTGCGCCAGGCGCACCATGGCGTCATAGATCGAGGCGTCGCCATGGGGATGGAACTTACCCATGACGTCACCGACCACGCGGGCCGATTTCTTGAAGCCGGAACCTGGGTCCAGGCGCAGCTGCCGCATCGAATAGAGGATGCGGCGGTGAACCGGCTTCAACCCGTCGCGCACATCGGGCAGCGATCGGGACATGATGGTGGACAACGCATAGGAGAGGTATCGCTCGCCCAGGGCCTCGGCGAGGTTGGTCAGCTTGATTTCGCCCACGGGTTGCGGTGTGGTGGTCGTGGCTTTTTTGGCCATGCGCAGGGTCAACTTTCCAGGTGGCGTGATCGGGTCGCGTGATTCGGCGCCATCCTAGGCAGCATCGGCCTCGCGTCAAGCCTGCGCCAACGCTTTCTTAAGGAGCCCGATCAAGGTGTTAGGAAGCTGTACCCGGTTCAGAGCTGGTTCAACATCAGCTGCCGATGCTGTTTCGGATGAGACTCGGACCCGATCCTGAGCGCGTCCTGCTCGAGGCCGAACACCTCAAATCCCAGCCGGTCATAGAGCTGCTCGGCCGCCGGATTGGGCGTGGTGACGGTGAGCTGGAGCTGCCGCAGGCCGTCAAGGCTGCGTGCATAGTCGATGACGTCGAGCATCAGCGCCGTGGCGATGCCCTTCCCCTGCCAATCGGGCGCGACGGAGAGGCCGATGATCTGGCCGATATGCTGGCGCTTGGCGCCGGCTTCCCGCCGGAAGCCGACCGCACCGATGAGGATCCCGCCGTGATCGAAGGCACCCTGCCAGCGATTGAGCGGCGTTGGTTTGAGACGTCGCTCCGATGTGGCCAGTGGCTTCAGCGCTTCCTCGGCGGCGTCGGCGCGGAACAGGGTCGGATAGAGCTTCAGATTGTTCAGCCGGAACGACCGGTATTGCGGTGCATCCGAGGGCAATAGCAGCCGCAGGGAAAAGCCGCCTTCGGCGGGTCTGTCCGGCGCGCGCATAGGGTCAGAACCGGTCGATGCGGAAGGGCTGCATGTCGAGCCCCGGATCGCGACCGGCCACCAGATCGGCGATGATGCGCCCGGTCACTGGTCCCAGGGTCAGGCCGACATGGCCATGGCCGAAACCGAAATAGGTGTTCTTGAAGCGACCGCCCTGGCTGATCACTGGCACCGAATCCGGCATCGACGGGCGGAAGCCCATCCAGTCGCTGCGCCCGGTCTCATCCAGTTCGCCGAACATGCGCTTGCCATGGTTCATCAGCTTCTGGGCACGGGCGTAATTGGGCGCTGCTTCCAGCCCACCCAGCTCGACCGTGCCGGCAAAACGCAGGCCGACATCGAGCGGCGTGATGGCGAAGGAATGATCGCCGGAATAAAGCGGCATGCGCGGGCGCTTCTGCGCGTTGGGCAGCGTGACATGATAGCCCCGCTCGGTATCCAGCGGCACGGTGTGACCGAGCTGCGCGGAGAGCTTCTTCGACCACGCGCCGGCCGCCACGACCACGGCGTCGCACGGATAGGATTGTCCGCCGGCTTTGACCGCGGTCGGCCCGTCGGCGCCGATCTCGAAGCCCGTTACATCCGCCTTCACGATCTTGCCACCATTCGCGGCGAAATGGTTGGCGAGGCGTTGCACCAACGCGAAATTATCGGTGACGAAAGAATTCTCCGGGTAGTAGACCGCGTGGTTGTAGATCGGCTGCAGGCTGGGTTCGAATTGGCGGATCTCTTCCTTCTTCAACACCTGAAAATTGACGCCGCGCCGCTTCTGCAGGGCAAGGTCCCACTGATAGCTCTGGAATTTCTCGTCCTTCTCGAAGACACCGAGCCAGCCGGTATCCTTGATCATCATCGATTGGTTGGCGAGTGCCGCCAGTTCCTTATGCGCGGCCAGGGCCTGGACCAGCGCCGATCGCAGGGTGATCGAGATCTGCTCGACCCGCTTTTCGCCGCTATTGGCGACGAAGCGCAGCAGCCAGGGGGCAATCTTCGGCAGATAGGCCCAGCGGATGGCGAGCGGGCCAAGCGGATCCATCAGCATCTTCGGCACATCCCACAGAATGCCCGGCGTCGCCACCGGGATGCAGGATTCGGTGGCGATCACCGCCGCATTGCCCTTCGATGTCCCTTCACCCGGATCCCGCCCATCGATCACGGTGACGCGGTGGCCGTCCTTCTGCAGATAGAGGGCCGTGGAAATGCCGACGATGCCGGCGCCGATGACGATGAAATGACGGTTGCCCATGATGCCCCTAAATCTCTGCGTGATCGCGCTGGAGCATGGCGAAGGCCGCGGGCCAAATCAAGGCTGCCGGCTCAGGCCAGATGGCTGACCCGCTCCACCAGGCGGTCACGGGCGGTGAGGCGCTTTTCGGCACCCTTGGTCGGCAGCAGATGGGCGTGCAGGAAATGACCGGTCAGGCGCAATCCCTGTACCAGTGCTGTCGCATCACAAACGGCCTTGTCGTCGATCAGGAAAGCCGGCAGAGGCAGGAGCCGTTCGGCATAGCGCCCGGCCCCGGCCTTGCTGACGGCGCGACCGGTCTTGGGTGAGACGAAGACCAGATCCTCGGTGGTGCCCGTCACGGCACAGCTTCTGAGATCGAGGCCGAAGCCGAGATCGGCCAGCAGCTTCAACTCCCAGCGCAGATAGAGGCCGCCCCAATCCGGCACGGCCGCCACCAGACCCGCAAGGAGGACACTGAAATCCTCATAGACATCCTGATGCGGCTCCCGTTCGGGCAGGGTCGCATCGATGACCCCGGCGGCAGCGCTCAGCGCCGTCAGCCGATCCGCGTCGTCCATCAGATGGGCGATATGGGCCTCGAGCAGTTCCGCCTGGAAGTAACCGAGTTGTTCGGAGAGCCGCGCCCGCCAGGTCAGCGACAGCGCATTGCCGGTCTCGAAGGTCGCGCGCTGTTTCCTGGCCGCCCCACCGCGCACGAGCCCCATATGCCGACCATGCTCACGAGTGAGACAGGACAGGATGACATCGCTCTCGCCATGGCGGCGGGCGGAGAGGACGAAGGCGATATCGGTGAAATCCAAGGCCTGCGTCTCGTCAGGTCTCGAAATCGAGGCCCATTTCGCGGTAGCGCTCTGGATCTTCCGCCCAGCTGCCACGCACCTTGACGAAGATGAAGAGGTGCACGTGGCGCTCGAGCATCTGCTGCAATTCGCGCTGCGTCGCCTCGCGTACCTGCTTGATGCGCGCACCACCCTTGCCGATGACGATGGCCTTCTGGCCTTCCTTGGCGACGAAAACGATCTGCGTGATCTTGACCGAACCGTCCTTGAACTCCTCCCAGCCCTCCGTCTCGACGGTGAGGGCGTAGGGGATTTCGTCATGGAGCTGGCGGAAGAGATGCTCGCGCGTCACTTCGGATGCCAGGAAGCGCTGCGGCGCGTCGGTGATATGGTCTTCCGGATAATGATGCGGCCCCTTGGGCATGCGGCGGCACAGCTCCGCCACCAGATCCTCGACCCCGTCGCCATTCTCGGCCGAGATCATGAAGGTGTCGGTGAACAATTCCTCGCCTTCATTGGCAAGCGCATTGAGTTCGGCGGTCTTGGCCAGCAGCCGCTCGCGTTCCTTCACCTGGTCGATCTTGTTGAGGACCAGCACGGCCTTGCGCTTGTGCTGCTTCAGCCCCTCGATGATGCGCCTGGTATCGTCATCGACACCCTTGCGGCTGGCATCGACCATGAGCAGCACCTGGTCGGCATCGCCGGCCCCGCTCCAGGCCGCGGCCACCATGGCGCGGTCGAGCCGGCGCTTGGGCGCAAAGATACCGGGCGTGTCGACGAAGATCATCTGCGCCGTGCCGGTAGCGCTTTCCTTCATGACGATGCCCAGCACTTTGGCGCGCGTGGTCTGCACCTTGGGACTGACGATCGAGACCTTTTGCCCGACGACACGGTTGACCAGGGTCGACTTGCCGGCATTGGGCGCACCCAGGACGGCAATGAAGCCGCAACTGGTACCCGGATCCGTGTTGGATCCGGTTGTGGATTCGGAACTCATAGCGAGCCTGCTTTCTATCGACGCGCCATCTGGCCGGCCATCAGAGTGGGCCGACCTCTACGCTCTTATCTTGGACCAACACCAGCGGCCGTACCAGCGCCAGCAATTGCGTGGCGGCCGCCTGTTCGGCAGCGCGCTTCGAACGGCCGGTGCCGCGGGTGGGCGGGTGCCCATCGACGCCCGCCTCGACCTCGAAGACCGGGTCATGGGGCGGGCCTTCACTGCGGATGACGGTATAGCGCGGCAGATTGAGGCCGGCTGCCTGGGCCCATTCCTGCAGCGCCGTCTTGGCGTCCTGCGGCGGGTTGAGCTCGGCCGACATCATCGGCTGCCAATGGCGTTCGATGAAAGCCCGCGCGCAGTCGATGCCACCGTCGAGATAGAGGGCGCCAATGATGGCTTCGCAGGCGTCTGCCAGGGTCGCCGGATTGTCGCGCCCGCCGCTTTCCTCTTCGCCCTTCGACAGAACGAGATATTTGCCAAAGCCCAGACCATAAGCCACCTGGGCAAGGCCATCCTGGCGCACGAGGGCAGCAAGCCGCTTGGCCAGCGCCCCTTCATCCTCTTCCGGGAAAGTCGCAAACAGCATCTCGGCGACGATCAGGCCCAGCACCCGGTCGCCGAGAAATTCCAGCCGCTGGTTGTCGGATTGCTTGACCTCGGCGGTCGACTTGCTGCTGCGGCGCGTACGCTTCACCCGGCTGCGCCCGGTGGCGCTGGGATGGGTGATGGCGGTCTGCAACAGTTCAGGCCGCGCAAAGGCGTGACCGACGATCGTGGCTAAATCGTTGATGGCAACCTTGGCCACCAATCACTCCACCAGATCGGCAAGGCGACGCCAACGCAGCGCCGTCACCCAGGTGATCGGGTTGGTCAGCTTCAGCGTGTTGTCATAGGACCAGAACAGCACTTTGGCCGGCCCGATCAGGTTTTCCGCCGGCACGAAGCCGACATTGCCGAGCTGTGCTGGTTCGGTGATACGCGTGTTGGGGTCGAACGGCACCAGCCCGCTGGTGACGCGGCTGTCGCTGGAACTGTCCCGATTGTCGCCCATCATGAAGTAATGGCCTTCCGGCACGACGTAGAGCGGTGTGTTGTCGAGATCGCCTTGATCGCCGCGGACCTCGATGATGCGGTGGCTGACGCCGCCCGGCAGCGTCTCGATATATTGCGGCGACGCGATGCCGCCGCTATCGAGATTGATGAAATCTTCGATGCGCTGCCGCTTCACCGGCGTGCCGTTGATGTAGAGCAAGCCTTCCTTGACCTGCACGGTGTCGCCGGGCAGCCCGATGAGGCGCTTGATGAAATCCGTCTGCGTATCGCCCGGCGGTCGGAAGACGATGACATCGCCGCGCTCCGGCTTGTCTTCCCAGATACGTCCCTCGACCGGTACGATGCCCCAGGGGAAGGAATAGCGGCTGTAGCCATAGGCGGTCTTCGAGACGAACAGATAGTCGCCCACCAGCAGCGTCGGCACCATCGATCCCGACGGGATGCTGAAGGGCTCATAGGCGAAGGTGCGGATGACCACGGCAATGACCGCGGCCCAGAAGATGGTTTTGACGGTTTCCAGTATCTGGCTGGGCTCGGTCTCTGTCTTACGCGCCATGATGGGTATAGCGGCCTTTGGGGATTGAAAAAGCGGTCATGGAAGAACACGCCGTTGCGGCGTGCCTTTGCGGCCGGATCAAGCCAGCCGGACCCCCTAAAGTCAAGGCTTTCGGGCCGATTTCCATGGGGGCCGTAGCGATTTTCCCAATGTTTTCCGCTGGTTTAGGCAAAGGCAGGGGATTTCAGGGGGCTGGATTGGCCGAAATGATGACGATCGCCTGGGCCATGGGGAAATCGTCGGTAATGGTGAGGTCGATCTGCACCACCATGCCCGGCGGCGTGATCTCCTGCAGGCGCTTCAAGGCGCCGTTGGTGAGCGCCAGGGTCGGCTTGCCGCTGGGCAGGTTGACCACACCCATATCCTTCATGAAGACTTGGTCGCGGAATCCGGTGCCGAGCGCCTTGGAACAGGCCTCCTTGGCGGCAAAGCGCTTGGCGTAGGAGGCGGCGCGTTGTGCGCGGCGGTCCGACTTCTTCTGCTCGATCTCGGTAAAGACCCGCTGGATGAACCGGTCGCCGAAGCGCTCGATCGATTTTTCGATGCGCCGGATGTCGATGATGTCGTTGCCGATACCCAGGATCATGGATGCCCCTAACCGCGCGCCCGGTCGACCGAGTTGACCGAGGGCGTCGCGCGCAGGGCGGCGATGATGTTAGTGAGGTGCTTGAGATCCTTCACCTCGACATCGACGATGATTTCGAAGAAATCGATCGAGCGGTTGACGATCTTGAGGTTCGAGATATTGCCGCTGTTCTTGCCGATGACGGTGGTGAGCGATCCCAGGCTCCCCGGTTGGTTGGCGATGACGACATCAAGACGCCCGGTATGCTGCTCGATCGTGTTCTTGTCCTGGTCCCAGGCAACATCCAGCCAGCGTTCCGGCGTGTCGGCAAAGCTCTCCAGCGTCTCGCAATCGATCGTGTGGATGGTGACACCCTTGCCGGTGGTGACGATGCCGACAATGCGGTCGCCGGGCAGCGGATGGCAGCAGCCGGCAAAATGCATCGCCATGCCGGGAATGAGTCCGCGGATCGGAATGGCATGGCCGCCCTTGGCTTTCTTGGGATCGCGTTTCGGCGGCCCGGCCTTGTCATGGGCCTTGTCGTTCGGCGCTTGAGTCTTGTTGCCGGGGAAGACCGCGTTCACCAGCTCGCGGGCGCCGACAATGCCCTCGCCGACCTGGGTGATCAGATCCTCGATCTCCTCGGCCTTGAATTTCTTCAGAACGCCGTCGATCGCCTTCTCGGTATACTCATAGCCGGCATGGGCGAACTCCTTGTGCAGCATCGCCCGGCCCAGTTCCAGATACTGTGCGCGCTGCTGGGTGCGGATGAAGCGGCGGATGCAGGCGCGGGCCTTACCGGTGACGACAAAGCGTTCCCAGGCCGGCGACGGCGTCTGCGCCTTCGAATTGACGATGGCGACCTGGTCACCATTCTGCAATTCCGTGCGCAGCGGCATGATGCGGCCGTTGATCTTGGCACCGACGCAGGTGTCGCCCACCTCGGAATGGACCGCATAGGCGAAATCGACCGGCGTCGCCCCGCGCGGCAAGGCGATGAGATCGCCCTTCGGCGTGAAGCAGAACACCTGGTCCTGGAACATCTCCAGCTTGGTGTGCTCGAGGAATTCCTCAGGCCCCGAGGCATGCTCCAGGATGTCGAGCAGTTCGCGCAGCCAGCGATATTGGCGGCCGTCGATCTTGGTCGAACCCTGCTTGTAACCCCAATGCGCAGCCACCCCCATCTCGGCGATTTCATGCATGTTGTCGGTGCGGATCTGCACCTCGATGCGCATGCGCTGCGGGCCGATGATGCCGGTGTGGAGCGACTGGTAATTGTTGGGCTTGGGCGTCGAGATGTAATCCTTGAAGCGCCCCGGGATCATCGAATACTTGCCATGGAGGGCACCCAGCGCCTGATAGCACTGGCCGATATCCTTCACCATGACGCGGAAGGCCATGATGTCGGAGAGCTGCTCGAACTCCATGCGCTTCTTCTGCATCTTGCGCCAGATCGAATAGGGCGTCTTTTCTCGACCGGAAACCTCGGCAACCAGTTCCGCTTCTTTCATCGTCTTCTGCAACTCGGCGATGATCTTGGCGCAGATATCGGCACCCTGCTCGCGCAAATAGGAGAGGCGCTGCATGATCGAGTTGTAGGCGTCGGCATTGAGTTCCGCGAAGGCGAGGTTCTCCAGCTCGTCCTTGAGCTGGTGCATGCCCATGCGTTCGGCGAGCGGCGCATAGATTTCCATGGTCTCGGCGGCGATGCGCCGGCGCTTCTCGGCATTCTTGATGAAATGCAGCGTCTGCATGTTGTGCAGTCGGTCCGCGAGCTTGACCAGCAGCACGCGGATGTCGTTCGACATGGCGAGCACCAGCTTGCGGAAATTTTCCGCATGCTTGGTGTTGTCGGATTGCAGTTCGAGGCGCGAGAGCTTGGTGACGCCGTCGACCAGCTGCGCCACTTCCGCGCCGAACATCGACTGGACCTGTTCCAGCGTCGCCTCGGTATCCTCGACCGTGTCGTGGAGCAGGCCCGTGGCAATCGAGGCTGAATCGAGCTTCAACCGCGTCAGGATCTCGGCAACACCGAGCGGATGCGAGAAATAGGGATCGCCCGAGGCGCGCGCCTGGCTGCCATGGGCCTTCATCGAAAAAACATAGGCGCGGTTGAGGAGGTCCTCATCCGCGCCTGGATCGTAAGATTTCACCCGCTCGACCAGTTCAAATTGCCGGATCATGCGGTCCTCGGAAAGCGTCGCGCCGCACCATGCTTGTCTTCAAGCAGGCCGGCGACCTCAGCTGCATTCGGGTGAAACCAATCCTTTCCGTGTTTCAGGAAAACGGTAACTGACGGCAGCGTTGCTTGGTCAGTTGCCGTCATCGGCCTCCGCGGCATCCTCGAACTCGCCGTCGATGGTCATGTCGGCCTCTTCGGCCTCGTCATCGGAAATCTGCGCCTGCTGCATTTCGGCCAGCAGATCGCCGGCCCCGGTGCCAAAGCCGGTACCTTCTTCTTCCGGCTCGTCATTTTCGACATGGCGCTGCAGGCCGGTGATGAGGTTGTCGGTGAGGGCAGCCAGCACCACGGTCTCGTCAGCGATCTCGCGCAAGGCGACAACCGGGTTCTTGTCATTGTCGCGATCGATCGTGATCGGCGCGCCGGCCGAAACCTCGCGGGCCCGCTGGGCGGCCATCATGACCAGCTCAAAACGGTTGGGGATACGTTGAACGCAATCTTCGACTGTTACGCGCGCCATTTTCGATAGTCTCCAGGAATTCGCCTAATTGCCTGAACTTACTCTATTGATTTTCTGGGTTCAAGCTGCGGGGCATCACCGCTCGGGGGCAGGCACTATGCCGCAGGCGCATGACACGGGACGACCGTGACGATCGCGCCAAGGGCCTCAAAGCAAACGGATTTCCTGATCAACCGGCAGGGTTGCAACAAGATCGCCGACATGCCTGCCGCTGACCGGATGGCGCCAATCCGGCGCAATCGCCTGCAGTGGCAGGAGCACGAAGGCCCGCGACGCCATGCGGGGATGCGGCAGAATCGGTGGATTTGGCCCCGTCTGGACCAGGTCGCGATAGGCGATGATGTCGAGATCGAGTGGGCGGGGCGCATTGGCACCTGCGCGAATCCGTCCGCTTTGCGCCTCCAGCCCCTGGAGGAGGTCGAGCAACGCCGCCGGGCCGAGGTCGGTCGCGACTTCGATGACGCCGTTCACATACCAGGGCTGGTCATCGGCGCGGGGGACCGGCGCCGATTCATACCAGGGGGCGCGGCGCAGAACCGCGATGCCGGCGGCCGTGATGTCGGCCACCGCCTTTTCCAGCGTTGCCACCGGATTGCCCGCGGCACTCGGCAGATTGGCGCCAAGCCCGATATAGATACCGCCCAGCAATGGATTCATCCGATTCCTTCTCAGCCAGTCGGCAGCGCTTCATTACGGCTTGCGAGGCCCTGCGGATCGGCACTAAGGTCCGCCACGGTCAATCGCAAGCACGGTGCCTCATACAGGCGCAAGTCGACCGCCACCGTATATCTTTCAGTCATATTGCCGACGAGGATAACATTATGGCCCTTCGCTTCTACGCCCAGGAACGGGTTGGTCTCTTCATTGATGGCGCCAATCTGCATGCCGCAGCCCGCGCCCTTGGTTTCGACATCGACTACAAGCGCCTGCTGAAGCATTTCCAGGAACAATGCCGGCTGATCCGGGCCTTCTATTACACCGCCTTGGTGGAAGACCAGGAATATTCGCCGCTCCGCCCCCTGGTCGATTGGCTGGATTACAACGGCTTCACCATGGTCACGAAGCCGACCAAGGAATTCACCGACGCCATGGGCCGCCGCAAGATCAAGGGCAATATGGATATCGAGCTCGCGATCGACGTCCTCGAAATGTCGGCCCATCTCGACCACGTCGTCCTGTTCTCCGGCGATGGCGATTTCCGCCGCCTGGTCGAAGCCGTGCAGCGCCGTGGCGTCCGTGTTTCAGTAGTCTCCACCGTGCGCTCGAACCCGCCGATGGTGGCGGATGAATTGCGCCGCCAGGCCGACATGTTCGTGGAACTCGAGGATCTGGCCTCGATCGTCGCCCGGGCGCATAACCCGCGCACCACGGCGCCGCGCGAGGCGCCCAAGGAACAGCCGGCCCGCGAGACGCCGGAAGACGCGCCCAGCAGCAGCTGAACCGCCATGTCAGCTGCGTCTCTCCCGGCCGAGCCAGCGCCTGATTGTCCGCTGTGCCCACGCCTCGCCGCATTCCGCGCCGATAACCAGCACAAGCTGCCGGATTATTTCAATGCGCCGGTACCGGCCTTCGGGGATGCAAAGCCCAAATTCCTGATCATCGGCCTCGCCCCAGGCCTGCACGGCGCCAACCGCACCGGGCGACCTTTCACCGGCGACTGGGCGGGCGATCTGCTGTTCGCGACATTGCTTGATCTGGGTCTTGCCAAGGGCATCTATGACGAACGCCCCGATGACGGGTTGACCCTCAAAGGCTGCCGCATCGTCAACGGTGTGCGCTGTGTCCCGCCGCAGAACAAGCCGCTGCCGGCCGAAATCAAGACCTGTAACACGTTCCTCAAAGCCGAAATCGCCGCTTCACCGGCGCGCTGCTATCTGGCGCTCGGATCCATCGCCCACGACGCGGCGCTGATGGCCCTGGGCGAAAAGCGCAGCGCCTTCAAATTCGGCCACAATCGCCGCCATGATTTGAGCGATGGCCGCATCCTGATCGATAGCTATCACTGCTCCCGCTACAACACGAACACCGGCGTGCTGACACCCAAGATGTTCCGTGAAGCGATGGCGCATGTGAAGGAAGTGGCGGGATTGTAACTCCCCCTCACCCCACGCCCCGCCGACAGGGGAGAGGGGCCATTGCCACGCTCTCGCATCCCAAGTTTTTTGGTTAGATTCGCTCTTGCCGGCAAATCTCATCCCTCTCCCCTTGCGGGAGAGGGTCAGGGTGAGGGGTTGTCAGAACAAGTTCGGTCCGTGACGACTGACTCAATCCCCGCCGCGGTTCCGGAGCATGCGGCTCTGGTCGCGTTTCCAGTCGCGGTCCTTGATCGCGGCGCGCTTGTCGACCTGCCGGCGGCCCTTGGCAATGCCGAGATTGCATTTGGCGCGGCCGCGTTCGTTGAAATAGATCGAAAGCGGTACGATGGTGACGCCGTCGCGCTGCGTCGCGTTTGTGAGCTTGATGACTTCGCGTTTTTTCAGCAGCAGCTTCCTGGGCCGACCCGGCTCATGGTTGAAGCGGTTGGCCGCCTCATATTCCGGGAAATGAGCATTCAGCAGCCAGAACTCGCCATCACGTTCGGCGGCGAAGGCTTCGGCGATAGAGCAGCGGCCAAGGCGCAGGGACTTCACCTCGGACCCCATCAAGGCGATGCCGGCCTCGATCTCGTCGCTGATCGAATAGTCGTGGCGTGCCTTGCGGTTCTGCGCCGCGAACTTGTTGGTCGAGATGTCACGCGCCATGATGGACTGCTATTGGCCGATCAGGCCGACCTTCTTCAACGCCACCTCGACCTTTTGCTTGGAGGCGTCCGAAATCGGCGCCAGTGGCAGGCGTACATCCGGCTGGATATGCCCCATGAGCGAGAGCGCGTACTTCACCGGACCGGGGCTGGTTTCGCAGAACATCGCATCATTGAGCGGCATCAGGCGTTCGTTGATTTCCATGGCGCGGGCAAGATCGCCGGCACGCCAGGCGGCATGCATCTGCGCGGTGAGCTTCGGCGCCACATTCGAGGTGACCGAGATGCAGCCAACACCACCCTGTACCAGGAACGGCAGAGCGGTCGCATCCTCGCCGGAGAGCTGGCAGAAATCGGCGCCGATGGCGATGCGGGTGCGCGCGGGCCGGGCGAGATCCGCGGTCGCATCCTTGACGCCGATCACGCGCGGCAGCGTTGCGCAACGCGCCATGGTGTCGATCGACATGTCGACGGCGCTGCGCGGCGGCACGTTGTAGATGATGATCGGCAGGTTGGTGGCATCGTGGATTGCCTTGAAATGCTGGTACTGGCCTTCCGGCGTCGGCCGGTTGTAATAGGGCAGGACGACGAGAGCGGCACTGGCGCCGGCTTTCTCGGCATGACGCGTGAGGTCGATCGCCTCGGCCGTGGAATTGGAGCCGGTACCGGCGATGACGGGGACGCGGCCCTTGGCCACCTCGACCGCCAGTTCGACGATGCGGTGATGCTCTTCATGGCTCACGGTCGGGCATTCGCCGGTGGTGCCGACCGGCACGATGCCGTCAATGCCTTCCTTGATCTGCCAATCGACGAATTTCTGGAACGCAGCCTCGTCCACCGCATTGTTGCGGAACGGCGTGACCAGAGCGGTCATCGAACCCTTGAACATGGCTAGCTCCATAAATTCGGCCCGGAACGACTTTCGGACGTCGGGCAACAGTCAATCGGGCCCGGAAAATAGCGGCAGGCGGGTGGGGCTGCAAGCGTTCTGCCGAAAAAACCGACGATTCGCCACCTGTGGCAATTTGGCGGCAGCCCGCCGGTAGAAACGAATGTTATGCATCAGTGTGTGATTGCCAACACATTGAATACATTGAGCGTTAACCAATACTCTCCTAGAATGATGTTCCTGCGCCGCCCGAGTCGTGCGCAGCCGAGCGAGGAAATGACGCACACATCTTTGACTTTGCACCCGATCACCCCTGCCGGCGCGGCCCGATCCGGGACCACGCCCATGCCCCTTTCCCTGCTTTCGCGCCTGATCTGGCTCAGCCTTGCCGCCTTCTTTTGCCTCTCCCTTTGGGTGCCGCAGGTCCGCGCGGACGAGGTTACCCTCAGCGCCAAGGACAAGAAGCTCTACCAGCAGGCGTTCCAGGCGATCGAAAAGGATCGTTGGAAGGAGGCGCGCCGCCTCGCCGACTTGGCCAAGGACCCGCATCTCGCCAAGGTCATTCAATGGCTCGATCTCTCGCGCCCGGGGCCCGGCCGCTCCTTCGACGAGATGACCAGCTTCCTCAAGGCCAATCCCGACTGGCCGCTGCGCGACACGCTGACCGCCCAGGCTGAGCGGTCCATGCACGACTTCTACCCGACGGCCTCGGTGCTGGCCTGGTTTGGCGAACGCGATCCGCTGACCGCCCAGGGCGCCCTGAAGCTCGTCGGCGCGCTCCGCGCTGACGGCCAGGTCGAGCGCGCCCGCAAGGTTGCCATCTTGGCCTGGACTACCGAGGATTTTACCGCCGACATCGAGAAGGTGTTCCTGCAGCGCTTTGGCGACATGCTGACCATGGCCGATCATGTGGTCAGGCTCGACCGATTGCTGTGGGAGGACAAGCGCGACCAGGCCCTGCGTATGCTGAAGCGGGTGGATACCGGCCATGCAGCGCTCGCCAGCGCAAGAATGCGCCTGCAGGACAAGAAGATCTCGCCCGATGCGGTCGGCAGTCTGGTGCCGCTGGAACTGCGCGACGATGCCGGCCTTATCTATGAAATGGCGCGCGCCTGGCGCAAGAAAGGCCAGATCGAGCGCGCACTCGCCGTGCTCGACCCGCCGCCCGCCAACGTCACCCGCCCCGATCTGATGTGGGACGAACTCTACCGCGCCGCACGCGAACTGCTCGCCAATGGCGATGTCAGCGCCGCCTATCGCCTCGCCGCCGCGCACAATTCAGATACCGGCGACGCCTTTGTCGAAGGGGAGTGGTTCGCCGGCTGGGTGGCACTGCGCTATCTCGACGAGCCCGAGGTGGCGACGAAGCATTTCACCAATCTCTATAACGGCGCCAAATCGGTCATCAGCAAGACCCGGGCTGCCTATTGGATCGGCCGCTCCGCCGAGGCCAAGGGCGATATGGCGGCCGCCACCGACTGGTACCGCAACGCCGCCAAGAATCTCAGCGTCTATTATGGCCAGCTCGCGGCGGCCCGCCTCACCGACCCAAAGCATCTTGTGCTCGACAGCGGCATTCGGCCGAGCGCCGCGGAAAAGGCGTCCTTTGCCAAGCTGGAACTGGTCAAGGTGGTTCGGTTGCTCGGCAAGGTCGGCGAAGAACAGCGCATCCGCCCCTTCCTCATGACCATGACGGCTCGTGCCACCAAGGCGACCGATTACGCGCTTCTCGCCAGCCTTGCCAAATCCGTGAAGCGCGACGATCTTGCCATCGCCGTCGCCAAGGAAGCCCGCCAGAAGGGCCATGAACTCTCGGAATATCTGTTCCCGACCATCAAGCTGCCGGCGGGTCAGGCCCCGGAACCGGCGCTGGTGCTGGCCATCATCAAGCAGGAGAGCGCCTTCGACGCCAAGGTGAGCTCGCCGGCCGGCGCCATGGGCCTGATGCAGCTGATGCCCTCGACCGCCCGGCCGCTCGCCAAGCAATTGGGCGTCAAGAAGCTGCAGGAGAAGAAGCTCATCACCGATCCGAGCTTCAACGTCCGCCTCGGCAAGCTTTATCTCGAACAGCTGATCAACCGGTTCAACGGCTCCTACATCATGGCGGTGGCCGCCTATAACGCCGGCCCCAGCCGGGTGCGCGACTGGGTCATCCTCTATGGCGATCCGCGCTTGCCGGAAACCGATGCGATCGATTGGGTCGAGAACATTCCCTTCAACGAAACGCGCAACTATGTGCAGCGCGTGATGGAGAATCTGCAGATCTATCGCAGCCGCCTGTCGGAAGGCGGTGCCCTCATCGCCCTCGAAGACGATCTCAACCGACCCGCCATCAACTAAGGATTCCCAATTTGAGCCAGCCTCAGGCAGTCGACGCCGCCTTCGCGGCGCAGGCAGCGGATGTCCGGGCGGCTGCCCGCGGCTGCGCGGCCGCGCCGTCGTTACCCCCTTGCTGGACTATCCCTTGATCAGCTCAAGGCTCGGCTTTCGGCTGCTCATCAAGGCGGAAACGCTCCAGCTCACAGGCTCATTCAAGTTCCGTGGGGCTGGCAACTGCCTGCTGGCGGCAAAGGCTGCGGACCCGGCTTTGCGTGCCGTGGTCGCCTTTTCGTCCGGCAATCATGCCCAGGGCGTTGCCGCGGCAGCACAGATGCTGGGTCTCAAGGCCACTATCGTCATGCCGTCGGATGCACCGGCGATCAAGGTCGCCAACACCAAGGGCTTCGGCGCCGAGGTGGTACTCTACGAGCGCCACAGGGAAGACCGCGAGGCGATCGCCCGTGCCATCGCGGAAAAGGACCAGGCGCTCATGGTGCCGCCTTATGACAACCCCTTCATCATTGCAGGGCAAGGCACCGTCGGCCTTGAGCTTTGTGCGCAGGCGGCAGCCCTCGGCGTGACGCCGGATATGGTGCTGGCGCCGTGCAGCGGCGGCGGCCTCATTGCCGGCGTGGCGCTGGCCGTCAAGGAACAGCATCCCCGGGCTGAGATCTACGCGGCCGAGCCAGCGGGCTTCGATGATCTGCAGAGGTCGCTGGCGGCCGGCGAACGCCTGGCCAACAAGCCCGGCAAACCTTCGATCTGCGATGCCCTGATGGCGGAAAGGCCGGGCGCTCTCACCTTCCCGATCCATCAGAAGCTGCTGGCGGGTTCAAAGGTCGTGAGCGACGATCAAGTGCTGGATGCGATGGGCTTTGCGCTCCGGCATCTCAAATTGGTGGTTGAGCCGGGTGGCGCCGCGGCACTTGCGGCCGTCCTCGCCACACGCAACACGCTTGCCGGAAAGAATGTGGTGGTGGTCTGTTCGGGTGGCAATGCCGACCCGGAAATGATCAAGCGGGCCGCCGACAGGGACGACCCGCTTGCCTCATAAGATCAGATAGGTCGCAAGATCAGCCGGAAACGGCTTTCTTCTCGACCACGTCCTTCACCATGTCCTTGACCGGCTCGACCGAGGTCGCAACCGCGGTCACCGGATGCGTATCGGTACGGCGGCACATGCCCTCAAGATAGGCGCCCTGCTCGATCGCCAGGGATTTGTGCAGAATGTCGCCTGTCACGCGGGCGGTCTTTTCCAGCACCACCATGTCGGCACGAACCTCGCCATTGACCAGGCCGCAGATGCGCACGGATTCGGCCTGCAGGCCGCCCTGCACGGTGGCGCCTTCGCCGATCGTGATGTTGCGGCTCTGGATATCGCCTTCCACCCAGCCGTCGATCTGCACGTCGCCGCTGCAGACCAGATCGCCGGTGATGCGCAGATCCGCGCTGATGATCGAGGGAATGCCGGCTTTTACCGAGGGGTGCGGTGAATCATGGACCGCGCCTGGTTGACCGGATTTGTTAACCTTTGAAAACATAGCGACCTGCCTTGAGAAAGCCCATGGGATCGAGCGGTTTGTCGTTGTAGCGCACTTCGTAATGGCAATGCGGGCCGGACGAGCGCCCGGACGATCCGAGCTTGCCGACCAATTGCCGGTAGTCCACCACATCCCCTACCTTCACGGCAACCGAATCCAGATGGGCATAAAGCGTAACGATGCCAAGGCCATGATCGATTTCCACAACCCGGCCGTAATTCCCTTTCCAGCCGGCATGGATGACCGTCCCCGGTGCCGTCGCCAGCACGTCGGAACGGAGCGTCCCCACCATGTCGAGACCTTCATGGCGCGCCCGCGCGCCGTTGAACGGATCAACCCGGGCGCCAAAGCCGCTTGAGATATAATAGTGGTCGACGGGGGCCGCGAGCGGCACCGAGCGCAGGACGACCTGCATCTTCTCCCAGCGCGCCACTTCGTCATCCAGGGTCGCGACATTGGTCAGGAGCTTCTGCTCGGTCTCATCGGCACCCGTCGCTGGATCCGGCAGGAACGGACCGCCCTTGCCGACACCGTCCATCTCGGCCGCCGCGATCATGTTCTCGACGTTGAGCCCGGTCATCACCAGGGTCTTTTCCATTTCCTCAAGGCTGTTGCGCGTGCGCTCAGTGACGCTGGCCACGAAATTGGCCTGGCTCTCCTGGACGGCGGCGACCTTCTCGCGCAATTCATCGATCGTGCGGCCAAGGTCCGAGCGGCCCAGTTGCAGCGTGTTGCGCTGGTTGATCACCGTCGTCAGCGCCAGCTTGGTCTGCGCCACCTGGCGGCTGAGATCGGCATTGCTCGCCTGCGCCATCTGCAGCTCGCCCTGCAGCGAACTGACCTTGGCGGTGAGGCTTGCCACCTGTTCGGTGGCCACCTGATGATCCCGCCGCAATGTCGTCAGGCGGCCGGTCAGGTCAGCGACCTGTACGGCAAGGTTGCCATTGCTCTGGCGACTCTGGTCGAGAAGGGCCGTCAATTCATCGCGTTCGGCCGCCATGCGGCGCCGATCGCCCTCGATGCCGCGAATCTCTGATTTGAGGTCGGCGATCTGATTGGTGAGGGACTGGTTGCGTGCGGCAATGCGCTTCAGGTCGCTGTCGAAGGCGAGCAACCGGTTCTTCAACGCCTCGCGCAGCTTGGCCCGCAGCGGGTCGTCGCCTTGTTGCGCGGATTTGCCGGCGACAGCGCCTTCCAGCGGCGCCGGACCCTCGATCTGCGTCGCGATCGATTTCAAGCCATCGCGCATGCCGGCATTCTCGCCGGAAAGGCCGAGCAGATAGGCTTCGTCATCGCCGAGCTTGCCTGTGCTGCCCTTGAACTGGTCGAAATAGTCGGCGACCTCGGCCAGCAGGCCGGTATAGGCGCCCTCGGCTTCGCGCACCGCGATGTCGCGCCCATGCAACGTCACCTGCTGCATGGCAAGGCCGATCGATGTCGCCAGGGACAGGATGGCGATGCCACCGAACAAGGCAGCGCCCACCATCTGGCTGCGCGTAGAAAGGCGCACATATTTGATCTTGCCATCGCTGCGCACGATCAGTTCGCGCGGCGAGAAATGCCTGGAGAGAGACGCGGCCATGCGCGTCCCAAATTGATGCGGTGAGAATTTCACAGATTTTTTTCCGGTTACCACGATCCCATCCCCACGGTAGGACGCTCAATTGACCCATAGCCGCCCTACGTTCACCGGCCGACCCGCATACCCCTCGGATGGCCGACGCCGTCTGGCGCGTGACACATACCGGACCAAGTAACCTTGGCCCCCCTGACGACTGCTTCCAGCAGCGATTGTTCGCCGTCGTGCAATCGTTAATTTATTATTAGCAGAAGTAACTTAGGCGGACCCTCCAGGGGACGCAAGCCGAATCAATCCAGGCTCGGATCTCACCCGAGTTTCGTCACAATAAATACATATAAATCAATATATTAGCGGGTGGCCGTGGGGCATCAACCAGCCCGGCGGAAACGGCTTTCGACATATGCAACGACACTGGTCACGGCATCGGCAATGGTCAGTTTTTGCGTATCAACGACCAGCTCGGGGGCCAGGGGCGATTCATAGGGCGCACTGATCCCGGTGAACTCAGCGATCTCACCCGCGCGGGCCTTCTGGTAGAGCCCCTTCGGATCGCGCCCTTCGCAGGTTGCGAGGTCGGCCTTGATATAGATCTCGTGAAAAGTCGTGGCATCTGCCGACCCCGCATCGCCTGCCAGGGATTCCGTCGCCTGGCGTGCCCGCTGCCGGTCGGTGCGATAGGGCGAGATGAAGGCCGTGATGACGATCTGCCCAGACTCGGCGAACAACGCCGCCACTTCGCCGATACGCCGGATGTTCTCGGCGCGATCTTCGGGGGCGAAGCCGAGATTGGCGGAAAGGCCGCGGCGGACATTGTCGCCATCCAGCACGAAGACATGGAAGCCGCGCCGGAACAGTTCCTGCTCCACCGCCATGGCGATCGTCGATTTGCCGGCGCCCGACAATCCCGTCAGCCACAACACTCCGCCGGGATGACCGTTGCGCAAGGTGCGTTGCGCGGTGGTGACGCCATGCGCCACCTCAGTGAGGTTGCTGGAGCGCACGGTGACGAGACGGCGCTGATCGGGATAGCCTTCCAGCGCGATGGTGCCGCCGGCCAGGATGTTGCGCCCGTCGGACAGCACGAAACGGCCGGTCTTCGGATTGCTCTCGACCCCGTCCAGCGCCAGCAAAGCCGGCGAGCGCAGGATCACTTCGGCAATGTCATTGCGCTCGACGATGTCGCTCGGGCGCGCGCTGAAACTCTCCGCGTCATAGAGACTGACGATGCTTTCGACCACCACGTTGACATCGCGCGTCTGCAGCCGCAGGCGATAGTTCTCGCCCAATTGCAGGGGTTTTTTCGCCAGCCAGAACAACTTGGCCTTGAACACGTTGGTCTCAATCGGCGCCGTCTCGACATGGCTCGCGATCTCGCCGCGCTCGATGAACAGCTGCTCGTCGAGTGTCACACCAACCGACTGTCCTGCCTCGGCATCCCTGGCCGAAGGTGCCGACCAGCCTTCCAGCGAGGCAACCTTTGCCGTCTTGTTGCTGGGCGAGAACAGCAGCGTGTCGCCCACCTTGAGGCGGCCGCTGGCAATGCGGCCGGCGAGGATGCGGCGATCGTCGAATTTGTAGATATCCTGGATGGGCAGGCGCAGCGGCAGGGCCGCGAGTGGCGCTGCGGGCGTAAAGCTGTCCAGTGCCTCGACCAGCGTCGGCCCCTGGTACCAGGGTGTGCGCGCCGATTTGGCGACGATGTTGTCGCCGTCGCGAGCCGCCATCGGGATGATGTAATTGGCTTTGATGCCGAGGGAACCCAGATAGGAACTGTATTCGCGGGCGATTTCGTCGAAGCGGGTCTCCGAAAAATCAACCAGATCCATCTTGTTGACCAGCACGGCGATCTGTTTCACGCCGAGCAGATTGAGCAGGAACGCATGCAGCCTTGATTGCTGCTGGATGCCCTGCCCCGCATCGATCAGCATCAGGGCGGCTTCGGCACTCGAAGCGCCGGTGATCATGTTCTTGATGAATTCGCGATGTCCCGGCGCATCGATGATCGTGTAGTCGCGCAAATGCGTCTTGAACCAGATCTGCGCCGTGTCGATGGTGATGCCCTGGTCGCGCTCCGACTGGAACGCATCCATGAGGAACGCCCATTCGAACGGCATGCCGCGCCGCTCGCACATCGCCTTGATCGCCTCGAACTTGCCGTCGGGCAAGGATCCGGTGTCATGGAACAGGCGCCCGACCAGGGTCGACTTGCCGTGATCGACATGGCCGACGATGACGATGCGCATCAGATCGCGTTCTCTCACCACGGGCTTGCTCATCACATATACCCGGCCGCGCGCAAGCGCTCGAAAGCGTCTTCGGTCTCGCGGTCCATGGCGCGCCCGGCGCGCTCCGGCTCCCGCGTCGCTTCCAGTTCGGCGATGATTTCACCGATGGTCGCGGCCTCGCTCACCACCGGCGAGGTAATGTCCTGATCGCCCAGCGACCGATAGCGCTTGCCGCCCTTGGCGAAATAGAGCTCGACCATCGGGATGCCTTCGCGCGCGATGTACTTCCAGATGTCGAGCTCGGTCCAGGACAGCAGCGGATGGACACGCAAATGCGTGCCGGCTGGCAGATCGGTGTTGAAATAGTCCCAGAATTCGGGCGGCTGGTCGCGGAAATCCCAGGCGCCGCTCTCGCCGCGCGGGGAAAACACGCGTTCCTTGGCGCGGACACTTTCCTCATCGCGCCGGATGCCGGCGATGATGCCGGTGAAACCGTATTTGGCGATGGTGTCGCGCAGGCCCAGCGTCTTCCTGGCAGCTGACCGCGCATTGGGCGGCAAGGTCGGATCGGTCGCCTCGACCGGCGGGCATTTCTCGACGATGAGGTTGAGACCCCATTCCTTCGAATAGGTCTCGCGGAAGGCATACATCTCCGGAAACTTGCGCTCGGTGTCGATATGCAGGACCGGAAAGGGCACATGACCGAAGAAGGCCTTCCTGGCCAGCCACACCATGACATTGCTGTCCTTGCCCAGCGACCACAACATGCCGAGCTTGTCGATGCGATTGAAGGCCTCGCGCAGGATATAGACGCTCTGCGCTTCAAGCTGGTCGAGATGATCCATGACGGCGAATTCTGCCCCTCAACGGGCCGGCGGTGCCTCCGGCGGTGCCCCGTCATTATAGGATGTCACGCCCGCAGGCAATATTCTCCAGCCGGATCTGCGCAAATACGGCACTTGGTCGCATTCGCCCCGTTCAGTCAGGGAACCAGACGCCGGCGCAAGGCGGCAAAGGCCTGGCGCCGCGCCGCCTCGGCAAGTCGCAAGTCGCTCTCGGTAACCGCCTCGCCGGCCTGCGCCTTGGCGGCGAGCGTGCCCAATTGGGCAAGATAGGGTGCCAGGGCCGAGACACCCTGGACGATCATCGCGACGGTGGCGGCATTCATCTCATTGCCCCCCTTCCATACCGGGCAGCAGCGGCTGCAATCCGGCAAGTTGCGCCTCGGCGGCACCAAGATTGCGCACCGCCACGTCCGGCAGTCCGGCCCGCAACGCCGCGCCGGCACCGTCCAGCGCTGTCTCGGCCGCATCGAGGGTCTGCATGATCGCGGCGGCCGTTTGGGAAGTGGGGTCGATCGTCCGCGCGTCAATGGCACTGGTCAGGGCCTGCGAGGCGCTGCCGGCCAACAGATTGGCAACGGTCAAACGGGTCGCAAGATCATTGGCATCGCCGGCACAGCCGGTGAACAGCAGGCAGGGAAACATCAGCAGCAGCCAGAGGCCGAATCTCGGCAGGCGGGTTCCGTGACGCATCTCACGCCCCCGCCTTGTCGCTGGCGTCGCCGGCCTGGGTGCTGGCGAGGTTCGGCACGTGATAGACCACCAGCCCCACGATCAACGACACCAGCGCCATCTGCGCGCTGTCCGGCATGGCGATGCGCGGTCCGTTCCACAGGGCATCGGCGGCGATGCCGACCACCCAATCGGCCAAGGGCGCGGCGATGGCCGCAGCCCATGCCTTGTTGATCGTGCCGACCATGGCAACATTTTTCATGATCATTCTCGTCTCCTTCATGATTGCCCGTTATGAACCGAGGTCCAGCAGCTTGCTGAGCCAACCGCCGCTGGCGCCCGAAATTCCGCACAGCACGATCAGCGCCCCCACCATCAGCCAGCGCAGCCTTTGCAGATCCTCGATCCGGTCGCTGAGGCGCGCCACCGCATGCTCCAGCTTCTCGACACTCGCCTGCAGGCGACCGATCGCCTGTGACGTCTCATGCAATCCGCCCGTCATGACATCACCATCCCGTCTGGAAATTGTAGGCAGCGACGTCTGCAGCATCTGACAAGGCACGAACGGCATCGACATGGCTCCATTTCACTTGCCGCAGCCGATAGACCTCGGCCTTGGCGGCTTCGCCCAATGCGATCATGGCGTCGGCCATCGGCAGGGCGAGGAAACTGTCATCGGCCATGCGCCAGGCAAAATCCGGCGGCCAGGCAGCACCGGCGGCCTTGGCCCAGCGCGCTTCATTGCCCATGGCCGTAAGGTTGGCCTGGTCCGCTTCGCGGATCTGCAGCACCTTGCCGGCATAGGCGAGACCGCCTGCGAGGGCCGCCAGGTAGCGCGCGGCGATGGCGGCCAGCACATCCGACCGGACGGCGTCGATCGGCCACGCCCAGGCGCTGCCGTTCCAGACCTGTCGGCCGTCACTGGGTGCCGCGGCCGCAACTTGCGCCAGCGGCGGCAAAGCCGTGCCGCTACCGAACGAGCCGAGGCAACGACCCGTACCGGCTTCGAAATAGAATGTCTGCATCAATATCTCCAAGCCTTGAGGACCAGCTTCCAGCGCGCCGCGGTGAGCTGCGTGACCGTGCCGGTGGTGGCGTGGGCGAGGTACCATTTGTTGGTGGCGCCCTGGATCGATTTCAGGTCGCTCGCATTGGCAAAGACCTGGGCGTTGTTGCTTTCATAGCCATTGTAGAAAGCGTAGGCGACTTCGACCTCGTCACCGACCGCATAGCCGAGCTCGGCGGTCTTGCAGCGAAGCACGCTCTTGATCCGGTCCGGATAGCCGCCCAGGCCATGGGCGTCGGTCGAGGCCAGGGCGGCGGCAAGATTGATCTCCGCGGTCGCAAAGCTGTAGGCACCGCTGACGGTCGCCCAGGAAGTTCCATCACAGCGAATGAGCACGCGGTCGCCCGGTCGCAGCAGGCGCGTGGCCAGCCCATCGAGCGTCTCGGCGCCGCTGGGATCGATCGTCACATCGCCGCTCGCTGCGGCATTGCGGATGACGAGGGTCGCACCGTTGCCGGCCGTGGCGGCCGCCAGCAGACCCAGCGTGGCGCCCGCCGTGGTGAACTGGATCTCGCCGCCCTTATCCGCGGCCAGCATCGTGTAGCTGCCAGTCTTGACGCTGACCGGCAGGCTCAACCCGGCATTGCTCATCGCCGAGAACCATCCGGGCGGTGCCGACACGCAGCGCCAATTGTCACCGCCCTCGCAGCGGAAGCGGGCGACGTCGCCGGCTGCCGTCACGACATTGCCGCCGCCCGGCAGGATCAGGCTGGTCGCGTGATGCGTCAGGGTGAGGGCCGCGGCGAAGCGCAGCTCGATTTCCGTCCCCGCGGCCTCGCCGGTCCACAGCGCGGCGATGGTGACGGCGCCCGTCACCACATGATAGCCGCCGATATCGCTGTCGCCGGGCTTCATCAGCGTCGCGGCGCTGGCAATGTCGCTGCCCTTGCGCCACAGCGCCGCCAGGCCGCGCGGCGTCACCGATTCACCAGAGGCGACACCGCTGCGCGTGGTGGTCATGCCGGCGTGGACGGTGGCACCCGGCGGGATGCTCTTGTTCTCAAGGCCGGAGAGATCGCCTTTCCAACCCAGCAGCTTGTCGGCTTCCGGGTCAGGCAACGTCAGGCCGGTGACGCTGCTGGTCGGGCTCAGCGCCGCTGAACGCCCCAGCTTGTCGTCAAGCTCCTGGACCAGCGCCGTCAGCCGGTCGAGCGCCCGCTCATGGGTCTCGGCCGGAAAGGGGTCGTTGGGCGTGTAATCCACCATCTGCGTGCGCTTGGTGCGCCGGGCGATGGTCCAGCTCTTATTGGCCGGCGGCGGCACCACCGCCGACACCGTGCCGGCGGCACCGCCGCCGCCGGCAACCGTATAGTCGGTCGTCAGCACCTTCAGCGTCTCGCTGCCGTTCTCCAGGCTGCGCTCGATCACGTCGATCTCATCCACGCCGAAGAAACTGAACGGCACCGCGAAGGACACGGTCACCCCATCGCCCGCATAAGTGACACGGGACGTCGTCGTCGAAATGGTCATGGCTGGTTTCCTTGGGATGCGGCCGCCGCTTTCAGGCCGCCAGGATTGTCAGGCTGTGAGGCGATAGGTCTCCTGGATCTCCCGTTCCGCCTTGGCCCAGGACCCCAATGCCGGGCGGAATTCAGGCCGGGCCAGCGGCAGCCAGGCGGCAAAGCCGCATCCCGTCATGAACTCGGCAAGGCGTCCACCGACCGCTTCCTGCGCCAGCGGCGGCAGGAAGGGCCTCGCCCCGCCCAGGGCCGCATGCGCCCGCTCGATTTCACCGGTGAGGGTTGCGAGCTGCGCCAGCAACGGCGTCACGGCACGGAGCCGCTGCTCGATCTCCTCGACCAAGGCGATGCGCTTGGCGAGCTTCGCCCCATGCGCCTTCACCGCCCTGGCGCGCGCCTTCGCCGCCGCGCGCATTTCCTCGGCATCGATCTCCTGCGCCACCGCGCGCAGGCCCAGATCCAGGCACTGCGCGGCGAGGTGCAGCACCGCCTCCTCGCTGGCAAGATCCGCCATGCGCTTGCCGGCATCGGCGTCACCGCGCGATGCGGCAAGTGCTGATTCCTGGCGCTGCTGGATCACGCGGTCCCGCGCTGCTGCGTTGCTTTCCTGCTTCTGCCGCAGTTCCGCCTCGCATGCGCGCCATCCGGCCAGCAAGCTGGATGTCCTGCCACTGCCTGAGTCGGAACCACCTGTGACGGAAAGGCTCATCGTTCACCTCCATGCTTGGGATCGAGTTCGGCGATCGCTGCCAGGGTCCGGATCAGCCAGGCATCGTCGCCAAGCCCCGTGCCGCCGAGAATTTCGGCCAGTTCCTCGGCGCCGCCACATGCCTCGATCAGAGACTGCGCCGCGGCGACCTTGCGCGGATAATCGGCACCCCATTCCTGCGCCAGTTCCGCGCGCGTGCGCCGCTGCTGGCTTCCATCTGCCAGCGTCGCCGGATCGCAGCAGAGCTGCCGGCAATAGGCCTGGACAATGCCGCTCACCGCCCCTTGCGGCAGGCCGGCGCGGTGGAACCATTGCCGCGCCTTGGCTTCGAGTGCCGCGTCGCGCGCAAAGTCCGGCGGCACCGCGATCTGATAAGCCTCCGGTCCGGCGGGCGACGCGAGCGCGCCCTCAAGACCATCGACGGGGTCGGCACGGCCCATTCCCTGCGGCGCCACCGGCGACCCGCGCGCCGCCAGCACCTGTCGCATCGCGGCATCGAGCGAAGTCGGTTTGGTCATCATGTTGCGTCCTTTCAATTGCCGAGCCTGATGAGATCGGTGCCAAGCGCCTGGGTGCTGGAGAGCTGGTCCAGCACCGAGCGGCGGCGGCGATTGCGCGCCTCGCGCTCCTGGGCACGCGCCGACTCGCGGCGACCAAAGCGCGCCCAGCGCGCCTCGGCCTCGTCTTCGCGCGCGGCGTCCAGCAGCATGTCGGTGGGCGAACCTTCGGTCGTGACGCCGCCTTTCAGAATGGCGACACGGCGTTTCGCCTGGCTGCGCGCCGCTTCCGCGCGCAGCCGCCGCTCCTCCTCAGCACCTTGCGCCCTGGCGACCTTCGCCTCGCGCTCCAGCTCTTTCGACTCATGACTGGCCTGCTGCGCCTCCGACGCCATCCGGGCGCCGGCCGAAATCATCGTGGTTGCGGCCATCGCCGCCGCGGGAGTGCACATGTTCATCCATCCATCGTTGTCAGTTGCGGAATGAGCGCCACGATGGTGCAGGGCAAAGGTTGCTCCTGCAGCACGGTGACGATCGCCTGCCCGTCCCAGCCTTTCGGAAAGGCCACGAACTTGTCGCCCGAGAACAGAGGCGGGCTCTGATCCATCGCCGTCCTTGCGGCGCGAAACACGACGTCGTCGGTCCGCGCCGCATCGGCGCCGACGCGCATGCCGAGACTGTTGTGAAGCCGCACGACGACCCGGTGGACGCGGCGCTTCTTGCCCTGCGCCGCCCCGTCCATGGCACCCGCCTCGATATCCATGGTGCTCAAGCGGCTGGTATAGCCGAGCCCGACATGGGCATAGGACGCGGCGCGCTCCAGGGTGACGGTGCCGTCCGGGGCGACCACCCGGTCGGGATGGGTGGCGCCATCGGCAAGGATCGTCACCACCTCGCCGATAAGATGGTCGAGGCCGCCGATCACCTGCGCGCCCAACGACCAGTCCTCGGCCGCGATCGCCGCCAGTGATGGAAAGGCAGCGTGGATCGTGGTCGTGACATGGGTCCCATCGGTGAACCCGGTAACGATGGCTCGCGCCACGTAATAGCCCTCACCCGAGGATGCGGGATAGAGATGCTGGATCTCGCGCCCGACATCGCCTGGACCAAAGATCCCTGCTGCCGCCGTGAAGATGACGCCCGTGCTGCCGATCGTCTCGGCACCGGCACCCGGCGTGAGTGCCACACTGCCCGCGCCATCGAAGCTCAACCCGCCATCGACGAAAAAGGCACCCTGCTTGTCAAAGGGATCGCGGGGCTCGAAGGCCGCCGCCAGTCGTTCGACCGAACGCTTGACGGTGCCGCCGACACGGCGCTCGATCGCCAGCCACGCCTCATCCTGGCGGCCACCTGGAATGACCGCGACCGACAGGACGCGGGCCTCTCGCCCGGCGATGCGATGCCGATGCCAACCAACCACGTCCTGACCGCGCATATAGGTAAGGCCCAGCAGCCCGCCATCCTGCAGCACGACCCACAGGATCGACCAGGGTTCCGCCTGGAAGGCAATCTCCTTGATGCCGGTCATCGTCAGGTGCCGCGCGAGCATGCTGAGTTCCGGCGAATTGAACGCATCGTTCTCGAAACTGTAGGCCATTTCGTAGATCTTGCGCCCGGCCCGCTGCACATAGAGGACGGCGGCACCGATGCGCTCCGGCCTGATATCGGCGCTGCCATTGGTGGTCTCTCGCCGCACCGTGATATTGCTCGGCGTCAGCGCCTCATTGAGCGAACTCGCGGTGAGGTTGAATTCGCCGCCCGTGGTGCCCAGCGCCAGCGTCTTGCCGGCACTCATCCAGCGGATCGCGTTCACGCGATCGTCGGCGATGGTAAAGTTGAGGCCGTGATCATCCTTGACGATGCCGTCGGCCCCGGTCGGCGCGAAGCTCTCATAGGCGCCGGAGACCGAGGCCCACAAGGTCTGCGGCTGGGCGCGGGTGTTGGCCAGGAACAGCCGCTCCTCGTGAAAGGTCACCGCGCTGGGCCAGCCGGTCGTCGCTGACCAGGCGCCCAGCCGCCAATTGGTCACGGCGTCCGTGCCGCCAAAGGCGCCCTTGATGTCGATCTTCACCTGGGTCGCACTGGTGAAGGTGATGATCCTGGCCCAGCCCCAGACGCTGCTGTGCTTGATGCGCACCAGCCGCCCCACATCGGTCGCCGCGAACAGATCGGCCGATGCTGTCAGCGTGATGTTGCTGCCGCCGGCCGCAGCCGGCGTCAGAGAAATCGCGCCGATGTTTTCGTCAAGATAGGGACCGTCCAGGAACTCGATCTCGCTCAAGGTCCAGCTGGTATGCCCGCTGCGCGAGAGCTTGTGTGGCGCGAAGTTCGGATGCGTGAGGTAGAGCACATCGGCCGATTGCGCCCATTTGAGTCCGGCAAGGTCCGCAACACCATAGGGCGTGGCAATCTCATAGGCCGTGCCGGGCGAGGTCTCGATGCGCCCGCCATTCATATAGAAGCGGAAATAGGCCTCCCCCGCCTCGATCACATAGGCCTGCTCGGTCGAGAATTCGAACGGGATCAAGCGCACCGCGTCATCGCCCTTCGTGGCGGCGATGAACTGCGTACCCGGGCGCCGCGTCGCCGGCCCTTGCGCCAGCAACACGAAATTCTCGATCACGCGACAGGCATTGCGGTATTTGTCGAGATCGATGCGGCCATAGAGTTCCGGCGACCATTCGCCGGCATTGAAGGTCGAGAGCAGCAGCGAGGCGCCGGCCATGACGTCAGCTCCGCGCCTGCAGCCAGGCATCGACCACCAGGCTGGCGGCACCGCCCTCCTGCGCATCGATCGCCTTGGCTTGCGCCAGGATATCGCGCAGATAATCCCGCGCGGCAGCAATCCGCGACCCGCTTTCGGTCAGGTTGCCGGCAAGATGTACCGCAAGTTTCGCCGCCACCGCCTCTGCCAGCAGCGGATCGAAAGTCGCCGTATCCGTGACGCGCCCGATATAGAGAATGTCGAGCGGTGCCGCGTAATCGGCAAGAATCCGCCGACCTTCGACCCGGTAGTCGCTGCCATTGTCGATCTCCAGCAGGCGCAGGCAGAAAGCGGGCTCCGGCCCCTGCGGCAGCTGGTATTGATAGAGATAGCCCCAGGCAGGCGTTTCACTCAGCGCCGGCAGACGCGCGCGGCGCAGGGCTGCGTTCCACGGATAGAGCCGCAGCACCGAATCCGCCGACGGTTCGAAATTCCGCTGGCACAGATTGGCGCCCTTCGACCCGTCCTCCAGCGAGGTGATCGGATCGGCGCCGAGCAGATCCAGCGCCCGGTTGCAGATGGAGACGGTCGAAATGGCCATGGGATGCTCGCCCTATTGCAATTGCACGACGTCGTGGAACGGGCTGCCGGCTTTGCCGCCGGCAGCCCGTCATCACGTCAGTCCAGCGTGTAGAAGATCATCACCCGCAGCGTGCCGCTGGCCGGCAGGGCCGCGGCGGCGATGGTGAGGATGACGATCTCTTCCGCGGCCAGCGGTTCGCCGGCCACAGCCGCCGGGCCGAACAGGGTCGGCGTATCGACGGCCGTGAAGGCCGCCGCCGCACGGTACTTGCCCGTGGTGCCGACGATGCCGACGGCCAGCGTCGCCGAGCCCAGCGACACGGTGCTGTCGAGCAGGCCATAGAGCACGCGCGCACCCTTGGGCAGGCGCGCCACTTCGATGTTGTCCGAGGTCGGCTGGGCCGCGAGGGCGACCTTCTCGTTGAACACACGCACCCGGCCGTGCACGTCGCCAGCCATCGGCAGATCCACCGGCGCGGAATTGCGCAACCGGCCCATCTGCGTTCCATATTGAGTAGCCATGTTTTTCTCCTGGATAGATTGAGTTCCAAACAGACGGCGCACAGCGGGGTTGCCCGCCGACGAATGTCGGCATTCGCCGCCCGCCGACGAATGTCGGCATTCGCCGACTGGGCGGCCGCGATGCCCACGACGCTTTAGGCAAGAGTCGCGATCTCGACGACGCCTTCTTCCTCCATGCGCGTGGCGCCGACCGACATCGCGCAATAGACCTGCGTCGCATAGGATTTGTCGGGCCGCTCGGTGACTTTCACCTTGGGCGTCTGGCCGACGGCCAGCACCAGCGCCGACTGGCGCCAGGCAAGACAGGCACGGTCGCCGCCGGAGGTGAGGCCGAGGCGCTGCGTGCGGATGAACTTGAAGCCGAGGAAGGTATCGATCTGCCCCGCGGCCAGCGCCTTCACCGTGTTGTAATCGCTCGACGTCACCTGGGTGTTGGAGAGCAGCACGGTGATGTCCTTGGCCGGGCACGCGATATAGCGCGGTTCATCCGGATCGTTCTCCGCCGCGTCGAGGATCTCCTTCGCCTGCAGGAGTTTCGCCAGCGTAAAGCCGGTGCCGCCGACGGCGATCTTCTGAGAGCCCGGCAAAGGTACCGAGGTCTGCCCGGTCTTGCCGCTGCGCGCGGTCCCGTTCGCATTGGCGATGATGACGTCGTCCATGGCGCGGCCCAGCGCATGGGCTGCCGCCTGGCTGTAGGCGCTGGTCGGATCGGTCAGCGTCTTCACCTGGTCCAGGCGATCGATGAGGTCGGAATATTCATAGTCTTCCAGCATCACCTGGCGACGCGCATGCGGCGTTTCGGTGAGCGGCGTGTCGGCGTGACGCGACTGGCGCTTGATGGCGCTGCCCGCCCCGATCTGGTCGAAGTAGGCAATTTCGCCCTCCACCACCTCCTGGCGCACCGCGTCTTTGAGGCGGCTGCCCTTCTGCTGCACCAGCAGCATGATGTTGGCGCTGTAGAGATTGTTGAACGCAATCTGGATCTGCGAGGACATGGGTCCACACTTCCTTTCTGATCTCACAATGTGACGTTTGAATCGGCGAGGTTGCCCATCTGCGCCGAAGGGCCAGGCCACCGCACCAAACCAGCCGCGGGCGGCAGGGTTGGCGTGGCGGCTGTCGCCCGCGGCAAACACGACGGACCTCAAGCCTCGATGCACCCGCGCATCGTCAGCGGCCGTCTTTCCGAGCCGTCAGCCGGGCCTCATTTGATTGAGGTTGTCCGGACTTTGATGATTGGACTTAATTTATCCGTCATGGTCGGCGAAGGCCGACCATCCACGAGTTGTTTTTTAGTTGCCCGCCTACGCGTGGGAGGTCCGCCTTCGCGGACCATGACGATAGAGGAGTGCGCAACACCTCACCCGCCATAAGCGACCGCGAACAGATCCTCCATCCGCTTCACCGTGGCTGGATGATCGGGATGGGTCTTGTTGACGTAAGGGTGTTTCGCATCGGCCTTGGCCGCCTGCTGCAGCCGCGCGATCTCGGACAAGGCTTCGCCGGCCGAACGCGGGCCGTTGCCCTTGGCGTCGGCGCGCGCCGTGATGCTGTCTTCGCCGATGGCGCGGCCGACCTTGGCAAGGAGATCCATCAACGCCCCCTCGCCGATCCCCTCGGCAATCTCCTGAAACGGTTTCTCATCGCCGAGGAACGCGCCATAGGCACGCCGCGCCGCCGCCATGTTGCGCTCATACTGCCGGCCCCAGAGCTGTTTGAGATCGACCTCCGGCTCAGCTTCGGTTTCATCTTTCGCCGCCGCCGGAAAATGCGCGAGGAACGCGTCATGCAGGTCGCGCGCCTGGTCCTGGCTCAAGCCCAGCTTGAACGCCGTCTCGCGGAACCAATCGGCATGGGCCTTGTCATAGGCGACACCTTCTGGCGGCGCGAAATCATAGCCGCCGGGTTCCTGCGGTCGGCCGAGCTTGTCCCAGACCGGCCCCCAGGCTTCCGCCCCGGCATCGCGGCCGGGCAAGGCGATGCGGTCGCCACCCACCAGCTTCTCCAGGTTCTGATAGCTGGTGAGCACGTCGCGCGCCGAGCGCCAGCCCTTCTGCTGCACCAGGGCACCCAGATCGTCGTCCAGCCCAGCGCGCCAATCCGGCGCCGCCTCTATCTTGCGTTCATCGATCATCGATCACCTCTTGAATGAGACCGGCAAAATCATCGGGACCAAGGCCGCACATTTCCGCGACATGCAGGAACACGTCGCGCGCCCCCTCATTGAACGCGGTCTGATGCGGATCGCCCGCCACGAAACTGCTCTGCCCCGCGCGGCAATAATGCGCGAGGTCGGAAAGCACCAGCCGCGCCAGCACGTCATCGCCCGAGAGACACTGCCGATAAGCCGCCGCCACCCTTCTGGCGCGCTGCGTACCATGGAGGCGCAGCAGCCAGGTGATGCCGGCCTTCACGCCGCACCGCCAGAGGACATGCCGCCCGACAACATCGCCCCCAGATCACCCAGCCCCGCCATCGGGTCGGCGCTCTCCGGCGCCTCTTTCTCAACCTTCTTCCGCAGCTTCTTCACCGCCTCCGGCGTGCGCAGCAGGTTGTTGGGCACGCCGAAGGATTGCGCCAGCAACCTTGCCGCCGCATCGGCGTCGATGTTGTCATAGATCTCCGGCTTGATGGCCCCCAAGGGTGCCAGCGATTCCAGTGCGCGCACGATCGCCGCCCCTTCGCCCGCCCGCTGCGCGCGCGCCAAGGGCGAGACGTATTCGATGCGGATGCCGGCGCGCTGCAATTGCCTTGGCACCGGCGGCAGCAGATTGGCGCGCCGCATGATGCCGAACTGGCGGCGGATGAGCGGATCGAGGAACTCGGCCTGGATGCGCCCGAGATGCGGCCCCATCAGGCGCAGCTTCTCCTCCTGCCGTGCCAAGACCTCGGTCGCCGTCTGGTTGGGCTGCTGCACCATGAACAGCAGCGAGAAATAGAAGGCTTGCCGCACCGCCTCGCGGCGCTGTTCCTCGAGCTCCAGCCCCAGCCCCACATTGCCGCCGCTGTGCAGCGGCTCATAGCGCCGCCGGCCGTTTTCATCGAGCCCGCCATAGATGATGCCGCCGGGATGCGTGCGCAGGCCGCGCACCGCAACCTCATCGACCGCGAGCAGCGGCGGATCAACCGCCTTCTGCGCCGCCACGATCGTCGTCTTCGACATCGCATTCAGCATCTTCACATCGGGCAGCGCCAGCATCGCCGGTGAATCGCCATAGAGCCCGCGCGAGGCCGTCGACCAGCGCGGCACCTGATAGGGAAAATCGTGATAGCCGCCTTCCGACAGCAGCAGCCGGTTCTCGACATCGACATAGAAAGAGGCAAAGCCCATCCCCGCCGCATCATGCCGTCCGCCCTTGACCTCCGCCCGCGGCATCACCGCATGGAGGAAGGTAAAGCGCCGGTCCGGCTCCTTGTCGATCGCGCGCAGCACGCTCGCATGGCATTGGTCGCCCCAGCGCAGATGCGCCTGGCGCGCGGTGAAGGTGAAACGGCGGAACAGCGTATCCACTTCATCGCGCTCGTTCTCGGCCACGAAACATTCGGCGAGATGCCGGCAGGAATAGTGAATGCGCCCGGTCTGCGCATCCTCCTCGGAATAGAATACCGCCGTGCCGAAGGTGACGAGGTCGGCATAAAGCTCCATGACCCGCGAATAGAAGCGCTGCCCATTGCCGGCGAAGGCCGCCTGCATGCGACGCGTCACATCGTCGAGCCATTCCTTGGTCGCCTGGTCCTCATCCGCTTCCGCGAGATCCGAGCGCAGCGTGAACCAGTCATTGGCGGCATTGGTCACCATGCCCCAGAGACCGGCCGCGAGATTGTCGGCGGCAAGACCCGCCGTCGCGTCGAACACCTTCTGCGTCCGCTTGTCGCCGGGTACGCGGTGGAAGGTGAAATCGGCGCGCAACGGCTTCATCAGCTCGGCGATCTCCTGCCACAACTGGTCAAGCGGTGCGCGCTCCGAGGCCAACGCCTCCTGCCGGCGGATGAGGTCCTGGGCGATATTGTCCATCGTCAAGAACCCAGCAGGGTCTTCTGCGCCACCGGCGCCTGGCCCAGCGCCTGGCGCTCCGGCGTCAGGATCGTGGCGCGCCGACCATAGAGGGCTCGCAGGCGGCGCAGTTCCGCCTCGCCCGCGGCATCGGCCACCAGATCATTGGCCTGCGGCGGGGCGTTGGGATCAACCACCGGCGATTTCCGCGTCGAGACCCTGCCGGGATTGCGCTTCTTCGGGGTCGCACACATGCCTGTTTCTCCATAAATGACAAAGCCGATAAAGGTCTCGCCGCCCTTGCCATAGGCGGGATAGATCGCTTCCACCTCGCCGCCGAGATAGCTCAGCCAGCGATGGGCGACGTCGTGATCAAGCGCCGAGCGGCATTCGCCGCGCCGGAGGCCAAGCCGCAGCAGCGATGGCCACAGCACATGCCTGGCAAAGCGCGTCGTGGCACGCGCAACCTCCGGCCAACGATCGGTCGCATACATCCACAGCGACCAGTTGCCGGGCCACATCTCGATCCCGCCCAGGGCCGCCACCGCGGTACCGTCCGCGCTCGCGACGACGGCCCCCACCGGATCGGAGGCCAGCAGATCCTCCGCCAGCAGAGCGGCATCCTCATCGAAGCGCGTGGCGAAGATCTCGCGCCGGTCGGCATCGCGCATCGCCTGTCCGATCGTCACCAGATCGGCAAGGTTGAGCGCGCGCAGGGGCATAGGGCTTTCCTACCAGCGAAACGGATCGTAGCTTTGCCCCTCGATCAGCATCGGCGCGGGCGGCTGCGTCAGCTTCAGCCCGGCCGCGAGATAGCGGAACGCATCGGCCGCATGGCTGGTCCAGTCATGCAAGGGCCGCGCGCTGAAGACATGGCGCCGCGTATCGAATTCAGGGCGGTAGAGGCGCAAGGCATCAAGCCCGCGCGCGCATTTCTCGGCATCGATCCAGCAACGCGGGATGAGGTTGCGTACCGCCTCGATCCCGTCCTCGATGGCGTTGGGTTTCAGGACCCGCGCCTTCAGCCCCAATTGCCGCAGGGTCTCGAGCCGCGTCGTCCCGCTGCCAAGCTCATGCACCTCGACATCGTGGGGCAGCAGGTGATCGCCATAGGCATAGGGCCGTTCCTGGAGGCGCTTGGCGTAATGGCTGAGCGCCGCCCCGCGCGCTTCGTAATAATCGATGATGCGGATCTCGCGGCCGATTGCCTGCGCGAACCAGATCGCCGTCGCATCGCCGATGCCGAGATCCCAGGCCGTGATCACCGGCAGCTTCGGCTCCCATGGCACGCGGCCGATGCGCCCTTCCTGCTCTGCCTGTTCCAGCAGGCTTGCGTAGTAGGCGCCGGGCACGCCGGCTGCGAAACTGCACTCGAACTCCTGGGCGAAGGCCTGCGCCGACATGGCGCGCCGTGCCGCCGCCAGTTCCGCCTCGCGCAGGATGCCCGTCTCGGTCGCCGGAAAGCGCTCCGCGAACCAGGACGCGTCGGCTTCGTCTTTCGCCTGTTCATAGAGCGCGCAGAAATGATTGCGCCCCATCGGCGTGCCGATGAACAGCGCCCAGCCGCCACGGTCGGCCAACATCGGCCGCACGATTTCCGGCCAGACGCGCGATGTCATCTGGGCATATTCATCGAGCACCACGCCGTCAAAATAGAGGCCGCGCAGCCGGTCGGCATTGTCGGCACCATAAAGCCGGATGCGCGCGCCATTGGGCAGATCGACCCGCAATTCGGTTTCGCTGACGCTGATACCCGGGATGGGCGCGGTGAAGCGTTTGAGATAATGCCAGGCCACATCCTTGGCCTGGGTCAGCAGCGGCGCCACATAGCCATAGCGCGCATCGGGCCTGGGGTTCGCCGCCGCCTTGGCGATGAGCTCATTGATGCAGAACACCGTCTTCCCGAACCGCCGATGCGCCACCAGCACATTGAACCGCCGCAGGCGCCGATGCAGCTCGGCCTGCAACGGCCGCGGCGCATAAAGCTGCACCTCCATTGCCGCCTGCCTGCGTGCCTGGGTCATGTTCGTCCTGATCTGGTGAGGAGAAAACCGTCTAAAGAAGTTCGTCAGGCGTGAGTGTTCTCGTCCCAAACGACACCGCCCCGGGAGCGGGGCTCACCGGGGCGCGATATCGCAGTCTATATTTACAGAATAGCAATTAATTCCTAGTTTGTCAATCGCTATTTTCCGTCTCGCCCCAGATCAGCCGCACAATCTGTTCGCCGCCCTCGCCCGGCTTTCCATCCCCGGCCTTGACCTTGGCCTGGATCCCCGGCTTGCCATAGCCCCATTGCAGCAACGCGCCCGCCGCCGAGATGCGCATGGCCGGCGTCGCCGTCGTATCGACCAGCACCCCCGCCAGCGCCTGGATCGCCGCCGCCGCATGGCACCGTGCCAGCGTCTCGATCTTGCGCGGTGCGGAGGCTGCCGGCTTTGTCTCCTGTGGTGCCTTGCTCATCTCGCCCCCCGCAGCCGGTCGTCATCCGGGCCATTGTCATTGACGGCGTGGGCGTTGCCACGGACCTGCGCCTGCGCCAGACGCGCCAGGCCGCGACGCAGCAGATCGAGCTCGCGGTGCGACAACGTCACTTTCTGCCGCAGCCGATCTGGCCACACGCCGAACACCGACAGCCGCTCGGTGAGGCCGGCCACCACTGGCCCTTCCGCGCGGAGCCGCATCTGCGCCTGCCGAAAGCTGCGCTGCCGGTCGGCAAGGTCCGCCACCTCGCCTGCATCGCCGGATGAACGGCCATCACCGGAAAGCCCGTCATAGAGCCGGCCATAGCTCACTTCCGTGCGGCCGATGATCTGGCGATAGAGCCCCGCATAGCGAAACCCGGCCCGGTGCATGGCCGCGTCGATGAACCCGCGCGCCAGCAGCAGATCCAAAGGATGCGCCGAAGCCACCGGATCGGCCCCTTGCGCCAGGAACGCCCGCTTCAACTGCGCTTCCGGCGTGCCGAGATCACGACCCCGAGCATCAGGGCCATTGTCATTGGCCACCACGCGCTTCGGCCGGCCGCGCCGTGTTGCTGCAAAGGCCTTCATGCCTCGACCTCCACCTCGTCGAGGCCCATCGCCCAGCGCTCGGCCCATTTCACCAGCCACAGGGCACGCTCGGCGGTCATGTCGCTGTTGACCACCTCGAACTCGCCCGCCTCGGTGATGCCGATGCCGAGAAACTGGGTCCAGCGCGTCTTCATGCAGGTGCCCACCGCCTGTTCCGGCCGCATGGTTGGACTGGGTGGAAAATCGACGATCTCGGCCATGGCGCTCCGTCCCCCCTCACCCCCGGTTTCAATTGTCATTGGCGGCACTCCCGGCATGGAGGGTGAAATCCGCGGCGCCGGCCTGCCATTCTTCGCTTTCCTTGCACGGGCCGCAGATCCGCAGGAACGGCCCCAGGGCGCGGAACCGCTGTCCGCAGATCAGGCAGCGGCGCCGATTGGTACCCGACGGGCCGGATTCTTCTCTTTTGTTTCTGTTTTGTTCCATTGTTTTCCTCCCCAAGGCTGGCCAAGGGCCGCCGACAGGCTTTGCGCGTTATGGGATTAGGCGATAATACGCATATTTTGGTTACGCTGTCAAGCTTTAAAAACGTATTCTGCGGACATATATTGTCGCCTTGGATCGGCACCGGCGCCTTCTGGGGGCTGCGACGGCCGATAAGGAGTATGCGCCATGACAGAAATTTCAGAAGCCGCGCGACGGCTGAAGGAATTGCGCGAGCAGGCCGGCCTCACCATGCGCTCGGTCTCGGAAGCGCTGGGCTGGAGCCTCACCCGTTACCAGCATTACGAGGACCGGTACAAGCGCCGCTTCCTGCCCTTCGCGCTCGCCCGCGAGTTGGATGCCCTGTTCAGCCAGCACGGCACCGAGCCAGGCGCCGTGCTGCAGCTTGCCGGCATCGAGCAGGGCCACACCGTCACCCATCGCCGCGAACCCGTGACACCGCGCCCCAGCCCTGCGGCGGGCGGCCACGGCCAGCGCGATCTGCCCGTGATCGGCGCGGTCAAAGGCGGCAGCGAGGGTTTCTATTTCAATGAAGGCGAGGCCAAGGAATTCGTCGAGCGCCCGGCCAATCTGAAGGGTGCCTTCAACGCATTCGCCCTCTATGTCGACGGCGATTCGATGGAGCCGCGCTATTTCGCGGGCGAACTCCTCTACGTCAACCCGAACCGCCCGATCACCAAGAACTGCTTCGTGGCGGTGGAACTCGCTGACGGTCAGGGGCTCATCAAGCAGTTCCTGCGTCGGAGTGACGAGGAGGTCGTCCTCCACCAGTTCAACCCCGCGCGCGACATCGCCCTCAAGGCCGGCGAGGTCAAGCGCATCTACCGCATCACCGGCGCCGGCGAAGCCGGCTGATCCCATCCGCCCATCCGCCTGGCCGCCTGGCCGCCTGGCCGGAAAATAACGCGCGGATTACCCGAATCGACCGCAAGCATCGGCGGATGCGGTGCATCCGGTACAATCTTTAACGTTTTTTACGTTGACATCTTTGCGTGTGTTCTTCATAAGTTCCACCATCGGTTGACGCCAACAGCTTCCGGAGGGGAAAATGAGCTTGCGCCCAGGATTTCAGCGTGCTCGCCTATGCCAACGGCTTCACCCACTGGCATTACCGGACAAGGGATTGCCTGGACCAGATCCTGGCTCCGGCGGGTGCCGGCACCGCCAACGACAATGCCTATTTCGCCGCGGCGGCCGAGATGCTGCGGCCGGGTGACCAGATCACCGTCAACCTCATCGGCGTGGACCACATCGGTCTTGCGACCCTGGTCGCGGCAACGATCACGCAAGGCGCCGGGCCGCTCATGCTGCTGGTCTCAACCAGCGGCGACCAGTCTCCTGCCGGCCGGGTTGCCGCCTAGACGCCGAGATCGACCACCACGCGGCCGCGCACCTTGCCTTCGAGGATCGCCTTGCCCAGCGCCGGCAGGTCTTCGAGGGTCGCGCGCTGGATCATGCCGTCGAGCTTTTCCATCGGCAAATCCTTGGTGAGCCGCGCCCAGGCGACCTTGCGGCGCATGAGCGGCGCCATCACCGAATCAACGCCCAGCAGCGAGACGCCGCGGATGATGAAGGGAATGACCGTGGTCTCCAGCTTGGTGCCGCCGGCCAGCCCACAGGCCGCGATGGCGCCGCGATATTTCATCTGCGGCAGGATGGCGGCCAAGGTCGAACCGCCGACGCTGTCGACGGCGCCCGCCCAGCGTTCGCTGTCCAGGGGCTTGCCGGACGGTGTCGCGATGCTGGCGCGGTCGATCACCTCGGCCGCACCCAGGCTTTTCAAATAATCCGCCTGTTCGGCGCGCCCGCTGGAACAGACGACCCGGTAGCCGAGGCGGGCCAGGATCGCGGTCGCGACACTGCCGACACCGCCGGCCGCCCCCGTCACCAGCACATCGCCATGGTCCGGCCGCAGCCCATGTTCCTCAAGCGCCATGACGCACAGCATCGCCGTGAAGCCCGCTGTGCCGATCGCCATGGCACGTTCAGTGGACAGGCCCTTGGGCAGCGGCACCAGCCATTCGCCCTTGACCCGCGCCTTCTCGGCAAACCCGCCCCAATGCACTTCGCCGACGCGCCAGCCGGTCAGGATCACCTGGTCGCCGGCCTTGTAATCGCCATGCTGGCTTTCCAGCACGGTGCCGGCGAAATCGACGCCGCCGACATGCGGATAGGTCTTCACCAGCCGCCCCAGGCCGTTCAATACCAGCCCGTCCTTGTAGTTGAGCGTGCTGTTATGGACGCGCACAAGCACGTCGCCCGCCGGCAACCGGTCATCCGGCAGATCCTCGATCGCGGACGTGACCTTGCCGTCCTTCTCCGTCAACAGCAGCGCTTTGAACATCACACTCTCTCCCAAAATTCTGATCTTTACCGCACCCGTTCCAGGATACTCACATAGTTGGCGACTGCGGTGCCACCCATGTTGAAGAGGCCGGCCAGCGCCGCATCCTTGACCTGCATCTCGCCGGCCGTGCCGTCGAGCTGCATGGCGGCAAGCACATGCATGGAAACGCCGGTGGCGCCGATCGGATGACCCTTGGCCTTCAACCCGCCCGAGGCATTGACCGGCAGCCGGCCGTCCATCTCCGTCCAGCCTTCCAGGATGGCGCGTGCCCCCTGCCCCGCCGGGGTGAGGCCCATCGCCTCATATTCGATGAGTTCGGCGATGGTGAAGCAATCATGGGTCTCGACCAGCGACAGATCCGCAAGCGTCGCGCCGGCCTCGCCCAAGGCGCGCTGCCAAGCAAGGCGGCAGCCCTCGAAGGCAATCACGTCACGCTGCGACATGGGCAGGAAGTCATTCACCTGCGCGAGGCCGCGAAAGCCGATGGCGCGCGGTGCCCCCAGCGCCGTGTCGCCATCGGCCAAAACCAAGGCGGCAGCGCCGTCCGAGACCGGGCTGCAATCGGTCCGCTTCAGCGGTCCCGCGACCAGCGGATTCTTGTCCGAGACCGTGCGGCAGAACTCGCGCCCGAGATCCCGGCGCATCTGCGCGTAAGGATTGGCGACACCGTTTTTGTGATTCTTGGCGGCGATGGCGGCGAGCGCTTCCGACTGGTCGCCATAGCGCTGGAAATAGATTTCGGCGATGCGCCCGAACACGCCGGCAAAGCCGTCGGCGATGGCGGCCTCTTCCTTGACATAGCTCGCTTTCAGCAGATTGGCGCCGACCTCGGCCGGTGTCACCCGCGACATCTGCTCGGCACCGATCACCAGCACGCGCTTGGCCGACCCGGCAGCGATCTCCTTCAACCCCTGGAATACGGCGGCGCTGCCGGTGGCGCAGGCATTCTCGACCCGTGTCGCCGGCTTGAAGCGCAGCGCCGGATCGATGCCGAGTGCCAGGGAGGCCGGGAAATCCTGCGCCGAGAAGCCGGCATTGAAATGCCCGACATAGATCGCGTCGATATCGGCCGGTTCCAGTCCCGCATGCTGGATGGCGCCGGCACCCGCCTCGACAATCAGCGCTTCAAGGTCGCGCGCATCCTGCTTGCCGAAGGGCAGATGATGCCAGCCGATGATGGCGCCCTTGTGCATGGGTCAATCCTGCGGCTGGATGGTTTCCTGGAACCGCACCGGTGCACCCGCGGGGCGCCCCAGCAATTCGCCGTCGCGCATGACGATGTCGCCGCGGATGATGGTGGCAATCGGCCAGCCGGTCACGTCCATGCCATGATAGGGTGTCCAGCCGGCCTTGGTCGCCATCCACTCATTGGTGATGGTACGTTTGGCTTTGAGATCCACCACCGAAAAATCGGCGTCATAGCCCACGGCAATGCGCCCCTTGCCGCGGATGTTGTAGATCCGCGCCGGCCCAGCGCTGGTAAGATCGATGAGCCTTGCCAAGGTGAGGCGCCCCTCATGCATGTGGTTCAGCATCACCGGCAGCAGGGTCTGCACGCCGGGCATGCCGGAGGGGCTCTGCGGATAAGGCCGTGCCTTTTCCTCCAGCGTATGCGGCGCATGGTCGGACCCGATGCAATCGACGATGCCGCTCCGGACCGCCCGCCAGATCCCGTCCTGGTGATGCTGGTCGCGGACCGGCGGGTTCATCTGCGCGAGTGTGCCGAGGCGCTGGTAGCAATCCGGTGCCGCCAGGGTCAGGTGATGGGTCAGCACCTCGACCGTCGCGATATCCTTATGGTCCTTGAAGATCTCCATCTCGTCGGCGGTCGAGATATGGAGCACATGCACGCGCCGCCCGGCGAGGCGCGCGATCTTGAGCAGGCGATTGGTCGAACGCACCGCGGTCTCGACATCGCGCCAATGCGGATGGAGGCTCGGATCACCACTGTCCTTCACCAAAGCGAGGCGCTCCCGGAGGCGCATCTCATCCTCGGAATGAATGGCGACGCGCCGCTTGCCGTGGCGCAAGACACTTTCCAGCGTCTCGTCATCCGCCACCAGCAGCGAACCCGTCGAGGACCCCATGAAGATCTTCACCCCGGCGCAGCCCGGCAGCATTTCCAGCTCGCCCAGCCGGTCGGCATTCTCGTCCGAGGCGCCGATGAAGAACGCATGATCGACCCAGGCGCGCCCCTTGGCCCGGGTCAGCTTGTCGTTGAGGTCCTTACCGTCCAGCGTGTTGGGATTGGTGTTGGGCATTTCGAAGATGGCGGTGACCCCGCCCAAAGCCGCCCCGGCCGTGCCGCTGGCCAGATCCTCCTTGTGTTCGAGGCCTGGCTCGCGGAAGTGAACCTGGGTATCGATGACACCAGGGAGGATGGTGAGGCCCGTGGCATCGATCTCCTGCGCCGCCACCCCGGACGGCAGCTTCCCCAGTTCAGCCACGCGCCGCTCGCGCACGCCGATATCGAGGCTTTCCATCCCATTGGGTGTGGCCACCGACCCGTTCCGGATGATGAGGTCAAAGGACGCGTCCATGCCGCACACCTTTCTGCTTGGCTGAATTCTATCCCCTGATCTCTATCCCTTTGAGCGGAAAGGGTGCAAGTGCCCCGACACATGCCGCGACTCGTGGTTGCCATAAACGCACCTGCAACCCCTGCTAAACCGTGACGCCGCCTTGCCTTTGGGGTACTATCCGGGGCGGGCGACAGGGTTATTTGCAGCGGCCGCGTGCCAATATGGGCGGGGAGATGATCAGACCGTGATGATCGGCCTAAACGATTTGCGGGTGCAGCTCGAAGAACTGCGCTCCGAACACCGCGATCTCGATGAGGCCATCCGCGCCATGGCCGAGGCCTCGCCCTTCAACCAATTGCAGATCCAGCGCCTCAAGAAGCGCAAACTGGCCCTGAAGGACCAGATCATCAAGCTCGAGAGCAAACTGCTCCCGGATATCATTGCGTAGGGTCGCCTGCCGTTCCTTCCCTTCATTGTGGTCGTCCAGCAGGCAGTTGCGCACCAGCACCTAGCATGCCAACAACCCCTACCCGACCCCTCCCGCAAGCGGGCAGGGGAGTTCTACCGAGTTTGGCCCTCGCCCGTTCTTGGGGAGAGGGGTTGGGGTGAGGGGCGACCCTGACCTGCTCCCTGGCCGGACCTCGACCTCGATGGTGAGGTGCGACAGTTGCGCCACCCCGGTCAGCGCCGCTCGGTAGAAATCGACGTCACGTGATTTGGTGGTCGCGATCGAGACAATGCCGGCGAGATGCCCCGGCCCCACGCGCCAGACATGGAGATCCGTGACACGGTCACCCAGCGCCTCGATCTCGGCGCGGATCGCTTCGGTGAGCGCGATATTGGGCTGCGCGTCGAGCAGTGTCGCGCCCGATGATTTCATCAGTTGATAGGCCCAGCGCAGGATGACGACGGCCCCCACCAGACCGATCACCGGATCGAGGAAGGCCCAGCCGAACATCCAGGCGCAGCCGATCGCCGCCATGGCCAGGACCGAGGTCGCCGCATCGGCCAGCATATGCACATAGGCCGATCGGAGATTGAGATCCTTGTGGTGGTCACCACCATGCCCGTGGTCGTGAGCGTGCGTATGGTCGTGAGCTTGCGCGTGCCCATGGCCATGGTGATCGTGCCCATGATCCTCCTGCAGCAGCAGCGCCGCCACGATGTTGACGACAAGTCCCAAGGCCGCTACCGCCATCGCTTCGGCATATTGGATGGACGTCGGGTTGAAGAAGCGGTCAATGGCCTCATAGCCGATGCCGAGCGCCACGATCGCCAGCACCACGGCGCTGGTATAGGCGCCAAGATCGCCGAACTTGCCGGTGCCGAAGGAGAAATGCGCATTGCTCGCCTGCTTTTCGGCGAAGGTATAGGCGAGCAGCGAAATGCCGAGGGCCGCGAGATGCGTCGCCATGTGCCAGCCATCGGCCAGCAGCGCCATCGAGCCATAGAAATGACCGGCCGCGATCTCGCCCACCATCATGGCGAACGAAAAGAGCAGGACGATGCGCACCCGGCGCGCGTTGCGGGCGTGGCTGGCGCCCCGGAAGTCGTGGGATTTCTGTGTCGCGTTCAGGGCTTCATTCATGGAAAAGACGCTAGCATGCGGCAGGGATGTTACGATATTACAAGGCATTGCGACCGATCGGCCCAGTCTGTGGACATGGGCTTTCAACCGAATGGAGACTCCCATGGACGTGCGCGCCGCTGTGGCCATCGAAGCCGGCAAACCCCTGGTCATCGAGACCGTCCAGCTGGAGGGACCCAAATCCGGCGAGGTCCTGGTCGAGATCAAGGCGACCGGCCTCTGCCATACCGACTATTTCACCCTGTCGGGCGCCGATCCGGAAGGATTGTTCCCGGCCATCCTCGGCCATGAAGGTGCGGGCATCGTCGTCGATGTGGGACCCAATGTGACCAGCCTGAAGAAGGGCGATCATGTCATTCCGCTCTACACGCCGGAATGCCGCCAATGCGAATACTGCCTCAGCCAGAAGACCAATCTGTGCCAGGCGATCCGCACGACGCAGGGCCAGGGATTGATGCCGGACGGCACCAGCCGGTTCTCCATGGGCGGCAAGAAGATGCACCATTACATGGGCACCTCGACCTTCGCCAATTTCACCGTGGTGCCGGAAATTGCACTCGCGAAAATCCGTGAGGACGCGCCCTTCGACAAGGTCTGCTATATCGGCTGCGGTGTGACGACCGGTATCGGCGCCGTCATCAACACGGCCCGCGTCGAACCCGGCGCCAATGTCGTGGTGTTCGGGCTGGGCGGCATCGGCCTCAACGTCATCCAGGGCGCCCGCATGGCCGGCGCCAACATGATCATCGGCGTCGACATCAACCCCGCGAGGAAGGCCATCGCCGAGAAATTCGGCATGACCCATTTCGTCAACCCCAAGGAAGTCGAGGGCGACCTCGTCCCCTATCTGGTCAACCTCACCAAGGGTGGCGCCGATTACAGCTTCGAATGCATCGGCAACGTGACCCTCATGCGCCAGGCGCTGGAATGCTGCCACAAGGGCTGGGGCGTCTCGGTCATCATCGGTGTCGCCGGTGCCGGCCAGGAAATCTCCACGCGCCCGTTCCAGCTGGTGACCGGCCGTGTCTGGAAGGGCACGGCGTTTGGTGGCGCACGCGGCCGCACCGATGTGCCCAAGATCGTCGACTGGTATATGGACGGCAAGATCAACATCGACGACCTCATCACCCACACCATGCCCTTGCAGGACATCAACAAGGGCTTCGATTTGATGAAGGCCGGCACCTCGATCCGCGGCGTGGTGCTGTACTGATGAGCGTTGTGACCGAGCTCTCGCGCCAGCGCTGCTTCGGCGGCTGGCAGCTATACCTCCGCCACGACAGCAGCGAGATCGGCTTGGCCGCGAAATTCTCGGTCTATCTGCCGCCCGCTGCCGAGAAAGGCCCGGTCCCGGCGCTGACCTATCTCGCCGGCCTCACCTGCACCGAAGACACGTTCATGATCAAGGCCGGCGCCCAGCGCCTGGCGTCGGAACTGGGATTGATGCTGGTGGCACCCGACACCTCCCCGCGCGGCACGGATTTCCCCGGCCAGGCCGACAATTGGGATTTTGGTGTCGGCGCCGGATTCTATGTCGATGCGACCGAAGCGCCGTGGAAACAGAACTGGCGCATGTATTCATATGTGACCAGGGAATTGCCCGCACTCATCGCCGCCAACTACCCGGTCGATGTGGCAAGGCGCGGTATCTTCGGCCATTCCATGGGCGGCCATGGCGCGCTGGTCTGCGGCCTGCGCAATCCTGATCTTTATCGCTCGGTCTCGGCCTTCGCGCCGATTTCGAATCCCATGAACTGCCCCTGGGGCGAGAAGGCCTTCACCGGCTATCTGGGCACCGACCGCAGCACATGGTCGGCCTATGACGCGAGCGTATTGATGGCTGCGAAGGCACACCCGGCGCATATCCTGGTCGACCAGGGCGAGGCGGACCAGTTCCTGGCCGAGCAACTGCATCCCCACGCACTGGAGGCGGCCGCCAAGGTCTCAGGCCAGAAGCTGCATCTGCGCCGCCACGAAGGCTACGATCACGGCTATTATTTCATCCAGACCTTCATGGAAGATCACCTGCGCCATCATGCGCGGGTGTTGGGTTAGAACCGTCAGTTCCGCCCCCCTCCTACCTCCCCCCTGAAGGTGGGAGGTTCTAGAGCGAGGTGGTCGGAGCAAAGTCAGGTGGAAAGCCCTCCCACCTTTAGGGGGGAGGGTTGGGTGGGGGGCCCCCAGCGCCTACTCCTCCACCATCCGCTCCACCGCGTCCATCTCGGCATCGGAATAGCCGAAATGATGGCCGATCTCATGCACCACGAGATGGCGGATCAGCGTCTCCAGCGGCACATCCTCCTCCGCCCACCAATCCAGGATGGCGCGGCGATAGAGGAAGACGATGTCGAGCCCTGTGGGATCGTCATGGCCGCGGTCGGTGAGCGGCACGCCGCGATAGAGGCCGGCAAGCTCGAACGGGTCGGCGATGCCCATCTCATCCAGCGTCTCGACATCGGCGAACTCCTCGACGCGGAGCGCCACATTGCTGCAGCGGATGAGGAACTCGGCCGGCAGGGATTGAAGCACCCGGCGGCCCATTTCCTCGATCTCGCCGGCACTGGGCGGCGCGCCGAAGAAACGCAGCGGATCGGTCGCCTCTGATGGGTCGGACATGGTGGGCTCCTGCGGTGTGGGTGGATTAGACCCCGGCCGTGGCGCCCGGCGCAAGCTCAGCCGAACAGGTCGGACTTTACGGCGAGATAGGCGATGGAAAGGACCATGAGCGATTGCGCGAGCAGGCTCAGGGTCAGGAATAGCGGCTTGGTCATCTCGGTCGTGCCCCCGCGCGTTACGCATTGCCGCCGGCCAGCGCCAGGACCATGACGAAGACCGAGAGCAAAGTGAGGCGGGCACTGATGGTAACCAGACTGTCGAACACGGCGGTAATCCCCTGATGGCAAATAGCGGGTTAAGGTTGATGGAAACGACTTGCCCTCAATCTGGCGAAGATCGCGCTTTCGCGCAGTGATCCCGGTCACCAGATCCCCGAAGGGCAGCAATCGTCCGGCACCCCCGTTGAATGCCTGGGCGAGATGGCGGCTTCGAGCCGGAAATGTGGCAAAATCAGGGGCTTCTGGCGGTGGTGGTGGGGCACCCTGGAAGGCGATGGGCCGTTTAACCGGGCGCCTTTGTGACGCCGGTCACCGCTGGATCCTTGCTAAACCAGCGCCGGCCTGACGATGAGATCGATCACCGAGGCGATCTTCAAGCCGTCCTTCAAGCGCTCCTGGTCGAAATCGAGCAGGCGCTTCACCTCGACCTCCGGCCCCGGCGCGCGGCCCTTGGCGATGTCGGCAAGCTGCTGCGCCAGCATCAGGCGCAGCGCCATGTCATGGGCATCGGTGATGCGCAGCAGGTCGTCGCGCTGACGCGGCCGGCCTTCCGCGCCGCCTCCCAGCGCAATTCGGTCTCCAGCGCCGTGCTGCCCAGGCTTAAGCTGAGGACCCGGGCGCCCGACACGATCGGCAGCAGGGCGCCGCGTTTCAGGTTGAGGCGCCCGCCCTTGGTCTTCATGCCGCCGAAGAGGCCGATCTGTGCTTCGAACTTGCCGATCGAGGCGGCAAGGCGCTTGAGGAACATCGGCTGGCGGCCAAGCTCCGCCGCCAGCTTGCGCAGCTCGGCTGCCAGCGCCAGATCGCCATAGGCCGGGCGGAAATCGAAGAAGATGTCGGCGTTGAGCAGCGCCACTTCATCATCGCTCGCGACCCACAGGCCGATGCGCTTGCGCCAGCCGGCAAGGTTGTGGCGGCATTCGCGGTTGCTGGCCATCACGTCGCCACGGCAGAAGGGGATGCCGATCTCATCCAGGATGGCCGAACAATGCCGGCCGAATTTCTCGAACCAGGGATAATCATCCACCGCTCCGTCATGCACCAGGGCATGGTCCTGGTCGGCGGCGAGCAGGCTCTCGCCCCGGCCGGCCGAACCCAGCACCAGGAAGCACCAGCCGGCCGGTGCCGGACCGTCACTGGCCAGCATCAGACCTTCGGCCAAGGCACCCACCCGCGCATAGACATCGCGCAGCACGGCGGCCAAGGCACCTGCGATCTGGCGCGGCGGCACACCTTCGGCCATCAAGGCCGTGGCAAGGCGCGGCAGGGCCGACACCACATCCTTCAGGCTCTGCGCATCCGGCGCTTCTTCCGCATCGGCCGACAGCAGCAGCGCATCGTCGGCCCGCAGCTTCAACAGCGCGCTCATGCTGACGACACCCAAGGCCGCGCCGCTTGCCGGATCGGCCACGATAAGGTGCCGCGTGTTATGGCGGCGCAGATCGGTCAGCGCCTCGAAGATGAAGGCACCGGGCGGCAAGCTCGCCACCTCGCGCGACATCACCGCGCCGATCGGTTGCGACAAGGTCTCCGGCTTCGCCGCGTGATGGGCAAGGTCGCGGTCGGTGATGAGGCCCACGGCGCGGCCGCCCGCATCGAGGATGGCCAGCGCGCCCACGCGCTTTGCCACCATCATGGCGGCCGCGGCGGTCAGCGGCGCGGCGGCGTCGATGGCGATGACCGGGCTGCGCATCACCTCGGCCAGGCGGTGGCGATAGGCGAAGGCGTCGATGCGCTGGACGATTTCCGGGGTCATGGCCAGCGCTGCTCCCCTACCAGTGCCAGCGGCGCGGATGCTGCAGGATCGCCGCCCGCTCGAAGGCCAAGGCCTCGCCCAGGGTCGAGATGCCATGCTCGATCAGCAGCGGCACCAGCTTCAGGAACAGGCGCCCGGTGGCTTCCGCATCGCCCCGCGCGGTATGTCGGCCGATGACCTCGATGTCGAAGGCGGCGCAGCAGGGGGTGAGGTCGCGGTGCCGCTCGCCCGGATGGAGTGCTGCGTAAAGGAGGGCCGTATCGAGGGCCACCGGCGGCTGCAGTTTTCCGCCCAGGCGCCGCACCTCGCGCCCCAAGATGGCGAGGTCGAAATAGATCTGGTGGCCGATGATCAATCCATCCTGCAGATGCCGGTGCAGTTCCGGCCAATGCTGCTGGAAATCGCCCACCCCAGCCACCATGTCGTCCACGATGCCGTGAAAGGCGGTGGAGGCCGCCGGGATCGGCCGCCTTGGATCGATCAGCCGGTCGAAAAGGGGTGCGTCCGTCAGGTTGCCTTGTGCGAGGCGATAGCCAGCCGCCGAGATGATGCGGTCGCTCCGGACATTGAGGCCGGTCGTTTCCGTGTCGAGCACCAGGGCGGTGAGCGCCAAGAGCGGCGTGCTGGGCGCCGGCGGCAGGCCGCAATGGAGCGGCTGGCTGGGCCGCCGCAGGCTGCGCCAGAGCCTTGCCCCCGCCGACCGCAAGGTCGGGCGCGCAAGCGGTGGCGCCAGAAATGACCCGCGATCCACCGCCAATATCTTCACTCCCGCTGCCTGAGGCCTCGCCCCGAGCTTACGGCACCCGGCACAAAGCTGGCCATCGCGAAGTGAGCCTGTTCCCTGCGACACCACGATGCGGGTCGGGCTGGAACCGATCCTGGCGGCCGGGAAGCGCCGATCCGGGAAGCCGCGCCGCCCCGGCAACCTTGCCGAATGCGGGTTTCGCCTTGCCGCGACCGGCGCCTAGGCGGAATCACCGTCGCCGGCCCGCCGCGTCGCCAGGCCCTTCTGCAATTCCTGGACGACGCTCACCAGCCGCTCTATCTCGCGGGCGCGCAGCAGGTCGATCTTCTGGTGCAGCAGCTCGATCTCCAGCTCGGCCTTGAGGTTGACCTCATAATCGTTGCGCTGGGTCTGCCGGTCGATTTCCGCTTGCCGGTTCTGGCTCATGAGCAGGATGGGGGCGGTATAGGCCGCCTGGAACGACAGCATGAGGTTGAGGAGAATGAATGGATAGGGGTCCCAGGCACTGGTCCAGGCAAAGATGTTGAGGATCAGCCAGACCACCAGCAGCACCGACTGGATGATGATGAAGCGCCACGACCCCACCACCCCGGCGATGCGGTCGGCGGTGCGCTGGCCCAATGTCGGCGATGGCACGTCGCGCGGCATCCGGTCCGCGCGCGCCTTCCTGAGATCGCGCAGCAGCGCCTGGTCTTCCAGCGACAGCGCCGTGATCTCGTCAAACAGCGCCGCGACGGTCCGCGCCTCGGCCGCGGCCTCGCGCACTGGATCGGTCAGCGTGTCGTCGGATTTCGCCATGATCTTTCCCGTCCCCCTCGATAGCAGAATCCGTCGATCGCAGAATCGACCGTCCGGGCATTATCGCTGCAGAGTACGGTCGGGTGGGGGAAAATCTGGCGCGCGGAAATGCGCGACATGCCTACCAAGCAACGGTTCCCGGCCTTGATGGCGCGGGCCTCAGGCCTGAAACGCCGGATCCTTGGCGATTTCGCCCACCAGCCAGTCGCGGAAATGCTGCATCCGCGGCTCCTTCACGCGTTCCTCGAGGCAGGCCAGGTACCAGCTGGCGCCGTGGCGGGTCTCGATCGCCGGGAACGGCTTCACCAGGCGGCCGCTCTTCAGATCCGTCGCCACCATGAATTCCGGCACCACGGCCACACCCTGGCCCTCGACGGCGGCCTCGATGGCCAGCAGATAGGAATCGAATTTGGGCGCCGCCCGGCCTTTCAGGCTGGGGAGACCGGCTGCCTCCAGCCAATCATGCCAATCCTCGGCGGCGGTATAGACCTGCAGCATGGCGTGGTTGACGAGTTCGGCCGGTTGCCGCAGCCCGAGCCCCGCCTGCATCACGGAGGGCGCGCAGACCGCGACCAGCCTGGCGTCGAAGAGATGCGTGTAATGGATGCCGGGACCCTGGGGCTTCCTGGTGCAGATGAGGCCGAGATCGCCGGTGGTCGGGTCGAACTCCCAATCCAACTGGCTGGTCGAGAGGCGCACCAGGATATCGGGGTGGCTCGCCTGGAACTGGTGGAGGCGCGGCAGCAGCCAGCGCACCGCCACGGTCACATAGACCTGGACCACGAGATCGCCGGAGATGCGCACGCGGTCGACGAGGCCCACCCCCTGCGCCAGGCGGTCGAACCCGTCGCGCAGATATGGATAAAGCTGCGCCCCGGCCTCGGTCAGCTCCACCCGGCGGGCGGCACGCCGGAAGAGCGAGGTGCCGAGCCGCTCCTCCAGCCCCGCCACCTGGTGGCTGATGGCGGATTGGGTGAGGCTCAGCTCCTCGGCCGCGACCCGGAATGACAAATGCCGCGCCGCCGCCTCGAAGGCTTGCAGGGATTTCAAGGATGGAAGATTTCGTTTCGCCATGAAGCTAGATTTATCGCATTTTTGCAGTGCGATCCATGAAAATTATTCATGAACTGCTGAAGAAGGGTCGCTTGCCGGAAAGGGACCCCGGCGCGAATATCCGCGACATGCGGGCGGAGATCGCCCGATCAAGAATTTAGCCAGAGATTCAGCGGGAGAAAACCTATGTCAGCGACAGTGCTCGATACCAGCGTGCGGCGCGGCGGCCGCGAGGCGCGGCGTGCGGCGCGCGCAGCGCCCTTGCCGGAAAATGACCGGCCGGTGCGCCCGGGTCTCGAAGGCGGGCGCTACAAGCCGCTCTCCGATGCCGATGTGCTGAAGATCCACAATGCGGCGTTGGATGTGCTGGAGCAGATCGGCATGGCCGATGCCATCCCCAGCGGCATCGAGGTCATGACCAAGGCCGGCGCGATCATGAACGATAACGGCCGCCTCACCTTTCCGCGCGCCCTGGTCGAGGAGACGCTGGCCAAGGCCGCGCGGCGCTTCCCGCTTTACGCCCAGGACCCCCGCTACGATCTCGAGCCCTGGGGCAAGAAGGTCTATTTCGGCACGGCGGGTGCGGCCGTCCATATGATCGATCCGATGACCGGCGATTACCGCGACACGACGACGCGCGATTGCTATGACATCTCGCGCGTGGTGGATACGCTGGATCACATCCATTTCTACCAGCGCTCGGTCGTCTGCCGCGAACTGCCCGATCCTTTCGAGATGGATTTCAACACCTGCTATGCCTCGGTTTCCGGCACCACCAAGCATGTGGGGTCGAGCTGGGTCGACCCGAAGCATCTGGAAGCCAGTTTCGAGATGCTGCACATGATCGCAGGTGGCGAGGACAAGTGGCGCGAGCGGCCCTTCGTCAGCCAATCGAATTGCTTCGTCGTCCCGCCGCTGAAATTCGCGCAGGATGCCTGCAAATGCCTGGAGCTCGCGGTGCGCGGCGGCATGCCGGTGCTCCTCCTTTCGGCGGGGCAGGCGGGCGCCACGGCGCCGGCGGCCCTTGCCAGCGCCATCGTGCAGGAAGTGGCGGAATGCTTGGCCGGCCTTGTCTATGTGAACGCGATCAAGCCGGGGGCGCCGGCCATCTTCGGCACCTGGTGCTTCGTCTCGGATCTCAGGACCGGCGCCATGTCGGGCGGCTCGCCGGAACAGGCGCTGCTGTCGGCGGCCTCCGCGCAGATGGCGCAGTTCTATGACCTCACCGGCGGCACCGCCTCGGGCATGACCGATTCGAAGACACCGGATGCGCAGGCGGGCTACGAGAAGGCCTATAACCACGCCCTGGTCGGCAATGCCGGCGCCAACATGATCTACGAATCAGCCGGCATGCATGCGAGCCTCTTGGGCTTCTGCCTGGAAAGCCTGCTCATCGACAACGACATCATCGGGGCGACACAACGCACCATCAAGGGCATCGATGTCTCGGATGAAAGCCTGTCGCTGGAGACCATCCGCAAGGTGTGTCTCGAAGGTCCTGGCCATTACCTGGGGTCGGAGCAGACCTTGCAACTGATGCAGACCGAATATGTCTATCCGATGATCGGCGACCGTTCGAACCCCAAGGAATGGGTCGAGCAGGGCAGGCCCAATTCGGTCGACCGCGCCAGCAAGAAGCTGAAGCAGATCATGAACAATCACTTCCCGGCGCATATCCCGGAACATGTCGACGACGCCATCCGCGCGAAGTTTCCCGTGCGGCTGGACCGGGCGCATATGCGCAAGGGGTAGTGGCTGGGTGAGGGCCTTCAGTTGCACCCCCTCACCCTGACCCTCTCCCGCGAGGGGAGAGGGAATGTGTTTCACATGGCAGGAATTATACTGTCGGTCTAATGATTGGAGCCATCTTGGCACTGAGCCCCTCTCCCCTCGCGGGAGAGGCGTTGGGGTGAGGGGGTGGTGCAGAAGTAACGGTAAGGTTGGGGGAACCAAATGACTGAACATGCCCGTGTCGTCATCATCGGCGGCGGTGTCGTGGGGACAAGTGCGCTTTACCATCTCGCCAAACTCGGCTGGACCGATTGCCTGCTCATCGAGCGCGACGAGCTTTCCTCCGGCTCGACCTGGCATGCGGCGGGCAATGTGCCGACCTTCTCGGGCTCCTGGAACATCATGAAGATGCAGGCCTATTCCGCGAAGCTCTACCGGACGCTGGGGCAGGAAGTCGACTACCCGATGAACTACCACGTCACCGGCTCGATCCGGTTGGCGCATACCAAGTCGCGCATGGAGGAATTCGCCCATGCCTGTGCCATGGCGAAGGCGCAGGGGCTGGATTACGCGATGCTCACCCCCGCCGAGATCAAGGACAAGTATCCGATCATGGAGCTTGATGATCTGGTGGGTGGCTTGTGGGATGCCCATGACGGCGATATCGATCCCTCGCAGTTGACCCAGGCCCTCGCCAAGGGCGCCAAGGATATGGGCGCCAAGGTGCAGCGCTTCAACGCCGTGACGGCGATCAAACAATTGCCGAGCGGCGAATGGGAGATCACCACCAAGAACGGCACGAAGATCACGGCGGAGAAGGTGATCAATGCCGCCGGCTACCGTGCTGGCGAAGTGGCGGCCATGGTCGGCCAGTATCTCCCCATCATCGCCATGCAGCACCAATACCTCATCACCGAGATGATTCCGGAACTGGCGGCCAGATCAGAGAAGCTGCCGCTGGTGCGCGATCCCGACGTCTCCTATTACCTGCGCCAGGAGCGCGACGGGCTCATCCTCGGCCCCTATGAGTGGAACTGCAAAGCCGATTGGCATGACGGCATCCCCGAGGAGTTCGCCTTCCAGCTCTGGCCCGACGATCTCGACCGGCTGGAGAGCTATATCGAACAGGCGGTGGCGCGTGTGCCGGTGCTGGGCCAGGTCGGCGTGCAGAAGGTCATCAACGGCCCCATCCCCTATTCGCCGGACGGCAATCCCTATATCGGGCCGCAGCATGGCCTGACCAATTTCTACAATTGCAACACGTTCAGCTTCGGCATCTGCCAGGGCGGCGGTGCGGGCAAGACGATTGCCGAATATATCGTGCACGGCGAACCGGAATGGGACCTCTGGGGCCTCGATCATCGCCGCTACACGGTGTTCGCCGACCAGAAATATGTGACCGACAAGGCGATCGAGCTTTATCAGAACGAATATGCGATCGGCTTCCCGAATGAAGAACGCCCCGCCGGAAGGCCGCGGTTGAAGACGCCCTTGTTCGAAAAACTGACCGCCAAGGGTGCGGTCATGGGTGCGCGCGGCGGCTGGGAACGCGCCGCCTATTTCCCGCGTAATCCGGAAGAGGCGAAGACAAAACTCTCCTTCCACCGCGCGGAGCAGGCCTGGTTCGAGCCGGTGCGTGGCGAGTGCGATGCCGTCACGAACCGCGTCGGCATCATGGATCTCGGCGGCTTCTCGAAATTCATCGTGGAGGGGCCGGGCGCCGAGGCATGGCTGGATTATCTGGTCTGCGGCGCCTTGCCGAAATCCAACCGGGTGACGCTAGCCTATACGCTGACGCCCAAGGGCTCGATCCTCTCCGAATTCACCATGACGCGTCTCGCCGCCGACAAATTCTACCTGATGTCGGCGGGCTCGGGCCTGTGGCATGACATGGATTGGCTGACGCAGCATCTGCCCAATGATGGCTCGGTGAAGCTGACCGAGATGAGCCAATCGGCGTCGTCGCTGGTGCTGGCGGGGCCGCGCTCGCGCGATCTCCTGAAGAAGATCACGGAGGCCGATCTCTCCAACAACGCCTTCCCCTGGCCGAGCTGCCAGGTGATCGAAGTGGCCGGCCGCAAGGTGACGGCTTTGCGCGTCAACTATGTCGGTGAACTCGGCTGGGAACTCCATGTGCCGATGGGTGACCTCGTCCATGTCTATGACGCGATCACCGAGGCCGGCAAGGAATTCGGGATCAGTGATTTCGGCATGTATGCGATGGATTGCCTGCGGCTCGAAAAAGGCTACCGCTCCTGGAAGCAGGACATCACCCATGAATACACGCCCTTTGACGCCGGGCTCGAGCGTTTCGTGAAGCTCGAGAAGGGCGATTTCATCGGCCGCGACGCGCTGCGTGCGCGCCATGCGGCGGGCGAGAAGGAACGCTTCGTGCCGCTCATCGTCGAGGGCAATACCGCCGATGCGCCGACCTGCTCGATCGTCTTCAAGGATGGCAAGAAGGTCGGCATCGTCGGTTCCGGCGGCTGGGGCTTCCGCATCGGCAAGAGCATCGCTCTTTCCTATGTGCGGCTGGACCTCGCGGAAGTCGGGACCAAGCTCGAGGTCGAGATTCTGGGGACCCGCTTCCCCGCGGTCGTGGCCGAGGAGCCGATCTTCGATCCGAAGAACGAGCGGTTGAAGGCGTGAGATGGGCAAGAGTCTTCAGTCGCCCCCCCTCACCCTGACCCTCTCCCGCCCGCCGACGAATGTCGGCATTCGCCGACTGGGGGAGAGGGAATGAGATTCGCCGTGCAACAGCCTTTCTGTCGCTACTGGATACTGCCACCTTCGCACCAAGCCCCTCTCCCCTCGCGGGAGAGGGGTTGGAGTGAGGGGGTAACCGCTCGATACCCCTCATCGAAATCACCTATTTGCCCGCTGCCCGCATCCTCGACATAATCCGCCCGCAACCCAACCAGACGAAGAACCATACCCATGTCCCTGCCCACAGAAGCCCGCGTCGTCATCATCGGTGGCGGCATCCTAGGTTGTTCGATCGCCTATCATCTGGGCAAGCTCGGCTGGGGCAAGGATACGGTGCTGCTGGAGCGCAAGAAGCTCACTTCCGGCACCACCTGGCATGCGGCGGGGCTGGTACGCGCCTCGCTCTATAGCGAGAGCCTGACCAAGCTCGCCAAGTACACGACCGAGCTTTACCAGACGCTGGAGAAGGAAACCGAGCAGGCGACCGGATTCGTGCAGCCGGGCTCGCTGTCGGTCGCAACGTCCGAGGCGCGTTGGGAGGAATTCCGCCGTGGTGCCGATATGCTGCAGAGCTTCGAGGTCGAATGCATCGAGCTCGACCGCGCCGGCGTCCAGGAAAAATGGCCACTGCTCAACACCGACGATGTCATCGGCGGCATCTTTTACCCGAAGGACGGCAAGTGCAACCCGGCCGACACCACCATGGCGCTGGCGCGCGGCGCCCGCATGCAGGGTGCCAAAATCTTCGAGGACACCAAGGTCGAGGAAGTGCTGGTCGAGAATGGCCGCGTCACCGGTGTCCGCACCCCGGACGGCATCATCAAGGCGCAATATGTGGTGTGCGCCGCCGGCATGTGGTCGCGCGAGATCGGGCAGAAGCTTGGCGTCAACATCCCGCTCCATGCCTGCGAACATTTCTACATCGTGACCGAGCCGATGGAGGGCATGACACCGGACCTCCCCGTCATGCGCGACATGGATGCCTGCGCCTATTACAAGGAAGATGCGGGCAAGCTGCTGCTGGGCGCCTTTGAGCCCAAGGCCAAGCCATGGGGCATGAACGGCATCCGCGAAGACTTTGCCTTCGACGAATTGCCGGAGGATTTTGATCATTTCGCGCCGATCCTGGAAGGCGCCATGCACCGGGTGCCGAGCCTGCAGAAGGTCGGCATCCGCAAGTTCTTCAACGGGCCGGAAAGCTTCACGGCCGACCAGCGCTACATCCTGGGGCCGGCGCCGGAATTGAAGAACTTCTTCGTCGCGGCCGGTTTCAATTCGATCGGCATCCAATCGGGCGGTGGCGCCGGCATGGCGCTGGCCCATTGGATCGTCGAGGGCGAGGCGCCGCTCGATCTTTGGGACGTCGACATCCGCCGCCTGCAGCCGCATATGAGCCGGAAGAGCTTCCTGGTCCCGCGCGTCTCGGAAGCGCTGGGGCTTCTCTATGCGATGCATTGGCCGTACCGCCAGTTCGAAAGCTCGCGCAACATCCGCCAGACGGCTTTCTATGAAGACTGGAAGTCGCTCGGCGCCTGCTTCGGTGAAGTGGCCGGCTGGGAACGGCCCAACTGGTATGCGCCCAAGGGTGTGAAGCCCGAATATGAATACTCCTACGGCCGCCAGAACTGGTTCCCCTATGCCGCAGCCGATGTGAAGGCGACGCGCGAGGGTGTCGCCCTCTACGATCTCTCGACCTTCGCCAAATTCCTGGTGGTGGGGAAACATGCCGAGACGCTGCTGCAGCGCGTCTCCTGCGCCGATATCGCTCAGCCGGGCAAGGCCGTCTACACGCAATGGCTCAACGAGAAGGGCGGCATCGAAGCCGACCTCACCATCTTCCGCATCACCGACACGAAGTTCATGGTGGTGACGGCGGCGGCGACCTCGACCCGCGACTGGCACTATCTGAAGGACCGTCTCCAGGCTGGTGAGGATGTCGAGCTGGTCGACATGACGACGTCTTACGCAACGCTGGGCGTCATGGGGCCGAAGAGCCGCGAGCTGCTGTCACGCCTGACAGACGCCGACCTCACCAATGCGGGCTTCCCCTTTGGTGCCACCAAGCATATCGAAATCGGTAATGCCAAGGTGCGGGCGACGCGCATCTCCTATGTCGGCGAGCTGGGCTGGGAGCTTTACATCCCCACCGAGTTTGCGCGCGGCGTGTTGCACGCCGTGCTCGAAGCCGGTGCCGATCTCGGCGTGCGGCCTGCGGGCATGCATGCGATGGATGCCTGCCGCATCGAGAAGGCCTATCGCCATTGGGGCCACGATATCGGCATCAAGGACACCATCCTGGAAGCGGGCCTCGGCTTCACCTGTGCCTTCGACAAGAAGGGCGGCTTCATCGGCCGCGATGCCGTGCTGCGCCAGAAGGAAGGCAAGCTCGGCCGTCGCATGGTGCAGTTCAAGATGCAGGACCCGGCCCTGCTGCTCTATCACAACGAGCCGATCTACCGGAACGGCGCGCTGGTGGGCCTCGTCACCTCGGCCAATTACGGGCACCATCTGGGTGGCGCCATCGGCATGGGCTATGTCCATAACAAGGACGGTGTCGATGCGGCGTTCATCACTGAGGGCAAGTTCGAGATCGGCGTGGCGCTCAAGCGCTATCCGGCTACGGCCAGCCTCACACCGATGTACGACCCGAAATCGGCGCGGATGCGGGTTTAGGTCGCGGCGCCGCGTTCTATCCCAATACCCGCTTCACCAGCGGAATCGTGATGGCCTTGCGCTCGGCCAATGCCGCGTGGTCCAGGCGGTCGGCCACGTCCGCGGCCGCGGCAAAGCTGCGTTCGATGTGGCGCAGCAGATAGTCGATGACGTCCGGCGCCACGTTGATCTGGCGGTCGGTGAAATGCTTCACCAGCACCGCCGCCAGCAGCGCGTCATCCGGCGGCGCCACCTCGACCGTGGGCAATGCCTTCAGGCGCGAGGCAAGGTCGGGAAGCCGCACATCCCAGCGCGCCGGTGCGTCGCGGCTCAGGACCAGCAGCGCGCCGCCATCATTCTTCACGCGGTTGAGGAGGTGGAAGAAAGCGGTCTCGTCCAGCGCCGGTTCGTCGAGAATGAGAATGGGCGGTGTGGGGAGATCGGGCAGCGTCGTCGGCGCATCCAGAAACAGCGCGGCGGCGCCCACCTTCTCCTGCCACACATGGCCGAGATGCGTCTTGCCGCAACCGGCCGGTCCATGGACGCTCAGCGCCGGTCCCGGCCAGTTCGGCCAGGAATCGATCAGCGCAAGGGCCGCCTCGTTGCTGGCTGCGGTCACGAAATCGGCCGCCCCCATGGCGGGCGGCGCCTTGAGGTCGAAAGGCAATTGGCGATTGGTCATGGCTCGTTCGCGGTACCGGCGACAACTTTCGCAGATGCCACATCTTCCGGCACCATCACCTGGTCATGGCCGTGATAGAGCGGGCTCATCAGATAGCGGCCGATACCGAAGCGCACCAGCACGCCGATCGCGGCCGCGACCGGCACCGCCAGCAGCAGGCCCACAAAACCGAACAGCGCGCCGCCGGCAAGTAGTGCAAAGATGATCCAGACCGGGTGCAGCCCGACCCGGTCGCCGACCAGCTTGGGGGTCAGGAAGTTGCCCTCGACCACCTGCCCCACCACGAACACGGCGGCCACCGCCGCCGGCCCATGCCAGGTGTCGAAGGAGGCAAGCGCGATGGCCATCGAGATGACGAGGCCGGAGAGGCAACCGACATAGGGGATGAAGGTAAGCAGCCCCGCGATCATGCCGATGATGAGGCCGAAGGGCAGGCCGACGATCATCAGGGCCACGGCATAGAACACGCCCAGCACCAGGCAGACCGTGGCCTGGCCGCGGATGAAGCCGGCAAGCGTCGTATCGATGGCGCGTCCCTGTTCGCGGATCGTCTCGGCATGGTCGCGCGGCAGCAGATTGTCGAGCCGTGCCGTGATGATGTCCCAGTCGCGCAGCAGATAGAAGGTCACCACCGGCGTGATGAACAGCAGCGACAGGAGGTTGGCCAGCGCCGCCCCGCCCGAGACGACACCCTGCAGGGCCTGCGTCACGAAGCCGAACACGGTGCCGAGGCGGTTGCGCAGCAAGGGCCCCAGATCATCCACCGCCGGCAGATCGAATCGCACCCGCAGGCTTTCATATAGCGGCAGCAGGCGCTGATGCGCGCGCTCGACCAGTTCCGGCAGGCTGGTGATGAAGGCGCTCGTCTGGTCGATCAGCAGCGGCACCACCAGCAGGAAGCCCAGCACCACGATCAGCACGAAGGCGATGGTGACCAGCGTGGTGGCAAGGATGCGCGAACAGCCCCATTTTCTCCAGCCGGTCGCAGACCGGATCGAGGAAATAGGCAACCCCCATGCCGGCCACGAAAGGCAGCAGCACGGTCCGGAGCAGATAGACCAGGATCAGGAAGACGATGAGGGCGGCGAGATAACTCGGCCAGCGCCGCATGCGCGGTGCCACCACCTCATCCACCTCGATCTTGATGTCGCGATTCTCGGTCATGGTACTCGTTTAAGAACGGCCCTCTTAAGACCCTCTCCCCTCGCGGGAGAGGGTAGGGTGAGGGGGTCTATCATTCAGTCTCGTCGTTCCATCCCCCTCACCCCAACCCCTCTCCCGCAAGGGGAGAGGGGCTAAGGGAAGAGGCAAGCTCCTCACGGCGTCGGCGTTGCGGTGCTGCTGGCCCCAAGCGTCAAGGTCGCCATGCCTTCGCCGCTCGGCACCATCATGAGATCGGCCTGGGAGAGCGCCCGGATGAACTGCGCCTCGTCGCCGGCATAGGAGATTTCCAGTTCCGCCCCGTCCTTGGCCAATTGCTTGAGGTTGACGCCCTTGACCAGGCTGACCTGACCCAGACGCCGCTTGATCGCCACCCATTGCTCGATCCCGGCCAGGGGCACATGCACCGACAACTGCGCGCGCTTGTTGGGGTCGACCAGATTGGCGCTCTTCCACGCCCCTTCCAGCATCGCCTGCACGGTCGCCACACCCTGCGCCATCAGCCCGTCGGGATCGGCGGCGTCGCCACTCAGCGTCTCCTGGAAACGTTCGGTCCCGTCGATGCCGTAGCGGGCGACGTCGAGCGCCAGGCTGCGCCTGCCATCGGCGCCGGCCGGGCCCATGCGCGCTTCCGCCACCACCACGTCGCCGGCCTGGTAGCGCTCGCCCATGAAGTCGAGCTTGGGTTCGTTGCCGCCCAGGGCCTCGGTGGCCGAGAGCGTGTTCTGGTCGTCAAGATCGCCGCGCGGCACCACGATCGGCACCAGCGCATTGCTGGGTGGGCGCGTCGTCCAGGCAGCCAGCCATTGATTGGTGGGTCCCCACAGGCCGGTATTGCCGGTCTCGTCGGTAAAGACGGGAATGAGCAGCATCTGCTTCGACCGCGTCTCGGCGAAGGCGACACCCTCCGCGCCCAGGAACTCCTGGATGGGGGCCGCCTGGAAGCGCACCGTATAGCGGCCGATATAATGCGTCGCCGCCATCTTCTCTTCTTCGATCTCGACATCGGCGACCCAGCCACCGATGACATCGTCGCCGGGCAGGACGAGGCCGGCCACCTGGTCGGCCGGGGCGATCTCCGCCAGGATTTTCTTCAACGCCTCGCGCTGCGCCATCAAGACCGCCTGGTCGCGCAGGGTGGCGGCATCGCCGGTCACGTCCACGGGCACGCCGCTGGCGACATAAACGCTCTGCGCCACGGCCGGTACGGGCAGGGAAAGACCTGCCAGCAACAGCGCGAAAGCCACAATCCTGTGAAACCTGCCAGGCAGGAGAGCGCCTGGGGAGAAGCCCTTTGGGGCCATTGCAAACCACCCTGAAATGCGTATTGTCCGGACCGAGCTTATAGCAAATCTGTGTCCAAGGAAGCCAGAAGCGGCGTAAAAACACCCCGCATCGGCGACCGCGACGCCAACAAGAATAAGGACTTAAGTAATTACCATGGGCAATGGCATCACCTATCGCGATGCCGGGGTCGATATCGATGCCGGCAATGCCCTGGTCGAGGCGATCAAACCATTGGCAAAAGCCACGGCGCGCGCCGGGGCCGATGCGGGTCTGGGCGGATTCGGCGCCTTCTTCGATCCCAGGCGCGCCGGCTTCCGCGACCCCATCCTGGTCGCCACCACCGACGGCGTCGGCACCAAGCTGAAGATCGCGATCGAAGCCGGGCGGCACGGCACGATCGGCATCGACCTTGTCGCCATGTGCGTCAACGACCTCGTCGTCCAGGGCGCCGAGCCCCTGTTCTTCCTCGACTACTTTGCGACCGGCAAGCTCGACGTGGCGACCGCGACCGCGATCATCGCCGGCATCGCCGACGGCTGCAAACAGGCCGGCTGTGCGCTCATCGGCGGCGAGACCGCGGAAATGCCCGGCATGTATGCCAAGGGCGATTACGACCTCGCCGGTTTCTCGGTAGGTGCCGTGGAGCGCGAAGCCGCCATCACCGGCCTCAACGTCGCCGATGGCGATATCGTTCTGGGGTTGGGTTCGTCGGGGGTGCATTCCAACGGCTATTCCCTGGTGCGCAAGATCGTCGAGAAGAGCGGCCTCGGCTACGATGCCGAAGCGCCCTTTGCCAAGGGCCAGACCCTGGGCGCGGCCCTGCTCACGCCGACCAGGATCTATGTCCGCTCATGCCTTGCCGCGATCCGCGCCGAGAGCTCGAAGCTGGGTGGCGTCAAAGCCGTGGCCCACATCACCGGCGGCGGCCTCCTCGAAAACATCCCGCGCGTGCTGCCCAAGGATCTCGCCTGCAGCATCGACGCCTCGACCTGGACCCTGCCGCCGGTCTTTGCCTGGTTGCGGAAAGTGGCCGGCACGGATGCGCAGGAAATGGCGCGCACCTTCAATTGCGGCATCGGCATGATTCTGGTGGTGGCGCGCGACGACGCGGCGCACATCGCCAAGACCCTGCGCGATGCCGGCGAAACGGTGAACGAGATCGGCCGCATCGGTCCGCGCGCGGCCGGCGCCCCCGGCTGCGAGGTCCGCAACACCGGTCACTGGTAAGTGGCCCAGATGTCGCGGCCGAAGCTGAAAATCGCCATCCTCATCTCCGGCCGCGGCAGCAATCTGCAGGCGCTCATCGATTGCTTCGGCCCCGCCATCGCCGGCAGCCCGATCGAGATCGTGCTGGTGCTTTCCAACCGGCCGGGCGCCTTCGGCCTGACGCGGGCGGAAAAGGCCGGCATCCCGACCCTCACCATCGATCACAAGGGTTTCGCCGACCGCGCCAGCTTTGATCAGGCGATGGACGCGGCGATCCGTGCTTCCGGCGCCGAGCTGGTGGTGCTGGCGGGTTTCCTGCGCCTCCTTACCGATGATTTCATCGCCGGCTGGCATGACAGGCTGGTCAACATCCACCCCGCTTTGCTGCCCTCCTTCAAGGGCCTCAACACCCATGCCCGCGCGCTGGAGGCGGGCGTGCGTTTCCATGGCTGTACCGTGCATTTCGTGCGGCCAGACATGGATAGCGGCCCGATCCTCGCCCAGGCCGTGGTGCCGGTGCGGCCCGAGGATGACGAGAACAGCTTAGGCGCCCGTGTGCTCGCCGCCGAGCATCGCCTGTTCCCGCAGGCGCTCCGCCTCATCGCCGAGGGCAAGGTGCGGGTCGAGAACGAACGCGCCATCGTCGAGGACGCGGCTTTCGCCGGTGGCGTTCTCTACAATCCACTCGGCGCATGAAGAACTTCGGCCGATCCATCTTCGCGATGGCGCTCGGCCTGGCTGCGACCTTCGCGTTCTGTACCCCGGCCCCCGCCCAGACCCTCGATCACTACACGCTCATCATGGCCTGGCTGCCCGGCCAATGCCTGGTGAAGCCGGAACTGCCGCTCTGTGCCGATCTCACCTTGAAGGATCCGGCCGGGCGCAACCTCACCCTCATCGGCCTGCGCCCGGATCCGCGCGCCAATTCCGTGCCGATGCGCGATTGCGACCCGATGACCGGCGCCTTCTCGACCCCGCTCTTCGAGGGCGAGGTCGACACGCTGGCGACCAAATCCTGCCACCTGCCACCGGTCAATCTGAGCGAGGAGCTGGCGCGGACGCTGGCCGAGGTGATGCCAAGCGTGGCGCAATGCGCCGAGCGGCGCTTCTGGGCCAGCTATGGCAGCTGTTCGATGCTGTCCCAAGAACGCTATTTCGACCGCGCCGTGTCGCGTGCCCTGGAAGCGCGGCAATCGCTGCTCAACATCACCATCGCCGGCGGCATCGGCAGCCGCGTCAAGCTCGACACCCTGGTCAATGCCTTCATGGAGCAATATGGCGAGGCGAGTGCCGCCTCCCTGCAGATCGTCTGCGGACGGTCGGAAAAGCGCAACCAATCGGTCCTGACCGAAATCCGCATCAAGCTGCGCCAGCAGGGCACCATGCGCCCGCTCGGCCCCGAAAGCTTCTGGCAGGAGACCGGGACAACGCTCCGCCATCGCTGCCCGGAACAGTTTCTCATCGCCGAGGCCGGCCAGCCGGTGCCGGACCCCATCGCCAAGCCCAGCCTGCCCGGCACCATCGATCTGCCGCAGATGCCGGACATCCCGGAACCCGAGGCACCCGTGATCGAGGCGCCGGTGATCGGGGTTCCCACCATCACCAGCCCGGCGGCACCGGCACCCGTGACCCCGGCCACCACCACCACGGCCCCCGCCACCACGGCCCCGCCGGACCCCACCAAGCCGCAGCCGATGGACACCGAACCCATGCAGATCATCCCGCCCATGCAGTGACCAAGGCTCTACCGCCCGATTGCCCTCACCCCGCCGACGCGGTAAAAAGGACCCAATATGACCAACCGCCTTGCTGGAGATCACGCCATGGCCAATCCGACCGGGTCGCTCAACGACCAGATTCTCGCCAACCGCCAGAAGACCTGGAACGGTCTCGGCCGCCTGCTCTTCTGGGGCACGATCTATGCCGTATTGCTCGCGCTGATCACGGCACTCCATGCCGTCTATGGCCCGTCCTGGGGCCTCGGCGTGCCCTCGGCCATCGCCGTCGTGCTGGGCTTTGGCGCCGTTGTCTGGGGTGCCAGCCGCGGCTGACGCCATTCAGGTCCAAACAGAAAAACGGCGCCGCAATCGCTCGCGGCGCCGTTTTCTTTTGCATTAACCAAACGTCAGCCGACGATATCGGTGCCGGCGAAGAAGTAGGCGATCTCGATGGCGGCGTTCTCGGGGCTGTCCGAGCCATGGACCGAATTGGCCTCGATCGATTCAGCGAATTCCTTGCGGATCGTGCCCGGGGCAGCATTGGCCGGATTGGTTGCGCCCATGATGTCGCGGTTCTTCAGGACGGCGCCTTCGCCTTCCAGCACCTGGACGACAACCGGGCCGGAGGTCATGAACTTCACCAGATCGCCATAGAACGGGCGGGCGGCATGGACTTCGTAGAATTTCTTGGCCTGGGCTTCCGACATCTGGATGCGGCGCTGGGCCACGATCCTGAGACCGGCTTCCTCGAACTTGGCGTTGATCTTGCCCGTGAGGTTGCGGCGGGTGGCGTCCGGCTTGATGATCGAGAAAGTACGTTCGATGGCCATGATTGTCCTCGTTGTCAGGTTTGATGGGCGCAGACGAAATGCGCGCTGCCCCTTGGCGGAATTCGGGCTGGCTTATATACAACTCAGCCGCACTGCACAACTGAACCCCGGCATTCTCTGGATTCACTGCCCTGCGTCGTTTGAAAAAGTAGCTAGAACAATATGTTAACCATTTCCAACCTGACCTATCGCATCGCCGGCCGCGAGATCCTGGCCAATGCCAGCGTCTCCGTCTCGGCCGGACACCATGCCGGATTGGTCGGGCGCAACGGCGCCGGCAAGTCGACTTTGCTGAAATTGATCTCCGGCGATCTCCATATGGATTCAGGCACCATCGACGTGCCACGCAACTGGCGCATCGGCCGGCTCGAGCAGGAAATGAAGGAGCAGGGCCGCAGCCTGTTGAATTGCGTGCTGGCGGCCGACACCGAGCGCATGTCCCTGCTGGCCGAGGCCGAGCATGCCACCGACCCCAACCGCATCGCCGAAATCCATGGCCGCCTGGTCGACATCCAGGCCCATAGCGCCGAATCGCGCGCGGCCGAAATCCTGGCCGGCCTGGGCTTCGATGCCGCCGCACAGCAACGCCCGTTGAGCGATTTCTCCGGCGGCTGGCAGATGCGTGTGGCGCTGGCCGCCCAGCTCTTCTCGGCGCCCGATCTCATGCTGCTCGACGAGCCCACCAACCATCTCGATCTCGAAGCAACCCTGTGGCTGGAAAGCTATCTCAAGAACTATCCAGGCACGATCCTGCTGGTGAGCCATGATCGCGATCTCCTCAATAAGGTGGTCAACCGCATCATCCATCTGTCGCGCGGTGGCATGATCTCCTATGCCGGCGGCTATGATGATTTCGAGAGCATGCGACGTTTGCGCATGGAGCAGGACATGGCCATGGCGTCAAAGGTCGACGCCCAGCGCAAGCATATGCAGGCCTTCGTCGATCGCTTCCGCTACAAGGCCTCAAAAGCCAGGCAGGCGCAGTCGCGCCTGAAGATGATCGCCAAGCTGCAACCGATCGCGCTGGTCGCCGACGAGAAGGGCATCAATATCTCCTTCCCGCAGCCGGAAGCCCTGGCACCACCGCTCATCACCATCGATCATGTCTCGGTCGGCTACGAGCCGGGCAAGCCCATCCTGAAGAACCTCGATCTCCGCCTCGATCCAGATGACCGCATCGCGCTCTTGGGCTCGAACGGTAACGGCAAATCGACCTTCATCAAGCTGCTCGCCGGCAAATTGGCACCCATGTCGGGCGACATGCGCAAATCATCAAAGCTGCGCGTCGGCTACTTCGCCCAGCACCAGACCGATGAACTGGATGTCGAGGCGACGCCGATCGAGGTGATGGCCCGTGCCGCCCCGGATCTGCTGCCCGACAAGCGCCGCGCCCATTTGGGGCGCTTCGGCATCGGCCAGGATCAGGCCAATACCAAGGTCTCGCGCCTCTCGGGTGGCGAGAAGGCGCGCCTGTTGCTGGCGCTCATGAGCCGCCAGGCGCCCAACATCCTGCTGCTCGACGAACCCTCGAACCATCTCGACATCTACAGCCGCCAGGCGCTGGTCGAGGCGATCAACGAGTTCGAAGGCGCCGTCATCATCATCAGCCACGATCCCAACTTGATCGAGCTCACCGCCGACCGGCTGTGGCTGGTGAAGGATGGTGCCGTGAAGACCTTCGACGGCGACATGGATGATTACCGCCGCCAGATCATCAGCGAGCGCCGCGAGAAGACCCGCAGCGAAAAGCGCGGCAGCCTGCCCGAAAAACCCTCGGCCCCCAAGGCGGCGAGCGCCCATGCCACTGCCCCGGTGAAATCGGCGCCGAAGCCCCAGCAGGTTTCTCCTGCGAACGCGAAGAAGGTTGCGCTCTCGCCCGAGCGCAAGAAAGCCCTCTCGGGCGCCGAGACCGCCATCGCCAAGCTGACGCAGGCCCTCGACATCATCGAGACCAAGCTCAACGACCCGTCGCTCTACAACAATGGCGGCACGGCGACGCTGGCCACCTGGCAGACCAAGCATGCCGAGGTGAAAAAGAAGCTGGCCGAAGCCGAGGAAACCTGGCTGGAGCTGAGTGCCGGGTAGCGGGCTCACACCGGCATCGGTGAACTCTCGCAAAGTGGCCCGAGAGGCATCCGTAAAATTGTCGGCATTGGCGGCGCAGTTCCGCGCTTTGCCGAAAAAGCCGCTGTGACCGCCATCACGCAGCGGGCGATGCCACCACAACCGATCTAACCACGCCAGTCCTGGCGACGACAGACCTTCACATTCACACCGAAATGGAAGGAACACGTCATGTTCAGGATCATCGGGACCACCCCCAAAGTCCAGCTCCCCAGCATCGACCCCGCCGTCATCCCCTATGCCCCCAGCCTCTATCTGCGTGGCGGCGAGGGCGACGACCTTCTGACCGGCGGTCGCGGCAACGACCAGATCTTCGGCAATGGCGGCAACGACCGACTCTATAGCGGTGGTGGCAACGATCTCATCGATGGCGGCGATGGCGACGACATCATCGGCGCGACCCGCGAGGGCAATATGACTGCGCTCGGCGGCCGTGGCGCCGACAACATCTATGGTGGCGAAGGGAACGATACCCTCTTCGGCGAAAGCGGAACGGATAACATCCACGGCGGGTTTGGCAGCGATCTGATCTTCGGTGGCGACGATCGCGACTCTCTGTTCGGCGACCGCGCCAATGACACGATCTATGGCGGCACCGGCGACGACTATATCGACGGCGGCGAGAACGACGACAAGCTCTTCGGCGATTCCGGCGCCGATATCCTGATGGGCGACATGGGCGAGGATGTCATCCATGGTGGCGACGACGGCGACCAGATCTTCGGTGGCGAGGGGCACGATCTGCTGTTCGGCGACGGTGGCTCCGACATCATCCATGCCCGGGCGGCGACGTTTTCAGTCGAGGACGAGATCGATGGCGGTGACGGCCTTGATACCGTCGTGTTCGACCAGAGCTTCCTGTACCTCAACGATGCCGGGGATCATCTCCACAGCATCGAGCGTATCGATCTCGGCGATCACAACAACACGATCGGCCTCAGCGCCCAGGACGTCATCGACATCTCGGGCAACGATTTCCTCTTCATCGATGGCGGCGCCACCGACCGCGTCCAGGGCACCTCGGGCTGGACCTATGAGGGCACGATCGCCGATAGCGGCAACATCTATCATCACTATTCCATGGCCGTCGGGGGTGCGACAGCCCACCTCGCCGTCGATACCGACATCGCCCTCAACGCCTAGGACACCCGCCGCGGAGGGTGGCGCAGCGTCACAGGGCCAGAAGCGCGTCGGCGTGCGCGGAAAGACGCAGAAGCCGAGCGCAGGGTGAAAGAAGCTCCCGTCGCTTCCGCCCCCTCCTACCTCCCCCCTTGATGGGGGGAGGAATCGTTCCGGGACTACGCCGCCTGCGATTTCTTCAGGCGCAGCACGCGGAGCCGGCTCTCGACATCTTCCTTGTTGAGATAGGCGCCGGCCAGGCGCCGATAGCCGCTATAGGCGTCGCGCGCATGGAGCAGGCGCCAATTGTCGAACAGCACCACCGAGCCCGGCAGCAGGCGGCGGCGATATTGCAGCCCGCGGTCATTGGCATGGGCTGCGAAGGCGGCATAGGCCGCCTGGAACTTCGCCATCCGGGTGGGCTCCAGGGCAAAGGGCGCGCGGTCGTGATTGTTGAAGCTCACCTGCGCAAGGCGGCCGGTCGAATCGAGGCGCAGCAAGGGCCGCCGCGCCATCAGATGAATGCCCTTCTCATGGTCGATATACTGGCCGGGCACATCCACTTCGGTGAGGATGCGGTAGAGGTCGGGCGTGTCCCGCTTCATGATCTCGGCGATGCGGAAACCGTCGACGAAGACATTCTCGCCGCCCACGCAATCGACCCCTAAGCAATGGAACATCTGGTAGCCCGGCGCATCGAAGCTGTAGGTGCCGTCGGTATGCGGCCCGATCGCGAGCGACGTATAGGCCGTGTCCTTGTGCTCCATATTGGCGGTGAAATCCCAATAGGAGCCGAAGATGGTCTTGCGGATATAGGCGATGCGGTTGGCGACCGCCTTGGTGGCCTCGGGTGTCGCCGGCGTTTCCTCGACGAAGCAGAAGCCATGGCGCTCGATCTTCTCGAGATAGCTCTCCAGCACCGCATCGTCGCCCATCAGGGCCTCATAGGTCACCTGCGGGAAATCGGCCGCGATCTCGGCCTCGTTCCAGCTTCTGATCTCCGAGGTGAGGAGGCCGACCGGCAGCAGGCTCTCCGTGAGATCCGCCGCGGCGAAGTGGCTCTGATGGCCATCGGGCCAGACGAGGCTGAGCGTCCTGCCGCCCGCCCCCAGTTCCAGCGCCGTGACGGCGAGATCCTTGGGCAGGGCGAAGGTGTCGAGCAGGCGCTGCTGCGTGTCCGGATGCCGGCATTCGGCGCAGGCGCAATGGTCGCGCAGCCAGGCGAACGTGAAGGTATGGGTGGTCCCCGCAGCGACAGGATTGGCACCGCCCCCGAAGGCGATCTCGATCCCGTCGCGGACGCTGGCGGCATGGGTGATATGGGTCATTTTGCTCTCCACAGGACGTGCTGGCGGGATTACTATTGTACGAATGTATAATACTCAAGAAGAATCTGCTGATGGAGCCAAAATTGGTTCCGCCCTGGAGCCAGAGCGTATTACTATTGGTTCAGTATCAGCTGGGGAAAAAGCACGTGGCCGATAAGGAACCTAAATTTACCTGGAGACTTACCTGAGTCTCGGCGACGTCAGTTGATCGAGGCCACGGCCCGCAGCCTGGCACGACATGGTCTCGATGGGACGACGGTCCGCGTGGTGGCGGCCGAAGCCGGCGTCTCGCCGGGCCTCGTGCGCCATCATTTCGCCGGCATGCACGACCTCATCGCCGAGACCTATCGCTGGACCGGCAAGGAAGTGGAGAAGGCATTGCGCGCGGCCTTGAGTGCCGCACCCAATTCACCGGAGGGGCAGCTTCGCGCCTTCGTCGATGCGAGTTGGTATATCAGCGGCATCGCCGAGGAACGCCGCCTCGATCTCGATGCGCGCCTCGCGGCCCTGGCCTTCACGGCATTGCTGGATGGCCTCTGGCTCGAGCATTGCCTCGACCCCACCACCTTCACCGCGGTGGAAGCCCGCCTGATCGCCCATGACTGGGTCGACAATCTCAAGGCCGGCCGCTTCATGGCCACCGCCCGCGCCGAAACCGTCTCGGCCGTGCAGGCAAAGGTCGGCTGAGGCGCCCGCCTAGTAAACCACCCGCGTGAGATAGAGACCGTCGGGTGGTGCCGTCGGGCCACCTTCCTTGCGGTCGCGGGCCTCAAGCGCGCGCGTCACGTCATCGCCCGACCATTTCCCCTCGCCCACCAGGCGCAGGGTCCCAACCATGTTGCGCACCTGGTGATGCAGGAAGGAGCGCGCCTCGGCGACGATCTGGATCTCCTCGCCCTGGCGCATCACGTCGAGGCGTTCCAGCGATTTCACCGGCGATTTGGCCTGGCAGAGCGAGGCGCGGAAGGTCGTGAAATCATGGCGGCCGACGAGGCGCTGGGCGGCCTCATGCATCGCATCGCTGTCGAGCGGCACGCTCACCAGCCAGGCATGTCCCCGGTCGATGGCGAGCGGCGCGCGGCGGTTGACGATGCGGTAGAGATAGGCGCGGCCGATGGCCGAAAAGCGCGCATGGAAATCGCCCACCGCGATGCTGCATTCGATCACCGAAACCGGGTGCGGCCGGACATGGAAATTGATGGCGGCCATCAGGCGTTGCGGATCGATGTCCTTGGCGATGCCGACATGGGCGACCTCGCCCAGGGCATGGACCCCGGCATCGGTGCGCCCCGCGCCATAGACGAGGACATCTTCCTGCACCGTCGCGCGCACGGCGTCTTCGAGGGCCTGCTGGACCGAGAGCCCGTTCTCCTGCCGCTGCCAGCCGACGAACGGCCCGCCGTCATATTCCAGCGTCAGGCGATAGCGCGTCATGACAGCACCGACCCGCGCGCGAGCTTCTGCCCGCGCAGGAAATCGGCACCCGCCATGGGTTTCTTGCCGGCCTTCTGCAGCAAGGTGAGGCGCAGGGCTTGCCGGCCGCAGGCGATCGTCAGCGCATCGTCGAGCGCCGTACCGGGTGCGCCCCCACCGCTCACCACATCGGCCGCCAGCAGCTTCAGCCGCGCGCCGTCCGGCATCAGGCACCAGGCGCCCGGTACCGGCGCGAAGGCGCGGATCTGGCGTTCGAGTTGTGCTGCATCCTTGGACCAGTCGATCTGTGCCTCGGCGGGCGAGATTTTGGCGGCGTAAGTCACACCCTCACTCGGCTGCGGCACCGCGGGCGGCAGTGGTGCCGCCAATGTCTCGACGATGAGCCGAGCCCCCAGTGCTGCCAGCGCATCATGGAGCTCGCCGGCATTCATCTTGGGCACGATCGGCAGCTTCTCCCACGTCAGCATGGCGCCCGTATCGAGCCCCGCATCCATCGCCATGATGGTGATGCCGGTCTCCGCATCGCCGGCCAGGATCGCGCGCTGGATGGGGGCAGCACCCCGCCAGCGCGGCAGGAGCGAAGCATGGATGTTGAGACAGCCCCGGCGCGGTGCCGCCAGCACAGCCTGCGGCAGGAGGAGGCCATAGGCCGCCACCACCGCGATATCCGCCTTGAGGGCAGCAAATTCCGCCTGCGCTTCGGTTGATTTCAGCGAGACGGGATGGCGGACCAGGAGACCATGGCTTTCCGCCAGCAACTGCACCGGCGATTTCCGCAGATCCTGGCCACGGCCGGCGGGGCGCGGCGGCTGGCTGTAGACGGCCGCCACCTCATGCCCAGCCTGGATCAGCGCCGACAGCGCCGCGGCGGCAAAATCCGGCGTGCCCATGAAGATGATGCGCATGGGGTTGATGGTGGTCGTCAGGCCGGGACGCCGCCGGCGCCCGCCTTCTTGGCCTTCACCAGCTTGCGGAGGATGATGTTGCGCTTGAGCGAGGTCAGATGATCGATGAACAGCACGCCGTCGAGATGGTCGATCTCGTGCTGCACGCAGGTCGAGAGCAGTCCTTCGGCCGTGATCTCGCGCTGCACATTGTTCTCGTCGAGATATTTGACGACACAGGAGGCCGGCCGCACCACATCGGCGTAATGCTCCGGGACCGAGAGACAGCCTTCATTGTATTCGGCATCGTCGTCGGACACCCAGACGATCTCCGGATTGGCCATCTTGAGTGGTGCCGGCGCTTCATCATCGCCGGCCAGGTCGAGCACGATGACGCGTTTGAGCACACCGACCTGCGGAGCAGCGAGACCGATGCCCGGCGCCACATACATGGTCTCCAGCATGTCGTCCATCAGCTGACGGATCTCGGCATCCACCTCCGCCACCGGCAGGGATTTCTTGGCGAGCCGCGGGTCCGGCGCAACGAGGATCGGTAACTGGGCCATGATCTTTCCATCGACGGTCAAAGTCAGAGCAATCGGCACGAAGGCCCCTCACCCCAACCCTCTCCCCGCAAGCGGGGCGAGGGAGTTTCCAACGCGCTCGTTTCTTAAGCCCCTCGCCCCGCCCTTGCGGGGAGAGGGGTTGGGGTGAGGGGAAATGGTCGCCGCGCTTTCGGCTTTACCTATGGATTCCGCAGGCTATCGTCAAGCAAGGAGGGGCTTCTGTCTGCCCCGATTCGGCTGCCGGGGGCCTGCCGGGGCCCAAATTCAAGGAATTCGTCATGGAATTGAGCCCAATCCTGCTGGCGCTCCTCGGTCTCATCGCTCTTTTGCTGGTGGCGGTGCTGGTCCTGGTCTGGCGCGCCAGGGGGCCGGCGCCCGTTCCGGCGCTGGATCCCCGGCTCGACCAGCTTGCCGGCCAGCTGCAATCCCTCTCCGCCAACCAGGTGGCCGCCCAATCCGCCCTCGACCAGCGGCTGGAGCAGCGCCTGGCACAGCTTGCCGACCGGGTGCAGGAGCGCCTGGCACTGTCGGCGACCGAGGCCGGGCAATCGCTGGGCGAACTCAAGGAGCGCCTGGCGGTCATCGACGCCGCGCAGAAGAACATCGCCGAGCTCTCGACCCGCATGGTGAGCCTGCAGGACATCCTTTCCAACAAGCAGGCGCGCGGTGCCTTCGGCGAGGTGCAGTTGGCCGACATCGTCCGCACCGTGATGGCGCCGGTCAATTACGAGTTCCAGGCGACGCTCACCGGCGGCAAGCGTGTCGATTGCCTGTTGAAACTGCCCAATCCGCCGGGGCCGATCGGCATCGATTCCAAATTCCCGCTGGAATCCTACCGCTCCATCCGCGATGCCCAGGATGATGCCGCGACCGTGCTGGCACGGCGTGAATTCTCCGCTGCCATCCGCCTCCATGTGAAGGCCATCGCCGAGAAATACATCGTGCCCGGCGAGACGGCGGATTCGGCGCTCATGTTCGTGCCCTCGGAAGCGGTCTATGCCGAGGTGCATGCGAACTTTCCCAATCTGGTCGAGGAAGCCGGGCGCTTGCGCGTCTGGATCGTCTCGCCCACCACCTTGATGGCGACGCTCACCACCATGCGCGCGGTCTTGAAGGATGTGCGCATGCGCGAACAGGCCCATGTCATCCAGGCCAAGGTGGTCGAGCTCGGCAAGGATATCGAGCGCCTCGACGAGCGGGCGGAGAAGCTGCAGAAGCATTTCGACGGCGCCGTCGAATCCGTCCGCCAGATCCGCATCACCACCGACAAGGTGGTGAAGAAGGTCGACGATATCGAGAAGGTGGGCCTCGAAGAGCCGGAAGTGGTCACCGCATTGGTGGCAAATCCCGTCCTTGACGCAAAGGCTTAATGCCAAGGTCACCGGTTTCACTTGAATCGCCGCGCAAGTCCCCTACATTCCTGTGACAAATGGTTGCAGGCGTGCGGTTCGGATCAGCCGCGCGCAACCATCAACCGGCTTTGGGGGGAAGCATCATGCTGAGCAGTTTCGCAATCTTCGTCGTCGTCGTGCTGGTCGTTGCCATCCTGCTGGTCTTCATGGGCATCAAATCGGTGCCGCAGGGCCGCGAATGGACCATCGAGCGCTTCGGCCGCTACACCCACACGCTGCGCCCCGGCCTCAACTTCATCATCCCCTTCGTCGATCGGGTGGGTGCGCGCATCAACATGATGGAATCGGTGCTCGACGTGCCGACGCAGGAAGTCATCACCAAGGACAACGCCATGGTGAGTGTCGACGGCGTCGTCTTCTACCAGGTGCTCGATGCTGCGAAATCCGCCTATGAAGTGAATGATCTCGAAAACGCCGTGCTCAACCTCACCATGACCAATATCCGCACCGTGATGGGCGGCATGGACCTCGATGAGCTGCTGTCGCTGCGCGACAAGATCAACGCGCAGCTGCTGCATGTCGTCGATGATGCGACCCAGCCCTGGGGCATCAAGGTGACGCGCATCGAGATCAAGGACATCGCGCCGCCGCGCGACCTGGTCGACAGCATGGGCCGGCAGATGAAGGCCGAGCGCGACAAGCGCGCCTCGATCCTTGAAGCCGAAGGCCTGCGCCAGGCCGCCATTCTGAAAGCCGAGGGCCAGAAGATCTCCAACATCCTCAAGGCCGAGGGCGAGCGGGAGGCGGCCTTCCGCGCGGCCGAGGCCCGCGAGCGCGAGGCCGAGGCTGAAGCCAAGGCCACCGACATGGTCTCGACCGCGATCAGCAAGGGCGACATCCAGGCGATCAACTACTTCCTCGGCCTCAAATACACCGAGGCGCTGCAGGCGATCGCCTCCGCCCCCAACCAGAAGGTCATCCTGATGCCGCTCGAAGCCAGCAACGTGATCGGCGCCCTGGGCGGCATCGCGGAACTGGCCAAGAGTGCCTTGAGCGACCAGGCCGCCGCGGCACCCCGTCGCAGCAGCGTGCCCACCAACCAATCGTAAGAGCATTCGCCATGAGCGATATCGGCATCACCTTTTTTGACCTCGAATTCTGGCACTGGATGATACTGGCGGCGGCGCTGGCGGGGATTGAAATCCTCACCCCCGGCTTTTTCTTCCTGTGGCTGGGTGGCGCCGCCCTGGTCACCGGCATCGTGGCCCTGATTCTGCCCATGATGGGCTGGGAGAACCAGGTGCTGGTCTTTGCCGTGCTGAGTGCCGCTTCGGTGCTGGGCTGGTACAAGTTCCGCGGCCATTTCACCACCGCCAGTGCCGATTCCACCCTGAACCGCCGTGGCGAACAGTTGATCGGCCGCAACGCCACGCTGTCCGAGCCGATCGTCAACGGCCGCGGCCAGATCCGCATCGACGACACGGTCTGGCGTTGCGAGGGGCCGGACCTCGACGCCGGCACGAAGGTCAAGGTCATCGCCATGCGCGGCGCCATGGTGGCAGTGGAAAAAGCCGGCTGAGTTTCCCCTAATAAATATCGGCGCCTTTGGGCGTCGTTCATCACTTGTAAACTTTCTCGCGACAATCCTGGGCAGCACCCGCTCTGGCTTCGGCCAAGGCGGGCCATGCTTGCATTGCGGCCGGTTGAGCCGCCACGGGAAATCAGGGAAAGAGCGGCATCGTGAAAGTCACCGGCGCGAATATCGACGAACTGACGCAGAAGGCGGAACTGGAGTTCCACGACGAGGCGACGACGCGCTTTGCCGACATGAACCGGCTCCTCGACCAGATCGCCGAATCCGGCGCCGAGGACACCTATGTCTCCGCCCTGCTCGGCCATGCCCATAACCTGCGCATCACCGGCAATTCCTTCGGTTTTCCCATCATCAGCCTGATCGCCCAGCGCCTTGAGAGCTATCTCAACGACATGTCGCAATGGTCGGAGAAGACCCAGCGCGATGTGCAGGAGTTCAACGATGCGATCGGCGAGATGCTGGAGCGGAAATCCCAGCCCGACGAGGACGAGATCGTGCGTGTCGCGCGGCCTCCCCTCCCATGTCAGCCGCACTTTCTCGCCGGGCGATGTCGAGGTGCGCAATGTCGAAATCCTGCTGGTGACGCCGGCCCGGTCCATCGCCAAGATCCTCTCGAAGCAGATCATGGCCTGCGGCTTCCGCGTCAATTCGGTCCATGACCCGATCGAAGGCCTCACCATGGCCCTGCGCCTGCGTCCCGACATGGTCATCACAAGCCAAGTGATGAAGGGTTTGAACGGCGTCGACCTCATCCGCGCGCTGAAGGCGATGGAAGTGACCGAGAAGATCCCCTGCGCGGTCTTGACCAGCCAGGAACTCGACGCCGCCGCCTTCTCGCGCCTGCCCGAGGGCAGCCCGGTGCTCCGCTCCGGTGGCAATTTCGCCGATGATTTTGCGAAAGTGGTGACGCAGTTCGGGTTGGGGTGACCGGCGCTGTCTGGCTCGGCCGGCTGGCAGCATGACCGATCCCGCGGTGGCACTCGACATTTCGCTGGAGGAGGCCGCGTCGCCGCGCGTCAGCGCGTTTGACGCCTATTGGCGGGCAAAATGCGCTGATGGCCGATTGCCCATGCGCAGTGCCATCGATCCGGCCGAGATCAAGCCGCTGCTTCCCTTTCTGCTGATTGCCGAGATCGAGACGGCGCCCTTCCGCGTCCGCTATCGCCTCGACGGATCGCAGAATGCGAGCATCAACGGTCCGTTCACCAACCAATATCTCGATGAGCTGGAACAGCAACCGTCAGACTTGCGCAATGTGCTCAGCATCGCCTACCAGACCAGCGTCGGCGAACGCCGCCCGGTCTATTGCCGTCACCATGTGCTGACCAGGTCCGGCGTGAAACTGCCCGCCAGCGCCGGCATCTGGCCGCTGGCCGATGCCGATGGCAGCGGCCGCGTCACCCGCTGCGTCGGCCTGGAAGATTATCCCGACCTGGGCTGAAGCCGCCCACAGAGCCAATTTCCAGGTTAGCGCCATGACCGAGACATCGAAGCTGGACTGGACGGACATCACCTGACCGGGCAAGAAACCGATCGCTGCCCCGACGCCCCTTAAGACAACCTTCCTGCCTTAATTTTCCGTCTTCGCGCCCCATCTCCGTCATTAACCATTCCTTTGCCTTAATACGCGGAGAATGCGTTTAATAGTTCTGGGGTTGATCCGGTGCCTTGGGGAGATGGTTGGGCGTTGCGGTCGCTAGGAGGGTCATGAGCGACATGTCGGCGACGCACGGGGTGGCACAACCCTGGCTGGCCAGCTATCCGCCGGCGGTGGACGGCACGACGCCGATCGTCGGCAAGCCGGTCTATGCGCTGCTCGACGACACGGCGGCCCAGCATCCCGGCAATGACTGCGTCGACTTCCTCGACAAGCATTACACCTATGCCGAGATCAAGCGCGAGAGCGACAAGGTGGCGAAGGGCCTGCAGCAGATCGGCCTCAAACCCGGCATGCGCTTAGGGCTGTTCCTGCCCAACTGTCCCTATTTCGTCATCTTCTATCATGGTGCCCTGAAGGCCGGGGCGTGCCTGGTCAATTTCAACCCGCTTTACGCCGAGCCCGAGATCGAGCGCCAGATCGCCGATGCCGAGGTCGATTTCATGGTGACCCTCGACGTCACCCAATTGCTGCCCAAGCTCGATTCCGTGCTGGCGAAATCGCGGGTGAAATCGGTCATCGTCTGCCCGATGGCGCACCAGCTGCCCTTCCCGAAGAACCTCGTTTATCCCTTCGTCATGCGCAGCGCCCATGCGCGCATGAAGATCGACAGCCGCCACATCGCCTATAAGGATCTGGTCCACAATGACGGCGCCTATGCGCCGGTCGAGATCGACCCCGCGAAGACCGTGGCCCTGCTGCAATATACCGGCGGCACGACGGGCGTCCCCAAGGGCGCCATGCTCAGCCACGCCAATGTCTATATCAACGCCATCCAGTCGAAGCGCTGGTTCTATACCGTGGACAGCCCGCAGGCGAAGACCATCGGCGTGCTGCCGCTGTTCCATGCCTTCGCCATGACCTGCGTCATGAACTGGACGCTGGCAGTGGGCGGCTGCATGATCCTGGAACCCAAATTCGACACGTTGAAACTGCTGCGCCTGGTGCACCGCAAGCGACCGACTGCTTTGGTCGGCGTGCCCACTTTGTTCAACGCGCTTCTCAACTTTCCGCAGTTCAAGGATTACGACCTCTCCTCCCTCGTCTTCGCCATTTCGGGCGGCGCACCCTTGCCCGTCGAGATCCGGAAGAAGTTCGAAGCGGAAAGCGGCTGCCGCCTCATCGAAGGCTACGGCCTCTCGGAAGCCTCGCCCGTCTGCAGTTGCAATCCCGTCCATACCGGCGGCAAGACCGGCTCGATCGGCCTCCCCTATCCCTTCACCTCCTGCGAGATCGTCTCGCTCGATGACCGCAAGACCCGCATGCCGGTCGGCGAAAAAGGCGAGATCTGCTTCCGTGGCCCCCAGGTGATGCTGGGTTACTGGAAGCGCCCAGATGCCACTGACGAGGTGATCATCGATGGCTGCCTGCATACCGGCGATGTCGGCCATATCGATGAAGAGGGTTTCGTCTTCATCACCGACCGGTTGAAGGAGATGATCAACGCCTCGGGTTTCAAGGTCTATCCGCGCGTCATCGAAGAGGCGATCTACGAACACAAATCGGTCAAGGAATGCGCCGTCATCGGCATCGACGATCCCTATCGCGGGCAGACCATCAAGGCCTACATCGTGTTGAAGGATGGCGAGACCTGCAGCCAGGAAACCCTCGACGCCTTCCTCGACACACGCATCTCGAAGATCGAGAAACCGCGCTTCTATGAATTCCGCGCCGATCTGCCCAAGAGCATCATCGGCAAGATCCTGAAGAAGAATCTGGTGGACGAGGAAAAAGCCCGCGCCGCCGCAAAGGAGAAGATGTGATGAAAGACGCCGTCATTGTGGGCTATCAGCGCTCACCCTTCCATTTCGCCAACAAGGGTGCGCTCATCAAGGTGCGGCCCGACGATATGGCTGCCGCCGTGGTAAAGTCGCTCATCACCAAGACCGGCGTCGAGTCAAAGGATATCGAGGATCTGCTGCTGGGCTGCGCCTTCCCCGAAGGCGAGCAGGGCTTCAATGTGGCGCGCCTCATCGCGATGATCGCGGAGCTGCCGCAATCGGTCGCCGGCGCCACCATCAACCGCTTCTGCGGCTCCTCCATGCAGAGCATCCACATGGCAGCCGGGGCCATCGCCCTTGGCGCCGGTGAGGCGTTCCTCTGCGGTGGTGTCGAGAGCATGACCCGCGTCCCCATGCTGGGCTTCAACCCGATGCCGAACCCGGCGCTCAACGACCGGCTGCCCGCCGCCTATATCTCAATGGGCACCACCGCCGAGAACGTCGCCAACAAATACAAGATCAGCCGGGCCGAGCAGGAAGAATTCGCGGTCGCCAGCCAGAACAAGGCGAGTGCCGCGCGCGCCGCCGGCAAATTGAAGGACGAGATCGTCCCCATCCAGGCGGGGAAGGAGCTGGTCAGCGAAGACGGCACCATCCGCGACGGCACCACCATCGAGGCGCTGGCCGGATTGAAGCCGGCCTTCGACGCCAACGGCTCGGTCACAGCCGGCACATCGTCGCCGCTCACCGACGGCTCCGCCTTCACCCTCGTCACCTCGGCCGATTATGCCAAGGCGCATGGGCTGAAGGTACTGGCCAAGATTCGCGCCGTGTCGGTCGCCGGCTGCGCGCCGGAGATCATGGGCATCGGCCCGGTGGCGGCGACGCAGAAGGCGCTGAAGCGCGCCGGCCTCACCATCGGCGACATCGACATCATCGAACTCAATGAGGCCTTCGCCTCGCAGTCGCTGGCCTGCATCCGCGATCTCAAAATCGACATTGCCAAGGTCAATCTCGATGGCGGCGCCATTGCGCTGGGGCACCCGCTGGGGGCCACCGGCGCCCGTATCACCGGCAAGGCCGCCTCGCTCCTCAAGCGAGAGGGGAAGAAATTCGCGCTTGCCACGCAATGCATCGGCGGCGGCCAGGGCATCGCCACCATCCTGGAGGCGGTGTGATGGCCATCAACAAGGCCTGCGTCATCGGCGCGGGGGTGATGGGGGCCGGCATCGCCGCCCAGATCGCCAATGCCGGCGTGCCGGTTCTTCTCCTCGACATCGTGCCGAAAGAAGGCGCCGATCGTTCAGCGATCGCCAAGGGCGCCATCGAGAAACTGCAGAAGGCCGACCCGGCACCCCTCATGTCGAAGGCCGCCGCGAAACTCATCATCCCCGGCAATATCGAGGACGATCTCGATCAACTGGGCGATGTCGACTGGATCGTCGAGGCGATCATCGAGCGCCTCGATCTGAAGCAGGGCCTTTATCACAAGCTCGAGGGCAAGCGGAAGAAGGGCTCGATCCTCTCCTCCAACACCTCGACCATTCCGCTGAAGACCTTGGTCGAGGGTATGCCGGAAGCGGTGCAATCCGATTTCTGCATCACCCATTTCTTCAACCCGCCGCGCTACATGCGCCTCCTTGAGATTGTCGGTGGCGCGAAGACGCGCCCTGAGGTCATCAAGGACATCAGCGAATTCGGCGACCGGATGCTGGGCAAGACCATCGTCCATGCCAAGGACACGCCGGGCTTTGTCGGCAACCGCATCGGCGTCTTCTGGATGCAGGCGGCGGTCAACGCGGCTCTCGATCTCGACCTCACGGTCGAGGAAGCCGACGCCATCATGGGCCGCCCGATCGGCGCGCCAAAGACCGGGTTGTTCGGCCTCCTCGATCTCGTCGGCCTCGATCTCATGCCCCATGTCGACAAAAGCATGGCGAGCCTTTTGCAGCCAGACGACGCCTATATGAAACTGCGCCGCCCCTGGCCGCTCCTCGAAAAGATGATTGCCGACGGCTATACCGGCCGCAAGGGCAAGGGCGGCTTCTACCGGCTCAACACCGAGGGCGGCAAGAAGGTCAAGGAATCGGTCAACCTCAAGACCGGTACCTACGCTACCAGCGATCGCGCGCGTCTCGATTCCGCCGATGCCGCCAAGGGTGGCTTGAAGACCCTCGTCGATCACAAGGACAAGGGCGGGCAATATGCCTGGCGCGTGCTCTCGTCCCTCCTTTCCTATGCGGCTTCACTGGTGCCGGAGATCGCCGAGGATGTGGTCTCCGTCGATCAGGGCATGAAGACCGGTTACAACTGGAAACGCGGCCCCTTCGAGATGATCGACCAGATGGGCGCTGCCTGGTTTGCCGACAAGCTCGCCGCCGAGAAACTGCCGGTGCCGCCTTTCCTTGGCGTCGCCGCCAAGGCTGGCGGCTTCTACCGCGTCGCCAATGGCCAGATCGAGCATCTGAAACCAGATGGCACGTACACAAAGCTGGTCCGGCCTGAGGGCGTGCTGTTGCTCTCCGACGTGAAGCTCGGCGCAAAGCCCATCATCAAGAACGGCTCGGCCTCGCTCTGGGATATCGGCGATGGTGTCGCCTGCCTTGAGTTCCACAGCAAGATGAACGCGCTTGATCCCGACAGCCTGGCGCTGGTCAAGCAATCGGTCGATCATGTGGGCAAGAAGATGAAGGCCCTCGTCATCCATAACGAGGCCGAGAATTTCTCCGTGGGCGCCAATATCGGCCTCGCCCTCTTTGCCGCCAACATCGCCATGTGGCCGATGATCGATGACATGATCGCGACCGGCCAGTCGGCCTACAAGGCCGTTAAGTTCGCCCCCTTCCCCGTGGTGGGTGCACCTTCCGGCATGGCCTTGGGTGGTGGCTGCGAGGTGCTGCTCCATTGCGCCTCCATCCAGGCCCATGCCGAAACATATATGGGTCTTGTCGAAGTCGGCGTCGGCCTCATCCCCGGCTGGGGCGGCTGCAAGGAGATGCTGCTCCGCTTCCAGCCATCAGGCCGCGACCCCAAGGGACCGATGCCCCCGGTCGGCCAGGCCTTCGAGACCATTTCCTTGGCCAAGGTTGCCAAATCCGCGGCGGAGGCCAAGGAGATGCGCTTCCTGCGCCCCCATGACGGCATCAGCATGAACCGCGACCGATTGCTGTTCGATGCCAAGGCCAAGGCACTCAGTATGCTGGCGGCCGGCTATCAGGCACCAACCCCGCAGGAACTGCGCCTGCCCGGCCCCACCGCGCGGACGGCGTTGCAGCTTGCGGTCGAAGGCTTCGCGTTGCAGGGCAAGGCCCTGCCCCATGACGTGACAGTCTCCGATGCGTTGGCTGAGGTCCTCTCCGGCGGCAAGACCGACATCACCGAACTCGTCACCGAAGACCAGCTCTCGAAGCTCGAGAAGAAGGCCTTCATGACATTGCTGCACACCGGACCGACCCTTGCCCGCATGGAGCATATGCTCTCCACCGGCAAGCCGCTCCGGAACTGATGCGCGAGGAAGAAAACCATGCCCGCCTATAAAGCACCGTTGCGCGATATCCAGTTCGTGCTCACCGAATTGCTGCAGATCGAAAACCTGCCGCAGCAGATTCCCGATTTCGTCGAGGCGACGCCGGATCTGGTCGCCACGATCATCGAGGAGGCGGGCAAGTTCTGCGAAAACGAGCTGCAGCCGCTCAATCATTCCGGCGACGAGGAAGGCTGCCACTACGACAAGGGTACTGTCACCACGCCCAAGGGCTTCAAGGAAGCCTATGCCAAATTCATCGAAGGCGGCTGGACCAGCCTGCCCTGCGATCCTGAATATGGCGGGCAGGGCCTGCCAAAGCTGGTCAACTTCGCGGTCGAGGAAATGATCTGCTCGGCCAACCTGTCCTTCGGCATGTATCCCGGCCTCTCCAACGGCAATTCAACGCGATCCACGCCCATGGCAGTGACGAACAGAAGGCGCTCTATCTGCCCAAGCTCGTCGACGGCACCTGGACCGGTACCATGTGCCTGACCGAACCCCATTGCGGCACCGATCTCGGCCTCTGCAAAACGCGCGCAGAGGCAAACCCGGACGGCTCCTACAAGCTTTACGGCACCAAGATCTTCATCTCGGCCGGCGAACATGACCTCGCTGAGAACATCATCCACCTGGTGCTGGCGCGTCTCCCCGATGCGCCGGCCGGCATCCGCGGCATCTCGCTTTTCGTCTGCCCGAAATTCCTGCCGGACAAGGATGGCAAGCCCGGCGCCCGCAATCCGGTCGTGTGCGGCTCGATCGAGAAGAAGATGGGTATCAAGGCGTCCTCCACCTGCGTCATGAATTTCGACGGCGCACAAGGCTGGCTGGTGGGTAAGCCGCACAAGGGCATGTCCGCCATGTTCACCATGATGAACACGGCGCGCCTTGCGGTTGGCATGCAGGGTCTCGGCATCGCCGAGGCCGCCTATCAGGGTGCCGTCACCTATGCCCGCGATCGGCTGCAGATGCGGGCGCTGACCGGCGCCAAGTTTCCGGAGAAACCCGCCGATCCCATCATCGTGCATCCCGATGTGCGGCGCATGCTGCTCACCATCCGCAGCCTCAATGAAGGCTGCCGCGCCTTGGCCTATTGGGTCGGGCGCGAACTCGACGTTTCGCTGCATCACCCGGACCCGGAGAAGCGTCAGGAAGCCGATGATTTCGTGGCCCTGCTGACGCCTGTGGTGAAGGCGTTCCTGACCGATCATGGGTTCAACGCCGCCAATCTCGGCGTGCAGATCTATGGCGGCCACGGCTATATCCGCGAATGGGGCATGGAGCAGCTGGTGCGCGATGCGCGCATCACCCAGATCTATGAAGGGACCAACGGCATCCAGGCCCTGGACCTGGTCGGTCGCAAGCTGCCCACCGGCACCGGGCGCCTCGCCCGTCGCTTCTTCCATCCGGTGAGCGAGTATATCGAGCTTGCCAGCGAAAACCCGGAGATGGCGGAATTCGTCCTGCCTCTGGCCAAGGCTTTCGCCAAGCTGCAGCAGGCGACGGCTTGGCTGGCCCAGGCGGGCCTTGCCAACCCCAACGAAGCAGGTGCCGCCGCCACCGATTACCAGCGCCTCTTCGCCTTGGTGGCGCTTGGTTACATGTGGTGCCGCATGGTCGAGATCGCGCTTGCCAAGAAGAACGAGGACAGCGACGGCTTCTATGCCGCCAAGGTGATGACCGCGCGCTTCTATTTTGCGCGGCTGCTGCCGGAATCGAATTCGCTGTTCACCACCCTGATGGCGGGATCCGACACGCTGATGGCGATGCCGGCTGAGGCCTTCTAGGCCGCGGAAAACACTTAAAAGATAGTCATGAAGTTTAACCGATTTTAAGCTTCTGCGCGCATATCGAGCGTTTCTCACAGATGCCTGACTCTGTGCGTGAAAATCGGAGATTTCGTCACAGCCATCTCACAGCTGAGAGGTTCTTCTCACAACGGAACTGTCGCAATTTGTCGGCATTCTGAGCCCGTTGGTGACGTGCCGAGTCGGAGGAAAGAGACGAGCTTCCGACTCACCGGTGGAATGTCGGGCGCGCCACCCCCACGGGACGGGACGCTCATATGTTGTGGAAGACACGAAGAGTGGCGGGGAAAACCTGCGCCGCGGCGCTGGTACTGCTGGGCCTGCTCGCAGCCGGCCCGGCCCAGGCCGACATGGATGAAGGCTCGCTCGGCTACCGCCTCGGCACCAGCCTCACCCAATTCAAGAACATGAAACTGCCGTTCACCGGCATGCCCAAGGGCGCCACGGTGAAATGCGGCGACGATCCGGATCTGCGCAGCCGCATGGTGGGCTATGTCGCCCGCGACGAGGCGCGCTATGAAAGTGTGGGCATCCTCACCTGCCGCGTCGTGGCCACCGACCCCGCCAATCTCTCCTGGTGGCGCCCGGTCGAATTCGAGATCAATGGCGTGAAGGCCCGCTTGCGCTTCGACTTCATGGAAGTGGCCGCGGGTGGTGGGGGCGAGGAGACCTTCACCGAGGCCAGCATGGACGAAACCGGCTTCAGCGATGCCCTCTATGGTGGCACGGCCCCGGATGCCGGCGGCAGCGACTATGCCCTGGTGGCAGCACGCCTCAGCCCGGTGCATGCCAAGGACGGCTACAAGCTGCTGGCCGGCCTCAATCAGCGCTTAGGATCCGCCAAGGTGGTCAAGGACAAGGTCGAGATCGCCCCCGGCATCTCGTTCAGCATGCCGGTCCATACCTGGCAGCGCGGCAACCTCACCGTCGCCGCCTGGGATCCCAGCGAGCTCGGCCATTACGATCTGGTCTTCACCATGACCAGCGCCAAGCAGAGCCTCCAGGCCAAGCTCGACGATATCGACTAGGGCGAGACCGCGGTCTCAGCCCCTCCCTTCTATTCCCTCCCACCTTCAGGGGGGGGTAGTGGGGGGAGTCAATTCATCAAAATTTACACACAGTTTCAATTACTTAACAGAATCCGACCGCCATGCTGCGGCTTTGTGACCCGCGTCACTGCAAATCCGGTGCGACCGGCCCAATATCATAGGCGTCGGCGGGATCACCCCCCTCCCTGTGACCCCGCCGGGAGTTTCCCTGAGTTTGCGATTGAGAAATGACTTGGGTGTACCCGGATCGGACCTCTGGTCCCCAACCCCACACCCCGCCGGCGGGCGATCTCTGCCCCCCTAAACTGCCCGTCGGCGACCCTCTTCTCCCCCCATTCCGGCCCACATTTTTTCAGCGGGCGGCCCAGAAGCGTCATATCGATGTCATCTTCGCGCCCAAATGATCCGCTATTGCTGCCAGCCAATGATGCAGAACAATCAGGCGAGACCGATGCGATGAATGTCATTGCCAAGCGAGATGATGTTTTTGTGAAGCCTGTGCTGATCGGCGTGCGCGGCTGGTACTTCAAGCCCCTGAAGCAGATCCAGAGCGGCTACCGCGCCGTGCGCGCGAGTTGCCTCATGCCGCGTCCAGCCAACGATCGCTAGAGGCGTTCGCTGATCGCTACAGCTTCATCTCGATGAGGCTGTAATCCTTCGGCAGTTTCGCAGCCTTGATATCGAGGCGGTCTTCAACCAGCGGAATCTCCACGATCGTCCCCTCATCGAGGGTGAGGCGCAGGATCGCGTCGGTGAAGAGCTCGGCGGGCTTCCCCTTCTTCTCAACGAAGATGCGGTCGGTGCCCTTGGGGAAGGTCGCGTTCACCAGTTCCAGCCGCGCCATCCATTCCAGCGGCGCGTCATGGTCCATATCGTCCTGCGACGCCACCAGCATCAGGCGCTGCAAGGGCGCCGTCTCGGTCGCATAGCTGATGATGACGGCGCCGTTCTTGTTGTCGCCGAACAGCTCGTCATCGGCAGCGGTGATGCGGGCATGATGGGCAAAGAGGCGCTCGAACTCGAACCCGCCTTGCGCACCCATCGACACCCATCGCCGATAGGTATTGTCGGCCGTGGTATTGAAGAGATATTTGCCGCTTTCCAGGGAATAGATCGCCCGCGTCGGCATCTCGACGCAGCAGCCGTAGCGCGTGAGCGTCAGGAACGACCCCAGCGCATCGACCGCATCGGCCTTGGCCTCGATGGTGAAGGCGGCTTCACCCTTGCCGCTGTCGCTGAGCGGATAGGCGGTGACCTTCGCGGTCGCTGCGTCGATCACCTGTTCGATCATCGGCCCTTCGACGGCGCTCACATGCTGCTCGATCTCGAGAAGTTGATAGATGAGCGCGTTCTTCGCCGCGACCGAGGGCAGCAGATTGGTCTGGTAGCGGCGGCTGTCGGTGACGACGCGGAAATTCTCGCCCTCCTTGGCGACCGAGATGGTCGAGGGCGCCGATTCCTGCACCAATGGTTCGGCAAAGGCAAAGGACGGCGCCAGCAAGGCCGCCGCCAGCAGGAGAAAGCGCATGGATCACCTATGGTTGGATTGCGTCCCGGACAGAATCACATGACTTCGTCGCGCCGACAAGCCAACCGGTTCACGCCTATTTCAGCGCGTCCTTGATGCCATAGGTCATATAGGCGCCGCGCAGGTAAAGCGGCCGCAGCACCGGAAACGGAAATTTGGGCGGCGCCTTGCGCATGAATTCCGGACGCTCCTCCGGTCCACCCGCCATCACCCGCGCCGCAGCCCGCCCCGACCAAGTGCCCATGGCGACACCATTGCCGTGATAGCACATGGCGAAATAGGTGCCGGGCTGCTCGTCCCAGGCGCCGACATGGGGCACCAGATCCTGCGCCAGGCACAGCAGGCCCGACCAGCGATGGGTGATGTCGACATGCTTCCATTCGGGGTAATAGGCGCGGAACGCCGCCTCGATATTGTCGAGCTGCCGCTCCAGCGCATCGGGTGCTGCGGAGAGGCCACCGCGCCCGCCGAACATGAATCGGCCATCGGGCAGCAGGCGGAAATAATGGAGCAGGTAGCGCAGATCATAGACCGGCGTGGTATTGGTCCAGCCCTGCGCCCCCAGCTCGTTCTGGTTCATCGGCCGCGTCACCACGATCGACGACAAGGCCGGCAGGATGCGCCCGCCGAAATCGCCATGAAGATCCTCCGGCGTGTAGCCCGCCGTGGCGATCAGCACCTTGTTCGCCTTCACCCGGCCGCGCGGCGTGGTCAGCACATGCTTCGCCCCCTCGCGCACCCAGTTGATGACCTCGCTGTTGGCAAAGATCCGGGCGCCGGTCTTGGCGGTCGCGGCCGCAAGCCCGTTCACATATTTCCACGGGTTGAGGCCGAAGCCGACCGGATTGGCGACGCCGGCATGAAGCCCCGGCGAATTGAAGCCGCCCGCCACCAACTCTTCCTTCGACATGTAAACTTCGGTGGCGCCGAAGGTCTTCGCCATGAATTCGGCTTCTTCCTTCAGCGCATCCGCCATGTCCGGCTTGTGGGCGAGCGATATCTCACCGGTCCCGGTCTTGTCGATATCGAGCCCTTCGCGCGCCACGATCTCGGCCACCAATTCGACCGATCCCTTCTGGCTGCGCCAGAAGGTCTGCGTCTCCGCAAGGCCGAATTTCTTCAGCATCTTGCTCCAGGGCATCTTCGACGAGCCCATGCAGCAGAAACCGCCATTGCGCCCCGAGGCGCCCCAGCCGATCTCGGCCCGCTCCAGCACCACGGCCTCGATCCCATGATCGCGCTGCAGATGATAGGCGGCGGAAAGACCGGTGAGCCCGCCGCCGATGATGGCGACATCGGTCTCGATCTCGGATTCCAGCGCCGGATAGGACGGGAAATCGGTCTTCGAGTCCCGCCACCAGCTCTTGACCGGTGTTGCGGGATCGAGAGCGCTCGGATGATAAAGATGCTTCATGATTTTTTGCTCAGATTCCAACGACCGCCGCGTTCGGCATAGAACGCATCGGAATAAGGATACCACCAGGATTGCAGTTCCGCCTTGTGATCCAGCATCACCATCTTCGACTGCCGGAAGGCGTTGAGGCCGAGGCGGGAGAGCGCGCGGCCGAGGCCCGAGAGCTTCCACCCACCGAAGGGCAGCGCGTCATTGTCGCCCAGCACATTGTTGACCCAGACCATGCCGGCCTGCAATTCATCCACCGCCGCCATGGCCTCTTCAAGGTCGGCGGTGAAGATCGACGCTCCCAGGCCGAAGCGCGACTGGTTGGCGAGGCGAATGGCTTCCGCGAAATCGCGCACGCGGATGATGGGCGCCACCGGCCCGAACATTTCCGCCTGCATGAGGTCCATCTGCGGCGTGACATCGGTCAAGATGGTGGGTTCATAGAACCAGCCGGTGTTGTGCGCCGACGGCACGCGGCCGCCGCAGGCGATTTTGGCGCCCTGCGCCACCGCCTGGTCGACGAGGCGCATCACCTTGGCGCGCGCGGCTTCCGAGACCAGCGGCCCGATCTCGACATTGCCGAGGCCGGGGCCGATGCGCAAAGCCTTGGTGCGTTCGACCATGGCGCTCACAAACGCATCATGCACCTTCTCATGCACATAAAGACGCTCGGTCGAAGTGCAGATCTGCCCGGAGAGATGGAAGGCGCCGGTCACCGCCGCCGCCGCCGCGATCTCCGGATCGGCACTGTCCATGACGATCATCGGGTCCGACCCGCCGGCCTCGATGACGCAGGGCTTCAGCAGCCGCCCGCAGGCGGCGGCGACATCGCGCCCCGCCTCGACCGAGCCGGTGAAAGCGACGACGCCGATGCGGTCATCGTTGATCAATGCCTTTGCGGTCTCGACACCGCCGGTCACACAGGAAACGAGGCCAGCGGGCAGCGCCTTGAAATGTTCCATGAAAGCGAGCGTCGAGAGCGAGGTCGCTGGCGCCGGCTTGATCACCACCGCATTGCCGGCCGCCAATGACGCCGCCACAGTGAAGGCCATGAGGATGATCGGGAAGTTATAGGGCACGATATGCGCGGTGACGCCGAAAGGATACCAGCGCGCATATTGCGTCGAGCCCGGCGCGGTGGGTGCCGCCATGAACCCGCCATCGTCGCGGGCAAGTTCGGCGAAATAGCGGAAGATCGGCCCGACATTCATGAGCTCGCCCACGGATTCCGTGAAGGGCTTGCCCATCTCGAGCGTCATCAGTTCCGCAGCCGGCCCCGCCGTCGCCGCCGCCATCGCATCAGCGAGGCGATGCAAGGCCGCAGCCCGGCTCTTGCCGTCGAGCGTCGCCCAATCCTTCTGCGCTTCCTGCGCCTTTTGCAGCACCGCATCCAGCGATAGCGGCGCACATTGCGCAATCCGCCCCACGGTCGAGAGATCGGCCGGGTTCTTCACCTCGGTCAACGGCGCACTTGGCGCCGCCACATAGTCATTGGCGACGAAAATCTGGCCAAGGGTGGGATCGAAGGTTGGCATGGTGATACTCGCAGAAAAAATCGTCATGGTCGGCGAAGGCCGACCACCCACGAGTTTGCCGGCAACAGAGAGGAAGTCGTGGGTGGTCCGCCTACGCGGACCATGACGAAATGGCGTTACCGAATCATATAAACTTTCCGCACCGTCTCATGGACCCGGCAGGTGCCCTTCCAATCCTGCGGAAAGAACGCGATCGTATCGGGATAGATCTCGATCACTTCGCCGCTCTCATGGGTATAGGTGCAGCGGCCCAGCATGAAATGGCAGAACTCGTCGCGGGTCACATGGCAGTTCCAGAAGCCCGGCGTGCAGATCCAGATGCCGGTCTCGTTCTCGCCATTCGGCCCCTTGTGCAGCAGCACGCCGCTGGTCATGGACTGGCCTTCGATCATGGTCGGAATCGGGCCCCAATCCTTGACCTCGGTCACGGATTTCGGATTGTAGATCACGGGTGTGGTCATGGGTCGCCTGCTCCTATCGCAGCATATAGACATTGCGCAGGGTCTCATGGACCGTGCAGATGCCGGTCCAGCCGGCGGTGAAATGGACGCAGGTCCCGGGCTTGACCTCGATCACCTCGCCATCGTCACGCACATAAGTGGCGCGACCACTGATGAAATGACAGAACTCGTCGCGCGGGATGGAGAGCGGCCATTTGCCCGGCGTCACCACCCACAGCCCCGTTTCCGGCGAATTGCCGCCGACGCTCGCATCCGGCCGTTTGAACAGCAGACGGCCCGAGGATTTCGACGGACCTTCCAGGCAATCCGGCTGTTCGCCCCAATCGGCAAGATCGTCGAAGGTGAGGGCGTCATAGATATGCGGTGCCGAAGAATCGAGTTTCGCTCTGTTGCTCACGGTTTAAATGTCCCTGTGGTCGCGATTTCGGCCAGGATATTGGCGGCCTTCTCGGTGCCCTTGGCGGCCTGCATGTGCTTGGCTACCTCATTGAGGCGCTGCTTCATCGCCTTGTCGCCCAGCAGGCGCGCGATCATCGACGACAATTGTTCCTCGGTCCAGGTATAGCGCGGCAGCTGGTCGCCATAGCCCGTGTCGTGGATGCGCGCAGCATTGTCGAGCCCATCCCAGCAGAACGGCATGATGATCGCAGGCTTCCCGAAATAGAGCGCCTCGTTGAAGCTGTTATTGCCGCCATGATGGATGAAGAGATCGACATGCGGAATGACCGCCGGCTGCGGATACCAGCTCTCCAGATGCACATTGCCCGGCACGTCCTGATATTCGCCGATATAATCGCCGACATTCATCAGGAACCGGTAGGGCAGCTTGGCAAAGGCCTTGATGAGGTTCTTGTAGAGATCGACATCCGCCGCCCCCAGCGAGCCGTAGGACACATAGATCAGCGGCTTGTCGTTGTGCACGCTGAAGGTCGGGACGGTGTACTGCCCCTCGTCGCGCACGCAGCCTTCGAGATATTGGAAGCGCTTGGGATCGAGCGGTGTGCGGCGCTTGAAGGCGAGCGGCTTCGGATAGAGCAGGAGGTTCATGGTCGGCGAGGCCTCGAAGAACTCGCCCAGCGCATAGGGCGCATGGTCCTGATCTTTGAGGAACGCATTGAAGCGGTCATGGGTCGGTTTCACCAGTTCCAGGAACCGGTCCTCGAACGCCTTGAAACCGGCCTTGTCATTCTCGTGGCAGCCGGAGAGATGCGGCGGGATATCCGGATCGGGGATCTCGTTCTCCGAGCAGGAAATGATGCGCACCCAAGGGCAGCCCGCCTTCTTGATGGCCGGGAACAGGATGACATTGTCGACCGCGACCAGGTCCGGCTTGATGCGCGCGAGATGGGCGTTGAGGCCAGCTTCCGCGATCACCGCGGAATCGACGATCGCTTCCCAGACCGGGATCACATAGGTCGGCAGCTGATCGATGGGCGAGAGGCGGAAATGCGGCTGCTTCTCGGCGATGAAATTCGCCCAGAATTTCGCGATCTCTTCATCCGACATGCCGCCGGACATGTCGACCAGGTTTTCCTCGAAGCCATATTTCTCGAACACGCCCTTGAAGCCCTTGTCGCAGACAAAGACCGGGTTATGGCCCATGGCCCGCAGACGCTGCGCGATGCCCACACAGTTCAGCGCCGGGCCGAAGGCAGCCTCCGGAAAGAGGACGATCGTTTTTCCTTTAGTCATCGCAAACTCCCCAACTCATTCCGACAAGATCAAACTATGCGCCGCCGGCCAGCCGCACCAGACCCGGTTGCCGCGCGCGACATGGGTGGTGATCGGGTTGGCCGCATGGACGCGCGCCACCACGGGCTTGTCCTGGCCATCCAGGCGCAGATGCAGCATCAGATCCTGGCCGAGATAAGCAAGGCCCTCGACCTCCGCCGCGATGGCGCCAGCCATTTCGGCATCCTGTACCGCAATCCGTTCCGGCCGCACGGCAAGCGCGCCCGCCGCACCCAGCGGCACGTCGTCGAGATTGGCCGCATTGAACAGGCCAAGGCCCGGCACGGCGAAACCCTCGGCCACGCGCATGCCCTCGAGGAAATTCATCTGGCCGATGAAGTCAGCCACGAACCGGCTGCCCGGCCGTTCGTAGAGCGCCCGGGGTTCGCCGAGCTGTGCGATGCGGCCTTGGCGCAGCAGGGCGATCCGGTCCGCCATGGTGAGCGCTTCCTCCTGGTCATGGGTCACGACCAGGAAGGCGATGCCGGTTTCCTGCTGCAGGCGTTTCAACTCGATCTGCATCTGCTCGCGCAGTTTCTTGTCAAGCGCCCCCAAAGGCTCATCGAGCAGCAGCAGTTTCGGTCGCTTCACCAGGGCGCGCGCCAGTGCCACGCGCTGCTTCTGCCCGCCCGACAATTGCACGGGCTTCCGCTTGGCCAGTGCCGACAATTGCACCAGTTCCAGCACCGCATCGACGCGTTTAGTGAGTTCCGTCCCGCGCAAGCCTTCCATCTCCAGCCCATAGGCAACATTGCCCGCGACACTCATATGCGGGAACAGCGCGTAGGATTGGAACATGAGGTTGATCGGCCGCTTGTTGGCCTTGATGCCGGTGATGTCGACACCGTCCAGCAGGATGCGCCCCTGGTCCGGCTGCTCGAAGCCTGCGATCATGCGCAGCAACGTGGTCTTGCCGCAGCCGGACGGCCCCAGCAGCGCAAAGAACTCGTTGCCACCCACTTCCAGCGACAGATTGTCGACCGCCGCCACCGGACCGAAGCTCTTCGAGACGCCCACAACCTCCAGCAATGCGCTCATGCGTCCACCTCGCGGTTGATGCGTTGCGAGAGGAAGATGAGGAAGAACGAGACGAGCATCACGATGGTGGCCACCGCATTGACGTCCGGCGTCACACCGAATCGGATCATGGCGTAAATCTGCATGGGAAAGGTGATGGAAGCGGAACTGGGCCCGCTGGTGAAATAGGCAATGATGAATTCGTCGAACGACAAGGTGAAGCCGAGGAGTGCTGCCGCGATCACACCCGGCGCAATGACCGGCAGGGTCACCCGGCGGAAAGTCGTGAACTCACCCGCACCGAGATCGATCGAGGCTTCGATGATCGAGCGGTCGAAATGCTTGAAGCGAGTCCGCACGACGGCACACACAAACGAGATCATGAAGGCGGAATGGCTGAGGATCACGGAATGCGAGCCCAGCGTGAGCTTGATCAGCGAATAGAAGCTCAAGAGGCTGATCGCCATCACGATGTCGGGGATGATCATGGGGGCGGCGATGAGCGCCTCGGTCGCCACCCGCGGCCGCCGCTCTTCGAGCCCCATGGCGAGCAGGGTCCCGATCACGGTCGAAATGATTGTCGCTGCAAAGGCGATGAACAGCGAATTGCCCACCGAGGCGATGATCTTCTCATTGGCGAACAATTCGCCATACCATTGCAGCGAAAAGCCGGTCCAGACATTGGGCATGCCGGCCTTGTTGAAGGAGAGCGCCACCAGCACCAGGATCGGCCCATAGAGAAAGACATAGACCAGCAGCAGGTGTGCGCTGAGCCAGGCCTGGATCGGGTTCCGGCTCATGTCGTCTTCTCGTCGCGGTCGCGGCGGTTGATGAGCACCGCCTGCAAGGTGAGAAGCGCCATCATGATGAAGATGACGATGGCGGCGATCGCCGAGCCGAACGGCCAGTCCCGCGCGGTCAGGAACTGGTCATAGATGAGGTTGCCGATCATCGTCCGTTTGCCGCCGCCCAGCAGATCCGGCGTCACGAAATTGCCGATCGAGAGCACGAACACGAACACGCTGCCCGCGGCAATGCCTGGCAAGGTGAGCGGAAAGGTCACGCGCCAGAAGGTCATGAGCGGGCTGGCGCCGAGATCCGTCGAGGCCTCGCGCAGTTCCGGCGCCAGTTTCGAGATCGAACTGAACAGCGCCAGGATCATGAAAGGCACATAGGCATAGGTGAGGCCGACGATGATGGCAAAATCGTTATAGAGCAGCGGCAGCGGCGCATCGATCAATCCCAGCCCGATGAGCGACCGGTTGATCAGCCCCTCGCCGTTCAACAGCACCATCCAGGCATAGGTGCGGATGAGGTAATTGCTCCAGAGCGGCAGCATCACCAGGATGAGGAGTGCCATCTGCCGGCGCTTGGGGCTAAGGGCGATGCAGTAGGCAGCGGGATAGCCCAGCGCCAAGGAGATGAGCGTGGTGATGCCGGCGACGCGCGCGGAGTTCCAGAAGATCTCGCCATAGAGCGGGTCGATCGCGCGGACATAATTCTCGAAGGTGAAGACGTAATCGATGCCGCCATAGATGCCGCGCTCGAAGAACGAGTTCACCAGCAGCAGGGCGCAGGGGATGACCAGCAGCGCCATGATCCAGGCGATACCCGGCCCCGTCAGCACGATGCGGCGTGAAACAACCATCTTGATCCCGACAACAGAAAATGGCGGGGCTCAGGCCTTGAGCCCCGCCATGCAACGAGAAGGCTTAGTTTGCGCTGGTGATCTCGGTCACCGTCTTCGACCAGAGCTTCTGGCCCTCGCCGAGGTCACGCAGCTGCTCGAACTTCAGCAGCTCCGCGGGCGACAGGGCCAGGTTCGGATATTGCTCGATCAGCTTCGGGTCGAGCGCGTCCATGGCCGCCTTGTTCGGCACCTTGTAGAGGATGTTCTCCGCCACCCAGCGATGGACTTCCGGCTTCAGCACATAGTTGATGAAGGCTTCCGCCGCCGCCTTGTTCTCGGAGGCCGAGGTCACCACCATCGTGTCGACCCACATGTCGCTGCCTTCCTTGGGGATGACATATTTGATCTGCGCGTTTTCGGCGATGCCGTAATTGCACCAGCCGTCCCAGGCCTCGACCATCGACGCCTCGCCCGAAACCAGCTTCTGGTAGAAGGTGGTGTCGTCATAGGTCAGCAGCGTCTTCTTGGTCTCGATGAGCTGCGCTTTGGCGGCGGCGATCTCGTCTTCCTTGACCGTGTTGATCGAATAGCCCAGCGCCAGGAGCGCCGGCATCATCAGCCAACGATCGGTCGCCAGCATGGTGGTCTTGCCCTTCAGCGCATCCGTGGGCTTCAGGAGATCGTTCCAGCTGCTGGGCGCCGTGGTGACCACGTCGCTGCGATAGCAGAGGCCCGTGGTGCCCCAGGCATAGGGCACCGAATATTTGAGGCCCTCGTCATGGCTGAGCTTCATCGCCTCAGGGTACAGATTGGCGAGGTTCGGAATGTTGCCATGGTCGAGATCGGCGGCGAGGCCCAGCTTGTGGAGCGCTTCGCCGAACTGGCCGGAGACGAACAGGACGTCATAGCCCTTGCCGCCCGAGGCCACGACCTTGCCCATGATCTCTTCATTGGTGGCATGGACCGTCATTTCCGCGGCGATGCCGGTTTCCTTGGTGAAGTTCTCCAGCAATTCCTTCGGCATATAGCCATCCCAGTTCGAGATGACGATCTTGCCTTCGGCGAAAGCGGCGCTGCTCAGCGTCGCCAGGATCGCGCAAACGCCCAATCCCAATGTCTTGCGCATCATTTTTGGCCTCCCTGTTTGGCACGAGCGGAACAGCTCTTCCGGCCTCGGCAGGGTCTAGCATCATGGGTCGCGCTGGAGGCCGTCAACAGAAAAATGAAAAATCAGTTGACTATTTTCACTGAAATGTTCTGAACTCCACCCTGACGATACCCAGCCAGCCCCAGATCGCCCCTTCATTCACGAACCGATTGCAGGCATGCCAAGAAACGCGCCGAAACCGACCGCCGCCAAGCGGATAACAGCCAAGCCCCCGATCAAATCCGGCGTGCCGCCGACCAAGATCGCCGATCTGTGGCTGGGCCAGCACCTGCGCGGCTTGCGCAAGATGCACGATCTGTCGCTGGAACAGCTGGCCGGGCGCTGCGGCCTCTCCGTAGGCGCATTGTCCCAGATCGAGCGCGGCATCACCTCGCCCACCATGCGGTCGCTCCGCCGCCTGTCCGAAGTCTTCAACGTGCCGATGTCGCAGCTCTTCCACGAGGGCGAGTATCCGCCGGTCGAGGAGCTGGGCCGCATCGTGCGCGCGCAGGGGCGAAGGGTGCTTTCGCTCAACACCAGCGGTGTGCAGAAGGAACTGCTGACCCCCGCCGCCTCGGGGGCGCTTGAGATCTACCTTGTCACCATCGCGCCCGGCGGCTCCTCCGGCCCCGAGCTCTACACCCACAAGGGCGAGGAAGGCGGCTATGTCATGGAAGGCGAGATGCTGCTGGAGGTGGAGGACCGCACCTTCCACCTGAAGACCGGCGATTCCTTCCGCTTCAAAAGCCAGACCCCGCATCGCTTCGCCAACACCACGAGGAAAGAAACCGTGGTCGTCTGGACCAACGTGGTGGGGTAGTAAAGTAACGTCATGGTCCGCGAAGGCGGACCATGACGAAATGACTGCAACCACACTAGCCGCCATCACGCCCCTCCGCTAATCTCGCGCCCATGCAAACATCCTGCGATCTTGTCATCATCGGCGCGGGTGCTGCCGGTCTCGCCGCCGCCGATGCCGCGGCCAAGGCCGGGCTCCATGTCGAATTGCTGGAGGCGATGGATCGCATCGGCGGTCGCGCCTTTACCGATACAGCGAGCCTGCCCGCCCCCTTCGACCATGGCTGTCAGTGGTTGCATTCCGCCAGCATCAACCCGTTCCGGGAGGAGGCCGACAAGCACGGCTTCCGCTACTGGACTGACCCGTTCCAGATCCGCATCCATGACGGCAAAGGATGGCTGGACGATGAGGCGAATGAGCAATACGCGGCCTTTTCCGACGCGACTTCCGACCAGATTGATGCAGCCGCTTTGGCCGGTAACGATGGCGCGGCGGCAGCCTTCATCGACCGGAACAATCCCTGGGCACAGCTCTTCGCACGCAATTACGCGGGCATTCTCGCCGTAGCGCCGGAGCGTTCCGCGACCTATGACAGCGGTCGCTACACCGATACCGACGAGGATTGGCCGATCGAAAACGGCTATGGCGCCCTCATCGCCGCCACCTACGCCCATGTACCGGTCCATCTCAATTGCCCAGTGCAGTCGGTCGACTGGAGCAGAGCAGAGATCATGGTTGGCACGGCCAACGGCGTGGTCCTCTGCCGCGCCGTCCTAGTGACGGTACCAATCCCGGCCCTGAAAGCCGGCCGCCTCAAATTCTCCCCGCAGCTTCCCGGCTGGAAGTGCCACGCCCTCGACCGTATCGAGATGGGCTATGCCGAAAAGGTGGGATTCTGGCTGAAGCGCGATCCCTGCCCCGACATCGGCATGCATTACGCCATGCTGAACGGGCCCGAAGCACCCGACGCCGCCTTCCTGGTAAAGCCCTATGGCAGACCGATGATCACCTTCTTCGCCGGCGCCGATTATGCCCGCGACCTGTTCGCTCAGGGCGAAGAGGTGGCCATCGCCGCGGCAAGAAAGCTGCTGGGCGATACGTTCGGTGCCGATATCGCGGGCGATATCGTCACGGCCAAGGCGACGCAATGGGTTGCCAATCCCTGGGTGGGCGGCGGCTATTCGTCACTGAAGCCCGGCGGCGGCGAAGCGCGGGCAGATCTTGCAAAGCCCATCGACAACCGCCTGTTCTTTGCCGGCGAAGCTACCTCGCCGGATGCCTTCACCACCGCCCATGGTGCCCGCCAGAGCGGTCTCGATGCGGTCAAGGCCATCGCCCAGGCACTCGCCGGCTAGCATCATCTTTGCTACCTCTAGCCGCCATCATTTCCCTCGGCTAATCTCGCGCCCATGCAAACCTCATGTGATCTCGTCATCATCGGGGCCGGCGCTGCCGGTCTTGCCGCCGCCAAGGCAGCCCTTGCCGCCGGGCTCAATGTTGAGGTCGTGGAAGCTGCTTCGCGCATCGGCGGACGCGGCTTTACCGACACGACCAGCTTTCCCGCCCCCTTCGACATGGGCTGCCAATGGCTCCATGCCGCCAGCATCAACCCCTATACCCAAATCGCCGACCGGCTCGGCATCCGCTATCGCCGCTACAATTTCAACTACCGCATCCATGACGGCACCTGGTGGCTGAACGACCAGTTGGTGGCCGAGTTCAGCCGTGACCTCGGCAGCTTTTATGACCGTGTCGCACAGGCCGGAAATGACGGAAAGGATGTGCCGGCAGCCGATTTCCTGGCGCAGGATGCGCCCTGGACCCCGCTGATCCGCCGCGCCTATACCGGCTACATGGCAGCAGGCCCTGAAGCCGTCTCGACCTACGACACATCCCGCTTCCGCTTCACCGAGGAAGATTGGCCGGTCGAGGATGGCTATGGCACCCTCATCGAGCGCGACGGGGAAGACCTCGAGGTCAACCTCAACTGCCCGGTGAAATCCATCGATTGGGGCGAAAAGGAGATCATGGTCGGCACCGCCAAGGGCATGATCTTCTGCCGCGCCGTGCTGGTCACCGTCTCGATCGCCGTGCTGCGGGCCGAGCGCATCAAATTCTTTCCCCTGTTGCCCGATTGGAAGCAGAGCGCCATCGGGCGCATCGAGATGGGCCATGCGGAAAAGGTCGGCCTGTGGCTGAAGCGCGATGTCTTCGCCGGCCTCGATCCCCACTTCGCCATGCTGAACTGGGAAGGTGCCCCTACCGCCGGCTTCTTCATGCGCCCCTTCGAGCGGCCGATGGCGACGCTCTTCACCAGCGGCGATTTCGCCCGCGATCTCTTCGCGCAAGGGCCGGACGCCGCCATTGCCGAGGCGAAATCCCTCCTCGCCAAAGTGTGCGGCGCCGACATTTTGAAAGAGATCACCACCGCCAAGGCGACCGGCTGGGGCACCGATCCCCTGCATCTCGGTGCCTATTCGGTGCTGACGCCCGGCGGCGGCGAGGCGCGGGCGGAGCTTGCCCAGCCCGTCGACGACCGGCTGTTCTTCGCGGGCGAAGCCACCTCGCCCGACGGCTTCTCGACCGCACACGGCGCCTATAACAGCGGTGTCGCTGCCATCGATGCCATCAAGCGCGCGCTTGCGTGACGGCGGCTGTCCGCGTATCAACCGGCGGCAACACATAACATCAGCAGGGAGCACATCATGGCATCGAAGAAACTCGTCCGCATGTCGAAGGACGGCCCCGCGGGCAAGGGCCTGAAGCAGGGTGGCGTCACCACCTTGGGCAAGGTCATCGCCGGCAATCCGGTCGAATCCGCCCATAACTATTTCACCGACAAGTCCGGCAAGTTCATGACCGGCGTCTGGGAATGCCAGAAGGGCACGCTGAAGCTCGGTTCCTACCCGTTCGACGAATTCTGCCACATCCTCGCTGGCGAGGTGCACATCACCGACCAGCGCGGCAACACCGAGATCTTCAAGAAGGGCGACACCTTCAGCATCGCCAAGGGCTTCAAGGGCACCTGGCACATGCCCAGGACGGTACGGAAGTTCTACACGATCTATCTCGACAAGGCGGCGTAACGCGCGGGTTTCCGCGCGGTTTCGAGGGGGGCGCAGGCGCAAGTCTGCGCCCCTTTTGCGTTACCGCCGGCCGGTGATAGAGTTGGCCCCAGGGGACCGACGCATAGATCCAGGGAACATATCGCGGCCATGAAAGCGCTTTACGGTTTCATCGTGCCGCTGCTGCTGCTGTTTGCCGCCATTGTCTTGCGCGTCAATGATCCGGCGCAGGTCCAGCAGGTCCGCAACCTGGTGTTCGACTCGTACCAGCGCCTCGACCCACGTCCCTATGACCCGAGCTTGCCGGTGCGCATCGCCGACATCGACGAGGAGAGTCTGGACAAATTCGGGCAATGGCCCTGGTCACGCGCGCAGATAGCCCTGATTCTCGACCGGCTGCGCGAGCTGGGCGCTGCCACGGTCGCGATCGACGTCATGATGGTGGAGCCCGACCGCACATCGCCGCGCGCCATCGCCCGGAACCTTCCGCAGACCGCCGATTTCGAATCGGCACGCCTTCTCATGGGGACCCTGCCCGACCCCGATCAGCAATTGGCCGAGGCTATGACGCGGATACCCACCATCCTGCCCTTTGCCATGGTCTGGGAGGATCCGCGCCGACTGCAGGCCAGGCCGGCATCCAAGGCAGGGTTTGTCTACCAGCGTAACGACGAGACGGGCGATCCGGAGCGCTACATGCAGCGCCTTCCCTATTGGGTGACCTCGCTCGATATCCTGCAGGAAGTGGCGGCCGGGGTCGGCAGCGTCAACACCAATCCGGACAATGATGGCGTCACCCGGCATGTGCCTCTGTTCATGAAGGTGCCTGATCTCAAGCCGCATCCCAGCGAGCGCAACGACCCCTGGTACTGGCGGGAACTCCCTTATCGCGGCTCTCTCGCCATGGAGGCTTTGCGCGTGGCCCAGGGTGGCACGACCTATCAAATCAAGATGTCCGGCGCCAACCAGGAGGATTTTTTTGGCAGCGATCTCGGCATCGCCAAGGTTCGCGTTGGTCAGATCACGGCACCGACCGCCAGCGACGGATCCCTGCTGCTCTACGATTCAGGCCATAAAGCCGAGCGCTTCTTTTCCCTGGCTGACATCTGGGATGTGGATTTTGATGCAACTCAGGTGACCGGGCGCATCATCTTCATCGGCACATCGGTTCAGGGATTGCGCGATCAGAAGCCGACACCGCTCGACCCCGTCATGGCCGGCGTCGAAATTCACGCGCAGATCGCCGAGCAGCTTATGGCCGGTCAGTATCTCTCCAGGCCCTATTGGGCCGATGTCGCGGAAGAGGCCACCCTGGTCACTTTCGGCCTCATCCTCATCTTCCTGGCCCAGGGCCGGGCCGCCCTCTTCGGCCTGATCGTCGCGACCGTTGCAATCGTCGGCTCATTCGGAAGTTCGTATTATCTCTTCAAAAGTCGCGGCTTCCTGCTCGACCCGCTTTACCCGGCCGGGATTGCCTTCTTCATCTTCGTGGCTGCGACGCTCATCGGCTTCATCCGGACCGAGCGGGAGAAGGCTCATGTGCGCGGGGCGTTCTCGCGTTATCTGTCGCCGATCCTCGTCGACCAGCTCTCGAAGAACCCCGAGAAGCTGAAACTGGGCGGCGAATTGCGCGAGTTGACCGTCATGTTCAGCGATATCCGCGGCTTCACCAAGCTTTCGGAAGGGCTCGATCCACAGCGCCTCACGACCGTCATCAACTCTTTCCTCACCCCCATGACCCGCGTCATCCAGAACCGCCAGGGCACGATCGATAAATATATCGGCGATTGCATCATGGCCTTCTGGAACGCGCCGATCGACGTCGAACCCCATGGCCGCATGGCGATCCTCGCTGCCTATGACATGCGCGCCGAACTAGTCCGCATCAACCAGCGCTTTGCCGAGGAAGCCGCCAGGACCGGCGACAAGCTCATCGAGATCCGGATCGGCATGGGCCTCAATTCCGGCATCTGCTGCGTCGGCAATATGGGTTCCGACCAGCGCTTCGACTATTCGGTGCTGGGCGACACGGTCAACACCGCCTCGCGCCTCGAAAGCCTGTCGCCGGCCTATTTCGTCGACCTCGTCATCGGCGAGGAGACGGCGCTCACCGTTCCCGACTTCGCCCTCCTCGAACTCGACCAGGTGCGGGTGAAAGGCAAGAACGTGCCGGTGCGCATCTATACCGGGCTTGGCGACGAGCGTGTGGCAAAGAGCAACAGCTTTCAGGCCCTGAAAGGCGTCCATGATGCGATGCTGGCCGCCTATCGCGGCCAGGCCTGGTCGGCGGCCAGGGCATCGCTGGCCTTGGCCCGCGAGGCTGCGCCCGAGACGCTCGCCAAGTTCTACGACATGTACGAAGTCCGCATCGCGGAATATGTCGCGGTGCCACCGCCGGAAGATTGGGACGGCGTCTATGTGGCGACGACCAAGGGCGGGTAAGTCCAAGAACCCCTCACCCCAACCCCTCTCCCCGGAGGGGCGAGGGGCTTTAGAGCGCGCTCGCTGGAAAGTCCCTCGCCCCGCTTGCGGGGAGAGGGTCGGGGTAAGGGGCGCTTAACTCAATCCTCGATATCGAGCGCGTACCCTGCCGAGCGCACGGTGCGGATCAAGTCCGGCAGGCCGTCGACATTGATGGCCTTGCGGAGGCGCCGGATATGCACGTCGACCGTGCGCGGCTCGACATAGATGTCGCGGCCCCAGACATGGTCGAGGAGCTGCTCGCGCGAGAAGACGCGGCCCTGGTTTTCCATGAGGAACTTCAGCAGGCGGAACTCGGTCGGGCCCAGATGCAGGTCCTTGTTGTCGCGCCGCACCCGGTGTGTCGCCAGATCCATCTCGAGATCGGCATAGATGAGGTTCTCTTCGCCCGATTGCGGCCGCGCCCGGCGCAAGGCGGCCTTCGCGCGGGCCATCAGTTCCGAGGGGCTGAAGGGCTTGGTCACATAATCGTCGGCCCCGGTCTCGAGGCCGCGGATCTTGTCGGCCTCTTCGCCCTTGGCGGTCAGCATGATGATGGCCGCCGATTTCAAATCCGGTGTCCGGCGGATCTGGCGGCAAACCTCGATGCCCGAGACCAGCGGCAGCATCCAGTCGAGGAGGATGAGATCCGGCGTCTCTTCGCGCGCCTTCACCAGCGCGTCCTCGCCATTGGTCGCTTCCACCACCCGGTAGCCTTCGGCTTCCAGATTGTATTTGAGAAGGGTGAGCAGGGCCGGCTCGTCCTCGACCACCAGCACCACGGGCTTGGCGCGTTGATCGGAGGCGGTATCACCTCGCGGTGCATCCGCCCGTCTTGGGCGTTCAGCCATGGATCGCAACATTGGTCGTATCTCCCTTGGGGCGCGTCTCGTCGATGGGCTTGCCATGGACCAGGAAATGCACCGTTTCGGCGATGTTGGTGGCATGGTCGCCGATCCGCTCGATGTTCTTGGCGATGAACAGCAGATGGGTCGAGGCACCGATATTGCGCGGATCCTCCATCATGTAGGTGAGGAGTTCCCGGAACAGCGAATTGTACATCTCGTCGATGCTCTCATCCGAGCGCCAGGCAGCGAGCAGGCCCTCGGCATCATCATTGGCATAGGCCGAGAGCACAGCGCTGATCAGTTTGATCGCGAGATCACCCATGCGCGGGATCGACCCCGTGGGCTTCAGCGGCGCCTGCTGGTTGAGCTGCAGGGTGCGCTTGGCGATGTTCTTGGCATAGTCGCCGATCCGCTCGATATCGGACGAGATCTTGATCGCCGCAACCACTTCGCGCAGGTCCTTGGCCATCGGCTGGCGAAGTGCGAGGATCTTGAGCGAATCCTGCGCCACCGTCATCTCGATGGCATCGATCCCCTTGTCGCTCTCGATGACCCGGACGGCCTTGTCGGAATCGCGCTTGGCCAGGGCCTGGATGGCGTCGGTCAGTTGCGCCTCGGCGCGGCCGCCCATGGCCAGGATCTGCTCGCGCAGCTTGCGAAGTTCGTCGTCGAAGCTCTTCACGATATGGTCGGGGGCTTTCTGCGGCATCATCAATTGCTCCTCAGCCGAACCGGCCGGTGATATAGCCCTGGGTCCGCTCGTCCTTCGGGCTGGTGAAGATCTGCTCAGTATCACCCCATTCGATCAATTGTCCGAGATGAAAAAACGCGGTTTTCTGGCTGACCCGGGCGGCCTGCTGCATCGAATGGGTGACGATCACGATGGTGAAGTTCTCGCGAAGCTCGTCGATGAGCTCCTCGATCTTGGCGGTGGCGATGGGGTCGAGCGCCGAGCAGGGCTCGTCCATCAGGATGACTTCGGGGCTCACCGCGATCGCGCGGGCGATGCACAGACGCTGCTGCTGGCCGCCGGAAAGGCCGGTGCCCGGCTGGTCGAGGCGTTCCTTGACCTCTTTCCACAGGCCCGCCTTTTCGAGGCTGCTGCGCACGATCTCATCGAGCTCGCCCTTGCTCCCGGCCATGCCGTGGATGCGCGGGCCATAGGCCACGTTGTCGTAGATCGATTTGGGGAACGGATTCGGCTTCTGGAACACCATGCCGATGCGCGCCCTGAGCATCACCACGTCGAGCTTCGGATCGTAGATATCCTGCCCGTCGAGGGTGATCTCGCCGCCGACCTTGCAGCCGTCGATGACATCGTTCATGCGGTTGAGACAGCGCAGGAACGTCGACTTGCCGCAGCCCGACGGGCCGATGAGGGCTGTCACCATGCGCTCCGGCACATCGAGATCGACGTCGAACAGCGCCTGCTTGGAACCGTAATGCACGGTCACCTTGCGGCCATGCATCTTGGCGAGTGTGGGAGAGATTGCGTTCATGGGATCCTACCAGCGCCGCTCGAATCTGCGGCGGACAAAGATGGCGATGGCGTTCATGGAGATGAGGAAGGCCAGCAGCACCATGATGCCGGCGCTGGTCTTTTCGATAAAGGCGCGTTCCGGGCTGTCGGCCCAGAGATAGATCTGCACGGGCAGCACTGTCGCTGGATCCGTCGGCCCGTGCGGCACGTCGACGATGAAGGCTACCATGCCGATCATCAGCAACGGCGCCGATTCACCCAAGGCCCGGGCAAGCCCGATGATGGCGCCAGTCATGATGCCGGGTGTCGCCAGCGGCAGCACATGGTGCGAGACCACCTGCAAGGGCGAGGCGCCGATGCCATAGGCCGCTTCCCGGATCGAGGGCGGCACGGCCTTCAAGGCGGCGCGGGTCGCGATGATGATGGTGGGAGTGTCATCAGCGCCAGCACCATGCCACCCACCAAAGGGGCCGAGCGCGGCAGGCCGAAGAAGTTGATGAACACCGCCAGACCCAGCAAACCGAACACGATGGATGGCACGGCGGCGAGGTTGTTGATGTTGACCTCGATGATGTCGGTGAGCCGATTCTTGGGCGCGAATTCCTCAAGATAGATGGCGCTCATGACGCCCAGCGGCAAGGCCAGCAGCACCGTCACCAGCATGGTGAAGATCGAGCCCATGAGGGCACCAAGGATGCCGGCCTGTTCCGGTTCACGCGAATCGCCGGCCGACAGGAACACGGCGTTGAAGGCAGTGCGCAACTGGCCGGCCTCGTCCAGCTTGTCATACCAGGCGATCTGCGTGTCGGAGACGACGCGTTCACTCTCCGGCAGGTCGCGCTTGATGAAGCCCTTGGCCAGCATGTCCATGTCGTCGGCCGCCACCACCCAGATGCGCTGGGTGCTGCCGATGATGCTGGGGTCGGCCAGCACCGCCTGGCGCACGGTGTCGCCGGCGCCGTTGCTGACCAGGTTGAATAGGTTCTTGCGGTCGCCGCGGCTGGTCACCTCGGGGAACTGGACTTTCAGCGCTTCCTTGACCAGGCCCTGGTAATCGGCGGCACCCAGGGTCTCGGCATCGGTCTTGCCGTCCGGCGTGATCACCGCCGGGTCGAGCACGACATCAAGGGCGATCTCGGTGCGGTAGAAGGCGCTGTAGCCCTTGCTGCAGACCGAGAACAGCAGCACCCCCAGCATCGCGATGGCAAGCCCCACCGCGAACTGGCCATAGAAGCGGAAGCGGCGCTCGGCGGCATAGCGGCGGCGGATGCGCGCCTGGCTGAGATCCGGGCGTTTCAGTTGCGCATGGTCCATGGGAACGTCACTCATATTGCTCTCGATATTTCTTGACGATGCGAAGGGCGACGATGTTGAGGATGAGCGTGATCACGAAGAGCAGCAGGCCGAGCGCAAAGGCCGCCAGCGTCTTCGGGCTGTCGAATTCCTGGTCGCCCACCAGCAGGGTCACGATCTGCACGGTGACGGTGGTGACCGCCTCCAAGGGGTTCGCCGTGAGGTTGGCGGTCAGGCCCGCCGCCATCACCACGATCATCGTCTCGCCGATGGCGCGGGAAACCGCGAGCAGCACGCCGCCCATGATGCCGGGAAGGGCCGCCGGCACGACCACCTGGCGGATGGTTTCCGATTTCGTGGCACCGAGCGCAAAGGCACCGTCGCGCATCGCCTGCGGCACCGCGTTCATCACATCGTCCGACAGGGAGGAGATGAAGGGGATGATCATGACGCCCATGACGAGGCCGGCGGCAAGCGCCGATTCCGACGCCACGTCGAGGCCGATGCTGGCACCGAAGCCGCGAATGAGCGGCGCCACGGTGAGTGCCGCGAAGAAGCCATAGACCACGGTCGGGATGCCGGCCAGGATCTCGATGAGCGGCTTGGCCCAGGCGCGCGTGCGACGGCTGGCATAATCCGAGAGGTAGATCGCCGACATGAGGCCGATCGGCACCGCCACTACCATGGCGATGACCGTGATGAGGAGAGTGCCGGCAAAGACCGGGATGGCACCGAAGGCCCCCGACTGGCCGACCTGGTCGGCGCGGATCGCCATCTGCGGCGACCATTGCAGGCCGAAGAGGAACTCGAACACCGAGACCTGGGCGAAGAAGCGCATCGCCTCGAATACCAGCGACAACACGATGCCGACGGTGGTGAGGATCGAGAGCAGCGAACAGAGGATGAGCAGCACCATGGTCATGCGCTCGACCGCGTTGCGGGCGCGGAAATTGGCGCTGACATGGCGCTGCGCCCAGGCAAGACCGATGGCGGCGGCGCCCAAGGTGGCGGCGGCGATCGCCGCCCAGATCACGTCATGGCCGGTCCGTGAGTCACCCGGCAGGAAGTTTGCGAGCACCGCACCCAGCATCAGGGCAAGTGCCCCGGGCAGGAAGGCACCGAGGCCCACGAAGATGCCGTGATAGCCCGGCAGCGAATGCAACTGCCGCGTCGCGCCGCGCACACTGGCAAAGGCGCGGCGGCGGCCGAGCTGGAAGCCAACCGAGCTCAGCACCAGCAGCAGGCCGGCGGCGATCCAGGGCAGCAACACGGAGCTCGCACCAAGATCGAGGCTGGCGCCGAGGGTGCTGGCGACCGGCAGCGCTGCCAGCACGGCGGCCGCCACTTCGGCATGTTCGGTGGCCGGCATCGGCACCATGCCCTTGTCGGCCAGGTATCCCTGCGGGCCTGATGCCTTCTCACTCACGAATTCGGCGACGAATTCGGCCAATCCCGGCACGATCGCGCGGTGCTGCTTCTTCACATAGATATAGAGCTTGCGCGCGACTTCGTAGGACCCGTTGATGATGTTGTCTTCGCTGGGGGCGACACCATCCATGAGGCTGCCCTGCAGCAGGTCCTGGTTGTCGGCAAGGAAGGAATAGCCGAGCACCCCGAACGCGTCCGAATTGCCGCTGAGCTTCTGCACGATGAGATTGTCGTTCTCGCCGGCATCGATATAGGCGCCGTCCTCGCGCAGGGTCTGGCACTTGCCCTTGCGCACCTTCTCGTCGGCGATGGCCATGATCTCCGGAAAGGCGTGGCAGGCCTTCTCCATCACCAGTTCCAGGAACGCATCGCGCGTGCCCGAGGTTGGCGGCGGGCCCAGCACTTCGATCTTCTGCGCCGGCAGGGCGGGGTTGATCTCGGACCAGAGGGAATAGGGATTGGCCAGCAGCACGCCGTTGACCGGCACTTCCTTGGCCAGGGCCAGGTAGAGGTCGCGGATGCCAAGCGCCCGGGGCGGCGCGTTCTTGGCCGAGGCCAGCACGATGCCGTCATAACCGATCTCGACCTCGACGATCTCGTCGACGCCGTTCTTCTGGCAGTCGGCGACCTCGCCCTCCTTGATGGGCCGCGAGGCATTGGCGATGTCGGGAAAGCTCTCGCCCACCCCGGCGCAGAACAGCTTCAGGCCACCGCCGGTGCCGGTCGATTCGACCACCGGCGCCTTGAAGCCCATCTGGCTGAAATGCTCGGCAACGGCCGTCGCGAAGGGGTAGACCGTTGAGGAGCCGACGATATGGATCTGGTCGCGGGCCGCGGCCGGCTGGGCGGCCAAAGCAAGGCCGGCCAAAACCAGCCCCGAAAGCATCGAAACCCGAAGCCGGTGGAAACCCAGGAAGCCGCGTTGGCGAAGCATGATGGAGCTCTTTCCCTTGTCGTCGCCGGGCTGAGTACGACACTAATGTTACAGCTTGATGAACCTCCAAAAAGTGCGCGCTGGCAAGGACTTAGAATCGGTCTGGGACGCCCCGGCCTTGACGCGGGGTGGGTGAATCGGCCAGTTTCGCCCCATCGACGATGAATTTCCGGGGTGAACGCCATGGCCTATGACAGCAACAACATCTTCGCCCGGATCCTGCGCGGCGAGATTCCCTGCGACAAGGTCTATGAGGACGACCATGTCCTTGCCTTCCGCGACATCCGCCCCCACGCCAAGGTCCATGTCCTCCTCATCCCCAAGGGCGCCTATGTCTCCCTCGAGGATTTCTCAGGGAAAGCCTCCGAGGCCGAGATCGTGGCCTTCCACCGTGCCATCCCCAGGATCAGCGAAAAGGTCGGCATCAGCGTCACCGGCTACCGCGCCATCGCCAACAGCGGCGCCGACAGCCATCAGGAAGTGCCGCATTACCACCTGCATCTCCTGGGCGGCCAGCGCCTGGGACCGTTGCTGAGCTTGTCCTAGCCCTCATCGACGACCACCCTCTCGGGCTCCCTCGGCAGGTGCCGTCGCCGCCCGCGATGATCCCGGCCTGACCATTTGCGCAGGAATTGTCGAGCGTTACCGCTGTTGCGGGTAATGACAGCGTGATCACGCCCGAATGCTCGTGCCAGGCCGCCCGGGAAATGAAATTACAGGCAACTAATTTAACTTTTGTGCAACGCCGCGATTGACCTTATCGGCCGAATGCCTAATCTGGGCTCGCGCAAAATCCTGGTCCATATGAAGACCGAGCCCAGACAAAGGGCAGGGTGAGGCGGATGGCGCAAATCAAGACGGGGGCGTTCAATCGTGTCAGCTGCTGTGGCTGTCGAAGCTAAAAATGTCAGCAAGATTTTCGGGTCCGGGCCCGGCGAAGTTCGCGCTCTGGACAATGTGTCCGTCACCATCCGGCAGAACGAGTTCTTCACCCTGCTAGGCCCGTCGGGCTGCGGCAAGACCACCCTGCTGCGCCTCATCGCCGGGTTCGAGATGCCGTCCGAGGGCAGCATCCTGCTGGAAGGCGAGGAGGTGGCGCATCTGCCGCCCTTCAAGCGCCATGTGAACACCGTGTTCCAGTCCTATGCCCTGTTCCCGCATATGACGGTCGCCCAGAACATCGCCTTCGGCCTCGAAATGCTGGGGAAGCCCAAGGCCGAGGTCCAGACCACCGTGGCCGCCATGCTGAAGCTGGTGCGCATGGAGGAATTGAAGGACCGCCGCACCAGCCAGATTTCCGGCGGCCAGCAGCAGCGCGTGGCCCTCGCGCGGGCGCTGGCCCCGCGCCCCAAGGTGCTGCTGCTCGACGAGCCCCTGTCGGCCCTCGATTTGAAGCTCCGCAAGGAGATGCAGATCGAGTTGAAGCGCATGCAGCTCGAGACCGGCATCACCTTCATCTTCGTGACCCATGACCAGGAAGAAGCCTTGACCATGTCAGACCGCATCGCGGTCATGTCGAAAGGCAATATCCTGCAGATCGGCTCGCCCACCGACATCTACGAACATCCGACCGTGCGCTTCGTCGCCGATTTCATCGGCGAGACCAATTTCATCGAAGCCGAAGTCATGCAGCGCATCGCCACCGACGGGCAGATCAAGCTGCCCTCCGGCGTCGTCATCAGCCATCCCTTAAGCGAGAATGTCGGCGTCGGCGCCAAGGTGACGCTGGCCGTGCGGCCGGAGCGCATTGATCTGGTGCGGCCGGGGACCGAGGCGCATCTCGGCGGCGTGGTCGAAAACATCGTCTATTTCGGGACCGACACCACCTTCCATGTGAAGCTCGACGGATCTGGCCAGGAAGTGACCGTGCGCGTGCAGAATCGCCGCGGCCACCAGGAGGTGCTGAAAGTGGGCGACGCGGTGGGCCTGCGCATCGCCCCCGAAGCCATGCAGATCCTGAAGGATTGAGCGATCATGGCTGACGCCAAACCAGCACCCAACTTCGCGGCCAGGGCCGCCGCCGCCGCCGACCGGCGCGACACGCGCGGGCGCTGGCTGCTCTCGGCACCCGCCCTCCTCATCCTGCTGTTCGCGGCCATCGGCCCGCTCATCATCGTCGTCATCTATTCCTTCCTGAAGAAGGGCGGTTATGGCGGCGTCGAATGGGAATTCTCGACCGATGCCTGGACCAGCGTCGTGTTCCAGAAGGACATCTTCACCGACGAGATCACCATTGCCGACGCGCATCTCTCGATCTTCTGGCGCTCGGTCAAGCTGTCCTTCTTCACCACGGTCATGGCCTTGGCGTTCGGCTTTCCGACCGCCTATTTTATCGCCACCAGAAACGAGAAGTCGCGCGACCTCTGGCTGTTCCTGATCACCATCCCGTTCTGGACCAACCTCCTCATCCGCACCTTCGCCGTGATGGAAGTGATCCGCAACGAAGGCATCGTCAATTCGGTCCTTCTGGGTCTGGGCGTCATCGATGCGCCGATCCAGATCATGTTCACCGATTTCGCCGTGATGATGGGCCTCCTCTATGTCTACCTGCCGCTCATGGTGCTGCCGCTGTATGCCAGCATGGAACGGATCGATTTCCGCCTGGTCGAGGCCGGCTACGATCTTTATGCGACGCGCTGGCATGTGCTGCGCCGCGTGATCTTCCCGCTGGTGAAGCCCGGCATCATCGCCGGCTCGATCCTGGTCTTCATCCCGTCGCTCGGCGCCTATGTGACGCCGCGCGTGCTGGGCGGGGGACGCAATCTGATGCTGGGCAATCTCATCGAGATGCAGTTCGGCCAGGGGCGCAACTGGCCGCTGGGGGCAGCGCTCTCCATCACCCTCATGGCCATCGTGATGATCGCCCTGCTGTTCTATGTGAAGAACGCTTCGAAGACGGGGGCGCGTCATGGCTGAGACGACACAGGTGATCAAAAGACGGCGCGGTCGCGGCTTCGATGTCCGCCAGCAGACCGGCTTCACCACCATCGCCATGCTGTGCTTCATCATGCTCTATGCGCCGATCCTGACGCTGGTGGTCTATTCCTTCAATGCCGGCACGTCGGTCGCGATCTGGGAAGGCTTCTCCTGGCGCTGGTACGAATCGGCCTGGGCCAATACCCAGGTGCAGGACGCCTCGATCCGCTCGCTCACCATCGCATCGTTCGCCGCGGTGGTATCCACCATCGTCGCCACCACGGCAGCACTCGCTACCACGCGGACCAGGAACTTTCCGGGCCTCACCTTCATCTACGCCTTCATCAACCAGCCCTTGATGGTGCCGGAGATCGTGACCGGTGTCGCCCTCCTCATCTTCTTCGCCTCGATCAAGGTGGCGACCGGCTATACCGGGCTTGGCTACCTGCTCATCGCGCACACGGCCTTCTGCATCCCGTTCGCCTATCTGCCGATCCGTGCGAGGCTCGAGAACATGGATCTCAGCCTCGAACGGGCGGCGGCCGATCTTTATGCGACACCCTTCCAGACCTTTCGCCGGGTGACCCTGCCCCTGCTGTGGCCGGGCATTCTCGCCGGCGGCATGCTGGCCTTCGTCATCTCGCTTGACGATGTCGTGATCACCGAATTGGTGAAATCGGGCGGACAGGACACGCTGCCCACCTATATGCTGGGGCAATTGCGGCGTATCGTAACCCCGGAAATGAATGCCATCTCGTCGGTCTTCCTGGCGATATCGATCGTGATGGTGACGATCTTCTTCCTGCTCAACAGGAAGAAAACTTGACCGATCGGCCGTTGCCGCCCTCAACCGGGGCGGCAAGGCGGGATTTGCGACCGGTTCGTAACGAGAATGGCCCGCCACAGGGCGGTTCAGCAGCTAGTTGGAGGATCAATTGACACACCTACAGGCTTTCAAGAGTACGGCCATGGCCCTCACCGTCATGTTGGCGCTGAGCGCCTGCGGCGAGAAGAAGGAAGAAGCGGCGGAATCGTCCAACACCACGACGACCGCGCCGGCCACGAACACGACGGCGACCACCGAAGCGGCCCCGGCCGCCACCAACACCACTGAAACCGCCGCTGCCGCTCCCGCGGCGGCACCCGCCGGCGGCAGCCTCAACATCTATAACTGGGGCAACTACACCAACCCGAAGCTGATCGAGAAGTTCGAGAAAGAGTTCAACGTCAAGGTGACGGTGACCGACTATGATTCGAACGACGTGGCCCTCGCCAAGATCAAGGCCGGCGGCCATGGCTTCGACATCGTGGTGCCGAGCTCCAACTTCGTGCCGATCTTCATTGCCGAAGGCCTGCTCGAGGAATCCAAGCCGAACAGCATGGCGAACTTCAAGAACATGGATCCGAAATGGGTCGATGTCGAATTCGACAAGGGCCGCAACTATACGGTTCCCTGGCAGTGGGGCACGACCGGCATCACGGTCAACACCAAGGCCTATCAGGGCGATCCCAACACCTGGGCGATCCTGTTCGACACCCCGGCCGAGCTCAAAGGCAAGACCAACGTCGTGCCGGAAATGAGCGACGTCATCGCCGCCGCCCTCTCCTACAAGGGCTTCAACCCGATCTGCAACGGCAACAAGGATGAACTGAAGCAGGTCCGCGACCTGCTGATGGCCTCGAAGCCGAACTGGATCTCGATGGATTACGGCAATGTCGAGAAATACGCCAAGGAAGATCTCATGGCCGGCTTGAACTGGAACGGCGCTTCGATGCGCGCCCGTCTCCAGAACGACAAGATCGTCTATGGCTATCCGAAGGAAGGCATCGCCGTCTGGATGGATAACGTCGCCGTCGTCAAGGGTGCCGCCAACGCCGAGAACGCGAAGAAGTTCCAGAACTTCATCATGGACCCGGAAAATGCTGCGCTCATCTCGGACTTTGCGAAATATGCCAACGGCATCACCGGGTCGGACAAGTTCCTCGACCAGGCCTTTGCCACGGCGCCTGAGATCGTCCTGCCGGAAGGCCAGAAGACCTTCATCATGCCGGCCTGCCCGCCGGAAGTGACGGAGCTTCATACCGCCATCTGGACCGAGCTCACGAAGTAAGCTGAAGGTCGATCCCGGCGGTGCCCAGCATCGCCGGGATCTTTCTTCATCATGGCCACCAGGAAAGACGAACCGGGTACATCGCTGCCGATCATGCAGGGATCGCCACCCAAGCTGAGGTGCCCCGGATGGATTGGGACCGGGCACCGTGGAACCGCTGGAGCTTCCAGCATACCCGCGAGATCCTGCCGACCGCCGAAGTGTGGCGCGGGAACAATCCGCCCCATGTCTTCAAGCGCCGGCCGCGCCACATCGCCGGATTCGCTTCGATACCGCGCAAGGTCCCACGACCGTCGCGCAATATCTCGAGGCAAGCTTCACCGACGGATTCCTGGTGCTGCATAAAGGCGCCATCGTCAGCGAAAGCTATTTCAACAATATGGGTGTCCGCTCGCTGCACCTATCGCAATCGGTCGCGAAATCGCTGACCGGTGCGCTGGCCGGCATATTCGCCGGGCGCGGGCAGCTCGACCCCAATGCGCTGATCACCAACTATCTCCCGGAACTGGAAGCCACCGCCTATCGCGGCGCAAAGGTGCAGCACGCCCTCGACATGATGTCGGGCGTTGCCTATTCCGAAGAATATACCGACCCCTTCTCCGATGTCGGGCAGACCGATGTGGCGTCGGGCTGGAAACCCAAGCCCGCCGGCGACGGCCGCGCCTGGCCGGAGACGATGTGGGATCAGGTCCTGGGCCTCACCAGGAAAGAAGCCGAGCATGGCGCGCGCTTTCTCTACCGCTCGATCGAGACCGATGTGGTGGCCTTCGTGCTGGAGCGGATCAGCGGCAAGCGTCTGCCCGAGATCATCAGCACCGAGATCTGGCAGAAGCTCGGGGCCGAGGAAAGCGCCTGCTACACGGTCGATGCCGGCGGCTATGCGCTGGCCGATGGCGGCTTCAACGCGACGCTGCGCGACTATGCGCGCTTTGGCCAGATGATCGCCCAGGATGGCTGGTTCCATGGCAGCCAGATCGTGCCCAAGGCATGGCTCGCGGAGACGCGGCGCGGCAAGCCGGATATCTTCGATGCCGAGACGCGGAAGTCGATGCCCCATGGCTCCTATCACAACCAGTTCTGGATTGAAGATGTGAACAAACCGGTGCTGCAATGCCTCGGTGTATTCGGGCAATGGATCTATGCCGATCCCGAAAATGATTTCGTGGCGGTGAAGCTTTCGAGCTGGCCGGATTTCCTCGATGACGGCTTCTATATCGATGGGATCGCTGCCATCCACGCCATCAAGCAGACGCTGCGCCAAGGATAATCATGCCAGGGGTGACCATGAGCGAGACGAGCATGCGGCCCGCCTGGACGCGGGAGAATTGGGATCGGCCGCCCTTCAACCGCTGGAGCTTCCAGCATGTGCGCGAGATCGTGCCGACGGCCGAGGTTTGGCGCGGGCGGGAACCAGCATCGATCCTTTCGCGGGCCACTCGGCCGATCGACGGCATCGCCTATCAGGGCGAGTTCGGCGCCAGCGATATCGGGCAGTTCCTCGACAATACCTATACCGACGGCTTCATCGTGCTGCACAAGGGCGCCGTGGTGGCGGAGCGGTATTTCAACGGGATGACCGAGCGCACCCTCCATCTCTCGCAATCGGTGGGCAAGTCGCTGATCGGTATCCTCGTCGGCATCTTCGCCGCGCGCGGGCAATTGGATGTGAACGGCCACATCACCGATTACCTGCCGGACCTGGGTGCCACCGCCTATCAGGGGGCGACGATCGCCCAGGTCCTCAACATGACCAGCGGCGTCGCCTTCGACGAGACCTATACCGATCCCTATTCCGATATCGGGCGCATCGACGTCGCCTGCGGCTGGAAGGAGAAGCCAGCCGGCGACACGCGGCATTGGCCGACCTCCGTCTGGGAGGTGATCCTGGGCTTGACCAGGAAAGAAGCCGAGCATGGCGAGCGTTTTGCCTATCGCTCAATCGAGACCGATGTGCTGGCCTTCCTGCTGGAACGGATCAGCGGCTTGCGCTTGGCAGAGATTGTGAGCCGCGATCTGTGGCAGCCTCTGGGGGCGGAGGAGAGCGCCAATTACACGGTCGATCCATCGGGCTATGCGCTGGCGGATGGCGGATTCAATGCAACCTTGCGCGATTATGCGCGGTTCGGCGAGATGCTGACGCAGGACGGGTTCCTCAACGGGCGGCAGGTGGTGCCCAGCGACTGGGTCCGGAAATGCCGCTTCGGCGTCCACGCGAAATTCACCGGCGATTACCGGATCGCGACACCGCACGGCGCCTATCAGCATCAGTTCTGGCATGAGGATCACCGGACACCGGTGCTGCTTGCCCGCGGCGTGTTCGGGCAGCTGATCTACAGCGATCCCGCCAGCAGCTTCACCGCGGTGAAGCTCTCCAGCTGGCCGGATTTCCGCAACAACAAGCTGCTGCGCGAGACGCTGGCGGCCCTCAACGCGCTGAAACAGGCGTTGGATGAATAGTTTTCGTTCGTCATCCTCGGGCCCTGTCGACGGTTGCCGACATTCGTCGGCGGGGCCCCGAGTATCAGGTTCAGCTGCCGAGTTGTTGTCAACTGATCCCCGGGTCAAGCCCGGGGATGACGAACGAGTAGAATGATAGCGGTGCGTGGCAAACAGGGGAATATCATGAAGAACGACGATCTCATCTATATGAACGCGACCGAGGCCGCTGCCTTGTTCCGCAAGAAGAAGCTGTCGCCCGTCGAACTGATGACGGCCGTCATCGAGCGCGCCGAGGCGGTCGAGCCGAAAATCAACGCCTTCACCTTCAAGCATTATGACGAGGCGATGGATCTCGCCAAACAGGCCGAAGCCAAGTTCATGAAGAAGGATGGCCGCGTCGGCGCCCTCGAGGGCCTGCCGATCGCCATCAAGGATGAGAGCTGGATCGCCGGCAAGCCCACCTCCTATGGCTCGCTCACCACCAAGGATTTCGTGCCGGACAAGACCTCGCCCAACAATGAGCGCATTCTGGCGGCCGGCGGCATCGTGCATGCGCGCACCGCGACGCCGGAATTCTCCTGCGCCTCCTATACCCATTCGAGGCTGTGGGGGGTGACGCGCAACCCGTGGAACCGGCGCTTCACCACCGGCGGCTCGTCGGGCGGGTCGGGGGCGTCGCTCGCCGCCGGCACGGCGCCGCTCGCCATGGGCTCCGATATCGGCGGCTCGATCCGCATTCCGGCCGCGGCCTGCGGTGTCGTCGGCTACAAGCCGCCCTATGGCCGCAACCCGGACGACGCGCCGTTCAACCTCGATCCCTATTGCCATACCGGGCCGATGGCGCGCTCGGTCGCCGACACCATCCTGCTGCAGAACGTGATCTGCGGGCCGAGCCCCTATGACATCGCCTCGCTGCGCCCCAAGCTGCGCCTGCCCACCGAATACAAGCCGATCAAGGGCTGGAAGATCGCCTATTCCTTCGATCTCGGCATCCATGAGGTCGACAAGGAGGTGGTGGCCAACACCAAGCGCGCGCTGCGCGTGTTCAAGAGCCTCGGCGCCACGGTCGAGGAAGTGGATCTCGGCTGGACGCGCGACGCGATCGATACCGGCATGCGGCATCTCGAACATCTGTTCGGCACGCAGCTCAACCAGACGGCCAGGAAGTACGGCAAGCTGATGACGACCTATGCCCGCAATTTCGCGCGCAAGGGAGCGAAGTCGAATGCCGACAGCTTCTTCAAATCGATGGAAGGGGCGATCCGGATGTACGACACGTTCGGCCCGATGATGGAGAAATATGATCTCTTCATCTGCCCCACGACGGCGCTGCCGGCGGTGAAGGCCGATTTCGACGAGAACAAGGATGTGGTCCGGATCAACGGCAAGATCTCGCCTCTCCCCAAGGTGCTGGCCTGGTGCATGACGACGCCGTTCAACACGCTGTCGCGCTGCCCGGTGCTGGCGGTCCCCACGGGTCATGCCAGCAACGCCGTGCCGACCTCGATCCAGCTCATCGGCCGGACCTATTCGGATGCCGACGTGTTCCGCGCGGCGGTCGCCTATGAGGAGGCGGTCGGCGGCTGGTACGCCAAGACGCGGGCGCGGCCGAAGTTCTAAGCGCAACATTTTAGCTAAATCCCGGCTCCTTCCCTTGTGGACGGGGCCGGGAAAGCTAACGGAAATTTCATCATGTTGCGCGACAGTAGCGCCGCAGCAGAAGTAAACTTGGGCGAGACAATGACGAACTGCCAGGTGACGCAATGAGGACGGTGTTCAGCGAGGATCATCGCCTGCAGGACGGCAAGCATGAGCTGCTGGAAGGGCAGTTCATGAAAGCCCATGAGAGTCCCAGCCGCGCCGAGATCGTGATCGAGCGCGTGCGCAGCACGAAGCTGGGCGAGGTGCTGAGTCCAAGCGATTTCGGCCTCGACCCGATCCTCAAGGTCCATGACAAGGGCCTCGTGGATTTCCTGGCGGTGGCATGGGACGAATGGGCGGCCACGGGGCGCACCTTCGACGCGCTGCCCCATGTCTGGCCGGTGCCGGGCCTCTCGCGCGGGGCGCTCGGCCGCCGCATCTCGGACTGTATCGACGGCAAGCTCGGCCATTACGCGATCGATGCCGGGACGCCGATCATGTCCGGCACCTGGGCCGCGGTGAAGGCCTCGGCCAATGTGGCGCTCACCGCGCAGAAGCTGGTGGCGACCGGCGAACGGTCGGCCTTCGCCCTGTGCCGGCCGCCGGGACATCATGCCGGCAGCGATTTTTATGGCGGCTATTGCTTCCTCAACAATGCCGGCATTGCCGCACAAGCCTTCCGCGACCAGGGCGCCAAGCGCGTCGCCATCCTCGATGTCGATTATCACCATGGCAACGGCACGCAGCAGATGTTCTATGAGCGCGACGATGTGCTCACCATCTCTTTGCATGCCGATCCCAGGCAGGAATTTCCCTATTTCCTCGGCTATGCCGACGAGATGGGTGTGGGTGCCGGCGAGGGCTATCACATGAACCTGCCGCTGCCCTGGGGCACCGATTGGCGCGCCTATGCGGAAGCGCTCGAGATCGCCCTGAAGCGCATCCGGCAGTATGGCGCCGAGGCGCTGGTGGTGTCGCTGGGTCTCGACACGTTCGAGCATGATCCCATCTCGCGCTTCAAGCTGGTGCATGACGATTATCAGCGCCTGGGCGACCGCATCGCCTGGGCCGATCTGCCGACCCTCTTTGTGATGGAAGGCGGCTATGCGGTGGAAGCACTCGGCGTCAACACGGTGAATGTGCTGATGGGCTTCGAGCAGCGGACCTGAGGGTACATATCCTGAGGGCGCAAATGAGGATGGCATGACGCAGGTGAAAAACTGGTTGCAGCGGCCGGCGGTGATCCTGGTGATCATCGGCCTCATCCTGCCGAACCTTGCCTTCCTCGTGCTCTACCAGCTCGGCATCTTCGTGCCGCCGCGCACCTTCCCGATCGTGCTTTATCTGCTGGCGGCGATCAGCCTCCGCTTCCTGCCGGTGCGCGGGGTGATCCTGATCTTCCTGCTGGCGCTTGGCTGCGACGTGGTCTATTGCGCGACGCAGATCTTCGGCCTGGCACCTTCCGAGACCTTGTTTGCGCTCCAGTTCATCGGCCAGCGCGATATCCTGAGTTCGAAACTCTATGTGGCGCTGGCGCTCGGCGTAAGCGGTCTCTTCGGCCTGCTCATCTTCCTGCTGTGGCGCCATGGCGGCCATCTCCGCCATGCCAACCGGCTGCCGCTCCTGCTCCTCGGGCTGGTGGCGGTACCGACCGACGTGGTCGTCAACACGCCGCGCCATTCCAATTTCTGGCTGAGCCTCGGCCGCGACATCCCGTTCGAATCGGCGATGGGGAAATCAGGCTATATCAAGCTGGTCGAACAACCCAACGGCCGCCACATGCTGGTGGTGATCGTCGAGGCCATGGGGCGCTTTGCCGATCCGAAGATCCAGGGCCTGCTGGAAGAAGCGATCCGCGCCGAAGGCGTCACGGAAAAATATGTCGTGACCTCGGGCGTGAACAGCTTCATCGGCGGCACCACGGCCGCCGAGATGCGCGAATTCTGCGGGACGCGCGACAGCTATCTTGGTTACCTCAAGGAAAAGCGGCCGGACTGCCTGCCGTTCCGCATGACCAAGGCCTGGTACGCGACCAAGGCCTATCACGGTTTCACCGGCAAGATGTTCGACCGCGACCAATGGTGGCCGAATGTCGGCTTCACCGAGCGCGTGTTCGGCGAGGATCTGCTGGTGCCGGGCGAGAAACTGTGCGGCGACGTCTTCGTCGGCATCTGCGATCCCAAGCTGGTCACCGACATCGCGGCGAAATTCAAGGCGGCGACCCAGCCGCAGTTCAGCTATCTCCTCACCTTCAACACCCATGTGCCGGTGATTGTCGACCAGGGCTATCATCATCTGGATTGCGCGCATCATGATGCGCGCGTGCCGGAGCGGGAAGTGTGCATCATGGCCGATGGCTGGGTCGAACTGCTGCAGGGCATCGCCCGCGCCTGGGCCGACCCCGCCATGCCACCCACCGAGATCCTGATCGTCGGGGACCATGCCCCGCCGCTCTGGTACCGCCAGGCGCGCGATCTGTTCACGCCCGGCGATGTGAGCTGGTTCCGGCTGACGCCGAAGGGGTGAGGGGGGCGGTCGATTACCCCTTCAGGACCGCCCACCTATTCCCTAACGCATTCAGGGTCTTTCATTTTCGGGCAAAAGCGGGCATATGTTCTAGCGCTGTCAGACTTCTGTAAGGTTTCTCATGCGCGTCCGCGTCTTTCCGCCCCCTTTGCCCGGTTTCCGGCCAGCAAAGCTGCGCAACTCCCCTTTGGGTGAGGTGCGGCGCTATCATATGCGGGCGGTCTATTGGCTGCTGCCCTGGCCCCAGGCGGCCAAGCGGATCCTCGCCGGGCTGGTCTGGCCGCTCATCGCCTTCTACAAGGCCGCCTTCATCCATGCGCCGCGCTGCGGTCCGTGGGTCGCGCAGAATTATGGCATCCCCCTGTGGCGCCAGGTGCTGGCCCAGGTGAAGATCGCCGTCACCGCGCAGATGTTGCCGCAGCATTATTATCTGTTCGAGCTCTATCGACCGGAGATGCAGCATCGCTATCACGAATATCTGGTGCGCAACGAGACCAAGGCCGGCGTGTTCTCGATCCTGAAATGGGATGGCAAGCGCGGCTACATCTTCCGCGACAAGGTGATCTTCGCCGAGGAATGTGCCCGCGCCGGCATCCGCCACGCGCCGATCCTGGCGCGCTTCAAGGACGGCGCCGTGGCGTTCCTGGCACCGGGCGGCCTGCCGCGGCAGAACCTCTTTGCCAAGCTGTTCAACGGCAAGGGCGGCAAGGGCGCCGAACGCTGGGATTGGAACGGTACCCAATACGTGGCGCAGGATGGCCGCAGCTTCAGCGAAGAGGCGCTGCTCGCCCATTACAGCGCGCGTTCGGCCGCGGGCAAGGGCGACATGATCCTGCAGCCGCTCCTCGTCAATCATCCGGCCTATGAGGGCTTGGCGAACGGCGTGCTGTCGACCGTGCGCGTCATGACCTGCCTCGATGAGAACATGAAGGGCGAGGTCATCACCTCGGCCATGCGGCTTGCCGTCGTGCCCGGCAAGGTGGTCGACAATTTCCATGCCGGCGGCATCGGCGCCAATGTCGATCTTGCAACCGGCGCGCTTGGCCCAGCTTCCAACATGGGGCTGAAGGGCGACTCGATCTGGCATCACCAGCATCCCGTCACCGGCGCGCAGATCAGCGGCTGGCGCGTGCCGCATTGGGACGCGGTGAAGGCGATGGCCAGGGAGGCGCATGAAAAGATCGGCGACCGCATCGTCATCGGCTGGGACATCGCCGTGCTGCCGGACGGGCCCTGCCTCATCGAAGGCAATGGCCGGACCTCGGTCGACCTCGTGCAGCGCGCCCGCCGCGCACCCCTGGGCGAGACCAGGCTGCCGGCCCTCATGGCATTTCATCTCAGGCGCATGTATCCGGCCTGGCAGGAAAAGCGCCGCGCACGGGCGTAAGGGCGCGGTTCAGTTCGTCTTCAGATAGGCGCGGCCGCCGAGATTTTCGAGGAAGATGCGGGCGAGATTGTATTCCAGGAACTGGCGCATGTCGGTGTCGACCACATGGTCGAAATAGGCGCGCGCCTTCTTTTTGTCGCCCTGGATCATCGCCGCGGCACCCAGATAAAAATGCCAGTCGAAATCCTGATACTTGCGGAGGACCTCGGTGCCGGTACCGGCGGCGGCCTTCAACTCGGCTTCCGAGCTCTCGCCGATGAGGTAGCTGGCAAGCGGCGCCGGCCATTCGGTGGTCGGCCAGCGCTTCAGCAATTTGCGCAATTCCGCCTTGCCCTCGTCGATCTTGCCGGCCTGGCCCAGCGCCACGAACAGCAGCAGCGGGTCAAAAGGCTCGGTGGGATCGAGCCTTGCTGCGTCGCGGTAATCGGCGATGGCGCCGGCCAGGTCGCCCTTGATGTGCTTCACGGTGCCGCGCAAGGCGATGTAACCGCCTGATTCCGGGTCGAGCTTGACGGCCAGTTCCGTATCGGCGAGCGCCGCGTCGATATCGCCCACGTCGAGATGGACATTGGCCCGGGCGCTGATGGCCGAGGGCATGTCCGGTTCGATCTTCAACGCCTCGTCGAGATCGGCGAAGGCCTTCTCGATCTCGCCCACCCGCATCAGGTAATAGGACCGCTGGACGCGCAGATAGGCGGCGTCGGGCCGTGCTGCGATGACCGCGTCGTAATCCTCGCCGGCACCGTCGAAATCGCCGAGCTCGACGCGCGCATTGGCGCGGGTGAGCCTCGCCGAGATGTTGCGCGGGTCATGGGTGAGGGCGGCGTCGAAATCAACCAGGGCCTGGCGATAATCGTAATCGCCGAACAGCAGCGAGCCGCGGGTAATGCGCAGGCGCGGCAGATCCGGGAAGCGCTTGATGAGCAGGTCGAGATCGGCCATGGCCGCGCGTTTGTCGCCCTGCAGCTTGTCGTCGCGATAGCCGCGCAGCACCGCGCGGGCATAGAGGGCGGGGGCGAAATCGGGGGCGGCGCGGAGGGCCGCCGAATAATCGACCAGGGCCGCCGCCGGATCCTCGGCCGTTTCCAGCCAGAAGCCGCGCCGCGTCAGCAGCATGGGATTGCGCGGCTGCTTGGCAAGGGCCGCGGTCAGATCGTCGATGGCGGGCTTTGGCGCCTTGATGTCATAGCCGCGGTCGGGCTGCTTGTGGGCGGCGAGATAAGCGTCGATTCGGGGATCCTTGGGCAGATAGGGCGCGATCTGCGGCAGGAAGGCCGAGACCGGGACCGCGGTCGGCAGCAGCTGCAGGTATTCGGGCGATTTGGTGTCGACGATCTGCGGCTTCAATTCGTCCCAATGCTCGTTCTTGCCGATGACCGAGATGGCGAGCACCCGCGGCCAGTCTTCGCCGGGCAGGGGTTTTGCGGCGAGGATCGGGCCACCGGAATTCCCCGGCATGGTGGTGCAGTCATGCTGCCAGCCGGTGCTGTCGATCTGGCCCAGCAGGTTGCAGGCGGGATCGACGGTGAGATTGTCATTGTCGTGATCGGCGGGTAGCCCCGCCGAGATGGCGGCGGCGGTGCCGCCCTGCCGCGTGAAGTCGGTGGTGCTCTGGGGCAGCAGCTTCAGATAGTCGAAGCCATCCTCGCCCAGGCACCGGTCGAGCTTCAGCAGTGCCCAATCGTCCCAGCCGGCCTTCAACCACGCCTCGCGCCGGTCGGCGGTGGAGCCGCTGTCGAAATCACGGGATTCGCCCCAGACCAAGGGCCGCGCCGGGCTGAGCGCGCCGAAGGATTGGGCTTGCTTATATTCCGGACCGAGCTCGCCGCTGCCGGCGAAGAACAGCATCACCTGCTCGGCGTTGATGCCGTCGGCCTCGGCCACGACATGGGCCGCGGTCAGCACATGGCAGGGCGAAACCAGGAAGCCGGTGCCGATCGCCGTGCCCGCGGCATCGAGGCGCAGCACCATGCCGACCGCACCCATCGCCGTCCCCGCATCGCGCGGGGCCGGGATTCGGTCGTCGATCGCCTCGGCGCTTGTGGCCGGGGCGTGGGCCGTGGCGAACAGGGGGACAAGCAGCAGGAGCAGGCAGGCAAGGAGCGGATGAGCAGCACGCTGGTTCACGAAATTTCCTCTATTTGCGCGCCGCCACGGCTTCGCGCAGTTGGACGTTCATATGTTCGATGCGCTGCGCCAGCACGCGCATCACCTCGATGCCGATCGAGGGGAAGTCGGTCACCATGCGGAAGAACAGTTCCTTGGTGATCTTGAGGACCGTCATCGGTTCGGTGGCGCGGACGGTGGCGGTGCGCGGCACATCCATGAGGATGCCGATTTCGCCCACGAAGGCGCCGGGGCCGGCATCGGCCACCTTGAGCGGACCGCCCGGCGTATCCACCAGGATGTCGGCGGCACCGCCCAGGATGATATAGGCGGCGTCGGCGGTGTCGCCCTGATGGAACACCTGGTCGCCCGGTTGGTACTGCGCCCGCTCGCTGGCGAAGGCCATGAGCTTCAGCTTGGCCGGTTCGACCTTGGCGAACAGGGGAATGCGCTTCAGCGCCTCGACATCTTCCTGAATACTCATCACATCCATCCCGATCGAAAAATCATGCTGGCCCTAAGCTTCCGCGGTACCGAGCAGCGCCTGGTATCTTGCCCCCGGCCGGTCGAGCTCCGCGGGCTTGCCCGTCTCGGCGACGCGGCCGTTCTGCAGCACCACGATCCGGTCGAAATCGCGGGCGAGGGCCGCCGTGTGGGTGACGAAGACCAGGGCCGCCTCCCGGATATCGTCGCGGATCCGCCCGATGAGCCGCCGCTGGCTGGCCTCGTCGAAGGCCGAGATCGTGTTGTTGAGAATGACAAGCTGCGGCCGTTTCAGCAAGGCGCGGATGAGGCCGGCCTTCTGGCGCTGGGCGACCGACAGTTTCCGCCCGGCTGCCCCCACATTGAAGCCGAGGCCGACCGCGATCACCCGGGGCCGCAGGGCCAGCCCGTCGATCACCTCGGAAAGGACGGCACCGACCTTCTGCGCGGCCTGGGCCTGGCCGTAAACCAGACGCCCGAACAGGATGTTGTCCTGGACGGTCGCCGCCGTGTTGTAGCGTTCCGGATCATAGAATTCGATCGACCCCGCCTGGTCCTTGGGCAGCTTTTCGCGGAACAGGCTGCGGGCCTTGAGCAGCTTCGATTCGAGCGCGTCGTCGATCAGCCCCAGGCGGTGGCGCGCCTCGATATAGGGGAAGGTCAGGGCCACCAGCCGGCGCTTGTCCTCGGCCGGGGCGGCATCGAGGCCGCTCCGCTGCACGCGGCCGATCAATTGCTGGAACCGCGGCAGATCCTCGGCCGAGATGAAGCTGAACTGTTCGAAGAACGGGTGCCCGGCCGGCAGGTCGGCAAAGAGTTCGACCATGGTGACCGCGATCTGCTGGCCAAGCGCGATGAGGTCGTCCGTGACGCCGGCAGCCGCCAGCACACCGGCCAGATGCCCGTTGCCGGAGAGAGCTTCGGGGGCGAAATCGAGGCCGAGCGCCGTGCCGAACAGCACATTCTCGGCCACCGTCATGTTGCGGTTGTAGCGCGCCGGATCGAACGGTTCGACCAGCGGGGCCAATTGCGGTTCGGCGAGGCGTTCATGGACCGCGGTCCTGGCGTGCAGGAACTGGTTGGCAAGGCCGTTATTGTCCTTGGGATCCACCAGGCCGCGCAGGCCGAACTGATAGACATCGTCCTCGAACTCGACGATGCCGAGAAGCTTCATGAGGCGCGCTTCCAGGCTGGCGCGGTCAGGCACGCCGGCCCCTTCATAGTCGAGCCAGTCGGCATGGATGTCGAGTTCGGGCGAGCCGGCGCGGCGCGTTTCATAGAGGCGGCGCTCGAAGGCAGCGAGATGCGACCCTTCATAGAGGGCGGCGCGCACCGGGCGATGCTTGAGGCTGTAGAGGAGATTGTCCTCGAGCGAGATCGGCAGCAGATAGGTCTCGTCGCCGAGATAGGCGAAGCGCCGGCCGGTGATCGATTCCGGCAATTCGCCGAGATCGCGGCCGCCATAGCGGAGATTGCCGCTGCCCGGGCGGAGCACCCGGCCGATCAGCGCCGCGAGGGCCTCCTTGCCGCTGTTGTTGGGGCCGACCAGCGCCACATGTTCGCCGGGCTGGATCTCCAGCGAAACGCCTTCGAGCAGCGCTGCGCCGCTTTCATCGATATAGCTCACCCGCTCCAGCACCAGGGGTGCGGGGTCGATGACATTCTCGGCGTCGATCGCCTGCACCTTGGGGTCGAGCATGCCGGCCGGGGTGAACTGCTCGATCACCTGGTCGTATTTGATCTGCACGTCCTGGCGCTGCTGGTCCCAGTCAATGAGCTCCTTGATCGGCGAGGGGAGATCCTTGTAGGCGCTGATCACGGCGAGCAGCGTGCCGACGTCGAACTGTCCCTGGAGCGCGAAATAGCCGCCGATCAGGAAGTAGAGAAAGGGCGTCGTCTGCGCCAGCATGTTGTTGATGTATTTCACCAGGAACTTGCGCTGATAGAGCTCGAAGCGGATCTGGAAGATGCGCCCCAGCCGCTCGATGATGTCGGCGCGTTCGTAGTTCGAGGTGTCGTTGGCGTGGATCTCGATGGCGCCGTCGACCGTCTCGGCGATGCGCCCGGAGAGCTGGCGCGCCGTGATCTGGCGCTGCTTGCCCAGCATCAGCACTTTCACCCGCAGTTTCGGGATGATGATGATCTGGATGAGCAGCATGGAGATGGTGACGATCCCCATATAGGCGTTCTGCATGAAGATGAAGAAAAGCGCTGTGGAGGCGACGCCGCCGAGATAGGCCGGCGTGATGAAGGCATCGCCGATGAAGCCGCCCAGGGGCTCGACCTCGTCCTTGATCATGGTGGCGATCTCGGCCTGCTTCACTTTCCGGAAATGCAGCAGCGGGAATTGGAGGACGCGGTCGAACAGCTCGAAGCGCAGGCGCCGCAGCATGCGTTCGCCGAGACGCCCCTTCTCGGTATTGACCTTCTGCTTCATCCAGCCGTTGAGCACGACGAAGAACAGATAGGAGAAACAGAGGGCAAAAAGATAGGCGACCTTGTCGAGGCTGAAGCCTTCGCACAGCAGGATGGGACCGCCCAGGAAATCGGGCAGCGGCAGGGTGAGATTCATGAAGGCGGCGGTGTCGCTGCCCTGGAAGGCGCCGCCCTGGATGGCGTCGTTGACGATGCGCTTGGGAAGGTCGAGCGAGACGAAATAGATGCCGAGGCTGGAGGCCACGATCACCAGGATGACCATCTGGTCGCGCCAGGAATGGCGCCAGATATATTTGAATAACCTAGGCTCCATGACCCCGGCCGTCCCCCGCAACTTGTCGCATTTGGTCTCGATCCACGCGCAATGGAAACGAATTATCACGGTCTGTCAATGTCTTGGCGCTGATCAAGTTTGGTTAAGGTTCACCAAACTTTGCCTTCCTGGCAGCATTTCTCCTGTGTCATACTGCCTTGGTTGGCCGCTGGGCCAAGATCATTTATCTGAAGTTCGCGACGTTCGGGGGGATCGGGACGCGTGGAAATGGAAGACGCCATGACCAGGGGCGCCCGCGTCCTTATATACTCGCATGATACGTTCGGGCTGGGCCATCTGCGCCGTTGCCAGACGATCGCCCATTGGCTGGTCGAGCAGAACAAGGACATGTCGGTCATCATCCTGACCGGCTCGCCCATCATCGGCAGCTTCAACTTCCGGGCGCGGGTGGATTTTGTCCGCATTCCGGGCGTCATCAAGCTGCGCTCGGGTGATTACACCTCGCTCTCGCTGCTGATCGACACGGAGGAGACGCTGGCGCTCCGGGCCTCGATCATCCGCCACACGGCGGAAATCTTCGATCCCGACATCTTCATCGTCGACAAGGAGCCTTTGGGCCTGCGCGGCGAGGTGACCGAGACGCTGGAGATGCTGAAGGAACGGGGCACCCATCTGGTGCTGGGCCTGCGCGACATCATGGACGAACCGGCCGCTTTGGTGCCGGAATGGCGGCGCAAGAAGGTGATGCCGGCGCTCCGGGACCTCTACGACGCGATCTGGATCTACGGCCTGCCGCAGATCTGCAATCCCCTGGAGGGGATCGACCTTCCCAAATCCGTGCAGCGCAAGATGATCTATACCGGCTACCTGCACCGTTCCCTGCCGCAGGGGCCGGGCCTGCCGGTGCCGCTGCAGAAGCTGGATGCCCCCTATATCCTGGTCACCACCGGCGGCGGCGGCGATGGCGAGGATGTGGTCGATTGGGTCCTGCGCGCCTATGAGAACGATCCGCGGCTGCCGCATCCGGCACTCCTGGTGCTGGGGCCCTTCATGCATTCCGACCGCCAGGCGGAATTCCTGCTGCGCGCGGCCAAGCTCGACAAGGTCGAGGCGATCACCTTCGATGCGCAGATGGAACATGTCATGTCGCGCGCCATCGGCGTCGTCGCCATGGGCGGCTACAACACCTTCTGCGAGATCGTTTCCTTCGACAAGAAGGCGCTGATCGTGCCCCGGACCCGGCCGCGCATGGAACAGTTCATCCGCGCCGCCAAGGCCGAGGAAATGGGCCTGGCTGCCATGCTGGAAGATGACGGCGTGCGCGACTGGAAGAAGATGGCGACCGCGCTCCGGCATCTGCCGCAGCAGGCGCTGCCCTCGGACGTCGTCGTGCCGGGCCTGCTTGACGGGCTCAACAACGTCAACCGCCTGGCGCAACAGGCGCTGGAACGCGGCCGCCGGCCGGCATCCCTGCGGCTTGCCCAGCGCAAGCGCTGACAAAAGACGTGACCGGCCGCATCGTCTTTCTTCTCAAGGGCTATCCGCGCCTTTCCGAGACTTTCATCGCCCAGGAGATCCTGGCGCTGGAGCAGCGCGGGATTCCCATCGAGATCTGGAGCCTGCGCTTTCCCACCGACAAATACCGCCATCCCGTCCATGACGAGATCAAGGCGAAGGTCACCTATCTGCCGGAATATCTCTATCAGGAACCGCGCCGCGTGCTGCGCGCGCTGGCGCGCTGTGTGGGAAAGCCCGGCTTCGGCCGCGCGCTCTGGCAATGGCTGAAGGATTTGATACGCGATCCCACCCCCAATCGCGGGCGGCGCTTCGGCCAGGCCTGCGTGCTGCTCTCGGAAATGCCCGATGATGTCGTGCGGCTGCATGCGCATTTCCTGCACACGCCGGCCTCGGTCGCCTATTACGCCCATCTCATCAGCGGGACGCCCTGGAGCTGCTCAGCCCATGCCAAGGATATCTGGACCTCGCCTGACTGGGACAAGCGCGAGAAGCTCAAGAGCCTCGATTGGCTGGTGACCTGCACGGCCAGCGGGCATGCGCATCTCCAGGCTCTGTGCCCGGACCCAGGAAAGTGGCGCTGGTCTATCACGGGCTGGATTTCACGCGCTTTCCGGAACCGCCAGCACCTGTGCCGCTCGTTGGCGCGCCGGTCGAGATCCTGTCGGTGGGGCGGCTGGTGGAAAAGAAGGGCTATCCGATCCTGCTCGCGGCCCTCGCGCTGTTGAAGGAAAAGTCCTGGCGCCTCACCCATATCGGCGGCGGGCCGCTGGATGCGGAGTTGAAGGCACAGGCCACCTCCCTTGGCATCAATGACCGCATCACCTGGCTGGGTGCCCTGCCGCAGGAGCGCGTACTTGCTGCCTATCGCCAGTCCGACCTCTTCGTGCTGGCAGCCCAGATCGCCGCCGATGGCGACCGCGACGGCTTGCCCAATGTGCTGATGGAAGCGCAGAGCCAGCGCTTGTGCTGTATCGCCACCGATATCTCCGGCATTCCCGAACTCATCCGCGACGGCGAGACCGGCTTGCTGGTGCCGCCGGAGAATGCGGGCGCGTTGGCGGCGGCAATCGGCGCGCTCATCGATGACCCCTCAAAACGGCAGATCCTGGCCGAGGCCGGCTTCATCCGCCTGCGCAGCCATTTCGCCATGGATGCCGGGATCGAGGACCTGGAACGGCGGTTCAAAAAAGCCTTGGTGTAAAATTAAATTATTACGATTATTCTTCCGTGGGACAGAGGAGGAATAAAATGGCGGCCCGACCCCAAGTCCTGACAGCGCCATTCCTGCGGTCGATCAGATGGCGGGATGAGAACCGGCCCAAGGACATCTATCCGTTCAATCTGCCGATATTCCGGGAGGCCGCTTTCGAACTGCGTTTCACGAACGCGGTCACCATCCTGGTCGGCGAAAATGCGACCGGCAAGTCGACCCTGCTGGAAGCCCTCGCCGAACTTGCCGGTTTTCATGCGGGCGGCGGCAGCCGGGATCACAATTACAACGCACCGGATGCGGAACGGTCGCAACTGGCGCAGCATCTCCGCGCAGCGTGGCTGCCCAAGGTGACGCATGGTTTCTTTTTCGGGCGGATTCCGAGATCAACCTTACGACCTATGTCGAGGAAATGGCGGTCGAGTGGGCGGAGGTGCGCGGCCTATATGGTGCGCGGCATCTTCATCAGCAGAGCCATGGCGAGTCCTTCCTGGCGCTGTTCGAAAATCGCCTGAAAGGCAGTCGACAGGCGCTTTATCTGTTGGACGAACCGGAGAGCGCCCTATCGCCATCCCGGCAATTGCAGTTGATGCGACTGATCCATGCCTGGGGGCAGTCGGGCAAGGTGCAAATCGTTCTTGCCACACACGCCCCTTTGCTGATGGCCTTGCCGGGAGCGACATTGCTCCACCTTACGCAAGGGGGCATTGCGGAGGTCAACTATCGGGCAACTCCGCATTTCGAAATGATGGCCCAGTTCTTTGCCGATCCGGATAAAATGGTGACTGAGGCGCTGGCGGTAGACTGACGCGGTGCCAGACCACGTTCACCCGCCTCCGCAGCCACTTCGCCATGGACGCGTGGATCGAGGATCTGTAGCGGCGATTTCGGGCGGATCTCGGCGTATCCCGCTAGGCGTCACTCGCAGGTAATGCGGTCGAACACCTTGCATTTGTTCCGGGCGCAGAAGCGGCCGTCCATGGTCTCGGCCTTGCCCTTGCGCTGTTCGGTGGCGTAATTGCCGGCCGCGGCGAAGCCTTGGGCCTGGCAGAAGGCGGTGGCGATGCCGCGGGCATCGGATTTGCCGCAATCGTCCCCATCCAGTTCCGTACAGGCGAAGAGCCGATTGCCGGCCGTTGTGAGCGGCGGGTCGAATTTCTGCGCCGCATTCTGGGTCGGGGTCGGCTTGGGCGAGAGCGTCGGGGCGCCCGGTTCGGGTGCCAGGATCGGCGCGCCGGGATCGGCCAGGTCCGGTGCGGCGCTGCGCCCGGTCGGTGGCGGGAAGACGAAGAGGATGTTGGATGCCATGGCATAGACATGGCCAAAGGGGCCGATGACCGGCGTGAAGGTGCCACCGCCCATCCAGAAGATCTCGGCCTGCTTTTCCAGGCTGCCCGCGTCGTAGGTGAGGAAGGAACCCGCGGTCGAGACGAAGAGATGGTTGCGCGAGGCCGCGGCCGGGACGATCGACTCTCCCGGCAGCGTCACGTTTCGCGTCACGGCCGCGCCGCTGCCGCTGCCGCCACCGATGACCGCCATCTGGAGGTGATTGCCGACAATGACGATGCGGCCGTCGGGAAGGCGCGTCGGCACCGCCACCGAGGCCGGCACCCGCAGCGCCGTTCTTGCATTCATGTTCGGCCCGGCGAAGAGCAGCTTGGCATCCGACTTCTCGTTGTTCGAGGTGACGATCGCGGTGTGGCCGTCGGCCGTCACCATCGGCGGCGAGAGCAGCAGGCGGCCGCCATTTCTTACGCGGAAGATCTCGTTGAAACGGCTACTGGTGAAGGTGAAGCCGATGAGATCGTGGAACTGGTTCGACATCAGGATGAAGGGCGTGCCGGCGCCAGGGAAATTGAACACGGCCACCCCCGGATGCGGCACCCGCACATCGGCGGGCAGGCGCGTTGCCGGGTCCGCGACATAATCATCGCCGCTGGGGTTGAAGTCCGGCGCCAGCCAGCAGCTCAAGCCCACGGGCGGGATATAGCACCAGGGCGAGATGCCGCTGCCGCCGCTCACACGGTTGACCTCCTCGAAGACGAAGGTGTCGTCGAGCACTGCGCCGTTCCGGCCGATGGCGAGCAGGCGCACGTCATAACCGTAAGGGTCGGGATGATAGACCGGCACCATGATCACTTCGGCACCATTGGCGCGCCAGATATTGGGCGGCGCGCTGGTGGTGGGGCCGAGGCTGGTCGGGTGTGTCGGAAACGGCGTCTGCCAGGCGAGGTCGCCCGCCGCAGTGAACTTGAACAAGGTCGCGTTGTGGCGCACCAAGGGCGGGTCCACCAGATCGTTGCGCACGGTGCGGGTGCCGATGACGTAGATGGCACCTTCGGAATCGACCACAGGCGAGGCGAGGATGGCGTGGCCGGCAGTGATGTTGCGCGACCATAGGCGCGTGCCGTCGGGCTGGAAGGCCATCACCTGGCCCTGTTGGTTGCCGAGATAAAGTGTGCCGTCGGCGGCGGTGACGGCACCGGCGCCCGGTGCGAAGGTGCCGATGCCGCTGACATTGGCGGGCCGCGCCGCCGGCGCCGTCTCGACATCGGCAAAGCCGCTGTTGGGGCCATCGGCATGGGGTCGTTCCCGGGCGGTGGCGGGCATGTTGAGGGCGGCCGCTAACAGGACGGGGGCAAGCAAGGCTGCAGCGATGGTGTCTTGAAATCGGATCGGCCGCGGTCGCACAGATCGGAAAAGCATAGAGGCCTCCAGATGCGCAACGCCCCCAACATCATCATACAATGTTTACGTGCCGCGTCCCAACACATTGCCGTGAAAAACCTGGGTATGTGTGACGGTTGACACAGAGTCATCTCGCGCGGGGTCCTCTCACGCGTCGGACCCTCGGATCGGGCGGCCGCTATGCTGCAGATCATGCATGCCGACCCTGGGCAATTCACGGGCACCTCGGCGGGGGATTGACGTCGGCGGGGTTCCGCCGCCACTTTTATCTTTACCCGCCGCTGTTCGCCCGGCACCATCCGGCCCATGAAAATCGCCTTCTACGCTCCCCTGAAAGCACCCGACCATCCCGATCCCTCCGGCGACCGGACGGTGGCGCGGCTGTTGCTGCTGGCGCTGAAGCGGGCTGGGGCCGAACCCGTGGTGGCGAGCCGGTTCCGGGCGCGGCTTTCGGGCGACAGCGAGGCGGAACAACGGCGCATGGCGGCCAAAGGTCATGCGACCGCCGACAAGCTCATCGCCAAATACAAGAAGCTGCCGGCGGCCAAGCGCCCCAAGGCCTGGTTCACCTATCATCTCTATTACAAGGCGGTCGACTGGATCGGGCCGCGCGTGGCGGCAGCCCTCGATATTCCCTATCTGGTCGCCGAGGCCAGCCATGCGCCCAAGCGCGCCACCGGCCCTTTTGCCTTCTCCCATGCGGCGGCCGAAGCGGCCATCAAACAGGCGGCGACGATTTTCTGCCTCAATCCCGCCGACAAGGAATGTCTTTCCGGCATCGTGAAGGCGAAACGCCTCATCGACCTGCCGCCCTTTCTCGATATCGCGGCCTTCATCGGCCATCATGACGCGCGGGGACCCGACCGGGCCTTGGGCCGGTTGAAGCTCTCGCAGCATTACCAGCTCGATCCCGACATGCCGTGGCTGCTCGCCGTGGCGATGATGCGCAAGGGCGACAAGCTCGCCTCCTACCAGGCGCTGGCCGAGGCGCTGCGCCATGTGACGCGGGCCTATCAACTGCTCATCGTCGGCGACGGGCCGGCGCGGGACGCGGTCGAACATGCGTTTGAGCCGATCCGGAAGCGCGTCGCCTGGCTGGGGCTGAAGCCGGCACCGGAACTGCCCGAGATCTATGCCAGCGCCGATCTCTTCGTCTGGCCGGCGATCAACGAGGCCTTCGGCATGGCGCTCCTCGAGGCGCAGGCCTGCGGCACGCCGGTCATCGCCGGCGCGTCCGGCGGCGTGCCGGCCATCATCGCCGATGGCGAGACCGGCTGGCTGTCGCCGCCCGGCGACACCGCGGCCTTCGCAGCGGATGTGGATTTTGCGCTGGAGCGCGACCTGGTGCCGGTGCGCATGGCAGCCCGCGCCCATGCCCTGCAATCCCACGACATCGGTGCGGCGGCGGCGACCCTGAAGAAAGCGTTGGACAAGGTCCAGCACGCATCATGATCCATTGCGCCATCATCCGCCACGCGCCGACGCAGTGGAATGTCGAGAAACGCCTGCAGGGGCGGACCGATATCGGCCTCGGACCCGAGGGGCGCATCGTCGCCGCGAGCTGGGCGGTGCCGGCGGCCTGGCAAGAATGGCGCCTGCTGGTGAGCCCGCTGGTGCGTGCGCGGGAGACGGCGGCCATCCTGTTCCCGAACACGGTGCCTGAGATCGAGCCGGATCTCCGCGAGATGAGCTTCGGCGATTGGGAGGGGCAGTCCCTGGCCGGGCTGCGCGATGCGCCGGGGTCGGATGCCGAGATTCGCGAAGCGCTGGGCCTCGATTTCCGCGCGCCGAACGGCGAAAGCCCGCGCGAGGTGCAGGACCGCCTTCGGCCCCTGCTACGGCGCATCGCTGAAGGTGGTCGCGACACGGTGCTGGTCAGCCACAAGGCGGTGCAGCGGGCACTCTATGCGCTGGCCACCGGCTGGCAGATGACGGAGAAGCCGCCGGTGAAGCTGAAGGACGGCCGCGCGCATCTTTTTCGCGTGAACGGCGACGGCTTGCCGGACGTGGTGGAATTGAACATCGCGCTGGGTGGGTGATGACAAAGCCCGCGCGCATCGCCCTTTACGTGCAGCATCTGCTGGGCATCGGGCATCTGCGGCGGGCGGCGGCGCTGGCGCGCGCCCTGGTGCGGGAAGGGGCCGAGGTGCTGGTCCTTTCCGGCGGCGTGCCGGTGGCGGATGTCGATTTCGGCACCGCGCGCATCCTGCAATTGCCGCCCTGCCTTGCCGCCGATTCGGCCTTTTCGGCGCTGCTCGACGAACAGGGCCGGGTCATCGACAGCGATTGGAAGGACAAGCGGCGCGAATTGCTGCTGAAGGAGATGGCGGCCTACCGCCCGGACGTGCTGCTCATCGAGATGTATCCGTTCGGCCGGCGGCAGTTCCGCTTCGAGCTGTTGCCGCTGCTCTATTGGGCGCAGAACGCAAAGCTCCTGGTGGTGAGCTCGGTGCGCGACATCCTGGTCGACAAGGGGCGCGACGACCGCGTGCTGGAGGCAGCCGATCTGGTGCGGCGCTATTTCGATTTGGTGCTGGTGCATGGCGATGCGCGGCTGGTGCCGTTCGAGCGCACCTTTCCGCGCGCGCAATCGATCGCCGACCGGCTGCACTACACCGGGTATGTGGTCGAGGACCTGCCGCCCGACCTTGCCTCAGGTGATCGGGCTGGCGGCGAGGTGCTGGTCTCGGCCGGCGGTGGTGCCGTGGGCGGGCCGCTCTTCGCAGCGGCCCTGGTGGCGCGGCGTCTCTCCAGCCTCAAGGACCGGCCCTGGCGGTTCATCGCCGGGCGCAACCTGCCGGAGGCCGATTTCGCGCTGCTCACCCAGGCGGCGGCGATCGATCCCGGCATCGTGGTCGAACGCTTCCGGGCAGATTTCACCAGCCTGCTGGCCAATTGCCATGTCTCGCTGAGCCAGGGCGGCTACAACACGGTGATGGAGATCCTGGCGCTGCGCACACCTTCGGTGATCGTGCCCTTCGCCGAGGGCCAGGAGAGCGAGCAAGGCCTGCGCGCGACCTTGCTGGCCGAACGCGGGGCCCTTGATGTGCTCGATGCGGAAAATCTCGATCCCGCCTTGCTGGCGGCGACCCTGTCGCGCCGGGCGCGGCAGGGGGCGCTGGAGATCGAGCTCAATCTCGACGGGGCGCGGCAATCGGCGAAGATCCTGCTGGGGGCGCGGGCGGCGCGGGCGCATGTCTGAGCGCCTGCCTGTGGCCGCCGCGGATTGGAGCGACCTTGCCCGCGAGATCGACCTGTGGACTGCCGCCGGCCGCACGCCCACCTTGTGGTGGCGCGACGACGATGCGGTGGCGGCGACCCCGGCCCTTGCCGATTTGCGCAAGGTGGCAAGGGTGCCGCTGGCGCTGGCGGTCATCCCGGCCGCACCCGATCGTCCCTTGCAGCAGAGCCTGGCCGATTTTCTCGGCACCTGGCCGGCCGCTGTCGTGCTGCAGCACGGCGTCACCCATCAGAGTCACGCGCTCCCCGGGGCCAAGAACAGCGAGTTTCCGGCCAGCCGGGACCTCGCCGCGCGGCTGAGCGGGCTGGAATCGGGCATGTCCCGGTTGCAGAACATGCTCGGAGCACAATTTATACCCGTCCTGACGCCGCCCTGGAACCGGATTGCCGATGATCTGCTGCCCCATCTTGCCGGATTGGGCTATCGCGGCATCAGCCGGTTCGGCGAACCGCCCTGGCGCCCTGGCGCCCCTCTGGCGCCCCTCATCGAGGTCAATACCGAGGTCGATGTGATCGATTGGCGCGGCAGCCGGGGCTTTGTCGGCGAAGGGGCGGCGCTCGGGCGGCTGGTGGGGCATCTCGCGGCCCGCCGCCTCAAGGTGGCCGAGCCCGATCTGCCGACCGGCATTCTCACCCATCACCTTGTTCATGATACCGCCACTTGGCGATTTCTCGAGAACCTGCAAGATTGGCTCGCCAAGCGGGGGGCTGCACATCTGTTTGTGCTACCCTCCCTGCTCTGGCCCGAAGACGGGCCATCGCCAGGGCGCGGTTGACGTCAGGTTTCAGTGTCAGGTTTCGGGGATTGGGTTTGCATGCTTGAGTTTCGGTATCCGCTGTCGGTTCTGGTCAAGGATTATCTGCTGGGGGTGCTGGGCCTCGCCGTTTCCGCCCAGATCCTGTCCACCACGGAAACCGGCTCCGGCCTGTTCTGGTTCTTCATCGCCCTCACGGTCTTCTTCCTGATCGTCACCGCCAATGCCGCGAACCGGCATGTGACGCGCATCACAGTCAGCGAAGATGGCATCGCGTCGGGCCCCTGGATGCGCCGATTCATCGCCTGGAACGACCTCAAAGGGTTGAGTTTGCGGTTCTACGCGGTAAGGTCGGTGCTGGGGCGAAACAAGGGGGGCTGGATGACGTTGAAGCTGAAATCGGGGCAGGGCAGCATCACCGTCGATTCCGACCTGCCGCATTTCCAGAGCCTGGTGACCAAGGCCGCCCTCATGGCCAAGGAAAACGGCGTGCTGGTCGACGCCTATACCGCCCATAATCTCCTCTCGCTGGGCATCGAGGTGCCGGCATGACCGACCTTCTCACGGTCCGCAACCTCGCCGTCGATTTCGCCCTCGAAGGCGGCTCGATCCAGGCGCTGCGCGGCGTCTCGTTCCGGGTCCCGGCCGGCAAGACCGTGGCCCTGGTGGGCGAATCCGGTTCCGGCAAATCGGTCTGCGCCCAGGCCATCATGGGCCTGCTGCCGAAATCGGCGACCATCCGCTCGGGCGAGATCCTGTTCGACCGGCGTGCCGGCCATGGCGGCGATTGGGGCACCCAGGGCGGCATCATCGACATCGCCAAGCTCGACCGCGACGGCCCGGCCATGCGCTCGATCCGCGGCGGCGCCATTTCGATCATCTTCCAGGAGCCGATGACCTCGCTCTCCCCGGTCCACACGATCGGCGACCAGATCTGCGAGGCGCTGCACCTCCATTCCAAACTGTCCGAGGCCGAGGGGCGCAACCGCGTCACCGACATGCTGCGCGCGGTGGGCTTCCCGGACCCGGAACGCGCGCTCAAGATCTATCCGTTCGAGCTTTCCGGCGGGTTGCGGCAGCGGGCGATGATCGCCATGGCGCTGGTCTGCAAACCGGCTTTGCTCATCGCCGACGAACCGACCACCGCGCTCGACGTCACCATCCAGGCGCAGATCCTGAAGCTGATGGCCGACCTCCAGACCGAGCTCGGCATGGCCATGCTGATGATCACCCATGATCTGGGCGTCGTCGCCAACGTGGCCGACGAAGTCGTGGTCATGTATCAGGGCGAGGTGATGGAAGCGGGCGCGGTCGAGGATATCTTCCGGGCGCCGGAACATCCCTATCTCAAGGCCCTCCTCCATGCCGTGCCGCGCTTCGGCATGAGCCGCGAGGAACGCCTGGTGCCGATCCGCGAGATCAAGAGCGAGGCCGGACCGCTGTTTGCCGAAAAGCAGGCCTGGCCGCAGGGCGCCGATGAAGCCGGGCCGCTGCTCAGCGTCAACAATGTCTCGAAGGGCTTCACCATCCGCAAGAGCGGCCTGTGGTCGATGAAGGCGCAGAAATCCGTGATGGCGGTGTCCGATGTCAGCTTCGAGGTGCAGCGCGGCGAGTGCCTGGGGCTGGTCGGCGAATCCGGCTGCGGCAAGACGACCCTCTCCAAGATCATCATGAAGGCGATCTCGCCCGATACCGGCGAGATCCGCTACAACGACCGCGGCCGCCAGATCGACGTGCGCAGCATGGGCGGCAACGACCTCGCGGAATACCGCAAGCGCGTGCAGTTCGTGTTCCAGGATCCGTTCGGATCGCTGAACCCGCGCATGACCGTCTACGACATCATCAGCGAGCCGCTGGTGATCCACAATGTAGGGACGCCCGAAACGCGCAAGGAGATGGTGAAGGAGCTGATGGCGCTGGTGGGGCTTGATATCCGGCACCTGCGGCGCTACCCGCACAGCTTCTCCGGCGGCCAGCGGCAGCGCATCGGCATTGCGCGGGCACTGGCACTGCGGCCCGATCTCATCATCTGCGACGAGCCGGTCTCGGCGCTCGATGTCTCGATCCAGGCGCAGATCCTCAATCTGCTGCGCGACCTCAAGGACAAGCTGGGCCTCACCTATATCTTCATCTCGCACAATCTGGCCGTGGTCGATTATGTCGCCGACCGCATCATGGTGATGTGCGCCGGCCGTGTGGTCGAACTGGCGCCGACCAAGGAATTGTTCCGCAACCCGGTCCATCCCTATACCAAGGCGTTGCTGGCGGCGGTGCCCAACCCGTCGCTCGACAATCCGCTCGATTTCAACAAGGTGATGGAAGACAAGACCTCTTTGCCATCAGCCTGGGCCGCCCCCTTCACCATCGATGCCGACAACCAGCCGACGCTGGTCGATATCGGCAACGGCCATTGGGTCCGCGCCGGGCTTTCGATCCGGAGCATCGCAGCATGAACAGGATGACGCTGACGGCAGCGCTCGCTGCTTTTGTGTTCGCTCTCGTACCACAAGCGGGTGCTGCGGAAGCGGGCGGCTATATCAGCCCGCCCTTCTTTGCCGCCGACGAAGCCGCGGGCGAATTGCCACCGATCGCCGAGCGCCTGCCGGAGAATCCCGCCATCGCTGCCATGAACGAGCCCGGCAGCCAGGGCGGCGAGCTGCGCATGCTGATGGCGAGCCCCAAGGACAGCCGCATCCTGGTCGCCTATTCCTATGCGCGGCTAGTCGGCTATGACCGCGACTACAAGCTGGTGGCCGACCTTCTCGAAAGCTACGACGTGGTCGAGGGGCGCATCTTCACCTTCCATTTGCGCAAGGGCCATAAATGGTCCAACGGCAAGGATTTCACCACCGAGGATTTCCGCTTCTGGTGGGAGGATGTCGCCAACAATGAAGAACTGATGCCGGCCGGCCCGCCGAAGACCCTGCTGGTCGAGGGCGAGGCGCCGAAGGTCGAGATCATCGACGAGACGACGATCCGCTACAGCTGGTCGAAGCCCAACACCGAATTCCTGCCGGCTCTGGCCGCGGCCGGCCCGCTCTACATCTATGCGCCCTCGAAATACCTCAAAAAGTTCCACGCCAAATATGCCGACGCCGCGGAGCTCGAAGCAGCCGTCAAGGATAGCGGGCAGCCGAGCTGGGGTGCCCTCCTCAACCGGCGCGGCAATCAGTACCGCAACGACAATCCGAAGCTCCCCACCCTCGATCCCTGGGTGCTCCGGATCAAACCGCCGGCCGACCGGCTGGTCTTCGTGCGTAATCCCTATTACTACCGCGTCGATCTCAAGGGGCAGCAGCTCCCCTATCTCGACCAGGTCGTGTTCGACATCACCGAGGGCAAGCTTATCCCGGCCAAAGCCGGGGCCGGCGAGACCGACCTCCAGGCGCGCTATATCCGCTTCGACAACTACACCTTCCTGAAGCAGTCGGAGAAGAGCGGCCGCTTCAAGCTCAATCTGTGGGATGACAGCCGCGGCTCCAACTTCGCGCTCTATCCCAATCTCAACGCCAATGACGAGGCCTGGCGCGCCATCAACCGCGATGTCCGCTTCCGCCGCGCGCTCTCGCTCGCCATCGACCGGCACGAGATCAACCAGGCGATCTATTACGGCCTCGGCAAGGAAGGCGCCAACACGGTCCAGGCCTTGTCGCCGCTCTACAAGCCGCATTACCAGACGGCCTGGTCCAGCTATGACACCTCGACCGCCAACCGCCTGCTCGACGAGATGGGCCTCACCGCGCGGGACGACGAGGATTTTCGCCTGCTGCCGGACGGCCGGCGCATGACCATTATCGTCGACACGGCCGGCGAATCGACCGAGGAATCCGACATCCTCGAACTCATCAAGGACACCTGGCGCGAGATCGGCATCGACATGTTCGTGAAGCCTTCGCAGCGCGAAGTGTTCCGCGACCGCATCTTTGCCGGCGACAGCATCATGTCGGTGTTCTTCGGTGTCGATAATAGCCTGCCCACCGCCGATATGAGCCCGCAGGAATTCGCCCCCTTCACGCAGCAGCAGCTGATGTGGCCGAAATGGGGCCAGTATCTCGAAACCGCCGGCAAGAACGGGACCGAGATCGACCTGCCCGAAGCGCAGAAGCTGGCCGATCATTTCAAGGCCTGGCGCGAAGCGACCGATACCGACACGCGCGCCGCGATCTGGGGCGATATCCTGCAGCTCTGGTCAGAGCAGGTCTACAGCATCGGCACGGTGGCCAACATCCCGCAGCCGGTCGTGGTGGCCAGCGGCATGCACAACATCCCCGAGAAGGGCATCTGGTCGTGGGAACCGGGCGCGCATTTCGGCCTCTACAAGCCAGACACCTTCTGGCAGGACAAGCCCAAGGAACTCAGCCCGGTCGAAAGCCGGCTGCAATAGGAACCAGCATCGATGCTTCGTTATCTCATTTCGCGCGTGCTGGTCATGATCCCCACCCTGCTGGTCATCAGCATGCTGGTCTTCACCATCATCCAGGCGCCGCCCGGCGACTTCCTCGAAACCATGATGGCCGAGCTGCAGGCGCGCGGCGAGAACATGGACCAGGACAAGATGGATTTCCTGCGCAAGACCTATGGCCTCGACGAGCCGGTCCATGTGCAGTACCTGCATTGGATGTTCGGCCGCTGGGAAGGGCTGCAGCATGTCAGCGGCGGGCTCATCTTCGGCGATCTCGGCTATTCCTTCGAACATAATCTGCCGGTCTCGGAAGTGGTCGGCGACCGCTTGACGCTCACCGTCATCATCTCGCTGGTCTCGATCCTGTTCGTGTGGATCGTCTCCTTCCCGATCGCGGTCTTTTCGGCGACCCATCAATATTCGCTGTTCGACTATATCTTCACCTTCCTCGGCTATATCGGCCTTGCCACACCCAGTTTCCTCATCGCCCTCGTCATGCTCTATTTCGCCAATATCTGGTTCCGGGACATCGATCGGCGGCATGATGGAACCGGAATATGTCGGCCAGCCCTGGTCCTTGGCCAAGTTCATGAGCGTCATGGAGCATATGTGGGTTCCGGTCCTGGTGATCGGCCTGCCCGGCACCGCCGGCATGGTCCGGCGCCTGCGCGCCAACCTCCTCGACGAGCTCAACAAGCAATATGTGACGACGGGCCGTGCCAAGGGCTTGCCGCCCTTGAAGCTGCTGTTGCGCTATCCGCTGCGCATGTCGCTCAACCCGTTCATCTCCGATATCGGCAGCCTGCTGCCCGAGCTCATCTCCGGCTCGGTCATCGTCTCGGTGGTGATGTCGCTGCCGATCACCGGGCCGATGCTGCTCTCGGCGCTCAGGTCCCAGGACATGTATCTCGCCGGGTCGTTCCTCATGTTCATGGCGTTCCTCACCGTCATCGGCATCTTCATTTCCGACGTGCTGCTGGCGCTGCTTGACCCGCGCATTCGCCTGGGTGCGGGAGCCGAGAAATGAGCGATATCCGCAATCCCGCCCAGCCCGGTTCGAATATGACGCATTTCGTCAGCCAGGCGCCGTTCGATCCCTATGCCATCGACAGCGTCAGCCCGGCGCTGGAGAAGATCTACATGGCGTCGCAATGGCGCATGATGTGGCTGCGCTTCCGCCGTCACAGGGTGGCGGTGGCGGCCGGTCTTGTCCTGGCGCTGATGTATGCCGCGATCCTGGTGGTCGAGTTCCTGGCGCCCTATGGCCAGCATGCGCGCAATGTCGATTACATCTATGCCCCGCCGCAGGAGGTGCATTGGACCCATCAGGGCGAGTTCATCGGGCCCTTCGTCTATGCGCTCGACTACAAGCTCGACATGGAAAACCTGCAGCGCGTCTATACCGAGAACGTGATCGACCCGCGGCCGATCCGCTTCTTCTGCGAAGGCGATTCCTACAAGTTCTGGGGCCTGATCGAGGGCAACACCCATCTCTTCTGCCCGCCGGACAATGACACGCCGCTCTTCCTGCTGGGTTCCGACCGGCTCGGGCGCGACATGCTGTCCCGCATCCTCTACGGCATGCGCATCTCGCTCACCATCGGCCTCATCGGCGTGACGGTGAGCTTCGTGCTGGGAATCACCTTCGGCGGCCTGGCCGGCTATTACGGCGGCTGGGTCGATGATCTCATGCAGCGCGCGATCGAAGTCCTGCGCTCGATCCCGCATCTGCCGCTATGGCTGGCCTTGGCCGCGATCCTGCCGGTGACCTGGTCGCCGATGCTGGTCTATTTCGGCATCACGATCATCCTGGGGCTCATCGACTGGACGGGCCTCGCGCGCGCCGTGCGCTCGCGGCTCCTCTCGCTGCGCGAAGAGGATTTCTGCGTCGCCGCGCAATTGATGGGCGCCAAGCCCGGCCGCATCATCTTCCGCCATCTGATGCCGAGCTTCATGAGCCATCTCATCGCCTCGGCGACGCTGGCCATTCCCGGCATGATCCTCGGTGAAACGGCGCTCTCCTTCCTGGGTCTCGGCATCCGCGCGCCGATCACCTCCTGGGGCGTCCTCCTCAACGAGGCGCAGAACATCAACGTGGTGGCGCTCTATCCCTGGCTGATGCTGCCGATCCTGCCGGTCATCCTGGTGGTGCTGGCCTTCAACTTCCTCGGTGACGGCTTGCGCGACGCGGCCGATCCTTATCGGTAGGTGTGCGTCCGGACCGTCCTCGCAACCAGCGCTTGGCGGCCCAATCGGAATATGCGAACCTGCCGCTCGATCAGTAAACCAATGGGGGCATCCTTGCGTCATCAATTCCGGGCCGCGCTGGCCGGCCTGTCGTCGTGTTCCTAGCCATGCCGCTGCTGGCCGCCTGCCAGCCGCAGGAAGGCCGCATCAACCTCAATGCCGATGAGAAGTTCATCATCTCGAAGGGCACCTGGGACTATTACCAGAAATACCTGCAGGATGTGGGCGGCGGTGCCCGCGGCGCCTTCGTCGTGTCTGAAGACGGCTATTATGCGACCTACAGCTATTGCAGCGCGGCGCAGGCCTGCTACTACAACATCAACTACTCCTCCGAGGCGCTGAAGAACTGCACCTCGGACGGCTACAAATGCATCGTCTTCGCCAAGGACAGCGACATCATCGTCGATTACGCGGTCGCCGAATAGCTGGGCCCGGTAATTGGGCTCAGTTGGTGATGCGGATATGGTTCGGCTGCGTGGCGACGCGGCCGAGCCATGCCGTGATAGACGGGTAGCGACAAAGATCGAAGCCGCCTTCATAGGCCACATGGCTATAGGCATAGAGGGCGATGTCGGCGATCGAATAACGTTCCCCGACGAAGTAGCTGTGGCGGGCGAGATGGTCTTCCATCACATCGAGTGCCCGGTAGCCGGCGGCGATTTTCCCCGGCAGCGCCGGCTCGGTGGCCGCGGTCTTGCCAAGATGCGCCACCCAGTGCCGCACCACGGCGATGGTCGGCTCGTGATTGTACTGCTCGAAGAACATCCATTGCAGCACGCGGGCGCGCTCCAGCTTCGCCGCCGGCCAGAATTGCGTACCCTCGGCGAAGTAATAGAGGATGGCATCCGATTCCGCGAGGGCGGTGCCGTCCTCCAGCACGATCGCCGGCACCTTGCCGTTGCGGTTGACCTTCAGGAAATCCGGCGACCGCGTCGAGCCGTCATCGACATTCATCTCGACGCGCCTCACCGGCAGGCCGAGCTGGCTCAGCAGCAGGCGGACCTTGTAGGCATTGCCGGAGATCGCACTGTCGTAAAGGGTCAGCATGGCGGTGGGCTCCCTGTCGGATAAGATGCGTCGTTCATGACGCCTGCCGGCGATTCCCACAATTGCCGAAATCTGGCAGCACCTGTGAGCGGTGATCACAGCTCGGCCGGCACCGCGCCAAATCCGTCCAGATCCCGCGGTAACGGTGCGCACCCCGGTCCGCCCAGCGGCCCCTCCCGGGCGATGGGTGATGATTGCCTCAAGATAGATCCCCATCGCGCCCCGCAAGAGAAGTGAAGCCAATCGCCACCGCCCGGCCCTAGAATACCGTCCCGACCACCTAAACCACCCCGAGTCCGCCCCGTGACCGAAGCCCTGCTTGCCCATGAACCGCAGCTCCGCCTTGGGCTCTTTGCCGGGGTGCTGCTTGTCATGATGCTGTGGGAAATATGGGCACCGCGACGCCGGCAAGCTGTCTCGCGCTGGCAGCGCTGGCCAGCCAATCTCGGCATCGTCGTGCTCAATACGCTGCTGCTGCGCCTGATCTTCCCCGTGGCGGCCATGGGGACGGCGCTTGCGGTCGAAGCCCAGGGCTGGGGTCTCCTCAACCAGATCGCGGCCCCTGCCTGGATCGCCATTCCGCTCTCGCTCCTGCTCCTCGATCTCGCCATCTATCTGCAGCACCGCCTGTTCCATCATGTGCCGCTGTTCTGGCGGCTCCACCGCATGCACCATGCCGATCTCGAACTCGACGTCACCTCCGGCGCGCGTTTTCACCCGGTCGAGATCCTGCTCTCCATGCTGATCAAGATCGCCCTGGTGGCAGCCCTCGGTGCCCCGGCCGTGGCGGTGCTGCTGTTCGAGATCCTGCTCAACGCCAGCTCGATGTTCAATCACAGCAATGTGGCGATGCCGACGCTGCTCGACCGGCTCCTGCGTCTCATCCTGGTGACACCCGACATGCACCGCGTCCATCACTCGGTGGTGCCCATCGAGACCAACAGCAATTTCGGCTTCAACCTCTCGCTCTGGGACCGGCTGCTCGGCACCTACCGCGCGGAACCCGCGGCGGGCCAGCTCGGCATGACTATCGGCATCGAGCTCTTCCGCGACCCGCGAGAACTCCGCCTCGACCGCATGCTGCTGCAGCCCTTGCGCGATGACGGCGCCGCGGCGCCGGACAAGCCCCGGACCTGATTCCAGCGCCAACGCCCGGCGTCCAATCAATGGCGGTGGCGATGATGCATGTCCGGGTAATGCGGGTGCTTGTGGATGAGCCGCGCATGCTGGTGGAGATGGGCATGGGGTTCCGGCCCCATCCCGGGCGGATGGTCATGCTGGTGATGTTCGTCATGGACATGCCGGTGCTCATGGGTGATCGGCTCATGGACATGTTCATGCTGGTGGCGCTCGGTCAAATGCAGCCACAGGCCGATCGCCATCAGCATGCCGCCGGCGATGAACGCCGTCGTGATCGGCTCGCCCAGCAGCACGATGGCTGTCCCCGCGCCGATGAAGGGGGCCAGCGCGTAATAGGCGCCCGTGCGCGCCGTGCCCAGATGGCGCAGGGCCAGCACGAACAACGTGAGCGAGACACCGTAGCCCAGGAATCCCACCAGGGCGGCGGACAGGATCACCAGGCCGCCCGGCAGTTCCGCCCCGGCCAGGAGGGCGATGCCGACATTGACGATGCCCGCCACCAATCCCTTGACCATGGCGATCTGCATCGGGTCGCTGGCCGAAACCTTGCGCGTGAGGTTGTTGTCGATGGCCCAGGCGAGGCAGGCGCCGGCGATCAGCACCGGCCCCCAGTTGAAACCGCCGCCCAGGGCGCCATCAAGGCTGCCGCCCATATCCTCAGGCCAGGACAGCAGCACCGCGCCGATGACGATGGCGACGGCACCGACGAGCAGCCGGCGATCGACATTCTCCTTGAACACCACCCAGGCGAGGAGCAGCGTCAGCACGCTTTCGAGATTGAGCAGCAGCGACGCCTCGGCCGCACTGCTCTGCTCGAGGCCGAACATGAGCAGCACCGGCCCGGCGACACCACCCGCGAGGATCGCGGCACCGAACCAGGGGAGATCGGCGCGCTGCAGCTGCGTTTCCGCGCCGCGCCAGACTTGCCGGGCGATGGCAAGGCCGGTGCCGGATCCCAGATACAGCAGACCCGCGAGCAGCCAGGGCGACACGTCCCCCAACAGGATCTTGGCAAAGGGCGCGCTGATGCCGAACAGGGCCGCCGATATCAACGCATAGACAATGCCGGTCATCTCGTGAAACGCCTCGGGTCGGAATGGTCGCGCATGCGTCTTATCCTATCAGGCGCGGCCGGTAGGGTCGGCACCTGATTTTGTTGGCCCTGTACCCTTTAATCCCTAGCGCACTTTGCCCGCGACGCTGCTAGATTGCCGCCGATCGCGGCCCCATCTGATTTCAGGCAACCTTCATGAGTACGAACCGAAACAAGAACAGACGGCAATTGCCCCTTGAACGCGCTCCGCGCCTTCGAAGCCGTGGCAAGGTTCCTGAGCTTCACCAAGGCGGCCGACGAATTGCTGGTGACGCAGAGCGCCGTCTCCCGCCAGGTAAAGAACCTCGAGGATATCCTGGGCGTGGCCCTCATCCTCAGGAAGGCGCAGCTCGAACTGACCGAGGAGGGGAAGCGCCTCCTCCCCGTGCTCACCGACAGTTTCGACCGCATGGATGTGGTAATCGGCAGTTTCCGCCGCCAGTCGAAGAAGCCGCCCTTGAGCCTCGCCGTGCCGCCCACCTTCGCGCGCCGTATCCTGCTGCCGCGTCTGGCCGACTTCCAGCGCGCCAACAGCGATCTCGAAATCCGCATCGAGACGCCGCCGGTCAATCCCGACTTCCGCAATTCCGGCCATGACATGGCGATCATGTTCGGCGAGATCGAGACCGACGGGCTCATCGCCGACGTGCTGATGCGCGAAACCTCGAGCCCGCTCGCCTCCCCCGAGCTCATCAAGAAATCCAACTGGCCCGACTTGAAGACCATGATCGCCAAGGCACCGCTCCTCCACATCCGCCAGGGCAATGATTCCTGGCATGACTGGCGCATGCTGGCGCGCCAGGTGGGCTTTGCCGGCATTCCCGTGGAACGCGGTGTGGTGGTGGAAACCGCCGACCAGGCGGTGCAGGCCGCCATCTCCGGCGGCGGCGTGGTCGAGGTCGATCCGAGGCTGTGCGCCGAGGAAGTGGCGAGCGGCCAATTGGTGGCGCCCTTCGACATCAGCATCCTCACCGGCCGCGCCTATACATTGGTCTGCCGCGCCGACGAAACCGACCTTGCCCGCATCGCCGCCTTCCGCGCCTGGGCCTTGACCGCCCTGGTGGAAGCGGCGCCGGCCGACATGCCGGCGGCACCTTCCGAAGCATGACACCGCAGGAAATCCAGGCCCGCCTGCTCTACCGCGACGGGCTGATGCTGGTGATCGACAAGCCTGCGGGGCTCCCGGTCCATGCCGGGCCGCAGGGCGGCGACAATCTGGAGCGCTCGTTCGAACACCTGCGCTTCGGCCTGCCCAAGGCGCCGTCGCTGGCCCATCGCCTGGACCGCGACACCTCCGGTTGCCTCGTGCTTGGGCGCCAGCACAAGGGGCTTTCGCGCCTCGGCAAGCTCTTTCAGGAAGGCCGGGTCGAGAAGACCTATTGGGCCATCACCACAAAGGCGCCGCCGGAAAAAGCCGGCACCATCTCGGCCAGCCTCAAGAAGCTCACCACCCGCGCCGGCGGCTGGCGCATGGTCGTGGTGGATGATGCCGAAAAGGACGCGCAGAAATCGGTGACCGATTACAAGCTGCTGGGGTCCGGCCCCAATGTGCATTGGCTGGAGCTTCACCCCCGGACCGGGCGCACCCACCAGATCCGGGTGCATTTGGCGCATCTCGGCTGCCCGATCCTGGGCGAGCCCATTTACTTGCCCGAGGGGTCGCCCAACCCCTCCCAGAAGCTCCATCTCCATTCCCGGGCGATTGTGCTTCCCCTCTATCCCAAGAAAGACCCCATCCGGGTCGAGGCGCCACCGCCACCGCATATGCTTCAGGCGCTCCGCGCCTGCGGCTATCAGCAACCAGCAGAAAAAAGCCGGCCCGACCATGAGTGAACAGGACCAAGCAGCCTTCATCGACAGCATGTGGCAGGACGAGATCGTGCCGACGCTCGTCGAGTACATCCGCATCCCCAACAAATCGCCGGCCTTCGACCCGGATTGGGCGGCGCATGGGCATATGGACCGTGCCGTCGATCTGTTCGCCGGCTGGGCGAAGGCCAAGCTTGCCGAATTGCCGGGGGCGACATTGGAGATCGTGCGGTTGGCAGAGCGCACACCGCTGATTTTCATCGAGATTCCGGGCAGCGATCCGTCAGCTCAGGACCGGGTGCTGCTCTATGGCCATCTCGACAAGCAGCCCGAGATGGTGGGCTGGCTGGAGGGTTATGGCCCGTGGATTCCGCGGCTTGAAGGCGACAAGCTCTATGGCCGCGGCGGCGCCGATGATGGTTATGCGATGTTCGCAGCGCTTACAGCGATTCTGAGCCTCGCGCGGGATGGCAAGCCGCATGCGCGTTGCGTCATCCTGATCGAGGCCTGCGAGGAATCCGGCAGCGACGATCTCCCTTATTATGTTGAACATCTGGCAAGCCGCATCGGCGATCCGTCGCTGGTGATCTGCCTTGATTCCGGCTGTGGCAATTACGACCAGCTGTGGATGACCACGTCGCTGCGCGGCACGTTCGCCACCAACATGACCGTGCGCGTGCTGACCGAGGGCGTGCATTCCGGCGATGCCTCCGGCGTGGTGCCGTCGAGCTTCCGCCTCATGCGCCAGATCATCTCGCGCCTGGAAGACGAGGCGACCGGCGCCATCAGGCCGGAATCGCTCCATGTGCAGGTGCCGGCGGAACGCATCGCCCAGGCCCGCATCGCCGCGGCGGCCTTGGGCGAGCAAGTCCATGGCAAGTTCCCCTTCACCCCCGGCATGAAACCGGTCAGCGATGATCTGACCGAGCTGGTCTTGAACCGCACCTGGCGCCCGCAATTGGCCGTGACCGGTGCCGAAGGCCTGCCGGAATTCGCCAATGCGGGCAATGTGCTGCGCCCGTCGACTGGCGTGCGCCTCTCATTGCGCCTGCCGCCGACGCTGGATGCCGAGGCGGCGCTGGCCACCGTCGAGAAGCTCCTCACCGAGAACCCGCCTTACGGTGCCGAGGTGACCTTGGAACACCTGGAAGCCAGCAGGGGCTGGAACGCCCCGAAGCGCGCCCCCTGGCTGGAAACCTCGCTAGATGCCGCCTCCAAGGCGGCGTTCGGCCGGGAGCCCGCGTATATGGGCGAAGGCGGCAGCATCCCCTTCATGGCGATGCTGGGCGAACGCTTCCCCAAGGCGCAGTTCGTGGTGACTGGCGTGCTCGGCCCGCATTCCAATGCCCATGGCCCGAACGAGTTTCTGCATGTGCCGACCGGCAAACGGGTGACCCGGGTGTTGGCCAAAGTGCTTGCCGACCATCAGGCGCGATCCGTGGATTGAGGGGCGGCGGGACGCAAGTTTTGCCATGCATTGGGGGCTCCGGAGGGCTATACCCCCGCGGTAACGCACCGATTCCCGTGGAAACATGACTGTAGCCCCCGCGCCGACCACCGAATTCACCCCGAACATCGCTTTGGGCGTCGCCGGCGCCCTCATCGCGGTGCTGATCTGGGGCGGCTGGATCATCCTGACACGCCTCAGCGTCATCACCGAGTTCAGCCCCAGCGACATCGTGTTCCTGCGCTTCTCGCTGACGGCGGTGCTGCTCGCCCCCTTGCTGTGGCTGCGGCGCGACCAGCTCCAGCGCCAGAAGATCGGCCATTACCTGATCATGATGCTGGGGGCGGGGGCGCCTTATATGATGGTGGCCGCGACCTCGATGCAGTTCGCCCCGGTCGCCCATGTCGGCGTGCTGATGCCCGGCACCATGCCGCTGTTCGTGGCGCTCTATGCCCTGATGCTCTATGGCGACCGTCTAAGTACCTGGAAAATAATGGGTTTTTCCCTCATCATCCTGGGTGACATCGCGGTCGGCGGGTTCGGCATCTTCACCATTCTGCAGAATGATCTGGGCCATGCCTGGATCGGCTATGTGCTGATGCTGCTGGCGGCCGCCATGTGGGCGGCGTTTACCTTGGCCCAGCGCAAATCGGGCCTCGATCCCTGGATGGCGACGGCCGTGATCGGCATCAGCTCCTGTGTGTTCTACACGCCTTTTTACCTGATGACTCATGGGCTTGGCGTCTTCCAGCACGCTTGGGGGGAGATCGCGCTGCATGGCCTCTATCAGGCGGTGGGGTCCGGTATCCTGGCGCTCGCCGCCTATGGCATCGCCATCCAGCATCTGGGCGCTCAGCGGGCGGCCACCTTCTCATCCCTGGTGCCGGCGCTGGCGGCTTTGCTGGGCATCCCGATCCTCGGGGAATTCCCCGATATGGCGGCCTGGTTCGGCGTCGCCACGGTCACTTTCGGCCTGATGCTGGCCACCGGCGCCATCGGACCCCGCCAGCCGGCCTGAATCGGCTTGTTTCTGCGGCATTACCCCTATATAACCCGCCCCGCACGGCATTAATGCGTCCAGGGCGAACCAGAGGGCATGCCCAACCGCAGCCGAATGCGTAAATCATATCAATAGGATACATGAAATGCCCAAGATGAAGACGAAGAGCGGCGCCAAAAAGCGCTTCAAGCTCACCGCCAGCGGCCAGGTCAAGTTCAAGCCGGCCAACAAGCGTCACGGCCTTTCCAACCGGCCGACGAAGATGAAGCGGCAGACCCGCCGCAATGAAGTGATGTTCGAGGCTGATGCCAAGAAGGTCATTAAATTCTTCCTGCCCAACGGGCTCTGACCTTAGACGCTGACGGAGAACTGAAAAATGGCTCGCACCAAACGTGGCGTCACCTCGCACGCCAGGCACAAAAAAGTTCTCGAGATGGCCAAGGGCTATGTCGGGCGCTCATCGACGAATTTCCGTATTGCCATTGAAAAGGTCGAAAAGGGCCTGCAATACGCCTACCGCGACCGTCGCCGCAAGAAGCGCGATTTCCGCGGCCTGTGGATCCAGCGCATCAACGCCGGCGTCCGCGAACATGGCATGACCTATTCGCAATTCATCAACGGCGTGAAGCTCGCCGGCATCGAAGTCGACCGCAAGGTCCTCTCCGATCTCGCGATCCACGAACCGGCCGCGTTTGCGGCACTGGTGAAGCAGGCGCAAGAGGCGTTGCCGAAGGTCTGATTACGGCCATGCCGGCACGGACCCTTCGCAGACTTTTGATCGTTGCAACCGTCGCCCTGGCCTTGCCAGCGGCGACGGCTTGCGATTCCTACAAGGACGATGTGGCGGCGGTGCAGGCTGCCGACAGCATCGTGCCGGGGAAGAGCAACGATTCGCTGGCGCGGGAGATTGCCGGTGCGCGCGGCTCGGTCAAATGGACCGGCGCCAAGGCCGAACGCTATGACAACGAGGCGATCGTGCTGGTGACAGCCGATATCGAACGCGTCGGCCAATCCGGTGCCGATCACAAAATCGCCCTCGAATTCATCAACAACCGCGAAACCCGCAAGATCGCTTTCGAGCAGGCCTTTATCGACGGCAAGCCGCAGAGCCTGTTGGGTGGTGCCTTGACCTTGTTTCTGCTGCAATTGGACTGACCGGCCGCGACCGCGCCAGAACTTGGAACGAACGCCAAGAGGCGAGGACGGGGAGGCCGGATCATCCGAGCCTCCTTTTTTGTTTGTGAGCTACGATCAGAGCGATCGAAGAAGTATGGGGATCGATCAAGATGTCGACTGAAGCGGGCGCAGACCTCAACGGTTTGCAGAAGAAATGGCTGGATGCGATCGCCGGCACTGCCAGCGTCGAAGCGCTGGAACAGGTGCGCGTCGATGCGCTGGGCAAGAAGGGCGAGATTTCCGGCCTGATGAAAGTGCTGGGCACGCTCGGCCCGGACGAGCGCAAAGCCTTCGGCGCCAGGCTCAACGTCCTGCGCGACGAGGTGGCGTCCGCCATCGACACGAAGAAGACCGGCCTTGCCGATTCAGCGCTCAATGCAAAACTTGCGCGCGAGACGCTGGACCTCACCCTGCCGGCGCGGCCCGAGATGGAAGGCCGCATTCACCCGATCACCCAGACCGTCGACGAGATCATCGCCATTTTCGGCGAGATGGGATTCTCGGTCGCCGAAGGGCCGGATATCGAGGATGATTTCCACAACTTCACCGCGCTCAACATCCCGGCCGATCATCCGGCGCGCCAGATGCAGGACACCTTCTATCTGCCGGCCAAGCCCGATGGCAGCCAGATGGTGCTCCGCACGCATACCTCGCCGGTGCAGATCCGCACCATGCTGAAGGGCGATCTGCCGATCCGTGTCATCTGTCCGGGCCGCACCTACCGTGTGGATTCCGACATGACGCATTCGCCGATGTTCCATCAGGTCGAAGGGCTGGTCATCGACACGCATACCAATATGGGCCACCTCAAAGGCTGCCTGCAGGATTTCGTGCGCGCCTTCTTCGGCATCGACAATCTGCCGGTCCGTTTCCGCCCGTCTTACTTCCCCTTCACCGAACCCTCGGCCGAGGTCGATATCGGCTGCGACCGATCGGGCGGCGAGCTGAAGCTCGGCGGTGACAAGGACGGCAACGCCAAGAACTGGCTGGAGATCCTCGGCTCCGGCATGGTGCACCCCAATGTGCTCAAGAATTGCGGCATCGATCCCGCCAAGTATCAGGGCTTTGCCTTCGGCATGGGGATCGAGCGCATCGCCATGCTGAAATACGGCATTCCGGATCTGCGCACCTTCTACGAATCGGATCTGCGCTGGCTGCGCCATTACGGATTTGTTCCCCTTGATATCCCCACCATGGTGGGAGGACTGACGCGATGAAATTCACACTTTCCTGGCTGAAGACGCATCTCGAGACGGATGCGGACCTCGCCGCCATCACCAAGAAACTGACCGATCTCGGCCTCGAGGTCGAAGGCGTCGAGGACAAGGCGCAAAGCCTGAAGCCTTTCGTCGTGGGATACGTCGTCGAAGCCGTGCAGCATCCCAATGCCGACCGCCTGCGCGTCTGCAAGGTCGATGCCGGCAACGGCATCGTGCAGGTCGTCTGCGGCGCCCCCAACGCACGCACCGGCATGAAGGGCGTCTTTGCGCCCGTCGGCACCCATGTACCGGGCACCGGGCTTGATTTGAAGGCCGGCAAGATCCGCGGCGAGGAATCGAACGGCATGCTCTGCTCGGCCCGCGAACTGGGTCTGGGCCAGGATCATGACGGCATCATCGAATTGCCGGATGACGCACCGGTGGGGCAAAGCTTCGTTGCCTATCGTGGCCTGAATGATCCGGTGATCGAGATCAAGATCACGCCGGATCGCGCCGATTGCCTCGGTGTCTTCGGCGTCGCGCGCGATCTGGCGTCGGCGGGTCTTGGGCGTTTGAAACCGATCGCCGAAAAGCATATCGCGGGCACCTTCAAAAGCCCGATCCAATGGTCGATCGATGAGAGCGCCAAATCGGGTGTGCTTTACACGGCCGGGCGCACTTTCAAGGGCGTCAAGAACGGCCCGTCGCCCCAATGGCTGCAGGACCGCCTGACCTCGATCGGCCTCCGCCCCATTTCGGCGCTGGTCGACATCACCAATTTCGTGACCTTCGATCTCTGCCGGCCGCTCCATGTGTTCGATGCCGACAAGGTGAAGGGCAACGTCATGATGCGCTCGGCCAAGGCCGGCGAAACCATCGAGGCGCTGGACGGCAAGACCTATACGCTCGAGCCCGGCATGATCGTCATCGCCGACGATCAGGGACCCGAAGCCATCGGCGGCATCATGGGCGGCCTCGCCTCGGGTTGCACCGATGCGACGGTCAACGTCTTCCTCGAAGCAGCGCTGTTCGATCCGATCAACACCGCCAGGACCGGGCGCAAGCTCGGCATCCAGTCGGATGCGCGCTATCGCAACGAGCGCGGCCTCGATCCGCAATCGGAAATCTGGGGCATCGATGTGGCGACCCGCCTGATCCTGGAACTGTGCGGCGGCGAGGTTTCGGAGCTGACGACAGCAGGCGCAATTCCCGCCGGCACACGCGAGATTGCCTTCCGGCCGTCCCGCGTGCTGGCGCTGGGCGGCGTCGAGGTGCCGGTCACAAAGCAGAAACAGATCCTCATCGATCTCGGTTTCAAGGTCGCCGAAACGGGTGCCGACAATTGGTCGGTTACCACGCCGACCTTCCGCGCCGATGTCGAGGGCGAGGCCGATTTGGTCGAGGAAGTGATGCGTGTGCATGGCTTCGATCATATTCCGGCCGTCTCGCTACCGCGTGCAACCGCCCTGCCGACGGTCGCGGTCAGCCTTGGGCAGAAACGCGTGCAGCAGGCCAAGCGCCTTCTGGCCGTGCGCGGGCTCAATGAGACCGTGACCTTCAGCTTCATGCCGGGGAATGTGGCGGCGATGTTTGCCGGCAACAATCCCCTGGTCCCGCTCGCCAACCCGATCAGCGCCGATCTCGACGTCATGCGCCCCAGCATACTCGGCAATCTGCTGATGGCGGCAGCGCGCAATGCAGCGCGCGGCTTCAGCGACCTTGGGCTGTTCGAGATCGGGCCGACTTATCTTGGCGAAGGGCCAAAGGACCAGATCCTGGCCGCGACCGGCATCCGTGTCGGCACGACGCCGCGGCACTGGCAGGTGAAGCAGCGGCGACTCGATGCCTTCGATGCCAAGGCCGATGCGGTGGCGCTGCTGTCAGCCTTCGGTGTGCCGGTCGAGAATCTGCAGATCGAGGCCCTGGCACCGGCACATTATCATCCGGGCCAATCGGCCGTGCTGCGTCTGGGTCCCACCATTCTCGCCCAGTTCGGCGCCCTTCACCCGAAGGTGCTGAAGGATCTCGATGTGAAGGGTCCGGCGGTCGGGTTCGAGGTGTTCCTCGAACGCCTACCTAGCCCTCGCTCGAAAGGGTCCGGGCGGCCGCTGCTGAACGCGTCTTCGTTCCAGCCGGTCGAGCGCGACTTCGCCTTCATCGTCGATGCGAATGTGGCGGCCGAGAAGCTCACCAAGGCCGCCAAGGGTGCCGACAAGGCGCTCATCACCGAGGTGAAGCTGTTCGACGTGTTCCAGGGCGGGTCATTGCCGGAGGGCAAGAAGTCGGTGGCCTTGTCCGTCGTGCTGCAACCCCGCGAAAAGACGCTCACCGATGCGGAGATTGAGGGTGTGTCCGCGAAGATCGTCGCCGCGGTGAACAAGGCTACGGGCGGGGAGCTGCGGAAGTAAGCTCGTTCCTGCGATCGCCGCCTCTTCATCGCCTCCGAGTTCGGGCGCAATGCGGAGGCGGCCAGCACGCCAGCGGGGGATTGAATGGCTATTAAAGCGAGCTCCGAAGCAGCCCTAGGGTTTATGTTGGCGTTGGCTGCAGGCGTCATCGCCCGCAATTTGGCTGCCGCAGCAGGCAAAGAGCGCGAATGGGAGAATGAGCGGATCGAGAAGATCAGCAACACAATCGGGGTGATAACATTCGGCGTTAGCTTTGTGATCGCCGCGATCATTGAGCCAGGGATCCACGAATTTTTTGCCTATCTGGGCACCTTGCTCTAACGGAGAAAGGTCCCCATGCGATTGAGCCGGGCGGGAGAGAGCCCCCCTCTCCCTGACCCTCCCCCACGTTGGGGGGGAGGGGATGCGTTGCCGCTGGGCATGTCTTACGGACGGACAACCCAATCCATCGACATTTTTTTGCCAAATTTCCGTATGCATTTCGTTGCTGGCTATCGCTACTAGCATAGGGCGGGTATCAACGTGCATGTACTGGACTTGATCATTCAAACAGTCCTTTTGGCCTTGGTACCTTTCTCGTTCGGTGTTCTGCTGATTGCCCCGCCTGTCAGACTGCTGAAATGGATCCTTGGATCCACGGTCACGCTTTCGCCTGGATACACAAAAGCGCGACTGGAGTGGCACTCGACAGTTGCTGCTTGCTCCGCAGGATTCGCGGCAGCAATGACCTATGTTGTCGCCACGAAGTCCTTAGGCGCCATGCCACTTCTCGTCGGTGGACTCATGCCAGTCGAAGCCGCCTCCTCACTGCCATTGGTCTCTCTGGTTCTTGCGTTTGACTTCCTGTTGTGGCGTAAGGCGACCGCACGCGTCGGATCAGGCGCGGCTGTTGAGGGTATCATTTGGGTGATTGGCAGCAATCTATGGCTCGTCTGGGCGATTTTCTTGATGAGGCTCGTGGGATCACTCATTCTGGGGGGCCCCTGCATTTACGCAAGCGATATGGGACGTGTGGAAGTCGATGCGTACGCCTGCTCGGCAGACCCTAGGCTGTATTGGGCGGAGCATCCCGAATTGTGGGAGGTTGCCCAGAAAGCTGCAAGTCATGGGAATTGCCCCGACTGCGAAGCCGACTGAATCCGGGCCCTCTTCCCTCTGAGTAGGAGAGCTGGAGAGGGGGTGGGCGTTCGGTTTCACCAAATTCGTCGAGCCCGGGGATGACGGGCCACTTCAAGGCCACCCCGACCCGCTTCTGCCCCCTTGATTCTCCCGCCAGAGCGCCGCATATGAGCGCTCGAATGGTTCAATTTTCTACCCCAGGAGAATCCCCGGTCATGACGCAGGAACGCCATGGTTTTCAGGCCGAGGTGTCGCGCTTGCTGCACATCGTCGCCCATTCGCTTTACAGCGATAAATCGGTCTTTTTGCGCGAGTTGATTTCCAACGCGTCGGATGCCTGCGACAAGCTGCGCTACCTGGCGCTGACCCAGCCCGAATTGCTGGAAGGCGGCGGCGAGCTCGCCGTGACCCTCACCACCGACAAGACTAACAAGGTGCTGACCATTGCCGACAATGGCATCGGCATGAACAAGGACGACCTCATCAGCCATCTGGGCACCATCGCCCGGTCGGGCTCGGCCAAATTCGCCGAAGAACTGGCCGACGCCAAGACCCAGGAGCAGAAGGTATCGCTGATCGGCCAGTTCGGCGTCGGCTTCTATTCCGCCTTCATGGTGGCGGACAAGGTCGAGGTCCTGTCGCGCAAGGCCGGCGAAACGCAAGCCTGGCGCTGGGTCTCGGATGGGACCGGCGAGTTCACCGTGGAGGCCGCCGAGAAGGCCGGCCGCGGCACCGAGATCACGCTCCATCTCAAGAAGGACGAGACCGAGTGGCTGGAGGCGGCCCGCATCGAACATGTGATCGCGAAGCACTCGGAACATGTCGCGCTGCCCATCCACCTGGTGGATGGCGCCGAGCCCAAACATGTCAACCAGCAGGCAGCCCTCTGGACCAAGTCGAAATCCGACATCACGGCCGAGCAGTACCGCGATTTCTATCGCCACATCGCCCATGCCTTTGACGAACCCTGGGCCACGATCCATTTCAAGGCCGAGGGCAAGATCGACTATACCGCCCTGCTCTTCATTCCAGGCCAGCGGCCGTTCGACCTGTTCAACCCGGAACGCAAGCAGTCGCTGAAGCTCTATGCCAAGCGCATCTTCATCACCGACCAATCGGACGAGATCCTGCCGGGCTGGTTGCGCTTCGTGAAAGGCCTCGTGGATAGCGAGGATCTGCAGCTCAACATCAGCCGCGAGATGCTGCAGGCGAGTCCGCTGCTGGCCAAGATCCGCGCGGCATTGGTGAAGCGGATTCTCTCCGAGTTGAACAAGCGCGCCAATGATGACGACAAATCCGGGTATGAGACCTTCTGGGACAATTTCGGCCCGGTGATCAGGAAGGCCTCTATGAGGATGTGGCGTCGCGCGACGAGATATTGAAGCTGGTGCGCTTCCGTTCCACCCAGGGAGAGGGTTGGGTCAGCCTCACCGATTACGTGGCGCGGATGAAGGAAGGGCAGAAGTCGATCTACTACATCAATGGTGACAGCCTCGACACCGTGTCGCGCTCGGCGCAGCTGGAAGGCTTCAAGGCCAAGGGCATCGAGGTCCTGCTGCTCACCGATCCCATCGACGAGTTCTGGATTCCGGCGGTGGAGAAGTTCGGCGAGGCGGAGTTCCGCTCGGTGACGCGCTCGGGCGCCGATCTCGACCAGGTGAAGGCGCCGGAAGGCGAAACGGAAGAGAAAAAGGCCCCGGTCGCCGAAGGCGTCGACAGCCTGATCTCGTTCCTGAAGGTGACGTTGAAGGACAACGTCAAGGATGTGCGCCTCTCCGAGCGCCTGACCGACAGCGCCTGCTGCCTGGTGGCGGATAGCGGCGACATGGACATGCATCTGGAACGTCTGCTGCGCCAGCACAAGCGGCTGGAAGCGAGCCTGCCGCGCGTCCTCGAGATCAACGGCCGCCATCCGCTGGTGGCCGCCATGACCAAGCAGGCGAGCAAGGACGGCAATTGGACCGAGCTTGCGGAAGCGGCCTGGCTGCTGCTCGACCAGGCGAAGATCCAGGACGGAGAGCCGCCGGCGGACCCGGCCGCTTTCGTGAAGCGGCTGAACGGGCTGCTGGCGAAGGCGATCTGATGCCAGGGCATCTCACCTTCCGCCGCGCGCAGCGCGCCGATCTGGAACAGATCGTCGATCTGCTGGTCGACGACGTGATCGGTGCGAAGCGCGAGGATGGATCGCGGCCCTTGAACGCGAAATACGTGGCGGCGTTCGAGGCCATCGCGCGGGATGAAAATCAGTTCCTGGCCGTGGTCGAGGAAGCGGGCGAGATCGTCGGCTGCCTGCAGCTCTCGTTCATTCCGGGCCTCTCGCGGCTAGGACTTTGGCGCGGGCAGATCGAGAGCGTGCGCATCAAATCATCCAGGCGCGGCAGCGGCCTTGGCCACAAGATGCTGCATTGGGCGATCGAGCAATGCCGCGCCAAGGGCTGCGAACTGGTGCAACTCGCCATGGACAAAACAAGGGCTGATACGCTGCGCTTCTACCAATCGCTCGGCTTCAAGGCGAGCCATGAGGGGATGAAGCTGGATTTGTGATGCCTACCAGCGAGATGATTGTAACCACCCCCTCACCCTGACCCTCTCCCGCGAGGGGAGAGGGAAATGAGGTGCCATCGTCAATGACTTTAGCGACTTAACAATGTTGCAAGCTTGCGCACCAAGCCCCTCTCCCCTCGCGGGAGAGGGGTTGGGGTGAGGGGGTCTTAGACCCGCTCCATCAATAACCGAGCCGCCGCCAGATCTTCGATCGCGGTGCCCACTGATTTAAAGAGGGTGATCTCGTCCTCGGACTTGCGGCCCTTATGCTTGCCGCGGGCGAGGTCGAAGAGATCGGCGCTGATCCGGTCGGGCGTCAGCGCGCCGGATTTGATCGCCTGGACGATGTCGCCGGCTTCCTTCAACGCGCCTTCGCGCGTGTCGACAAAGACAGTGGCGCGGCGCACGGCTTCGTCATCGCTTTCGCGCATGTCGGGCAGGAAGGCACCGACCAGGTCGAGATGCTGGCCGGGCCTGAGCCACAGGCCCTTCACCAGCGGATCATGCGACAGCGTCCCGGTGCTGATGATGTCGGCCTTCTTGACCGCGGCTTCGAGATCGCGGACGGGTTCCACCTCGATGCCGGCGGTGGCGAGCTTCTTCACCTGGATTTCGGCCTTGGCGAAGTCGCGGGCCCAGAGCAGGTTCCGGGTGATCGGGCGGACGGCGCGGTGCGCCTCGATGAGGGGCTGCGACAGAGCGCCGGCGCCGATCATGAGATGGGTCGCGGCATCTTTCCTCGCGGCATAGCTGGCGGCCAGGGCCGAGGCCGCCGCCGTGCGGCGCACGGTCAGGCATTTGCCGTCCATCAACGCCTTGGGCGCCCCTGTGAGCCCGTCGAGCAGCAGATAGATGCCCTGGACGGCCGGCAGGTTGCGGGACCCGTTGCCGGGCGTGATGGTGACGATCTTGATGCCGACGGACTTCCCCGCATCCCAGGCCGGCATGAGCAGCAGGGTCTGGTCGGCTTCGCCCGGCATGGGAATGCCGTGATGATGGCGGACCGGCACGGTCCAGCTGCCGGCAAAGGCGTCGCGGAGGGCGCCGACCAGGCTCTTGTAATCGAGCTGGCGGTCGATGGTTTCGGCACTGAGATAGGGGATTTGATCGGTCATGATGGCCGGCACCTTAACGATGTGGTGATAGGCCTGCAATCCGCCAATATTTCATTTTTATTTCAATGAGATGGATACATTTGCGAGTCGCCCTGGAATTGGGTACACCAGGGGTGGGCGGCGTGGTATCTTGAAAAGATGAATCGATCACGACTGATCATGAGCTGCAGCCCAAGGAATTTGAGGACCGGAATCCGCCTTGGCTAAGAAGCTCTTCATCAAGACCTACGGCTGCCAGATGAACGTCTACGACTCCGCCCGGATGGCGGATGTCCTGGCGCCGCTCGGCTATGGCCCGACCGAGAATCAGGCCGAGGCCGACATGGTCATCCTCAACACCTGCCATATCCGCGAAAAGGCGGCCGAGAAAACCTTCAGCGAGCTTGGCCGGTTGAAACAGGACCAGGCGCGCAAACAGGCAGCCGGCGGCGACATGATCATCGCGGTCGCTGGCTGTGTGGCACAGGCCGAGGGCGCCGAGATCATGCGCCGGGTGCCCGAGATCGACATCGTGTTGGGGCCGCAGACCTATCACCGCCTGCCGGAAATGGTGGCGCGCGCGACACGGGCACGCGATGCGCGCCGTGGGCAGCCACGCGCACTCCATGAAAAGCGCATCGGTGCCGGTGTGCTGGATACCGATTTCCCGGCGGAATCGAAATTCGATCATTTGCCGGAAGCGATGGCGCCCCAGGGGGTGAGTGCCTTCCTCGCCATCCAGGAAGGTTGCGACAAGTTCTGCACCTTCTGTGTCGTGCCCTATACGCGCGGCGCCGAGTTCTCGCGCCCCGTCCAGAAGATCATTGCCGAGGCGAAGAAGCTCAGCGCACAGGGTGCGCGCGAGATCACGCTGCTCGGGCAGAACGTCAATGCCTATCACGGCGAAGCGGCTGATGGGTCGAGCTGGAACCTCGCACGGCTGGTGCGCGAGATCGCGGAGAAGGCGCCGCAGATCGCGCGCATTCGCTACACCACCTCGCATCCCCGCGACATGGATGACGATCTCATCGCAGCACATGGCGACGTGCCGCAGTTGATGCCGTTCCTGCATCTCCCCGTGCAATCTGGCTCCGACCGAATCCTTTCGGAGATGAACCGGCAGCACACGGCGGATCATTATCGCCGCATCATCGCGCGGTTGCGCGATGTGCGCCCGGATCTGGCCCTCTCCTCCGATTTCATCGTCGGATTCCCGGGTGAATCGGATGCCGATTTTGCCGCCACCATGAAGCTCATCGAGGATGTCACTTTCGCGCAGAGCTTCTCGTTCAAATACAGCCCGCGACCGGGGACACCCGCTGCCAATATCGAGCAACAGGTGCCGCTCGAGGTGATGGATGCGCGGCTCTACGAATTGCAGGCGGTGCTGGAAAAGCAGCTCATTGATTTCAACCGCGCGACACTTGGCCGGACCGTGCCCGTGCTGCTGGAGCGCGCCGGGCGCGATGCCGGCCAGCTGGTCGGAAAGTCGCCTTATCTCCAAGCCGTGCATGTCGATGCGCCGGCCCACCTCATCGGCCAGACGGTCGATATCGAGATCACCACCCTCGGGCATTACACTTTGGGTGGAACGCTTGCGGCGGGCCCCGCCGCGATGTTTGAACCGGAGAAAGCCATCGCGTGAGTGCCACTCCCCTCGCCCCGATCGCCGCACCCCTTCATTTGCAATTCGAAGATAACCGGCTGCTGCCGCAACTCTTCGGCCAGCACGACCAGCATCTGGCACGCATCGAGCAGGAGCTCGGCGTCTCCATGGTGCCGCGTGGCAACCAATTGGCCATCTCCGGCCCGGCGGATGCCGTGACGGTCGCCAAGCAGGTCGTCACCTCGCTCTACCAGCGCCTGAAACGCGGGCTGGAGGTCGATGCCGGCGAGATTGATGCCGCACTCCGCCTCAATCGCCTGGATGAAGGGCTGGAGCCAAATCTCTTCGACGGCAACGGCAAGGACGGCACCGCGATCCGCACCGCGCGGCGGCACATCACGCCCAGGACCGCGATGCAGGCCAAATACATGCGCATGCTGCATGAGCATGAATTGGTGTTCGGCCTGGGGCCGGCCGGTACCGGCAAGACCTATCTCGCGGTTGCCGTGGCGGTCGCCATGCTGACCAAGGGGGCGGTCGACCGCATCATCCTCTCGCGCCCCGCGGTGGAAGCCGGCGAGCGGCTCGGCTTCCTGCCGGGCGACATGCGCGAGAAGGTCGATCCCTATCTCAGGCCGCTTTACGACGCGCTCAACGACATGCTGCCGGGCGACCAGGTGGTGAAGCGCATGACCTCGGGCGAGATCGAAGTGGCGCCCTTGGCCTTCATGCGTGGGCGCACCTTGGCGCATTCCTTCGTCATCCTCGACGAGGCGCAGAACACCACGCCGATGCAAATGAAGATGTTCCTCACGCGTCTCGGCCAGGGATCGCGCATGGCGGTGACCGGCGATTTGAGCCAGATCGATCTGCCCTCGGGCCAGAAGTCGGGCCTCAAGGACGCGCTGGAAGCCATCGAGGGCGTGCAGGGCATCGGGACAGCGCATTTCGCCGATGTCGACGTGGTGCGTCATCCGCTGGTGGCCAAGATCGTCACCGCCTATGACACCCGCGACAAGAAACTGTCGAAAGGGTGACCGGGCCGGCCATCAAGATCGGGTTCAGCGTCGCCGACAAAGGCTGGGACAAGGCGCTGCCGGAGGCCGGAAAACTGGCGCGGGCCGCGGTGCGGCGCACGATCAAGGCGGCACTCGAGGCGCCGTCGCTGCCCTGGAAACGGGTGCGGGAGGCGCAGCGTTTTTCCCTGGGGGTCACCCTTGAAAGCGATGCGGGGTTGCGCCAGCTGAACCAGGGCTATCGCGGCAAGGACAAGCCCACCAATGTCCTGTCCTTCGCGGCCCTTGATGCGGGCCTGCCGCCCAAGGGAATCCCCAAGGATTACCCCTGGGAGCTGGGTGACGTGGTGCTGGCGCTGGGTGTCGTCCGGGACGAGGCCGTGGCGCAGGGCAAGACGCTGCCACAGCACACTTGCCATCTGGTGGTGCATGGTGTGTTACATTTGCTGGGCTTCGACCATCAGTTGGAACGCGACGCCGAAGCCATGGAAAACCTGGAACGGGAAATACTGGCCGGCCTCGGCTGGCCCGATCCCTATCAATGAAGCGAGTTTGGAGAGCGATGAGCGACATACCGTCTAGAAGCGGCGCGGCCGACGAGAAGCCGCGCCTCGGATTCAAGGGGCTGATGCGCCTGTTCCGCCGCAAGGCGAGCAGCGAGAATGCGCTCCGGGATGCGATCGAGGAACTGATCGAGGAATCCGAAGCCGGCGATGACGGCGAGGCACCGCTCGATTCCAACAGATCGTCGCTGCTGCTCAATGTGCTGAAGCTGGGCGATCTCACCGCCTATGACGTGATGGTGCCGCGCGCCGATATCAAGGCGGCGGCCGAGACGATCGACCTCAAGGGGCCTCATCCAGATGGTGCGCGAGTTCGGTCATTCGCGCCTGCCGATCTACCGGGAGGATCTCGACGACATCGTCGGCATCGTCCATGCCAAGGACGTCCTGACTTTCTTCCCCGATCCGGAAAAATTCCAGCTGAAGAAGATTCTGCGCGAGCCGATGTTCATCTCGCCCTCGATCCCGGTCCTGGATCTGCTGCTGCAGATGCGCCATGGCCGCGCGCATATGGCGCTGGTGGTGGATGAGTATGGCGGCATCGACGGTCTCGTCACCATCGAGGATCTGGTCGAGGAGATCATCGGCGAGATCGAGGACGAGCATGACGTGGTGAAAGGCCCGCATCTGGTGCAGCGGCCCGACGGCACGCTGCTGGCCGATGCCCGCACCACCATCGAAGCCTTCGAGGACAAAGTGGGCCCGGTGCTGACCGTCGAGGAACGCGAGGCGGATATCGATACGCTGGGCGGGTTGGTCATGTCTTTGACCGACCGCGTGCCGTTGCGCGGGGAGCTGGTCACGCATTCCTCCGGCATCGCCTTTGAAGTGCTGGATGCCGATCCAAGGCGCATCAAGCGGCTGCGCGTGCGCAACGTTCCCGATCACGGCACGGCCCAGAAGCCAGCAACCAAGGACTGACCAGCATGCCCTTCATGTTGCGGCTCAACGCCTGGATCGGCGCCCTTGCCGGCTGGCGCCGGCGCGGTTTTGCCATGCTGCTGGGCGCCCTATCGGCGCTTGCCTTCGCCCCCCTGCATATCGTGCCGGCGATGGCCATGGCCCTCATCGGTCTCTATTGGCTGGTGCAGGCAGCACCCACGCGACGGATGGCGTTCAACGTCGCCTGGTTCTGGGCCTTCGGCCATTTCGCTGCCGGCAATTTCTGGATCGCCAATTCCTTCCTGCTCGACGTCGCGCGCTTCGGCTGGATGATCCCGCCGGTGCTGGGCGGCCTCGCCGCCTTCCTGTCGATTTATCCTGCGCTGGCCGGTGCGGTCATCTGGCGGAAAGGCGATCTGACGCCCGCCCGCATCATCGCCTTCAGCGGCTTGTGGGTGATCGGCGAATGGCTGCGCGGGCATGTCTTCACCGGCTACGCCTGGAATCTGGTCGCCTATGTCTGGGACGCGACCCCGGCGATGATGCAATCGGCCTCGCTCTGGGGCAGCTGGGGCCTCGGTGTTTTCACCATCGTCATCTTCACCTTGCCGGCAAGCCTCGGCAGTGCGGACGCGCGTATTGTTCGCCATGCGAAATCGGCAACATTGCTCGCCGTGGCATTGCTCGCCGCCCTTTGGCTGGGCGGTATCTGGCGCCTGTCCGGTGATAGCAGTGAACATGTCGCCGGCGTGCGCCTGCGCATCGTGCAGCCCAATGTCAGCCAGGCGGAAAAGCTGCAAGGCGGTTTCAGGGAGCAGCATTTCCAGAAGCATCTGGCACTGACCCGCGATACGCCCGGACTCGACAAGATCACCCATGTGATCTGGCCGGAAGCTGCCGTGGGTTATCTCCTCGACCGCGAACCATTGCTGCGACAGAAGATCGCATCGGTCATTCCGGCGAAGGGCGCACTTCTCACCGGTACAATCCGTGGTTGGCCCCAGGAAGGCGAGTTGGAGGAGGTCTGGAATTCGCTCGTCGTGCTCGATGCCGGGGGCAACATCATTGCCCACGCCGACAAGGCGCATCTTGTGCCGCTCGGCGAATATGTGCCGATGCGCAAATTGTTTCCCTTCATCAGCAAGCTGACGCCGGGCGCCATGGATTTCTCGGCCGCCCCCGGTCCGGTGACAATTCCCATACCTGGGGCCCCAGATGTGGGCCCCTCGATCTGCTACGAAGTGATCTTCCCACACGCCGTTGTTGATGAAACGCATCGACCGGGCTGGTTGGTCAACATCACCAATGATGGTTGGTTCGGCGATTCGACTGGCCCCTACCAGCATTTCGCCTCGGCCAGATTTCGCGCGGTCGAGGAAGGCATTCCTTTAGTGCGCGCCGCCAACACCGGAATTTCAGGCGTGATCGATGCTTATGGACGCATCGAGACACAATCAACGCTCGGTGACATCGCTGTCATTGACGCAGAACTGCCGGTTGCACTCGAGGCCACTCTCTTTGCGCGTTTCGGCGACCTGATCCCCGGACTACTTGTGCTTGTTACACTCATTCCTATGGTCCTTTGGCGGCGAGCTGCGTAAGATGGTCAAGATTTACAGCCGCCAGTTGAGAGCAGTTCTAATCGCTGTACACAGGGCTGGACGAACCGATTGACCCGCCTTGGTTCGTATGAGAAGAGAATTCAGGCGGAATGACGGTCAATGAGACGAATCGCTGTATTAGGTGTTCTTTCCGGAGGTGAGGCAATCGCTTCGCCCAACTGCCAGAAGCACGGAACAACCCGCAACGGTTCGCCTTGGTTTTCACGCGATAGAAACGCCGTACGCTGGATCACCGGATAGCTGGATCGCGAGGAGAGTAAGAGAGATGGCAAAAGCTACCAAAGGGGTCGCTCCCAAGGGGCGCAAATCGTCCGGCCGCATGGCCAGCAAAGGGTTCCCCAACCCGATCGACGTCCATGTCGGGCAACGCATCCGTCTGCGCCGCACCCTGCTTGGCATGAGCCAGGAAAAGCTCGGCGAGGCGATCGGCCTCACCTTCCAGCAGGTGCAGAAATACGAGCGGGGCGCCAACCGCGTGGGCTCCAGCCGCCTGTTCGATCTTGGCCGTGTGCTTGATGTGCCGATTTCCTACTTCTTCGAGGACATGCCGAACTCGGTCCAGGAGAAGAGCCCTTCGAAACTGATGGGTGTGGCGACCCCGGCGCCGGTCGATTATGAGCCGGATCCGATGGCCAAGCGCGAGACGCTGGAACTGGTCCGCGCCTATTACAAGATTCCCCACGCGTCGGTTCGCAAGCGCATCTTCGAACTGACCAAGTCGCTGGCCAAGAGCTCGCTGACCGACGAGGACTAGGACACCCCGCGAAAGGGCCTTCCATCAGGACGGGCTTCCTCGAAACAGGATTGGATCGACACCTGGTTGGCATGAGGGGGAGCCAGGAAGGCTGGCGCATCTTTTATGGATGGCAGGCAGGGTTCGTCAAAATCATGCCCACCGCCTGATTTTGAAGGAGATCCAGCATGGACCGCTTCACCGGCGGCTGCCTGTGCGGCAACGTCCGAATTGTGGCGTCCGGGCAGCCATACCGGGTCGGCATTTGTCACTGTCTAGATTGCCGCAAGCATCACGGGGCGCTCTTTCACGCTTCCGCGGTGTTCCCGCAGGACGCGGTGACGATCGATGGCGAGACGCGCGACTTTGCCGGGCGATTCTTCTGCCCCCGCTGCGGCTCATCGGTTTTTGCGCGCACCGGTGACGAGGTCGAGATAAACCTGGGGTCTCTGGACGAACCTGACCAGTTGAAGCCGACCTACGAACTGTGGACAGTGCGTCGCGAGTCCTGGCTGCCACCTTTTCCGCTCACGCGACGATATGACCGGAATCGTGATGCCACTGGCCGCCGTGAGGAATAGGGCCGCGTTTCAGGGGGCTCCGGGACGAGTAAAACCTGCTTGACCGCCGAATCCCGGTCAACCATGATCCCGGCCGCGCCGCGGCCGGGATTTTGCTGTCCGAATCCAGGGAAATTGCCCTTTCAGAGAGCTTTCCCCATCGAACCCCCTCCCGCCTCAGCACCGTGAACTTGTCGAACCTTTTTAAGCGGGAATCCTGCCAGTGTCGAAAACCAGCTACCTGTTTACCAGCGAAAGCGTGTCCGAAGGCCATCCTGACAAGGTCTGCGACCGCATTTCCGACAGCATCGTCGATCTTTACCTGGGCGCCGAGCCCGAAGCCCGCGTCGCCCTCGAGACCCTGGCCACGACCAACAAGGTCGTGCTGGCCGGTGAAGTCCGCGGCCCCGCCTCGATCACCCATGAGAAGCTGATCGAAACGGCACGCCGGGCCATCAAGGAGATCGGCTACGAGCAGGAAGGCTTCCATTGGAAGACGGCCAGCATCGATTGCTATGTGCATTCGCAATCGGCCGATATTGCCCAGGGCGTCGATTCCACCGGCAACAAGGATGAAGGTGCCGGCGACCAGGGCATCATGTTCGGCTATGCCTGCAAGGAGACGCCGGTCCTGATGCCGGCGCCGCTGCAATACGCGCATCAGATTTTGAAGCTGATGGCGGATGACCGCCACAGCGGCAAGGTCAAAGGCTTCGGCCCGGACGCCAAGAGCCAGGTGACCCTGCACTATGAAAACGGCAAGCCGGTCAAGGCGACCTCGGTCGTCGTCTCGACCCAGCACACGGCCGATCTCGACCAGAAGGCGGTCCGTGAGCTGGTGCGCCCCTATGTCGAGCAGGTCCTGCCCAAGGGCTGGTTCCCGAGCGAAGATGAATTCTACGTCAACCCCACGGGCAAGTTCGTCATCGGCGGCCCGGACGGCGATGCCGGCCTCACCGGTCGCAAGATCATCGTCGACACCTACGGCGGTGCGGCACCCCATGGCGGCGGCGCCTTCAGCGGCAAGGACCCGACCAAGGTCGACCGTTCGGCCGCCTACGCCGCGCGCTATCTGGCGAAGAACGTGGTCGCGGCCGGCTTTGCCGACAAATGCGCCATCCAGGTCGCCTATGCGATCGGTGTTTCGAAGCCGCTCTCGGTCTATGTGAACACCTATGGCACCGGCACGGTCGACGAAGAGAAGCTGGTGACGGTGCTTGGCGAGCTCATGGATCTGTCGCCCCGCGGTATCCGCAAGCATCTCGGCCTCAACCGGCCCATCTATGCGCGCACCTCGTCCTATGGGCATTTCGGCCGCGAGCCGGAAGCTGATGGCGGCTTCTCATGGGAGAAGCTGGATCTCGTCGCCGGCCTGCAAGCCGCCTTCTGATCCGAGCCCTTTGATGACCGACAAACACGCCGCGGCGCCGGATGACGCCGCGGCGGATTCGTCTGGGCCGCGGCGAAACTTTTACGGCCGCCGCCAGGGCAGGCCGCTCCGCGACAGCCGCAAGAAGTTGATGGAATCGCTGCTGCCGCGGATCACCGTCACGGTGACGCCGGGGCAGGAGATCGATCCAGCGTCGCTGTTCACGCCGACGCTGAAGGAATATTGGCTGGAAATCGGTTTCGGCGGTGGCGAGCATCTCGCAGCGCAAGCCGCGGCGCACCGCGATGTGGGCCTGATCGGCTGCGAGATCTTCCTCAACGGCATCGCCTCCGCGCTCTCGCATATCGAGGCGGAAGCGCTCTCGAACGTGCGCATCTATCCGGAGGATGTGCGCGATCTGCTGCCCGTGCTCAAAGCCCAGAGCTTCGATCGGATCTTCCTGCTGTTCCCCGATCCCTGGCACAAGGCGCGCCACGCCAGCCGGCGCTTCGTCAACCAGGCCAATCTCGATATCGTGGCGTCGCTGCTGAAACCCGGGGCTGAATTCCGCATCGGTAGCGATGATCCCGTCTATATCGGCTGGGCCCTCGCCCACACCACGCGGCACCCGTCGTTCACATGGCTCGCCGAGAAATCGAGCGACTGGCTGGTGCGCCCGGACGATTGGCCGCCCTCGCGCTATGAGCAGAAAGCCATCCGCCAGGGCCGTGTACCGCATTATTTCAGGTTCAGGCGGGTTTAGAACTCGCCCGATAGCCAGCCAAGGAATAGCGGCTTGATCATGGGCAACAGATAAAGACCAGCTAGTATAATGGCGATTGCCAATGTCCACGTCCGCACCCTGAAAATGGGCGCGAAGATTTGGCGGGGAAGCGACCTGCGCATGCCATCTTGCTTGCGCACGTAGTCGGGCGAGACCGGCTCGCCATTGATGACCGACCTGATTCCACCCAGGATCTCTCGCAACGAGGGTTCCTGGCGATCACTCACGCCGCAGCCTTCCACTCGATGCCCTTGGGCGAGGGCGTGAAGATTTCGACGCCGGTCTCCGTGACACCCACCGAGTGTTCGAACTGCGCGGACAGGGATTGATCGCGCGTGACCGTGGTCCAGCCGTCGGCCAGGATCTTCACATCGGCCTTGCCGGCATTGAGCATCGGTTCGATGGTGAAGATCATGCCGGGTTCCAGCACCACGCCGGTGCCGGGCTTGCCGTAATGCAGGACCTGCGGCGCGTCATGGAACACGCGGCCGACACCGTGGCCGCAGAAGTCTTCCACCACCGAGAGGCGGTTCTTATGCGCCAGCGTCTCGATGGCGTTGCCCACATCGCCCAGCGTGTTGCCGGGCTTCACCATGGCAATCCCCGCCATCAGGGCCTGATAGGTGACGTCGCACAGGCGCCGCGCCTTCACGCTGGCTTGGCCGGCGATGAACATGCGGGATGAATCGCCATGCCAGCCATCCACCAGCGGCGTCACGTCGATATTGAGGATGTCGCCATCCATCAGGATCTTGCGGTCGGACGGAATGCCGTGGGTCACCACATGATTGACCGAGATGCAACTGGCGTGCTGGTAGCCCTTGTAGCCGATGGTGGCGGGGACGCCGCCATGATCGCGCATGAAGGTCTCGCATAATTTGTCGAGAGCCCCGGTGCTGATGCCGGGGCGCACATGATCCGCGATGAAGTCGAGGGTTTCGGCGGCGAGCCGGCCGGCCTTGCGCATGCCGGCGAACCCCTCCGCGTCATGGATGGGGATCGGGCGGTTGTTCATATCGCGCTGGGCGGAGAGTTTCATCATGGTTTTTCTTTAAGACTGAATGGGACGGAGGTCAAATGGGCTTGGCCGGATACTGCCTAGCCGTCTCATTCCCTCTCCCCCTGCCGACGTAGGTCGGCATTCGCCGACGGGGGCGGGAGAGGGTTAGGGTGAGGGGGTGGATGGACCGGACTCGCTGTGAGACCCCCTCACCCCGACCCTCTCCCGCGAGGGGAGAGGGGGTGAGCTTCGTCCTGGCGTGTCGGAGCACTTGCATTCTGTGGTGCAGCGCGCCAATTCTGGGGCATCATGAATGCCCAAACGCAGCGCCTCACGGCGGTCCTCGGCCCGACCAATACCGGCAAGACCTATATGGCCATGGAGCGGTTGCTGGGCCACCGGTCGGGGATGATCGGCTTTCCGCTGCGCCTGCTGGCGCGGGAGAATTATGACCGTGCGGTGAAGGCCCTGGGGGCCGAGGCCTGCGCCCTGGTCACCGGCGAGGAAAAAATCGTGCCGCGCGGGGCGCGCTATTTTTTCTGCACCGTGGAATCGATGCCCCTCGACCGGCCGGTGGCCTTCGTCGCGGTGGACGAGATCCAGTTGGCGGCGGATTCCGAGCGCGGGCATATCTTCACCGACCGGCTGATGCGGGCGCGGGGCATGGACGAGACCATGTTCATGGGATCTGATGCCGCCACCCCCTGGGTGAAGCTGCTGGTGCCGGGGATCGAGATCGTCAACCGGCCGCGCTTCTCCACCCTCACCTATGCCGGGTCGAAGAAGATCACGCGCCTGCCGCCGCGCTCGGCGGTGGTGGCGTTCTCGGCGGCCGACGTCTATGCCATCGCCGATCTCATCCGCCGCCAGCGTGGCGGCACGGCGATCGTCATGGGCGCACTCAGCCCCCGCACGCGCAATGCCCAGGTCGATCTCTACCAGGCGGGCGAGGTCGATTATCTGGTGGCGACCGATGCGATCGGCATGGGCCTCAACCTCAATGTGGGCCATGTCGCCTTTGCAGCCCTCCGCAAGTTCGACGGTCGCTCGATGCGCAGCTTGAGCCGCGCCGAGATCGGGCAGATCGCCGGGCGTGCCGGGCGGCACATGACCGACGGCACCTTCGGCACCACGGCCGAGGTGGGGCCGATGGACCCGGACCTCATCGAGGCGGTCGAGAACCACCGCGTCGATCCCATCCATTTCCTGATGTGGCGCAATGCGGAGCTCGACTTCCGCAGCCTCGACGGGTTGCTGCGCAGTCTCGATGCGCGCTCGCCCCATCCGGGCCTGGTGCGGCAGCAGGAGGCGATCGATCATCAATCGCTGGCAGCCCTCGCGCGCGACGAGGAGATCCGGGCGCTCGCCCACAGCAAGGCGCGCGTCACGTTGCTGTGGGAAGTCTGCCAGGTGCCGGATTTCCGCAAGCTGATGACCGATGCGCATCTCAGGCTGCTCAGCCAGATCTACCGGCATCTGGTGGGCGGTGGCGGTCTTGCCATCGGGCGCATTCCCACCGATTGGATCGCCGACCAGATGAGCCGCCTCGACCGCATCGATGGCGATATCGATCACCTCACCCAGCGCATCGCCCATATCCGCACCTGGTCCTATGTCGCCCAGCGTAGCGAATGGTTGGCCGATGCGCCGCAGTGGCAGGGGCGCGCGCAGGAGATCGAGGACCGGCTGTCGGATGCCCTCCACGAGGCGCTGACCCAGCGCTTCGTCGACCGGCGTCACGCAGCCCTCCATCGCCGCATGGTCGATGGCGGCAAGCTCGAAGGCGCCGTGGCCGAGGATGGTGTCGTCACCGTCGAGGGGCATGAAGTCGGTCAGTTGAAGGGGCTCGATTTCCTGCCGGCGATCGACGCCAATCTGGAGGAGGCACGGCCGCTGCTGGCAGCGGCCAGGCGCGTGCTGGGGCCATCCATCCGCACGCGCGTGGCGGACCTGGTGGCAAGCCCCGACGGCGCCTTCCACCTCTCAGCCGACGGCGCCATCGCCTGGCGCGAGACGCAGCTTGGCCGCCTCGTGCGCGGCGACCAGCCGCTGCGGCCGATGATCGAGCTGAAATCCATCGACCTCATCGACGGGCGCCAGCGCCAGGCGATCGAGCAGCGCCTGCGGCATTGGCTGGACCGGTTGCTGCGCCATCGCCTGCGCCCGATCTACCTGGCGCAATCTGCCAAGCTGGAGCCGGCGGCACGTGGCCTGGTCTATCAGCTCGGCGAAGGGCTGGGCGCGCTCCACCGCGAGAGTGTGCGGGCTCAGCTCAATGCGCTCAGCGCCACCGACCGCAAGGCGCTGGCGGCCCTGGGTGTGCGCATCGGGGCCGTCAGCATCTGGATGAGCCGGCTCGACGATCGGCGCCAGCGCCGGCTGCTGGGCCTGCTGGCCGCGCTGTGGCATCGATTGAAGATCGATGGCGAAGGCAAGCCGGATCCCTTGCTGCTCGATGCGAGCGGCCTCGCGGCCTGGCAGATGGCGGGCGGCAAGCGCGTCGTCGCCGGGCGCGGTTTCACTTTCGGCGAATTGGAGCGCCTCGCCCTGGGCCTGCGTGAGGCGGCGGCGGCGAAGACGCTGTCGGCCGACGAGGCCAATGCGACAAAGTTCAACATGACGCCCGACGAACTCGGCCAGGCGATGCGGTATCTCAATATCCGCGCGACCTTGCCGGGCGGCGTACGCGCGGTGGCGCGGCCCAAGCGCGGCAAGCCCCTTGGAAACAAGATCGCGGGTGCGACGCCGAAGCCCCTGCGACCGGAACCCAAGCTCGACCCAAACTCACCCTTTGCCGGCCTCTCGGTGCTGCAGGAGCGTCTGCTGGCGCGCAAGGCGGCGCCGATGCCGCCAGCGGCACAGCCGCGGTCAAAGCGGCGGCGACGCAAACGCGCCCCGGCCAAGGGTCCGGAAAATCCCGGGACGCCATGAGCGGGTCGCAGCGCGTCGACAAGTGGCTGTGGTTCGCGCGCTTCCTGAAGTCGCGCAGCCTCGCCACCACGCTGGCAGCCAGCGGCAGGATCCGGATCAACGGCACGGTGACGGCCAAGGCGCATCAGCCGGTGAAGCCGGGCGACGTGCTGACCTTTCCGCTCGGGCACCATATCCGCGTCATCAAGGTGCTGGATCCCGGCACACGGCGCGGGCCGGCGCCCGAGGCGCAGGCGCTTTATGAGGACCTGTCGCCGCCACCCCCGCGCTCGAAGGGCGTTACCGTGGTCGGCGGCGATCCGCCGCAGCGCGACATCGGCGCCGGGCGGCCCACCAAGCGCGAGCGTCGCGCGCTCGATGAACTGATGGGCGATGACGGAACCGGCGATGACTAAACACACATGATTTGGTCGGAATGCGGGGCATGGCTGACGCGCAGGGACCTGATGTTGCACCATCCTGGGGGCTATGCTAGCAACCCCTGGCGCTTGAGAAATTGGGCGACCGGATGAAGAATTGGAGCAGCCGCTATGGCCTATGTCGTTACCGAGGCGTGCATCAAGTGCAAGTACATGGACTGTGTCGAGGTCTGCCCGGTCGATTGCTTCTATGTCGGTGAAAACATGCTGGTGATCCACCCGGACGAATGCATCGATTGCGGCGTCTGCGAACCGGAATGCCCGGCCGATGCCATTCTGCCCGATTCCGAGGCCGGTACGGACAAGTGGCTGGAAATTAACCGCCAGTACGCCGCCGAGTGGCCGAATATTACCCGCAAGGGCGACGCCCCGGCCGATGCCGATGAGTGGAAGGGCGTTGCTGACAAATTCGCCAAGCATTTCAATCCTGGGCCCGGCAAGGCCTGATTTTCCCGTTACGTTCCTAAGATTTTAGTCCTCCTGCGCGGCTATGCCGCGCTTGAGATTCCAGATCTGGATGCCCATTTCGGGCAAGACGCTACACCCTGTGGTTAACGTCGGGGCGCCCCAAGTGCGTTTGGCGCATAACTGCCTTTCCTTGAATTCGAGCCCGATTTTTGCTATAAATCTGGGACAGGTCGTTGGGGCGGAAATCGCTGGAAAGATTAATCTTTTCGCGCCCGTCCAAGCCTAAAAGTTAACTTCGAACCAGACTCGGAATCCGCATGGAACCGGGAAAGGTTTGTTGCGGCTTTGAGTCAGAAATACTGACGGTTTGGGACCCCCTCAGAAGGGTCCGACAAGAAAATGCCAGCATCGTTTCGGCGATGAATCGGCAGAGGGTGGTTTGGCGGAGCAACTCCCTCGCAGTGAGGTCGTTGAAGCGTGTGACCCCAGGATTGTTACCGAGGGTTGTTACCGAGGGTTGTTACCGGGCGAGGAAGCCCCCCATTCGATTTCACCGGGGCGGATGGCCGGATTGTTGCGTGAATCAGGATCGGATGACATGGAGCTGGATGTGATCGAGAAAGCGAAGAAGGCAGTAGCCGCCAAAGACAAGGACATGGGTTTCCGCAAGGGCGATTTTGTCGTCTATCCGACCCATGGCGTCGGCAAGGTCATGGGCATCGAGAGCCAGGAAATTTCCGGCCACAGCCTGCAGGTCATCATCATCCTGTTCGACAAGGACCGCATGACGTTGCGCGTGCCGGTCGCCAAGGCGAAGAATTCGGGCCTCCGCAAGCTGTCCAGCAAGAAGGTCATGGAAACCGCCCTGCAGACCCTGAAGGGCCGTTCGCGCGTGAAGCGCGCCATGTGGTCGCGCCGCGCCCAGGAATATGAAGCCAAGATCAATTCGGGCGATCCGGTCTCGATCGCCGAGGTCGTGCGCGATCTCCACCGCAATGCCGACCAGCCGGACCAGTCCTACAGCGAACGCCAGATCTATCAGGCGGCCCTCGACCGCCTGGTGCGCGAACTGGCGGCCATCGAAGGCATGGACGAACAGGCTGCCACCGAGCGTCTCCATCAGGTGATGAAGGCCGCCTGAGGCCGCCTTCACCCCCACCAGCTCTCTCCTCAGAGAGGCTCCCCGAGCGGCTTGACCGCTAACGACGGATGGTTCCCGGATCCCCTTCCGGTCCATCCGTCGGGGGTGTTCCCTCTCAGCGGGCGCCGCGATGCCGGCGCCCCTTCAGAAAAATCAGCATGTTTCCGCCAGCTTCCGCGGCATCAGCCCTCGGATCCCGGCATGCTTACACGCCGGTGCGGTGAGCTACATCACACTTACCGTGAACCTGCCGAACCATCGGTGTGTGCCGGCCGACTACTTGTCAATGCGATCACGCAGAACAGTAGCGAGGAGCGGCCAACATGCTTGAAGATCCGACCAAACGCCTGATGAACCTCAACACGCTTGAGGCGTCGCCGTATTTTGGGCAGGGGTATCGCCAGACCTATTACAGCACCACCCAGGGCAGCGATGCGTCCAACGTCCTCGACGGCGAAAGCCACGCCAATGCGATCTATGGCAATGGCGGCAACGACACGCTCAACGGATTGGGCGGCAACGATCTGCTGGATGGCGGCATCGGCAACGACAAGCTCGATGGCGGCACCGGCCATGACAAGCTCTATGGCGGTGACGGCAACGACACGCTGATCGGCGGTGACGGCAACGACTATTTCGATGGCGGTGCCGGCTACGACACCATGATCGGCGGGGCCGGCCATGACACGGTCGATTATTCGAAATCGACCCACGCGGTCTATATCGACATGAGCGATGGAAACTTCGGCGGCAATGACAATGTCAGCGGCATCGAGGATTTGATCGGGTCCGATTTCGACGACGATATCGACGGCAGCGACGACGCCAATCTGATAAAGGGCGGCGAGGGCAGCGACAATATCTGGGGCGGTGCCGGCAACGACACGATCTATGGCGAGGACGGCGACGATTATCTGTTCGGCGGCTCGGGTGCCAACTTCATCGATGGCGGCAATGGCGACGACCATATCCATGCCGGTGGCGGCAATTACAACGACGTCGTGACCGGCGGCGCCGGGGCCGACACGTTCCATTGGCAAGTCGACGTGATCAGCGGCCACGACATCATCACCGATTACGATCCGCTGGCAGATGCCCTGGAGCTGCACAATCCCTATGGCAACGGTCCGGCCAGCGTGTTCGTCAACACCAGCGCCGATGGCGACGTCCTGATCTCGTTCGAGAACTCCTCGGTCGAACTCAACGGCGTGCAGAACCAGGGTTGGGGCACGCTCCAGGACCTGCAGAATGCCGGCTTCAACATCAACTACGTCTCGATCGACTAAGAGTCCGAAGCGAATGCGCCACCTGACGCCCCGGCCATCTTGGCCGGGGCGTCATCGTTTTGTCGCATGCTATGATCGGTCTCCCTGCTCCGAGTCGCCGGCCGATCAAACGTCATGCAAGAACGAGACAAATTCGCCATCCTGAAGAAGCCCAGCCGGATCTGGGCGATTTCGCCCATTCATGGCGACATGCCCCGTTTGCGCGCCCTCCATGCCTATATCGCCGAGCAGTTCGACCCCGGCGACCGTCTCGTCTATCTGGGCGGATTCCTGGGGCGCGGGAGCGACGTCACCGGGACGATGGACGAGCTGATCACCTTTCGCCGCCAGATCCTGGCGCGCCCCATCATGTTCCCCGAGGACATCGTCTACCTGCGCGGCCAGCAGGAGGAGATGTGGAACAAGCTGCTGCAGCTGCAATTCGCCCCCAATCCGCGCGAGGTGCTGCCCTGGCTCCTCCAGCAGGGTGTCGGCCCCACCATCACCGCTTATGGCGGCGATCCGGCCGAGGGCATCATCCATTGCCGCGAAGGGGCGCTCGCCATCACGCGCTGGACCAATTCGCTGCGCGCGGCCCAGCAGGCGCGCCCAGGCCATGCGGCCCTCATGTCGGCCATTCGCCGCGCCGCCTATACAGACGATCTGGGCCTCCTCTTCGTCCATGCCGGGCTCGACCCGGAGCGGCCGCTCTCGGCCCAGGGCGACAGCCTGTGGTGGGGCGGCAGCGCCTTTGGCGCCATGGATCATCCCTATGGCCAGTTCCTCAAAGTGATCCGCGGCTATGACCGGCAGCATGGCGGTCCTGCCATGAGTGCCTTCACCATGACGCTGGATGGCGGCTGCGGCTATGGCGGCAAGGCGCTGGCGGCCCTGCTCGACCCCAAGGGCGAGCTCCTCGACCTGGTCGAGGCTTGAAATACTCCAGCCGGACTACTCCAGCCGGAAAATCTCCGTCGCCGTCGAGCGGCCCGGCAACACGTCGACGCCGAGCGGTATCAGCGTAACTTCCGGCGGCAGCAAGGCCGCCGTGTCGGCGCTGAGGCTGACGATGACCGAGCGTTTGCCGTCATCGACCTGCTTGCCATATTGCTCGAGCCGCTGGGCGATGTTCACGGCGTCGCCCACCAGCGTGTAGTTGATGCGGCCGGGTGCGCCGATATTGCCGGCGATGGCGCGGCCGCTATGGATGCCGATGCGGATTCGCACGGGGCTAAGGCCCTTGGCGGCACGGCGCGCATTGTCGGCCGTGAGGCGCGCGCTGATGCGCTGTGCGGCGTGGACAGCGCGGACGGCGTGATCTTCCTGCACTTCCGGCGCACCCCAGAAGGCCATGATGGAATCGCCGATGTATTTGTCGATGCTGCCGCCCCCCGCCACGATATGGCCGCCCAGCAGCGTGAAATGTCGGTTGAGGAAGGCCGCGAGACGGCGTGGGCTCAAGCGCTGGGCGATGCCGGAAAAGCCGACGATGTCGGTGAACAGCACCGTCACCTCGACCTCGCGCGAGGCCAGCACCTGGCTGCTGGTCGGCCGCATGAGATGGGGCACCAGCGATTGCGGGACATAGGTCGAAAACCAGCCAAGCCCATTGCGCATGCGGTTATAGGCATAGGCCGCGACGTCGATCTCGCGGAAGCGGCTGCGCGGCAGGTTGGGCGCGCCGCTGAAATCGAGTGCCGCCAGATGGCGCGTGGCGTCGGCCAGGGCCCGCACCGGCTCGCCGATGCGACGCCCAAGGAACAGCGCCAGGGCGATGGCGATAACAATGACCACCGCAGCGCCGTACAGCGTCAACATCAGCTTCTCGAACACGCTCTCGACCACTGAGGATTTGAGATAGACGCCGATCGTCAACGGTTGGTCGATGAGGTCGGGAAAATCCTTGAAGATGATCAGGTACTGATTGTCACCCACCGTCACCATCTGCGCCTGAAACGGGGAGTCCGGGCGATTTTCCGGCGTTACGGTCCGGGCTTTGGTGGCATCGAACTGCGCCAGCACCGGATCGGTGATCTCGTCGAAACGCGGCAGCGGCCGTTCCTCGCTGAGGTGAAAATCGCCGCTGAACAACTCCCGATGCGAGAACACGATGCCGTTTTCGCCCAGCACAAAGGGCGTCGTTTCCGGCCCGCTGCGGCCTTTCAGATTCTCGGAGATCTGCGGCAAGGACACCACCGCGGTGAACACGCCCAACACTTCGCCCTTGTGGCGCACTGGCGCCAGCGCCGACATGACCGGCTTGTCGAGATCGGGGATGTAGATCGGCGCACCCCAGATCGGGTCATGCGCCGCCGAGCCCAGCCGCAACGCCTGCCGGTAACTTGCTTTGTACAGGCCGTCATCTACCCGCGCGACGTAGAGCTTGCCGTCGCGCTGCCGGGTCGCTACCACGACGCTGAGATCCGGGCGGATGAAACTGACACTCGTCAGTTGGGGTGACGCGGCAAGGGAGCCCATCAGCAGGTCGGAAAGGCGCTGGTTGTCGTCAAGGGCGACCTGGCCGCTGGCAATATAGCCGGAGAGGAAGCGCACTTGCTCAAGTGCTGGATCGAGCTCTCCCACCAGCGATTTTTCGAGATTCGTGATCTCGCGGTCGACCAGAACATTGAGCAGGTCAGTGGTGTTTTCGACGGCGATGAGATTGATCACCGCCGCCACCAGCGCGATGGCCAGCGCGGCAAGGCCGCCAAAGGTGGCGGCCAGCACCACCCAGATGGGAAAGCGCCAAGCTCTTTGATCGGATACGCGGGCCATTGGCCGGCTAGTATCGCAGCTACGCTAGACGCCGATCAATAGCTGACAATCTTGACCATCTGCCCCGCCTGCAGCGGCTGACCCTGGTCGAGGCGGTTGATCACCTTGAACCAGTCGACCTTGGCCTCGTCGAGCGCCATGCGGGCGCTAAGGCTTTCGACCGTGTCGCCGGGCTGCACGGTGACGATGCGGATGCGTTTGGCCTTGAAGCCGCCGGCCTCGGCGGCCGATATCTGGCGGAAGCTGTTGGCCGTGGCACCGAACTGGTCGTCCATGCTGTTGAAGCTTTGCGTGGGGGCCGCAAACAGGAAGCGGTAGACATGATTGTCCGGGAAGCGCACGGCGATGAGGCGGAAGGTTGCCGGCTTCTCGTTGACGGTGCCCTGCGCGATGCCGGTCGCCGCCTCCATGCCGTTGATGTTGATGCGCTGGGCATCGGCGATCTTGGCCTTGGGGTTCCACTGGGTTTGCACATAGGCGAGGAGATCGCCGGTATCCTTTGGCGCCATGTCGAAGACCATCGCGCCGTTCTTGGCCTGGCCGATCACGGCTTCCGGCTTGTTGACCAGCCTGAACCCCGCCGGCGCCGTGAAGGTGAAACGAAGCGCTGGATGGATAAATTCGCGCCCCTGGATGACGCCCTGCTGCGGGTCATCGCCCCACAGGATGCCGTCGATCTTGGTGAGATATTCGTTGCGCGCGGTCATGCCGCCCGGCGTGGCGGGGCCAGCGGCGTTGATCGCCTGCTGCACCCGGTCGGCCGTGCGCGGATGGCTTTGCTTCATGCTGTAGGCGTCGGCCGCCGCTTCGTTGCCGGCGAGCCGCGCCTGCAGGCGCGTATCGGCATTGAGGGCCGAGAGAAAGCTTGCCATCGCCTGCGGGTCATAAGTGGCGCGCTTCAGGTAGCGGACACCAAGTGTATCGGCTTCGAACTCCTGATCCTGCGAATAGGTGCCCAGATAGGTCTGGGCGCCCTCGGTCGCCAACTGTCCGCCCATCTGGCCACCCTGCTCGCCCCCCAGCAGCGTACCCAGCAGCACGCCGGCCAGTACGCCGATCTGGGCCTTCTGCTGCTGGCCCATGCGTTCGGCGGTATGGCGCGCGGTCACATGCCCGACCTCATGGCCGAGCACGCCGGCCACTTCCGCCTCGTTGACGGCGAGGGCCAGCAGGCCGCGGGTGATGTAGATGTAGCCGCCGGGCAGGGCGAAGGCGTTGATGTCTGCCGTGTCGAGGACGGTGAAAGTATATTTGACGTCCTGGCGTTCCGACGTCGCCGCCACGAACTGGCCGACGCTGTCGATATAGGTATTGAGGGCCGGTTTTTCGGCATAGGCGCCGCCGAATTCCTGCAGGATCTTGGGATGTTCCTCGGCGCCGATCTGGCTTTCCTGCGCTTCCGAGATCGGTGTTGAAAACGTGCGGCCCGTGGCCGGACTGGTCGCCTGCATGCAGCCGCTGACCAGCAACGCCGTGCCGGCGAGAAGAAGGGCGGGAAGAACGAGCTTGATACGCATGCTGGGTGGCTCCGAGACCGATTCCAAAAACCTGGCTGGGCAGGATATTAACCCGCCCGCCGCGCCGTCGAGGCGGTTTTTTCGTGGGTCCGAGCAGTCTTAACGTCACAATCGTGCGATGGTTCCGGGCGGGAAACCCGTTGCTGGGCTTCGGGATCGCCATGCTATAACGGCAGTCACCTTCGCCCCTCCGCCCAGGATATCCCCGCACCATGCCGCCCAAGGACCTCTATCCGGATATCGCGCCCTATCGCACGGGCGAACTACCGCTCGATGATCTGCATGTCATGTATTTCGAGGAAAGCGGTCATCCCAAGGGCGTCCCCGTCGTGTTCCTGCATGGTGGACCTGGGGCCGGGGCCAATGCCAGCCATCGGCGCTTTTTCGATCCGAAGCATTACCGCATCATCATTTTCGACCAGCGCGGCAGCGGGCGCTCGAAGCCCCTGGGCGAGATCCGGAACAACACCACGCCGCTGCTGATCGAAGACATGGAACGGCTGCGCCGGCACCTTGAACTCGATTCCTGGTTTGTTTTCGGCGGTTCCTGGGGATCGACGCTGGCGCTGGCCTATGCGGAGTTTCATCCGGACCGGGTGCGCGGCCTGGGCCTGCGCGGCATTTTCCTGTGCCGGAAGTCGGAAATCGACTGGTTTCTCTATGGTCTCAAAGAGCTGGCGCCGGAAGCCTGGCGGGCCTTTTCCGGCTACATCCCTGAGGTGGAACGGCATGACCTGCTCGGCGCCTACCACAAGCGGCTGATGCATGCCGACCCCAAGGTGCATATGCCGGCGGCGCGTGCCTGGAGCGTCTATGAGGGGAGCTGTTCCACCCTGCTGCCCAGTCCGGAGACGATCCAGGCCTTTTCCGGCGATACGCTGGCCCTGGGATTGGCCCGCATGGAAGCGCATTACTTCGCCAACAACATCTTCCTGCCCGAGAATTTCCTCATCGAGAATATCGAGCGGATCCGCAAGATCCCGGCTTTCATCGTGCAGGGGCGCTACGACCTGGTCTGTCCGATCCGCTCGGCCGACGACCTCGCCCGCTTGTGGCCGGAAGCCCGCTATACCGTCATCCCCGATGCCGGCCACTCGGCCATGGAACCCGGCACCCGTGCGGCCCTGGTTATGGGCATGGAGCGGTTCAAGGAATTGGGTTAACCGGCGATTCTGCCGGGAACCCAGAGGCGGTCCGGCCGGTTAGGGCCAAACAAGCTCGCCGTCCGACCGGCATCACGGCAATCACGCGATGTTGTTACCGGTGCGGCCGCTCTACCCCTTGCAAAAACTTAAGAAACTGGCGATTTTGCGTTGCAGTAGCCGACCGGGCCGGGATGATTTCTAGACCCGCGCGGCTCAATGGAAACAGGCGATCGATCGGATCGGATTGGTAGCGGCCCCCTGGGCCAGGCGATCAGTCCGGCCGGGATGGCGTTCGGGTTCGGGACAAACATGCGTTTCAGTAACTGGCTCATCGGCCTGGCGGTCGCTGCCATGGTCGCCGCGGCGTGGTTCTTGTTGAACCCGACAATCGCTGCCGATCCGTTTGAAGGGCAGCTGAGTGGCGTCTCATATACTGCTTGGCGGCAGGACCCGACCTCGCTCGAAAAGCGTGAACCGACCGTCGACGAGATTCGCGAAGATTTGGCGATTCTGGCTGGTAAAACGCAATCGATTCGTACCTATGAATCGACCGGCGTATCGCAGCGAATTCCAGCCATGGCGAATGATCTGGGTATCAAGGTTACTGCCGGCGCCTGGATCGACAGCGACAAGACGACGAACGAAGCCGAGATCGCCAATCTGGTGGTGATCGCCCACGATGTCGGTGGCGTCAACCAGCTCATCGTCGGCAACGAATTCCTGCACCGTTATCGCATGTCGGCCGAGCGCGTCCAGGCGCTCGATCCGGATGGTCAGAAAGGACTCAAAGAGGGCTTTGCCGATCCGGAGCTGAAGGCGGAGCTCATCAGCTATCTGCGCCGCGTGCGCGCCAGCAGCGACCTGCCGGTGTCGACCGCCGAGCCCTTCGACATCTGGCTCAACAATCCGGACCTTGCCAACGAGACGGACTACATCGCCATCCACATCCTGCCCTTCTGGAACGGCATCAACATCGACCAGGCCATCAAGTGGACGCTCGATCGTTATCGCGTGGTGCAGGAGACATTCCCCGACAAGCGCATCCTCATCGCCGAAGTGGGCTGGCCGAGCGAAGGCCTCACCCGGTCGACCCTCAGAGAGGAAGGCGAGGAGTATCAGAACAAGGGTGGCGCCGTGGCCTCGCCGGTCAATCAGGGCCTGTTCCTGCGCAAGTTCCTGCTTGAAGCCAAGAAGGCCGACATCGACTACAACGTGATCGAGGCCTTCGACCAACCCTGGAAGATCGCGGTCGAAGGTGGTGTCGGCGCCTATTGGGGCCTGTGGAATGCCGACCGACAATTGAAGCCCGCACTTCAAGGCAATCTCATCAATTTCGCGAACTGGCCGGTCTTTGCCATCGCCTCGGTGGTGATCGGCCTGCCCTTCGTCCTGTTCCTGATGCGCACCGAGCTTGGCATGAAGCGGCGCGGGCGCTTCTTCATCGCCCTTCTCGGCTATGGTGGTGTGCTCACCGGCATTCTCATCTATGCCCAGTACAGCAAGCTTTACCTGACGCTCTACGACATCATCGCCATGGTCGCGGTGGCGCCGGCCTTCCTGCTGCTGCTCGCCATCTTCCTCATCGAGGGTCTCGAGATGTCGGTCAATCTGTGGCTGGGACAATCGAAGCGCGCTCTGGTGCCGCCGCCGGTCCACAGTTCGTGGAAGCTGCCCAAGGTATCGGTGCATGTGCCCTGCTACAACGAACCGCCCGACATGATGATCGAGACCATCCAGGCGCTGGAGAAGCTCGACTATCCGAATTTCGAAGTCCTCATCATCGACAACAACACCAAGGATGATGCGGTCTGGCAGCCGGTCGAAGCCTATATCAAGTCGCTGAACCGGCCGAATTTCCGCTTTTTCCACCTGCCGAAATGGCCGGGCTTCAAGGCCGGCGCCTTGAATTATGCGCTGACCGAGACCAATCCCGACGCGGAGATCATCGCCACCATCGACAGCGATTACATCGTGCGGGCGCGCTGGCTTTCGGATCTCGTGCCGCATTTCACCAACCCGCAGGTGGCCCTCGTCCAGGCGCCGCAGGATTACCGCGATGGGCATGAAGACCTCTTCAAGCGCATGTGCTTCTGGGAATATGCCGGCTTCTTCTATCTCGGCATGAAGAGCCGGGACGAGAAGAACGCCATCATCCAGCACGGCACCATGGCGCTCATCCGTCGCTCGGCCCTCACGCAAGCCGGTGGCTGGGCGGAATGGTGCATCACCGAGGATGCGGAGCTGGGCCTCCGTTTGTTCGAAGCCGGACACAAGGCGGTTTATACCGAGAAGAGCTATGGCCGCGGCCTGATGCCCGACAGCTTCGATGCCTTCCGCAAGCAGCGCTATCGCTGGGCCTATGGCGCCATGCAGATCCTGAAAAGCCATTGGCGCGATCTGCTGCCGTTCCGCGGCAAAAGGCTGGAACCGGCGCAGCGCTATCAGTTCCTGGCGGGCTGGCTGCCCTGGATCGCCGATGGCCTGCAGCTCTCCTTCATCGCCCTCTCGGTCGCCTGGACGGCGGGCATGATTCTGTGGCCGCAATATATCGCCCCGCCTCTGGCGCTCTATCTCTTCGTCACCATCGGCATGTTCGCCTTCAAGGTCGGCAAGTCGTTCTGGCTTTATGCCGAGAAGGTGCCGTGCAGCTTCCTCGACAATATCGGCGCGTCATTGGCCGGTCTTGCGCTCTCCTATTCCGTCGGCAAGGCGGTGTGGCGCGGCATCTTCACTTCGAACCTGCCGTTCCACCGCACGCCCAAGATGGAGAATGCGCCGGCCGCCTTGCGTGGCCTGGTGTCGGCGCGCGAGGAGACGCTGATCTTTCTCATCCTGGTCGGCTGCGGTGTCTGGACTCTTTATGCCCGCGATTTCCAGCATGATGCGAAGCTGTGGGCGGTCCTCATGTTCGTGCAATCGCTGCCTTTCTTCTCGGCGCTGCTGCTCTCGATGATCAACGCCCTGCGCATCGGCCAGCGCGGCAGCCATCCGGAGACGTCGCTGACCGAGGCCATGGCAGTTGCCAGCGGCGCCCAGGCCGAGATCGACACCGCGCCCGAGACCAAGAAGGCTGCCTGAAGGCGTGCACCAGATGAAATCATGGGGATTGCCGCTGCTGCTGGCGACCCTGGCCACCATCGGCCTGTGGGCGCTGCTGGGGCGCGCGGTCGATCTGCCGCCGGCGCCGGAACCGAAGCTCCATTGCGTGAGCTACACGCCCTTCCGCGGCGACCAGACACCTTATGACCAGAGCCTCGTCATCCCGCGCTGGCAGATCGAGGAGGATCTCAGGCAGCTGCAGCCGATCACCAATTGCGTGCGCATCTATGCGGTCGACCAGGGCCTCGACCAGGTCGTGCCGATCGCCGAGCAGCTGGGCATGCAGGTGCTGCTCGGCATCTGGATCAGCAGCGAGCCGGCGAAGTTCGAGCCGCAGATTGTCCGCACCATCGAGCTTGCCAACGCGCACCGCGCCACGGTGAAGGCGATCATCGTCGGCAATGAGGTACTGTTGCGCGGCGAGCAGAGCGGCGAGACGCTGGCGGCACTGGTCACCCGCGTCAAGCAGGCGACGGGCCTGCCGACAACTTACGCCGATGTCTGGGGCTTCTGGCAGAAGGCGCCGCCGGTGCTGGCGGAGAGCGTCGATTTCCTCACCATCCATATCCTGCCTTACTGGGAGGATGATCCGGCACCCTCAACGGACGCCGTGGTGCATCTCGAATATGTCATGGGCGAGATGCAGCGACAGTTTCCCGGCCGCCGCCTGATGATCGGCGAAACCGGCTGGCCCTCGGCCGGCCGTGCCCGCGAGGATGCCGTCCCCAGCATCGTTGACCAGGCGCGGTATCTCCGCGACTTCCTGGTCTATGCCAAGGCGCATGAGCTCGATTACAATTTCATTGAGGCCTATGACCAGCCGTGGAAGCGCCATCAGGAAGGTGCCGTGGGCGGCTATTGGGGCCTGTTCGATGCGGCCCGCCAGGCGAAGTTCGACTGGTTCACGCCGGTCAGCAATCACCCCAACTGGCCGATGCTCGCGGGCCTCTCGGTGCTGATCGGGTTGATCAGTCTCGCCCTTGCCCGGCCGCGCGCCGAGAACCTGCCGGCCGCTTCGGTCTTTTCCGCCGCCGCCATGGCCGGCGGCGTGCTCATGGTGCTGGAAGCGGAGCGGGCGCTGCTCATTGCCGTTTCCTATTGGGACATGGCAGTGGAGGCCCTGCTGCTGCTGCAGGCCGCCGTCATCCTCATCGTGGTCCTGCGCCAGGGCAGCCAACTCGACAAGGCCCCGAGCTTTGCCGAGGCGCCCTTGCGCGACGCGGTTGCCTGGCTGAAGGCGATGGACAATGACCCCATTCCCTTGGGCGGCCTGTTGCGCCTGTTGGTGCTGGTGGGTGCCGCCACCGTCGGCCTGGCGCTCGCCTTCGACGGGCGCTATCGCGGCTTTCCGCTCGCGGCCTATGCATTTCCGGCTGTGGCCTTCGTCCTGCTGCAGATCCGTCGCGGCAGTTTCCTGCGGCCCGATCCGGCGGGAACCGAGGAGCGTGTCCTGTCGCTGATCTTCGTGGCCTCTGCCCTCTACATCGCCTGGGCCGAGGGCCCGCTCAACTGGCAGGCACTTGCCTGGTGCGGCGTGCTGCTGCTCTTTGCGCTCGGCACCGCCGGTGCGTGGCGCGGCCGGCGGGTAGCTGGAATCAGCGCCGGACCAGGCGCATCAGGCTGAGCAGCAGGCCGAAAGCGGCGGGACCTGCATTGTAGAGACTGAGCCCGGCGGCACCCGCCACCAATCCCAGCACGATGGTCCAGCGCCAGCCGAACAGCATGGCGAGCGCGCCGCCGATCATGGCCGCCCAACTCCACCCGTTCCATTGATTGACCATGATGAGGAGCTGCCGCGCGCTGCAATACCAGGCGGGCTCGGCGCCTTGGCACATGAGGCCGATCGGCGTCGATTCGATCAACCCATAGCGGGCGTAGATGGCCGTGCCGAGCGCTGCCAGGGTCAGCAGCAGCCAGGGCCAGAGTTGGCGCAGGGGATCGGACAGGGTGGTCATGGGCGGCGCGACCTTCAAGGGACGGAAGTCCCCATTTAGGCCGAGCGCGATATCAGCAGCAAGCGCCGATATCGCCGATTCGGTGCCGTCGGCGGGGCCGGAGCCGGGCTATTGCCGCATGAAGAGCTTGAAATCGCCGATCGTGAGCGGTTTGGCGATCAGATAGCCCTGAGCGATATCGCACCCCGCCTGACGCAGGACCTCGAACTGTTCGGTCGTCTCGACCCCTTCGGCCACGGTGACGAGGCCAACCGCATGGGCAAGGTCGATGACGCTTTCAACGATCTTGCGATCGATCTGGTTGGTGGTCATGCCGCGCACGAAACTCTGGTCGATCTTGACGCCATCGAGGGGAAAGGACCGGATATAGGAGAGCGAGGAATAGCCGGTACCGAAATCATCCACCACCACGCTGACGCCGAGATCACGCAGATTGCTGGTGACCTTGGCGGCAAAATCCAAGTCAAGCACCACCGAGGTCTCGGTGATCTCCACTTCCAGCGACGCGGGTGGCACGTCATGCCGCTTCAGCGCCGCCTGGACGCGATCGACGAAGTTGCTGTGCAGTTCGGCGCCCGAGGCATTGACGGCGATTTTGGTGGCCAACCCCTCCTCGGAAAGAGCGTGGCTGCTCGCGGCGGCATTGTTGAAACCCAATCGCTGACGCGGTCGACAAATCCGGTCCTCTCAACGATCGGAATGAACAGTCCGGGTGCAATCAGGCCGCGTTCAGGGCTTTGCCAGCGAATGAGGGCTTCGGCGCCAACCAGCTTGCGGTCCTTCATGCGCACCTTGGGCTGGAAAGCCAGGAACAGTTGATGTTCGTCGATCGCTCGGCCGATATTGTTCTCGATATACTCCATGATGCGCAGTCGATCGCAAATCGGGTCATCGACCCGAACGACGTTGCGGCCACCATCGCGCCGTGCGAACCGCAGGGCCAGCAGGGCATCGTCCAGCATATTGCTGGAAGACCGCGCATCGCCGACATGGTACTCCGCGATGGCAATGGATGAGGTGATCGGCAGGCGTATGCCGGTAACCTCAAGCGTTGTGTCGACAAGAGATCCGACGCGCTGGCTGATCTTGTCCCAATCGTGAGATCCTTCGACCAGCAAAGCGAACACATCGCTTTCCAACTGGAACAGACGCGAGGGTAGCCCTCCCGAACTGGCACCGAAGGTCTCAAGATAGTTTTCGAGCACGCGCTGCGCCACCAAGCTGCCGAATTGCGGCGTCAACCGGTGATAGGCATCAATGCTGGCCAGCACCAGCAGGCAGTCGGGGAGATTCGGATCGACGAGCAACTCATGCAGGTTCTGGCCGCTGGGGAGCACCGCTGCGGAGATACCGTTGGTCAGGAAATCGGCCAGCTGGCGCTCGAGCTGCTGCGCGTGACTGTTGAGGCGGCGGCGCGAGCGCGACACGCTCTCCAGCCTTGCTCTCACCGTGGTCAGCAGGAGATCGAAATCGATCGGCTTTACCAGGTAATCATCCGCACCGAGGCTGCGACCCTTGATGAGATCGCTTTTCTCGCCATACGCGGTGAGGAAGATGAACGGGACGTCGGCATGTTCTTCATCGCTGGCCCGGACCTGTTCCAGAACCCCAAGTCCGGTCATCCGTGGCATGTTGATGTCGCACAGGACGATGTCCGGTCGCAATGTGGTGATCGCCATCAGGGCATCCTCACCATTGCTGGCCTCGATCACTTCGTAACCAGCATCGCGCAGTTCCTGGACGATGTCCCGGCGCAGTTCCGGTTCATCTTCCGCGCACAGGATGGTCATCGTGCTGGCCGTCATGCTCAATCTCCCATTGGTCTGCCGACGCGGTCGGCATCATCTTGCGCCGCGCCGGTGAACAAGCTGTTAACCCTGACGTCCAAGCGGCCGCGCCATCTATCGCGCGGTGACGCTCGTCGTTGCTGCATCGACGCTTTCCATCTCCGATAGGTCCCGAACCGGCAGGGCGAAGGTAAAGGTGGTCCCTTGATGGACTTTTGAACTGACGCGAATGGTGCCGTTATGGAGTTCGACGAATTTGCGCACCAGATCCAGACCCAATCCCGTGCCAGGAATGCCGGCCGAGGTCGAGGCGCGGAAGAACACCTCGAACAGGTTGGGTATTTCTACCTCCGGAATACCGACACCCTGATCGGAAACTGAAATCTCGACAGCATCTCCGGCGCGGGTCGAGCCGATATGGACCTCACCCCCTTCCGGAGAATATTTGACGGCGTTCGACAGCAGGTTGACCAGGATCTGGGTCATCAGGCGCTCATCACCGTAAAAGGAGACGGGCACGGCCCGCAGGTCCTCGGTAAACCTGTGATGCGGCGAGATGTCGCGCTGCTGCTTGATGATCTTGGCGAGGTGTAGCTGCAGATTGAACAGCGCCGGGTTGAAGGCGGTCTTGCCATCTTCGGTGCGACCGGCTTCAAGCATCGTCTCGATCAGATTGCCCATGCGGGCGACGGTATGGCGAATCCCGTCGACACGCTCGATCACTTCTTCGCGCGGCATGCTGTCGAGTTTCCGGAGGATGCGCTGGGCCGAGCTGTCGATAATGGCGAGTGGGGTACGGAATTCATGCGACGCCATGGAGACGAAGCGACGCTGTAGTCGCCCGGTGCGCTGCTCTTCCTCCAGCGCACGCTGCAAGGCCCAGCGCTTTGCTTCGGCCTCGCCCTCGGCATGGATGCGGGCGGCCTTCAATTCCTCAGCCGACATGACGAGGTGTCGCCGCTGGCGGTCGAGGCGGTAAAGCCCGATGAAGGCCACGGCCCCGAAGGCAATGAGCAGGATCAGCTGGAAGGCAAGATTGGCGACTTCATAGACCTGCAGCGAGGTGAGATCGTCCCGCATCTTGCCCAGCCGTGCGGAATCGGCTTCGACGGCCTTGGCCGCCAGTTCATCAAGGTCCTTGGCAAATCTGTCATCCAAAGTATCCAAGGCGGCTATGGCCGGAAAATTGAAGGTCTTGGTGGCAGCCAGCCTGGTATCGGTCTCTGCGATCACCCGCTTCAAGAACGGCAGGACCGATTGATAGATGGACGTTTCTTCCATGTTCTGACGGTAGGTACCGTGGTCAACAAGGTTGACCCGGCTGACGAAAATCTCGTAGCGCTTGCGCAGGGCCTTGTCCCAGTCGACGTCCAGCTCGCTCAAGTCATGATCGCGCGGACCGTCCAGCGTCATCGTCAGCCGGTAGTATTCAACGCGCAGCTGGTTAAACGCCCAGGTGAAATTCTCACTGCCGGACTGCGTGATCGATTGGACGATTCGCTCTCGCTTCACGAACAAAAGGCCGGAGGTGACGATACAGCCAATGAGGCTGGCCAGCATCAGCGCAAGGGTGATGCTGAGTGGGTTCCATGGCCGCTTGTCGATGATGCTACGGAGCATATCCTAGGGCATCGCTCTTTGCACGATGCCTCGGTCGATCTATTTCAACGTCAGCTGGTCCACCTGCCAAACCGAGCGGGTGTAATAGATGTCATGCCGCAGCTTGGCATCCGAGTCATACGGATAGACGATGAAAATCGGGCCCTTGTCGCGAATCGACAGGACCTCGCCATTGATCCGCGTTGCCAGGATGACGCCGAAGTCAGCAGCGTCGGCGGCCGGCAGATCGGCGGAATAATCGTTGAGCGCGTGAGCCGTGATGTCGGCGCCTTGCGCACCCACAGCCGCGAGGACGTGCGAGAGCAGCGGACCGCTGAAAGTCTGGACGCCGTCATACCAGGGCGTCGCGGTCTTGATTTCAGTCTGGGGCATGGCGTCGAGTTCCGCCAAGGTATAGGTGACACTCGGTCCCTTGCTGATAGCGCCATCGACTGTGAGGATCGGATCCTCCGCTGCGGCGGTTGCAACCTGCAGCCCAAGCGCCAGCCATGCCGCCAAGAGGCCAGCAGACAGGATACGTGGAGCGATCGATAAGCAGTTGGAGATAGGCTTCATGTCTCATGCCTTGTGCGAGTGAAGATGCTTCAGGTTAAGGCCCGAACATTACTAAAGGATTTAGGCTCGGGACAAAGATGGTCGCGGGACAAAGATGGTCGCGGGACAAAGATGGTCTCAGGGATGTGCCCAGGGATGTGCTCAGGACGTGCTCAGGCAGCACTCTTGTCATATCCGCCTGTCGAGCTCAGTTCACTCGATATGACAGAAAACAAATTCGTATTGACAGTTTGCAAGAAAACTGGCGAAGCTTGCAGGAACGTATTCGCACCTCCTGGGCGACTTTGAGCGCATCGGCAGGTGACAAGAATGCGACGAGGCTAGGGCAGGTCTGCGGACCGAAACGAGGAACATGGCTGATTCCGTACGCGAGCGCCTGGCGGCTTGCCTGGAAAGCGCGACCAAGGCCGAGAAGGCCATCGCAAGCTTTATGCTCGCCAATATCAATGGCTTGCCCTTCGAAACCGCCGCCACCCTGGCGGCAAAGGTCGGGGTGAGCGAACCCACGGTCGGCCGCTTCTGTCGCGCCATCGGCTATCAGCATTTCAAGGATCTGAAGGCAGACCTCAAGGCCGATATCGGCGACAAGCCGTGGCTGATCGGCGACCGGTTGAAGGATTACCGCGAGCGCAGCCGCAAGGGCGATGACGAGTTGGCGCGCGGGCTGGAGATGGAAATCGCCGCTTTGGTCAGCAATTACGAGCTGGCGCACAGCAAGGAATGGAAGCGCGCGGTGAAACGCCTGGCGCGCTTGCCGGATATCCATGTGGCGGGCTTCCAGACCGAACGGGGCCTGGCGCAATATCTGGTCAACCAGCTGCAATATGTCCGCCCCGGCGTGCATCTCCTCGACCTTGCCGGTGGCAATTTTTCGGAGCTGCTGCTGGCCGATCCGAAGAAGGTCGGCCTGGTCCTCATCGAGGGTCGGCGCTATTCGCGTCTCGCAAAAGTGCTCGCGGCGGAGGCCAGGGCTGCCGGGATCCCCACGACGCTCATCACCGATGCCTATTGCGATTGGGGTCGCGACCTGGTCGACGAGATGTTCGTGGTGCCGACCGACATCAACCAGTTCTGGGATTCGACGGCACCGGTCGCGAGCCTGATCGCCCTTCTCATCAACAGCATCTTCAACGAGCTCGGCCCCTCGGTCGAGACGCGCATGAACCGCGTGTCGGCTCTCTACAGCCGATTCACCGGCTATGTCGGAGACACGTCCGGCCCACTTTCCTGAAGACTGATCGATCCCAGCAACAACCAACAACTTAAAAAACGGAGGCTTCCTTGAAATACCAATTGCGCAAAGCATTCCCTCGTCAGCGGCACGGCGCTGATGACCCTGGCCGGGGCCACCTTCGGCGCCGCAAACCTTGCCTGGTCGCAGGAAGCGACCTTCGTCATGAGCACCAATGAAGTCGGTGCGCCCACCTACAACCCGGTCAAGGCGACCATGCTCAACGCCGCCACGTCGATGATCTTCGACCGGCTGGTGGTGCAGGATGCCGATCAGAGCTTCCATCCGCATCTGGCCGAATCCTGGGAAGAAGCGCCCGATGGCATGCAGTGGATCTTCCACCTGAAGCAGGGCGTCACCTTCCACAATGGCGAGCCGTTCAACGCCGCCGCCATCGCCGCCTGGATCCCGAGCTTCACCGGCACCGACAACGAATACATGGTCGGCGCCATCGACAAGGTCGAAGTGGTCGACGATTACACCGTCAAATTCGTGATGAAGCATCCGGAACCCAACCTGCTGTTCAACTTCTCGAGCGCCTTCATGGGCATCCCGGCGCCGAAGGCCTATAAGGATCTTGGCGACAATTTCGGCGTGACCCAGGCCATCGGCACCGGCCCCTTCAAGCTGGAGAGCTTCGCCGTCGGCCAGGAAACCGTGCTGGTCCGCAATGAGGATTACAAATGGGGCTCGGAACTCTCCGACAACAAGGGCCCGGCCAAGATCGAGAAGCTGACCTTCCGTGAAATCCCGGAAGAATCGACTGCTTTCCTTGAGCTGAAGACCGGCGGTGTCGACCTGCTGCTGGGCGTGCCGACCGACTTCCTTGGCGAGCTCAAGAAGGAAGCGAATGTCCAGGTCCTGACCATGCCGGGCCTCGATGTCGCCTATATGCCGATGAACGTGACCAGCGCGCCCTTCGACGATATCAAGGTGCGCGAGGCGACCGCCTTTGCCATCAACCAGAAGGAAATCCTGGCCAGCATCTATGGCGGCGTCGGATCGGAAGCGCATAACTTCCTCATCAGCGCGCTGCCGGAATCCGAGATCGATCCGAAGCTCAACATCTCCTACGATCCGGAACGTTCGGCCAAGATGTTCGACGAGGCCGGCTGGAAGATGGGTGCCAACGGCATCCGCGAGAAGGACGGCAAGCCGCTCACCGTGAAACTGTGGACGCAGTCCGATACCGAATTCAAGCGCTTGACCGAAGCAGTCCAGGCGCAGTTGAAGGCGGTCGGCATGAATGCCGAGATCACGGTGTTCGATTCCAGCGCCATCAAGGATCAGTACAAGAAGCTGACCGAGCATCAGCTGGCGGTGCGTTCCTACAATTGGAACAATGCCGATATCATCGAATGGTTCTTCAGCGGCGAGCGTCTGGGCTATCCCAACATCTCGATGTGGAACGATCCCAAGGGCGAAGAGCTCAAGACCAAGGCCATGACCCAGTCGAAGACGCAGGAAGAGCGTATCGCCAATTTCAAGGCCTATCATGAGTATGTCATGTCGCAGTTCGTCTTCGCGCCGATCTACCAGCCGGTGCAGAATGTCGGCTACAACAAGGAACGCCTGAAGCTGCCCGAGAAGATCCGTGCAACACAGATCGAATCGACCTCGGTGCTCGACATGGAAGTCGTCGAGTAGAACTGGCTGCGTTAACGGGAGAAGACCGGGATGCTGAGTTACATTGTGCGGCGGCTGTTGCTGCTGATCCCGGTCTTCTTCACCGTTTCCATCATCATCTTCGGCATCATCCATCTGGTGCCGGGTGACCCGATCGACAATCTGGTGCGGATCGGATCGAGTCCGGAACAGAAGGCCATCATCACCGCCCGCTACGGGCTCGATAAGCCGCTGGTCGAGCAATACCTGCTGTGGCTGGGCAAGATGGCGCAAGGCGATCTCGGCGACGCCATCGTCATGCGGCGTCCGGTGGTCGACCTCCTCGCCCAGAACATTCCCTTCAGCCTGCGCCTCGGTGGCGCGGCACTCCTCTTTTCGACGTTGCTCGGCATCGCCGCCGGGACCCTTGCCGCCATCAACAAGGACAGCAAAATCGACCAGAGCGTCATGGCCGGCATCCTGGTCGGCTCGACGCTCCCCAGTTTCTGGCTGGGCCTGCTGCTGATGCTGCTCTTTTCGGTCCAGCTCGGCTGGCTGCCGGTGTCAGGTGCCCGCACCTGGCAGGCCCTCATCCTGCCGGTGCTCACCATCGGTCTGGGCGGCACGGCCCTGGTCGCCCGCGTGACCCGCGTCGCCATGCTGGAGACGATGCAGAAGGATTTCGTGCTGCTGCTCCATGCCAAGGGATTGCCGGCGCGCCGCATCCAGCTCCGCCATGTGCTGCGCCACGCACTCATGCCGGTTGTCACGATCCTGGGATTGCGCATCGGCTGGATCCTGGGCGGCGCCGTCACGGTCGAATTCGTCTTTGCCCGGCCCGGCCTTGGCACGCTGCTCATCAAGGCGCTCAACCAGCATGACTATCCGGTGATGCAAGGCTGCCTGCTGATGCTGGCCATCGCCGTCATGCTGGGCACGCTGATCGGCGATCTGGTGCAGGCGGCAATGGACCCCCGCGTACGGCACGCCATGACATGAGTACCCTATCGATGACATCCAATTCCCCGCGCTGGCATGCCTTCCGGCGCAGCACGGCCGGCAAGGTCCTGCTGACACCCAAGGGCGGCATTGCCGGCGCTTATCTCCTGATCCTGGCCCTCATCGCCCTGCTCGCCCCCTGGATCACGCCCTATCCCTATGACGTGCAGGAACTGACCATCGCCTCGCAGGCACCGGGCCTTGCCCATTGGCTGGGCACCGACGAGTTCGGGCGCGATGTGCTCTCTCGCATCATGTATGGGGCGCGCACCTCGCTCTCGGTCAGTGTCACGGCGATCAGCGTCTCGGTCCTCATCGGCATGACGCTGGGGGCCGCGGCCGGCTATTTCGGCGGGATGTTCGACCGGCTGGTGACGGCGGCGGTCGATCTCTCCTGGTCGTTCCCGGAGATCCTCATTGCCCTCATCCTGGTTGCCATCATCGGGCCGGGCCTCACCTCGACCATGCTGGCGATCGGCATTGCCTATCTCGCGCAATTCACGCGCCTCACCCGCGCGCAGATCCTGGGCCTGAAGAACGAGACCTATATCGAGGCGACGCTCAATCTCGGCGCCAGCCACGGCCATATCGTGTTCCGGCATCTGATGCCCAATGCGCTGGCCCCCGTCATCATCTGCGGCATGCTGGCGACGGGCGATGCCATCATCCTGGAGGCGACGCTCGGCTTCTTCGGCCTTGGCGCGCAGCCGCCGGTGCCGAGCTGGGGCGCCATGATGAGCAGCGGTTCGGCGCAGATCTTCAAGGCACCCTGGATCATCATCTTCCCGGGCCTCGCCGTCGCCGTCACGGTGATCATGATCAACCTGTTCGGCGATGCGCTGATCCGCGCCCTCGATATCCGCGCCAAGCTGCGGGAGGGCTGAGGCGATGGCCCTCCTCGACGTACGCGACCTCAGCATCGACATCCATGGCATCCGGCCGCTGGACGGCATTTCGTTCAGCGTCGACAAGGGCGAGATCCTGGGCATTGTCGGCGAATCCGGATCCGGCAAGTCGCTGACCGCCTTGTCGGTCATGGGGCTGCTGCCGCTCATTGGCGGGCGCATCGAGCGCGGCTCGATCACATTCGACGGGATCGAGCTCACTACCTTGAAGGAGCCCGCCTTCCGCAAGCTGCGCGGGCGGCGCATCGCCTTCATCACGCAGAACCCGATGACCTCCCTCGACCCCGTCATCCGTGTCGGCGCCCAGATCGACCAGGTGTCGCGATTGCATCTTGGCCTCGACGCCAAGGCCGCGCAGGCGCGCAGCATCGAGATCATGGAACAGCTGCGCATTCCGGAAGCGGCCACCATCTATCATCATTTTCCGCACCAATTGTCGGGCGGCATGAAGCAGCGCATCGTCATCGCCATGGCGCTGGCGGCGGATCCCGACCTCATCATCGCCGACGAACCCACCACGGCCTTGGACGTCACGATCCAGGCGCAGATCGTCGATCTGCTGGTCGAGCTGGTGCGCGAGCGGAGCCTTGCCCTCATCCTCATCACCCATGACATGGGTGTGGTGGCGCAGACCTGCGACCGGGTGGTGGTGCTTTATGCCGGCCGCGTCGCCGAAAGCCATGATGTGACGGCGATCTTCGCCAGCCCGCGCCATCCCTATACCAAGGCGCTCATCCGCTGCATCCCGCGCGAGGACACGCTGCCCGGCAGCCTCACCGGCATTCCCGGCGCCGTGCCGAGTGTGGCGCATTATCCGCCTGGCTGCCGCTATCACCCGCGCTGTGCGCGGATGGGCGTGCCCTGCCAGACGGTTGTGCCGCCGCTGGAGCATCCCACATCCGGTGGCGAGATCGCCTGCCACTTCCCGGAAACGTCGGGAGGCGCTCATGTCTAATCTTGTGGAGCTGCGCAATCTCGGCAAGCGCTTCGAAAGCCGCAAGGGGCTGTTCGGCAAGATGCGCGCCATGATGGCGGTGAGCGATGTGACACTCGACATCCCGCGCGGCAAGGTGACCGGCGTGGTGGGTGAATCGGGCTGCGGGAAATCGACGCTCGCACGCCTCGTGCTGCGGCTGCTCAATCCCAGCGCGGGCACGATCGGTTTTGACGGCGTCGATCTCGGCAGCCAGTCCGGCGGCGCATTGCGGCGGTTGCGCCGGCGCATGCAGATGGTGTTCCAGGATCCCTATTCGGCGATCGATCCCCGCTACAGCATGGCGGAAGCCCTCCTGGAGCCGTTCCGTGTCCAGGGCATCAAGCTCAGCCCGCAGGAAGCGCGCGACAAGGTGGCGTCGCTGCTTGCCATGGTGGGTCTTGGCGCACAGATGGCGGAGAGCTATCCGCATCAATTATCGGGCGGCCAGCGCCAGCGCATCGGCATCGCCCGCGCCCTTGCGCTGGAGCCGGATTTCCTGGTGCTGGACGAGCCCACCGCGTCGCTCGACGTCTCGATCCAGGCGCAGATCATCTCGCTCCTCGAGAAACTGCAGGCCGATCTCGGCCTCACTTATCTCTTCATCTCCCATGATCTGGGGCTGGTGCGCTATTTCTGCGACCGCATCGTGGTGATGTATCTGGGGCGCATCGTCGAGATCCTGCCCGATCCGAAGGCGGCACCGCGCCATCCCTATACGCGCACACTTCTCGACAGCAATTTCGCGCCCGATCCCACCCAGCGCCGGTCGATCCGGCGCCTGACCGGCGAGATCGCCAGCGCCTTCGATTTGCCGCCGGGCTGCGCCTTTGCGGCGCGCTGTCCCCATGCCGATGCAATTTGCCGGACGGTCCGTCCGGAACTCACCCAGGATGCGGGCGGCCATGCGGCGGCCTGCCATCACCCCCTCTGATTTTCCACTGGAGCCATCATGACCTTCTTTGTGCTCACCGCCGAATTCGCCCATGAGACCAACACGTTCAACAAGAACCTGACCGGCTATGACGACTTCGTCGACCGCTATGGCTTTTACGGCGCCGATGCGATCCGCGAGCGGGGCGATGCCAATACGGAACTCGCCGGATTCCTGGAGACCGGGCGCAAATATGGCTGGGAGATGGAACATGTGCTGAGCGCCTCGGCCCAGCCGGCTGGCTGCGTCACGCGCGATGCCTTCGACCGCCTCTCTGGCCCGATCGTCGAGGCGGCACGCGCCAACAAGCATCGGCTCAGCGGCATCATGCTGGGCCTGCACGGTGCCATGGTGACCGAGTTCAACGAGGATGGCGAAGGCGAGCTGCTGCGGCGCCTGCGCGAGGTGGTGGGGCCGGATCTGCCGATCGCCATCACGCTCGATCTGCACGCCAATGTGACTCCGCTGATGTGCGCGCTTGCCAACATCATCGTCTCCTACAAGACCTATCCGCATATCGACATGCGCGAGGTGGCCGTGCTCGCGGGCGACATCATGCAGCGCACGATGAAGGGCGAGATTGCGCCCAAGACGCTGCGCGCGCATCGGCCGATGCTGGACGAGGCCAATGGCGGGCGCACCGATGTGGGGCCGATGGTCGAGCGCATCGCCCAAGCCATCGCCTATGAAAAGGAACCGGGCGTTCTGGCGGTCAGCATCAATGCCGGTTTCGGCAATGCGGATATCAAGGACGTGGGCCCGACCGTCACCGTGACCTATGATGCCAAGGCCGGAAATATCGAGAAGCACCAGGCCTTCGCCGAGGGCATCGCCGAGGATATGTGGCAGAAGCGCTTCGACGTGCTCAACAATTACATGCCGGTCGAAGAAGCAGCCGCCATCGCCAAGGCCTATACCCGTACCACCGGGCCGATCATCGTCGCCGATTATGCCGATAATCCGGGTGGCGGCGGTTATGGCGATTCCACGAACCTGCTGGGCGCCATGCTGGCGGCCGGCATCACCGATGCGGCCTTCGGGCCCATGGTCGACAATGAGACCGCCCTGCAGCTCCACAAGCACAAGATCGGCGACAAGGTGACGGTCGAGCTTGGCGGCAAGACCGACGCACGCTTCGGCGGCGAACCGCTGACGCTGACCGGCACCTTGAAGCTGGTGAGCGACGGCGCCTATACCGGCGACGGGCCGATGGTGGGTGGCCTGCGCCTCTCCTATGGCCCCTCGGCGGTGATCGAGGTGGAGGGGATCGAGATCCTGGTCGTGACCGTGCCGGCGCAGATGCTGGATCTGCAGCAATTCCGCGCCTTTGGCATCGATCCGGCCAAGAAGACTGTGGTCGGCCTCAAATCCATGCAGCATTTCCGCGCCGCCTTCGAGCCCATCGCCAGCAAGGTGATCGTCTGCGACAGCGGTGCGCTCTGCACCACCTATTACGACCGCCTGCCCTATCGCAACGTGCCACGGCCGATCTATCCGCTCGACAAGCAGATGGTGCGATGACCGCCATGAACCAGCAATTCCCGGCTCATCTCGGCACCAAGGGCGCCCATCTCACGCTGGATGGCCATGATCTGGTCGATCTGGCCATCCAGCATGGCTCGCCCTTGTTCGTCTTTTCAGGCCGAAGGTTGGCCGCCAATGCATCCGCGTTCCTGAAGGCCGCGCGCGCGGGGCACAGCCGCGCGCGGGTGTTCTTTGCCAGCAAGGCCTGCTCCAACCTTCATGTGCTGAAGGTCATTCGCGCGCAGGGTCTCGGCATCGAGGTCAATTCCGGCGGCGAATTGTGGAAGGCGCTGGCGGCCGGCTTTGTGCCGGGTGAGATCGTGTTCAACGGTGTGGCGAAGCTGGTGCCGGAACTGGAACAGGCGATCGGCCACGGCATCCAGGCGATCAATGTCGATTCGGCGTTCGAGCTGTCGCGCATCGCCGAGGTGGCGACCAGGCTTGGTAAGACGGCCAATGTCGCCTTGCGCCTTGTACCGGGGATCGGCGGCGGCGCCACGGCCGGCATCCAGACCGGGTCGGAACGCAGCAAGTTCGGCATGGGCCAGGTGGAATTGCAGGCGGCGCTCGCCATTGCCCGCGCCCACCCGCGCGCCATCGATGTCGCCGGCATGCATCTTCATATCGGCAGCCAGGTGCTGGATCTGCCGGACTTCCTGGAGAGTGTCAGCTTCACCGCGCGCCAGGCGCGGGAGATCGCGGCAAGCCTCGGCAAGCCGCTCAAACATCTCAATCTCGGCGGTGGCTATCCGATCGATTATGCGCACCGGCGCAAGGGCGCCAACAGCGCCAGCAGCGATGAGGGGTTCGATCTGTCGGCCTTCGCGGCAGCGCAGCCCGCGGCCGCGATGGTGGGCGCCGTCGCCAGTGCCGCATCGCGGGAATTGGGCAATGATTCCGAGATCTTCTTCGAGCCCGGCCGATCGATGGTGGCGGATGCGGGGTTGCTGCTCTCAAGGATCGAGAGTGAGCGGCGGCGGGGGGCCCAGCCCTGGCTTTATCTCGATGCCGGCTACAACCTGTTGATGGATTCGGCAGCGGTGCGTTGGTACTACCATATGGTGAATGCCGGCCGCATGGGAGCGACACCCGAGGCGCCGTTCCGCGTGGTGGGGCCGCTCTGCGATTCCGCCGATTGCTTCTTCGATGTCGAGGGCGAGTATCTGTGGCTGGCGCTTGAGCAAAAACTCACCGGCCTCCCCGGCGTCACCGTTGAAATCCTTGAAGAAATCCGCGCCAAGACCGTGCGCCTGCCGGAAACGCGGTCCCTGCCGGCCAGCACCGTTCCCGGCGATCTCATCGCCCTCCTCGATACCGGCGCCTATTCCTCGAGGAGATGTTCCAGTATTGCGGCCGCCAGCGCGCCAAGGCGATCATGATCAATGCCGATGACAGCATCGTCACCTTGCGCGAGCGCGACCGGCCGGAGGATCTGCTGGACCCGGCCGAGCGGTCGGCGATGGTGGCGGCCGAATAGGCCCGACTCTGCAAATTCCGGGGGGATATTGACGACTTTCCGGGGGATATCTGCGAGTTTTCGGGGGATATTGTCGAGTTCTGCTGGACGCGGCCGAGCGGTCGGTGATGGCAGCGTAAACTACCCGCACTTCGCACAGGCAAGAAGGGGCGGCCCACTGGGCCGCCCCTTCATTTTATTCCAGCAGAGAAATCAGACGACGTCGAGGTTCTGCTCGATGGCGATCTTGATGCCCGTATTGGCACCCGAGCCCTGATAAATGTCGTAGGTATGCGACAGCCCAGTGAGCGGGTCAGTATATGCAACTCCGGTCGCCACGGGCGAAGCGGCGAAGCCTGTCAGGTCGACATTGTCACGGGTCGCCGCGTCACCAGCACCAGCCCCGACATTGTCGCCAATGACGAACAGGTCGACTTGGTGTCCACCGATGGTCGCAACATTGCTGTCGAGCACATCGGCGGCGTTGATCGTAACGGTATTCTGGCTGCTTGCACGGTCGTTGGTATCACCCAGATCAACCATCTCAACGCCAGAGTATTTGAGGCCAGCACCAACGGCATCATAGGCAAAGGTGTTGCCACCCGTAAGCACATGCACACGGTCGAAGTCAGCTCCACCGTTGAAGGTATCGGAGCTATCCCAGATCAGCGTGTCATTGCCGGCTTCGCCGTTGAGCGTGTCGGTTCCGCCACCGCCAATCAGGACGTCGTGACCGGCGCCCGCGTTGATAGTTGTGGCACCGCTATTGCCAATGATGACTTCGTCGTTGGCTCCACCGGTCAAGGTATTGCCCGTCACATAAGTGATCGTTGCATTTGGCGAATTGTCGGTGAGTGACCCATCCGACAAGGTGTAGGTCAGCGATGTTTGCTCACCATTGGTCATATATGTGTCACCACCGCCATTGTTCGTCGTATCAAGCGTGAACGTGATGGCCGACCCACTATGGCTCGGGGTGACGTCGAAGTTGAGCGAGTCGCTGGTTGTTGCTGCCGTGATGGTAAGCGTGTTGTTCTCCGGATCGGTATCGTTCCGCAGCAACCAGGCATCCTGGACCGTCACCACGCCGGTTTCATTCGTGATGATGTAGTCCTGGACGATGGACGGTGCGTCATTGACGCCGGCGATATTAATCGTCGCCGTGTCGGAGCCAGTCAGTGCACCGCCGCCGACATTGCCTCCGTCATTAACTTGAAGTGTCAGTGTCGTCGAAGCTGGCGGGGTGTCGGTGTTCGCATTGTAGACGATCGTACCGGCAGAGCCCGGCCCGGTATCGATGCCGCCCAGCAGATTATTGATCTGCGTGACCGTACCGGTAATCGTGATCGTCGCGGTGCCGGAGCCACCAACGGTGGCGCCGCTGTTGCCCGCCACAGCCGTGAGAATACCGGCCGTGACAGACAGAGTTGCCGTCATGCTGCCAGCATTGCCGTCATTGGCATCGCCAACAGACAGGCCTGTCCCATGAATGGTCAGGTTCGTCTGCTCGGTGGCGCTGTAGGTAAGCGGGGTAATCGTCGCGACCGGCGCGTCATTGACCGCATTGACCGTGATCGTTGCCGTGGCGGGCGTCGAATCCTGCAGGCCGAGATTGTCGACCGACGCATATTGGAAGGTCGGCGTGCCGTTGTAGTTGGCATTCGGCTTGAAGTAGACCGTGGCCGCATTGCCGCTGGCGGTCACGAGATCATTCGCCGCGATCACCTGGGTGAGCCCAGCATCCTTGTAGAGGATGCCGTTGCCCGGAATGCTGGTGATGCGGAACGACACCACCGTCCCGTCATCGGTGCCGGAGAGGTTGACGGCGATGGAAGCCGCATCCTCGTTGCCGGAACCGGAGCCGGCATTGGTGTTCGGCGCCACCATGGGCAGCAGGCTGGTGCCGCTGACCTGGTAGTTGACGCCGCCAATGGTGACGAACTCGATCGTCTTGTTCGGGTTCGAGAACTGGTCCTCGACCGTGATCGTGTCGGCGTTCGAGCCGTAGGTGATCTTCAGGTTGTTGCCGACCTGGGTCAGCGTCACCTGGGCCAGGGTCGTGCCGGTGAGGACGACCGTATCGGCCGAACCGCCTTCTTCGACGATGAGATCCTGGCCGGTGGCATTGGCGCCGGTGAGACCGCCCACGAAATTGTAGGCGTCGTTGCCGGTGCCGCCCATCAGCAGGTCGTTGCCTTCGCCGCCGGTGAGGTTGTCATTGCCGCCGGCACCCACCAGGACGTCCTTGCCCTCGTAACCATTGAGGGTTTCGTTGTCGCCGTCGCCGACGATGATGTTGTCGAGACCGTTGCCGTTAAGCGTCGTACCGCTGGTTTCGGCATATTTGACATCGCCGGTATCCGACTGCCCACCGCCCTCGGCCGTATAGGTGAAGCTGCCGGCGGTGTTGGTGTCGATAGTGATAGTGCCCGGGATGGTGAGCGTGTCGCCATCGGCATCGCTGTCGTTCCACAGCAACCAGCGGTCATCGACCGCGAAGCCGCTGCCATAGCTGTTGGCCGCGATGAGGCTGTCGTCGCGGGCGATCGGGGCATAGTCGACCGGGCTGACGCCCAGGGTCAGCGTGTTGGCCGCGGTATCGCCGTCACTGTCGCTGAGCACGAAGCCGACCGGCACCGTCACCACCGAGCCGAGGCTCGAATCCGGGGTGAAGACATAGACCGAGGTTACCATGTTCATCGCCATGACGCCTTCTGCGAGCGTCACCGTCAGCACATGGCTGACGCTATTCCAGGCGTAGGCGACGCCGACGCCCGAGGAGGTGATCGCATTCGTGGTCGGGTTGTAGCTCAGCACCGTGCCGTTGGCGAAGCTCAACGACTTCACGAAGCCGCCGTCGCCGCCGAACGCATTGCTGTTGAGCAGCAACGAGGCGTTGATGGTCGGGATCGTGCCGATGAGCGACTGGGCAAGAGCACCGAAATCGCTGAGCGTGATGACCAGATTGGCATCGTCATTGGTCTCGGTCACCCCGTTATAGGCGATCGGCTTCAGCGCGTCCTGCCAGGTCGGGTTGCTGGCAAAGCTCGGATCGACACCGATCGCGTAGCTCTTGATGTCGTATTGTTTCAGGAAGTTGATCCAGGCCGTCTCTTCCGGCGACTGGATGCCGGAGGAGTTGCCGCTGCCGCCGTAGTCGACACCCGGGAAGTTGGTCTGCTGGTTCGGCTGACCGTCCGAGATGAAGTAGGACACGTTCTGGATCGGCGCACCATTGGCGGGCTCGATCGTGCCACCGGTGCCGTCGCCCAGGCGCCCGCTGTCCGGGAAGGCGCCCATGGCGTCGATGAGGGCGTCGTCGTAATTGGTCGACCCACCATCGTCGAGCAAGGCATTGACGAAGGTCTTTGCCTGGGCAAGCGTCATCCACACAGCACCCTGTTCGCCGGCGCTGCCCGAGAAGGTGACGATGCGGACCATCACCTCGCCCAGCGAGTTGTACTGTTCGAGGAGCTCGTTGACCGCCGCGCGGGCCGCCAGGATCTTGCTCAAGGCACCGCTGCCGCCATTGCCGGTGAGGTCCGAACCCCGGCCCATCGAGCCGGAGATGTCGAGGATCAACATGAGGTTGGTGTTGAGCACCGCGGAACCGCTGGTGACCTCGCCCACCGCATTGGCAACCGGCAGGTCGTCGTCGATCGTGACGGTGAGCGTGCCTTCGGTGACGCCGCCGAGATTGGTGGCCTTCACCGTGATGTCGAGGCTCACATTGTCCTCGCTGCCGGAGACCGTGTGTTTGATCGGTGACAACAGGGTGACCGTATAGGCGCCTGTGGTCGGGTTGATGGTGACGTCAAGGACACCCTGGCCGGAGGCGTTGTTGATCACCAGATGCCCGGTGTTCTGGCCGGTGACCTGGCCTACCTGCGGATGCGTGCCGTCGGGCAGCGTGATGGCATTCAGCTGGGTCTGGGTGACGGCGAGGGTCAGCACACCGACATCACCCTGCCAGTTGAGGCCGGTGAGCGTGTCGCTGTAGATCGCCTCGGAGGCCGAGTTCTTGCCACCGACATCGTCGCCATTGCCCTGGGCAATGGTGAGATGCGGGTTGGCGCCGCCGGCGAGGCCGTCTTCGTCGACCAGGGCCACGGCATTGCTGAACAACGGCAGCGGCTGCGACTTCAGGGTCACGGCAAAGGTCGCCGTGCTGACGTCGTTGTCGCCATCCTTCAGCGTGTAGGTGAAGTTGTGGGTGGTTGCCGTCGGCTGCATCGCCGTCTGGTTGAAGGTCCAGGAGCCGTCGGTGTTGACGACCAGCACGCCGCCGGTGACGTTGATGGTGATGACGCCGCCGACCGGCAGGTAGTCATTGCCGCCGAAGGTGACCTTGCTGATGGCGGCGCCATCGGCACCCATGGTGTCGTTGGAAAGGAGACCGGTGGCTACGTTGAAGGAGAGCTCCGGCGTCGCGTTGGCGTTGAGAGCCGAGATGACCTTGGTGCCGTCATTCACCGCCGTCGGACCATCGTCCTCGAACACCAGGTTCTGGCCGATGTTGAGGGTCGAGCTTGCGGTATCGCCGTCCTTGTCCGTGATCGTCGCCGTGAGGCGGGCCAGGCTGTCGGCGCTCAGGCTGACCGGTTCATCGTGGTTGCTGGTGTTGCCATGCACCACGGCGCGAACCTGGTCCAGCGTCACGTCGCCATTGGCAGCGACCGAGACGGTGAAGACGACGATGTTGCCCGAGATGCGGCCTTCGACCGTGGTGCCGTTCATGAACAGCTGAACCGCTTCGCCCGTCGCCACATCGACGAGGCCAGAGGGGCCAGCCGTGACGGCCAGGGCGTAGGTCACCGTACCCGCACCATCGGCCTTGAAATCGCCGGTGAAGGCCGAGGCGAAGCCTTGCGTCGCGTTGGTGGTGAGAATGGTCTCGTCCACCGTCAGGATATTCTCGGTGCCCGACAGGCTGATGGTCGGACCGTCATCCTTGAACACCAGATTCTTGCCGATGTTGAGGGTCGAGCTCGCGCTGTCGCCGTCCTTGTCGGTGATCGTCGCCGTGAGACGGACCAGGCTGTCGGCGGTGAGCGATGTCGGTTCGTCCGGATCATTGGTCGGGTGCACCACGGCACGGACCTGCTCCAGCGTCACATCGCCATTGGCAGCGACCGTCACCGTGAAGACGACGACGTTGCCGCTGATGCGGCCTTCGACCGTGGAGCCGTTCATGAACAGCTGAACCGCTTCGCCCGTCGCCACGTCAACCAGGCCAGAGGGGCCAGCCGTGACGGCCAGGGCATAGGTCACGGTGCCGGCACCATCGGCCTTGAAATCGCCGGTAAAAGCCGAGGCGAAGCCTTGCGTGGCGTTGGTGGTGAGAATGGTCTCGTCCACCGTCAGAATGTTCTCGGTGCCCGACAGGCTGATGGTCGGACCGTCGTCCTTGAACACCAGGTTCTTGCCGATGTTGAGGGTCGAGCTCGCGGTGTCGCCGTCCTTGTCGGTGATCGTCGCCGTGAGGCGGACCAGGCTGTCGGCGGAAAGCGATGTCGGTTCGTCCGGATCATTGGTCGGGTGCACCACGGCACGGACCTGGTCCAGCGTCACATCGCCATTGGCAGCGACCGTCACCGTGAAGACGACGATGTTGCCCGAGATGCGGCCTTCGACCGTGGTGCCGTTCATGAACAGCTGAACCGCTTCGCCCGTCGCCACATCGACGAGGCCAGAGGGGCCAGCCGTGACGGCCAGGGCGTAGGTCACCGTACCCGCACCATCGGCCTTGAAATCGCCGGTGAAGGCCGAGGCGAAGCCTTGCGTCGCGTTGGTGGTGAGAATGGTCTCGTCCACCGTCAGGATATTCTCGGTGCCCGACAGGCTGATGGTCGGACCGTCATCCTTGAACACCAGGTTCTTGCCGATGTTGAGGGTCGAGCTCGCGCTGTCGCCGTCCTTGTCGGTGATCGTCGCCGTGAGGCGGACCAGATCGTCGGCGGTGAGTGTCGTCGGCTCGTCCGGATCGGTGGTCGGGTGGACCACGGCGCGGACCTGATCCAAGGTCACATCGCCATTGGCGGCGACCGTCACCGTGAAGACCAACTGGTTGGTGGTGGCCGTGCGGCCTTCGACCGTCGTCCCGTTCAGCACCAGATTGACCGCTTCGCCCGTCGCCACATCGACGATGCCAGAGGCACCGGGCGTCACGGCCAGGGCATAGGTCACCGTGCCGGCACCGTCGGCCTTGAAGTCGCCGGTGAAGGCCGAGGCGAAGCCCAGCGTTGCGTTGTTGGCGAGATTGCTCTCGTCGACGGTCAGAATGTTCTCGGTCCCAGAGAGGCTGATGGTCGGACCGTCATCCTCGAAGTTGAGGGTCGTGCCGATATTGGCGGCGACGCTGCTGGTGTCGCCGTCCTTGTCGGTGATCGTCGTCGTGAGGGTGACGAGATCCGCCGCCGTCAGGGTCTTCGAGTCATCGTGATTGCTGGTGTCCGGATGCGTCACGGCACGGATCTGGTTGAGCGTCACATTGCCCGCACCGTCGACCGTGACCGTGAACACCACGAGGCCGCCGGCTGTCTTGCCTTCGACCGTGCTGCCGTTCATGGAGAGGAGGACCGACTGGCCGGTCGCCACGTCGACGAGGCCGGAATCCACGCCAGCCGATTTGACACCCAGCGCATAGGCGACGCTGGCCGTGCCATCGGTCCCGCCATTGGCGGTGAAGAGACCCGCATAGCTCTGCGTGGCATCGGTCGCGAGCACCGACTCATCGACCGTCAGCGACTGCGTCGACCCGCTGAGGCTGATCGACGGGCCGTCATCCTCGAAGGTGAGGCTGAGGCCGGTGGCGGTGGTCGCCTTGGCCGTGTCGCCGTCCTTGTCGGTGACCGTCGCGGTCACGTGGATGAGGTTGCCGAGCGCCGAGACGGCGTCGTCCGGGTTGCCCGTGTTCGGGTGCTTGATCGGCCAGACCTGCTGCAGGGTGACGGTCGAGCCGCTGAGCGTCACATTGAAGACGATGACGCCGTTATTGGCACCGCCGACGACCTTGCCCTGGATCGACCCATCAAGCTGGGTGAAGAGGTGGATCGGGCTGCCGAGGAGGTCGGTGAGGCCGGTATTGGTGCCATCAACCACGGGCAGGCCGCTGCTGTTGGTCAGGCTGTAGGTGAGGGAATTGCTCACCGCCGCGCCATCGGCACCGAAGTTGATGCCGGCGAACAGGCCGGAGACGTCCTTGCTGTCGGGCGAGCCGTAGAAATTGCTCTCGTCGACCGTCAGCGACGCGGTCGTGCCGCTGAGGTTGATCCTGGGGCCGTCGTCATAGATCCACAGCGAGATCGGCGTCGGCGCGACAACGCTGACGGTGTCGCCGTCGGCATCGGTCGCGGTCTGCTTCACATAGAGCGTGTCGACCAGGATGACCTTGAGATCGTTCGGGTTGGTGCCGTCGGCATGAACGATCGGGCGCTGCTGGTTGAAATAGACGCTGTCGCCGCTCACCGCCACGGTGAAGACGCTGGGGCCAGCCGCGTCGGTCTTGCCGACGATGCCGCCGGCGCCGTCGTTATAGAGCAGCACGGCCAAGCCGGTCGCGGTATCGACGAGACCGCTCGGCGTGCCGTCGACGATCATGGTGCCGCTGCTGTTGGTCAGCGAATAGACCAGGCTGTTCGCGAGCGCCGGACCGTCGGCACCGAAATCGACCGTGTCGAAGAAGCTCGAAATGCTGGCGCCACCGCCACTGCCCAGCAGGGATTCGTCGACGCCCAGGCCAAAGACGCTGCTATGGGCACCCGCCACCGGCACATCGTCATCGATGTTGATGGTGAGGTTGTGGGCGACGCTGCCGGCCGCGTTGCTGGCCGTCACCGTGACGGCGAAGCTGTCATTGTTCTCGGCACCGGCGCTGTCGTGACGGATCTCCTGCAGCAGGGTGACGGTGTAGACGCCGTTATTGGTGATCGTGATGTCGACCACCGGATTGTTGCCGGCGTCGCGGATCACGAGATGGTTGTTGCCGTCGAACAGCACATTGGCCAATTGCGGGCTGAGGCCCGAGGGCAGCAGGATGGTGTTGAGCTGCGCCTGGTCGACCGAGAGGGCGATGGTGCCCGGCGTGCCGTTCCAGGTGAAGCCAGTGAGCGTGCCGGTATAGACCGCCTCGCTGACGCCGGAACCGCCGACATCGTCGCCGAGACCCTGCGGCAGGGTGAGATGCGGGTTGGCACCGTCGGTGAGGCCGTCTTCATCGACCAGCGCGGCGCTGTCGGCAAAGCTCGGCTTCACGGCGATGGAGAGGTTCGCTTCGCTCGCGCGCACCGCCAGGTTGTCACCGGCGATTTCGCCGGCGCCGACGACGTCGCCCGCGGGTTCGTTGTCGATGGCAACCGCATAGACCGGGAAGCTCTGGCTGCCCGAAGCGCCGGCCGGGACCGCGACCGTAATGCCCATCGAGGCGTTGGCGTCACCAGCACCGAGCTGGTTGTCGACATTCAGCACCAGATAGGTGCCGGCCGGGACGCCATAGGGATTGCCGGCAGCAAGGTCACGGCGGTATGGAATCGCCCGCGCCGTCCCAGGTGGCATCGGGCAATTTCACCAGCAGGAAATGATACTCCGACCCGTCGATGACATCGCCGAAGCTGCCGTTGACGGTGAGTTCCACATTCTGTCCGGCAACACCGGCGCCACCGAAGCTGGCCGCCAGAGCCGACGGATAATCGGCGACCGCATTCACCTCGACGGTGATCTGGCCGTTGATGAGGTTCTGCTCGCCGCTCGACGTATCGGTCGCGAGGACCGAGAAGTTGAGGGTGAAATCCTGGCCGCTGTCATTCTGCGGCAGGGTCATCTTCAGGGTCTGCGCCTCGGTCCAGGTCATGGCGACGTCCGTGGCGCCGTCACCGATGAAGGTGACTTCCGGGCCGACGCCATTCTGCAGCCAGGTCAGCGTGACGCCGGTCGGCAGGTCATTGATCGCGACCTGGTTCGGCACCGCATCCATGTCGCCCAGCTGGTTGAAGGTGAGGGCGATGGGTTTCTCGACCGGTGTGTCGTTGGCCGGGTTGCTGTCGAACTGGTTGGGCTTGCTGTCCTCATCGACCGTGATGCTGCCGGCGATGATGCCGTCGGCCGGATCCGGATAGATCGAGAAGCTGGCATTGGCCGAGCTGGTATCGCCGTCCTTGTCCTTGATCGTGTAGACGAAGTTGATGGTGGCGAGGCTGAGGCCGGCGACGCCGGTATAGGTCGCATCGCCATTGGCGGCGACATGGATGACACCGGCGGCGCCAGTCAAGGTCCAGCCACCCAAGCCATCGCTGGCCGTGGTCCAGCTGGGCAAGGTGATACCGGTGATCTGCGGCGCGCCGGCGCCGTCGGCGCCGAAGCTGTCATCGGTGCCCTGGGTCAGCACATTGCCGAGCGAGATCGTCGCCAGCTGGTGTTCGAAGGACCCGAAATCATCGGCGACCGCGGTCGGACCGTCATCCTTGAACACGAGATTCTGGCCGATGTTGAGGGTCGAGCTTGCGCTGTCGCCGTCCTTGTCGGTGATGGTCGCGGTGAGACGGACGAGGTCATCGGCGGTGAGTGTCGTCGGTTCGTCGTGGTTGCTGGTGTTGCCATGCACCACGGCGCGGATCTGGTCGAGCGTCACATTGCCCGAGCCATCGACCGTGACCGTGAAGACCAGCTCGTTGCTGCCGGCGGTGCGGCCTTCGACCACATTGCCGTTCACGACGAGGTTGACCGCCTGGTTGGTCGCCGTGTCGACCAGGCCCGAGGGGCCGGCCGTGACGGCGAGCGCATAGGTCACCGTGCCGGCGCCATCCGCCTTGAAGTCGCCGGTGAAGGCCGAGGCGAAGGCCTGCATCGCATTGCCGGCAAGATTGCTCTCGTCGACGGTCAGAATGTTCTCGGTCCCAGAGAGGCTGATGGTCGGACCGTCATCCTTGAAGTTGAGGGTCGTGCCGATATTGGCGGTGACGTCCGAGATGTCGCCATCCCTGTCGATGATGGTCGCCGTCAGGGTGACGAGATCCGCCGCCGAGAGAGTCTTCGATTCATCCGCATCGGTGGTCGGGTGCACGACCGCGCGCACCTGATCGAGGGTCACGTTGCCGGAACCGTCGACCGAGACCGTGAAGGCGATGTCGCCGCCGGCGCCGACGCGGCCGACAACCTGGCCGCCTTCGAGCGTCAGCACGATCGCCGTGTTGGTCGCCGTGTCGACGAGGCCGGAGGCCACATTGGTCGACTTGACGCCCAGCGCAAAGGTGATCGTCCCGGCGCCGTCCGCATTGTAGTGGGCCGTGAACAGGCCGGCATAGGATTTGCTGTCATTGGTCGCGAGCACTGTCTCGTCGACGGTGAGCGATTGCGTGTTGCCCGAGAGCGCGATGGTCGGACCGTCATCCTTGAACACCAGGTTCTGCCCGATGTTGAGGGTCGAGCTCGCGGTATCGCCGTCCTTGTCGGTGATCGTTGCCGTGAGGCGGACGAGGTCATCGGCGGTGAGCGTCTTGGCTTCGTCCGGGTCGGTGGTCGGATGCACCACGGGGCGGATTTGATCCAGGATCACAATGCCCGCGCTATCAACCGTGACTGTGAACACCACTTCGTTGCTGATGGCGGTGCGACCTTCGACCGTCGTCCCGTTCATGACCAGATTGACCGCCTGGTTGCTCAGCGTGTCGACGAGGCCCGAGGCACCGGCCGTGACGGCCAGCGCATAGGTTACCGTGCCCGCACCATCGGCCTTGAAATCGCCGGTGAAGGCCGAGGCGAAATCCTGGATCGCATTGGTGGTGATATTGGTTTCATCCACCGTCAGAATGTTCTCGGTCCCGGAGAGGCTGATGGTCGGACCGTCATCCTTGAAGTTGAGGCTCTGGCCGATATTGATCGTGGCATTGGCGCTGTCACCGTCCTTGTCGGTGATCGTCGCCGTCAACGTGACCAGATTGGCCGCGCTGAGCGTCTTCGAGTCATCGTGATTGGTGGTGTCCGGATGCACCACCGCGCGGATCTGGTCGAGTGTGACCGTGCCCGAGCCGTTGACCGTCACCGTGAAGACCAGGACGTTGCCGACGGCGGTGCGGCCTTCGACCGTCGTGCCGTTCATCACCAAATTGACGGCTTCGTTGGTGGCTGTATCAACGAGGCCCGAGGCACCGGGCACCACGCCAAGGGCGTAGGTGATCGTGCCGGCACCGTCGGCATTGTAGTTCGACGTGAAGTTGTCGGCGAAGTTCGCCGTGGCATTATTCGCCAGCACCGTTTCGTCAACGGTCAGCGAATCCGCCGCCGCCGACACGCTGATGCTCGGACCATCATCCTTGAACACGAGGTTTTTGCCGATGTTGAGGGTCGAGCTTGCGCTGTCGCCATCCTTGTCGGTGATGGTCGCCGTGAGGCGGACCAGGCTGTCGGCGGTGAGCGTCGTCGGCTCGTCCGGGTTGTTGGTCGGATGGACCACGGCGCGGACCTGATCCAAGGTCACATCGCCATTGGCGGCGACCGTGACGGTGAAGACCAACTGGTTGGTGGTGGCCGTGCGGCCTTCGACCGTCGTCCCGTTCAGCACCAGATTGACCGCTTCGCCCGTCGCCACGTCAACGATGCCAGAGGCACCGGGCGTCACGGCCAGGGCATAGGTCACCGTGCCGGCACCGTCGGCCTTGAAGTCGCCGGTGAAGGCCGAGGCAAAAGCCTGCGTCGCATTGTTGGCGAGATTGCTCTCGTCCACGGTCAGAATGTTCTCGGTCCCAGAGAGGCTGATGGTCGGACCGTCATCCTTGAACACCAGGTTCTTGCCGATGTTGAGGGTCGAGCTCGCGCTGTCGCCATCCTTGTCGGTGATGGTCGCCGTGAGGCGGACCAGATCGTCGGCGGTGAGTGTCGTCGGCTCGTCCGGATCATTGGTCGGATGGACCACGGCACGAACCTGATCCAGCGTCACATCGCCATTAGCGGCGACCGTGACGGTGAAGACCAACTGGTTGGTGGTGGCCGTGCGGCCTTCGACCGTCGTACCGTTCAGCACCAGATTGACCGCTTCGCCCGTCGCCACGTCAACGAGGCCAGAGGCACCGGGCGTCACGGCCAGGGCGTAGGTCACCGTACCCGCACCGTCCGCCTTGAAATCGGTGGTGAAGGCCGAGGCAAAGCCTTGCGTCGCGTTGGTGGTGAGAATGGTCTCGTCCACGGTCAGAATGTTCTCGGTGCCCGAGAGGCTGATCGTGGGACCGTCATCCTTGAAGTTGAGGGTTGTGCCGATATTGGCGGCGACGCTGCTGGTATCGCCGTCATTGTCGGTGATGGTCGCCGTCAGGGTGACGAGATCCGAGGCGGAGAGGGTCTTCGATTCATCCGGGTTGGTGGTCGGGTGGACCACGGCGCGGACCTGGTCCAGCGTCACATTGCCCGCACCGTCGACCGTCACCGTGAAGACCACGAGGCCGCCGGCCGTCTTGCCTTCGACCGTGCTGCCGTTCATGGAGAGGAGGACCGGCTGGCCGGTCGCAACATCGACGAGGCCGGAATCCGCGCCAGTCGACTTGACACCCAGCGCATAGGTGACGCTGGCCGTGCCGTCGGTTCCGCCGGCGGAGGTGAAGAGAGCCGCATAGCTCTGCGTGTCGTTGGTCGTCAGCACGGTCTCATCGACCGTCAGTGACTGCGTGGCAGGGGTAAGACCGATCGACGGCCCGTCATCCTCGAAGCCGACGCCGATCGGCGCCGACGCGGTGACCGACGTCTTGTCGCCGTCGCCATCGGTCGCTGTCTGAGACACGAAGATGCCGCCGCCGGACTGGCCGGTGACCAGGAGCGTTGCCAGATCGTCATGCGCCAACTGGCTGCTGCCATCATTGTCATGGGCGATCGGCAGTTTCTGTTCGACGGTGATGTCGCCCGTGGCCGGATTGATCCGCACAACAAAGGCGATGACATTCAGTTCGGGGCTTCCCGGGACGTAGGTGCCGACATAGCCGTTCACCTGATAGGCCGACACCGACACCAGGACGATCTGGTCATTGGCGTAGAGATTGCCGGCATCGACGACGGACAGATTCGTGGCGACGTTGGTGGTGCCGATCGAGGTACCGGCGCCACCGGCGTTCTTGAGGATGAGCGCGTAGACCGGATCGGCGCCCTTGCCGTCTGCGCCGTAATCGACAGCACCGAACAGGCCGGCCGCCGAGGCGGGCTTCTTGCCCAGCCAACCGGCCGAGGCCGGTTCGTCGCTCGTCGCATTGGGATCGTTGACGTTGGGTCCGACGGATTCATCAAGCGTAATGGAGAAGGCAGCCTGCGTGGAGACATGCGCCACCGGGCCGTCATCCTGGATGCTGAAGACGCCCTGGCCCAGATTGATGGCCGCCTGGCTGGTGTCGCCGTCGGCATCGGTCAGGGTCTGCACGATCTTGAGGAGATCGGCGCTGGACAGGGTGAGAGTCTCGGAATCGTCGTGGTTGCTGGTGTCGTCATGCCAGACATTCTTGGTCTGGCTGAAGGTGACGACGCCGCTGCCATCGACGCTGATGCGGAAATACTCGGTCCCGCCGACGCTGCCGACGATGTCGTTGCCGACCTTGTTGAGAACGATCTCGGTGCCCTTACCCAGCGCTGCCATCGGATCCACGGCAAAGAGGCCGGAGCCGACATCGCTGCCGTTGAGCGTCAGCCCATAACCAACGCTGCCATAGCCATCGGTGCCCAGGTCAAAACCGGCCACCTGGTTGAAATTGTCCGCAAAGGCCGCGGTGACCGAGGCGATGCCATCGCCGCCGATGCGCACGGTCTCGTCGAGTGTCAAGGTATCGGCCACGGCATTGGAGACGACCGCCTTGGGCCCGTCATCCTGGATGCTGAAGACGCCCTGGCCCAGATTGATGCTGGCCTGGCTGGTATCGCCATCGGCATCGGTCAGGGTCTGGACGATCTTGAGGAGATCGGCGCTGGACAGCGTGAGGGCCTCGGGATCGTCGGAATTGTTGACGTCATCGTGCCAGACATTTTTGGTCTGGCTGAAGGTCACCGTGCCGTCGCCATCGACGCTGATCCGGAAATACTCGGTCCCGCCGATGCTGCCGACGATGTCGTCGCCGGATTTGCTGAGGAGAATCTCGGCGCCTTTGCCGGAAGCCGCCATCGGGTCGACGGCAAAGAGGCCGGACGCGACATTGTTGCCGGTGAGCACCAGCGCATAATCGACGTTGCCGGCACCATCGGTGCCAAAATCCGGGCTGCTGTGATTGAAATTGTCGCCGAATTCCGCCGTGACCGAGGGGATTCCGTCGCCCCCATTGCGGCGCGTTTCGTCGATGGTGAGGGTATCGGCCGAGGCGTTGGCGACGACCGCCTTGGGCCCATCATCCTCGATGCTGAAGACGCCGGCGCCGAGATTGATCGCGGCCGTGTCGCTGTCGCCATCGGCATCGGTCAGGGTCTGGACGAGCTTGAGGAGATCGGCGCTGGACAGCGTGAGCGTCTCGGCATCGTCATGGTCACCGGTATTGTCGTGCCAGATATTGCCGCTCTGGCTGAAGGTGACGACGCCGCTGCCGTCGACGCTGATGCGGAAGAATTCGGTGCCGCCGACGCTGCCGACAATGTCGTTGCCGACCTTGTTGAGCAGGATTTCGGCACCCTTGCCGGAAACGGCCATCGGATCGACGTCAAAGAGGCCGGAGCCGACATTGCTGCCGGTGAGAGCCAAGGCATATGCGACGCTGCCGGCGCCATCGGCGCCGTAATCGAAGCCCGCCACCTGGTTGAAATTGTCGGCGAACGCGGCCGTGACCGAGGCAACACCATCGCCGCCCTCGCGGCGGGTCTCGTCGACCGTCAGGGTATCGGCCTGCGCATTGGAGACGATGGCTTTGGGCCCGTCATCTTCGATGCTGAACACGCCCTGGCCCAGATTGATCGACCCGCTGGCGCTGTCGCCATCGGCATCGGTCAGGGTCTGGACGATCTTCAGGAGGTTCGCTGAAGACAGATTGAGAGTCTGGGAATCGTCGTGATTGCCGGTATTGGCGTGCCAGATATTGTCCGACTGGGTGAAGGTGACCTTGCCATCGGCATCGACGCTGATGCGGAAATATTCAACACCACCGGACGAGCCGACGATGTCGCTGCCGACCTTGTTGAGGACGATTTCAGCGCCCTTGCCGGAAACGGCCATCGGGTCGACCGCAAAGAGGCCGGAACCGACATTGGTACCCTGCAGCAGCAGCGCATAGCTGGCGCTGCCCGGGCCGTCCGTGCCGTAATCGAAACCGCCCACGGCGTTGAAGTTGTCGGCGAAATCGGCCGTGACCGAGGCAAGGCCGTCGCCGCCGGCGCGAACCGTCTCGTCGAGCGTGAGGGTATCCACGGCGGTATCGGCATAAGTTACGGTCGGGCCGTCATCCTGCACCTGGATGACCAGCGGCGCGTCGACATGGTCGCCGTCGAAATCGGTGCCGCGGAAATTGATGCTTTCCGCGGAGGGCTGGGTGATCGTCAGGTGATCGATCAGGAGACCCGGATCGACCGATTCATCATCTTCATTCATGACGCCGAAGCCGATCTGCACCGGGCCGGTCTGCGTGAAGGTGAAAGTAAAAGTAAGATAGCCGGATTCCTCGTCCCAGCTGAACGTCCCGGTATCTGCGCCCGACGGCAGGTTGGCATCTCCGACATTGCTGAGGCGGAAGACCTGGTCGCCGACGACGATGAACCCAAAGTCCTGGTATTGGGGCGAAGAACTGCTCTCGCCGGAATCGTTCTCGTCTTCAAGGAAGTTGAACTTGACCGTCAGCACCTGGCCGGCGCTGACGTTCACGACCTGCTTGATGGCGCTGCCGTTGGTGGCCTCTTCCGGATCGTTGGTATTGTCGCCGTCATCGGCGATGGCGCTCAACGCGCCGCTGGGCAGGCCGAAGAAATCCTCGATCTCCTGGGCCGAGTTACCGTCCGTGCCTTCACCCTCGCCGCCCTCTGAGGGGGTGAGCAGCACCTGGCTGAGGGGATCCGGCTGCGCATCACTCGTGCCGATATCGCCGACGATCGAGGCATTGCTGTCGCCGAGGGTGGTCCAGCCACCGAGCGAGTTGAAATGATCCTCGAACACGATGGTTTGCGCGCCGTTGTCGTCATAGACAATCAGGGCCTGGGTCGAATCGTCGGAATTGGTCGGGTCGCCCTGGTTGATCTGATGGAGCTGCACCAGGGTGAGCTGCCCGGATTCCGGGTCGAGGCGCAGCACGAAGACGGGCACATCGCCGGTCTCGGCAACGAGGCTGATGACGCCGCCTTCGTCGTTACCATCGCTGTTGTCGTCGATTTCGCCGTCGCCGTTCTTGTCGTGCGCATTGGCGATGCCGATGATGGTATTGGCATCGATCTGAACGGCGCGGACGGTGACTTCGACGCCGTCGATCATGACGGTCCAGTTGGTGGCCCCCGCCGTCAGCGGTGCGTCGGCCGAGCCGACATAAAGCTGGTAGGCCGTGGCATTCGCATCGCCGTCGCCCTGGAAGACCGTCTTGCCGGCCTCCTTGTTGCCGATATAGTCGTTGCCTTCGCCACCCCAGGTGCCAGCTTTGCCATCCGCGCCGAAGCTGACATTGAGCCAGGTCTGTGCGGCGCCTACGGGCTTCAGCCCGGACCAGTTCGCTGCCGCCACGGCGTCAACAACACCCTGGTTCGGGTACGAACCCCAATCGTAGTCATAGGACAGCGGCACGTCGTCCTCGGCCGCCGTTTCCTTGGCCGAATCCGGATCGCCAGCCTGCTGCCCGACGCCACTCTGCTCGCCCTTCGTCTCGTCATGGACAATGTCGGTGTCGGTCGGATTGATGACCAGGACGTAGTCGGATTGCTGCTCGCCCTCGCCGGGAACTTCCTGCCAGGTCAGCGTGCCCAGCGATGGAATGTCATCGACGGAATGGAAGGTGAGCGCATCGGCCGGGCTCGGCGTTACCGAGCCATCGGAATCGACCATGAAGAAGGGGACGTCGATGTCGAACATCTCGGAGATGTCGCCATCGGCATCGGGTGTACCGGCCACGTTGTCGATCACGCCATAGATGGTGAAGTCGATGTTGAATTCGCTGACCGGGTCGGTACCTTCCTGTTCGCGTACGCCGACCGTAAAGACGATCGTGGCGATGTCGGCTTGGACCGATTGTTCGGTCTCGGAATCCCAGACCCACTCGGTTGTCACGAAATAGGCGACCAGGACTTCGCCATGGCTTTCATCGACGCCCACGGTGAGCGGGTCATCGGCCACGGCCGGCAGCAATTTGTACTGCAACTCGTTGCCATGGGAGGTGAGGTTCATCGCTTCAAGCTGCGTCTGCAGCGGAATGTCGGCGCCGTTCTGGAAGCTGATCTTGCCCGGCACGTCGACATGGAAGTCGACGGTCACGACGGCCGTGCTGGTCAGCGGTTCGCGGTCGGTATCGACACCCTGGCCATTGTCTTCGTCGGCCGGGTCGTTGCCGTTCTGGCTTTCCTCTTCATTATCGTCGAGGTCGAATTCGTCATTGCCCTGGCCCTGGATGTCGCCCGTATGGGCGCCACCGATGTTCAGTTCGGCGGCAAGTTCCTGGCTGATCTGACCCTGATACTGATAGTCATCGGCGGGGGCCAATTTGAACGAGCGCTCTTCAAAGCGGGCGAAATCGTCTTCGTTGATGACGGCGCCCTGGCGGATGTTGAGCAGGGTCGGCACGGTGTCGACCTCGTCATCCTCGATCAGTTCGGGGAATTCGCGGTTGACCAGACCGTAGTTGAGCGCAGTCGGGTCGAGGCCGCCCACGGCGTTGAGGCCGCCGATGCCGCCAGCGGGATCGAAGGGCGAGAAGAGGCCGCCATTGTTGTCGACGCCGGCGCCCTGATCGGCGCCCTGGCCGGCGGCGGTCTGGATGTCGAGATTGGGATCGGTCGAGGCAAGGACCGCCGCCACGTCGACCGTGCGGCCATCGGAGCCGAGAAGGGTGATGTCGGCCTGGCCGGTGGCTTCGGCATAACCCAGCAGAATGACGGTCACGTCACCAACCTTGACCGCGAGATTGCCGTTTTCGCCGAGGCGCGCGACCAGGCCGTCCGTCGGGAAAGGCAACTGCACGGTTTCACCGGGCGTCACCTGGACCTGGATGACATTGGTGCCCTGGGGGACCTGGATTTGGGCGGTACCGCCCGATTGGGTCAGCAAACCGTCCTCGACATCGCCCTCATGGACGATGGAACCGGCATTGACGGAATCGGACTGGTTGCTGGTGTTGTCGGTGGCCATGATAGGTCGCTCCCCAAGGATATCCCGAATGCCGAGATCGGCAAATTTTGGCGAATTGGTTAACGCGCACGCAATAGGCGCCCGCTAAGCCAGGATCGCTCTCACCCAATATTAGGCCGGAATATTGCCGATCGGGCTAACAGGAGTCTCGTGAAGATTGTCGGGGATTTTGATCAAATAGTGTGAGTTTTTTAGTATTCTTTGTCTCAAGGGAATAATTTGGAAATACTTACAATTTGCGACCACTTTGAGGCAAAAACAAACCATCGAAACAGACACATGATTGTGTCAGTTCACCTGCAACAGCGACCACGCCGTCGGCGATCATCTTAATCATTCAAGCAATGACTAAGACTGTCTTCTTATGCTGAGGGTATGGTTTGGCCGTGCTCGGAGCCTGGACGGCCGCCCGAACAGAACGGGAGATACACGCAATAGCAGCGATGAGCGCGCTGTTTGCGACGCTGTCTTTTGACGGCTAGTTCTTGGTGGGCTCGCCCGCGGTCTTGTCGACGGCGGCGGCATCGGCGCTCTTGGCGCGGGTGGTGCGCGTTTTCTTGACCGGCGGGGCCGCGGCGAGCTCGGCGCGGTCGGCAGCTTCCTTGGCGAGACGCAGCGCTTTGAGACGCGAGGTCTTTTCGGCGACGATGGCATCGGCCTTGGCGCGTTCCTTGATGAGATCAAGCTCGCGCTGACGGTTCTTCTCGAACACTTCCTTGGCTTTGCGCTGGGATTCTTCGGCTTGCTTCGAGACCGGCTTCAGCATCTTTGCAATCCTTCACCAACAGTGCAGCACAACAGTTCGACGAGAGAGCTAACAGGGCGGCGCTTGCCGCCCTGCTTTACCCTTTTAGGCCAGCTTCAGATTGCAGGCAGAGCTCTTGCCGCGATCCTGCTCGATATCGTAGCTGAGGCTCTGGCCCTCATTCAACGAACCGATGCCAGCACGCTCGACCGCAGAAATGTGCACAAACACATCATTGCTGCCGTCTTCCGGCTGGATGAAACCGAAGCCCTTTTGGGCGTTGAACCACTTAACTTTTCCGATGGACATAGAATACCCTTAGAAAGAAACATTGCCGCCGGGCGAAGCGCACGGCGGTCCTGAACGGGAGAACGGATGAAACCGGGTCAAGCTCTCGTAAGAGCGATAATCGGAGCGAGCCGAAATCTAGTTTAGTGAAAGTTATATGGGGCCAATGGCGCCAAATTGCAACATAATCACGAAATATTGCCGCCAAACCGCTCTTTTTGCGCGTGATAATGGAACTTTGTCATGAAGACGGACGATCTTGGCTACCAGGCCGAGGATGCCGATGAGGATGATGCCCCGCCCATCCCGGCGGGATCGAAGAACTACATCACGCCGGGGGGCCTTGCGCGCCTGCAGGCCGAGCGGCGCCAGCTCTGGCGCGTCGATCGGCCGGAAGTGGTGCGCGTGGTGGAATGGGCCGCCGGCAATGGCGACCGGTCGGAGAACGGCGATTACATCTATGGCAAGCGGCGCCTGCGCGAGATCGACCGGCGCCTGCGCTTCCTCGACAAGCGGATCGCCGCCGCGGAGGCCGTCGATCCCACCCAGCAGACCCGGCGCGACCGGGTCTATTTCGGCGCCACGGTCACCTATGCGCGGCAGGATGACAGCGAGGTCACCGTCACCATCGTCGGCATCGACGAGATCGACAGCGAGAAGAACCATGTGAGCTGGATCTCGCCCATTGCCCGGGCGTTGCTGAAGGCGGGGGTCGGCGACACCGTCATCCTGCGCACGCCGACCGGCCCGGAATCATTGGACGTGATTGCGATCAGTTATCCAGCAGGCTGATCAGACCCAGCCGCCATCGACGGTGAATTCCTGGGCCGAGCACATCTTGGAATCGTCGGCGGCCAGGAACAACACCATGCGCGCAAGATCCACCGGCATGACGCGGCCGGCCAGAACCTGCTGACGGTCGATCTCCTTCTCGCCCTCGGCATCGACCCAGAGCGAGAGCTGCCGCTCGGTCATGACCCAGCCGGGCACCACCGTGTTGACGCGGATGTTGTCCTTGCCGACGTCGCGCGCCATGCCACGCGTGAGGCCATGGGTCGCCGCCTTCGACGTGGTGTAGGCGGGCATGCCGCCCTGCTTGGCCTTCCAGCTCATCGAGCCGGTGTTGATGATCGACCCGGCCTTCTTCTTGATCATGCCCGGCAACACAGCCTGGATGCAGAAGAAGTATTGCTTGATGTTGATGGCGACGCGGTCGTCCCAATATTCCGGGGTCACGTCTTCCCATTTGTGGCGCTGGTCATGGGCGGCGTTGTTGACCAGCACGTCGATATCGCCAAGCTCGGCCGCGATATCCTTGATTGTCTGCCGCAGCGCCTTGGTGTCGGTGAGATCGCATTTGATGAACAGCGGCTTCACGCCATATTGCGCCTGCAGATTGTCGAGGAGCTTGTTGCTGCTTTCGACATTGACGTCGACGAAGGCGACCTTGGCGCCCTGGTCGACGAAGGATTCAACGATCGCGGCGCCGATGCCGCTGCCGCCGCCGGTCACGAAGACCACTTTGTCCTTCAGCGACGGGTAGCGGCCAAGCGATGAGAGATCCATGAAAACACCTTGAGTGAGATTGTCGGAGATAGAAGTAGCTGTCGGTAGTCTGAGCCTGTCAGGCCATGGCGATGCGGCCACGCTTCCGGGCTGAACTGGTAACCTGCTCCACGATCCGCCCGGTATCGCGCAACAAACGCCGGACCGCGAGCCGCGCCGCGTTCGGCCTCTTGCCGCGGATGGCCAGCAGAATGCGCTCATGCCCAGGCAGCGTGCGGCCGATATCGCCGCGATGGCTGGCCGTATAGTTGAACATATTGCCGAGGGCGGATTCAATCACCAGCCCCAACGGTACCAGCAATTCATTGCCGGCGGCGAGCAGGATCGCCTGATGGAACAGAACGTCGGCATTGTTCCAGGCGATGAGGGTTTTTGCCTCAGCCATGGCCGCGAAGGCGTTCTCGATTTCCGCCATCTGCTCGTCCGTGCGGTGGGTGGCCGCCAGGGCCGCCGTCTCGGGTTCGAGAATCTCGCGCACCTGTTGCATGTGAATGAGGAAGTGGATGGGATTTGCTGCAGCGCAATACCAGGCGAACACATCGCGGTCGAGCAGATTCCATTGCGAGCGCGGCTGCACCCGCGACCCGATCTTCGGGCGCGAGAGGATAAGCCCCTTGGCCATCAGCATCTTGATCGCCTCGCGCACAGCGGTGCGGCTGACGCCGAAGGAGGCACACCATTCGGCCTCGTTGGGGAGGAGTGTGCCAGGCGCAAATTCACCGTTGAGGATGCGCGCGCCGATATCCTGCGCGACGCTGCGATGCAGGGAACCACGCGCCGGTTTCACAGACGCCGCCGATGCCTTTGCCTTTTTCAGTCCCATTAATTTAGCCGCCTTCTCCCAGGATTTGCTGGACCCCTCGCGCTTCGCGAAGAAACCCATACGGAATGGCACCTTCTATGCGTGTGCTGAGCCGTCGATATTTAATTCGTCACCACCGCGCACCTGTCATACACGGAGACAATAACGACCACAATGGCATACAGGCTATTTATCATACAAACGAGCGTTGCTGGCCTATATTTTGTATGATAAAAGCCAAAATTCAAGAATGCCACCGCATACAATAAATGTTGCCGCCAATAAAAAAGTTTCTGGGTGCACATATCCTCTGGGAGGAGCGGATCAGTTGACGCCGGCGCGCGGCAAGGAGAGTAATCCTGCGCGCTGCCGGAAGGGCCCTGACAACAGGGCGGCAGCCGTCAACGCCTTCTTTCCCCGGATGATCACTGTATTGTGTGGCTGCATGGCTCCGCCCCGACGCTAAGATCGGGATCACGAGCGAGGCAGCTTCATGAGGGTCGGCAAGACCTGACTGAGGAAACGTCACGGCAGAATCGTCACAGAATCGTTTCTGCGGCGTTTGTGAAGAAGACGACAGAGATCGACCAACAACTAAAGTGGGAGGTACAACGTGAAATCACTCAAATCTCTTTTCGCCGCCATGGCGCTGGGGCTTTTTGCCCTCGGCGTGAGCGGGGCCGCGGAGGCCCAGGACAAGGGCCTCGTCGGCATTTCCATGCCGACCAAGTCGTCGGCTCGTTGGATCGCCGATGGCGACAACATGGTGAAGGTGTTCACCGAGAAGGGCTACACGACCGATCTGCAATATGCCGATGACGACATTCCCAATCAGCTCGCCCAGATCGAGAACATGGTCACCAAGGGCGTCAAGGTCCTGGTGATCGCCGCGATCGACGGCACCACGCTGTCGGCCGTGCTGCAGCAGGCCCATGACGCGGGCATCAAGGTCATCGCCTATGACCGCCTGATCCGTGATTCCGCCAATGTCGACTACTACGCCACCTTCGACAATTTCCAGGTCGGCGTTCTCCAGGCCGGCACCATCGAGACGGCGCTCGGCCTCAAGGAAGGCAAGGGCCCGTTCAACATCGAGCTGTTCGGCGGCTCGCCCGACGACAACAACGCCTTCTTCTTCTATGACGGCGCCATGTCGGTCTTCCAGCCCTATATCGACAGCGGCAAGCTGGTGGTGCAGAGCGGCCAGATGGGCATGGACAAGGTCGGCACGCTCCGTTGGGACGGCGCCGTTGCCCAGTCCCGCATGGACAACCTCCTTTCCGCCTACTACAGCGACAAGCGTGTCGATGCGGTGCTGTCGCCCTATGACGGCCTCTCGATCGGCATTCTTTCTTCGCTGAAAGGTGTCGGCTATGGCAGCGGCGACATGAAGATGCCGTTCGTCTCGGGCCAGGATGCCGAAGTCCCGTCGGTAAAGTCGATGATTGCCGGCGAGCAATATTCGACGATCTTCAAGGACACGCGCGAACTGGCGAAGGTCACAGCCGAAATGGTCGATGCCCTGCTGGCCGGCAAGGAAGTGCCGATCAACGACACCAAGACCTATAACAACGGTGTCAAGGTCGTGCCGTCCTACCTGCTGAAGCCGGTCGCGGTCGACGTCACCAATTGGGAAGAAATCCTGATCGGCAGCGGCTATTACACCAAGGACCAGATTCAATAACAGGTCCGTTTTTGGAGGGAGCCTCGCGCCTGACCGCGCGAGGCTCCTTTCTCTTTTCGGTGCTGGTTGCGACGCAGCGAGAAAGCGGCGTCGTTAAGGTTTGGTGCCCCGGTTTGGTGACCTGGTTTGGTGACCTGGCTGCAGCGACCGCCGACCAGCATTTTGGCCGGCTTTTTTGTTTCCCCGGATTGCCGCTTTCCTGCAATCTAACCAAGCTCCGACGCGACAGGCTTTCCTGGGGTGGCAGGCTTTCTAGGGTAGCGGGGCTTTCCGGGACGAGTTCAAGGACGGGAGATGGATAGCATTGTGACGACGCCCATTCTGGAAATGCGCGGGATTACCAAGACTTTTCCAGGCGTGAATGCGCTCGACAACGTCAATCTCACGGTGCGCGAGGGCGAGATCCACGCGATTGTCGGAGAAAACGGCGCCGGCAAATCAACCCTGATGAAGGTCCTGTCCGGCGTCTACGGCCATGGCAGCTATACCGGCGAGATCCATTACAAGGGTGAGGAGCGGCGCTTCCGCGACATCTCGGACAGCGAGAAGCTCGGCATCATCATCATTCACCAGGAACTGGCCCTGGTGCCGCTGCTCTCGATCGCCGAGAACATCTTCCTTGGCAACGAACCGGCCCGGAACGGCGTCATCGACTGGGCAGAATCATTCGCGCGCACCAAGGCGCTGCTGGCCAAGGTCGGCCTCAAGGAACCACCCAGCGCTCTCATCACCAATCTCGGCGTCGGCAAGCAGCAGCTGGTGGAAATCGCCAAGGCGCTGTCCAAGGAAGTGAAACTGCTGATCCTGGACGAGCCCACCGCGAGCCTCAATGAGAGCGACAGCGACGCGCTCCTCAACCTGCTCATGGAGTTCCGCCGCCAGGGCATTTCCTCGATCCTGATTTCCCACAAGCTCAACGAGATTCTGAAGGTCGCCGATTCGGTCACCATCCTGCGCGACGGCGCCACCGTGGATACGCTCGATTGCCACAAGGAAGAGGTCAACGAGGACCGCATCATCCGCAACATGGTCGGCCGCGAGCTCACCGACCGTTACCCGAAACGGGTGCCCAATATCGGCGAGCCGATCTTCGAGGTGAAGAACTGGCATGTATTTGATGCCATTCACGCGGACAAGGAAAAGATCAAGGGCGTCGATTTCCATGTCCGCAAGGGCGAAGTGGTCGGCATCGCCGGCCTGATGGGCGCCGGCCGCACCGAACTTGCCATGAGCATCTTCGGCCAGGCCTATGGCCAGAACATCAGCGGCGAAGTCCGCATGCACGGCAAGCCGGTCGATGTCAGCACGATCCAGAAAGCGATGAAGAACGGGATCGCCTATGTCACCGAGGACCGCAAGAATTACGGCCTGGTGCTGATCGACGACATCAAGCGCAATGTGACGCTGTCGAACCTTGCCGGTGTCGCCAGGAACGGGGTCATCGATGACGGGCGTGAGCTGGCGGTCGCCAGCAAGTATCGCAAGGATCTCAACATCCGCTGCTCGAGCGTGTTCCAGCAGACGGTGAACCTGTCCGGCGGCAACCAGCAGAAAGTCGTGCTGAGCAAATGGCTGTTCACCGAACCGGAGATCCTGATCCTCGACGAGCCGACGCGCGGCATCGATGTCGGCGCCAAATACGAAATCTATACGATCATCAACGCCCTGGCCCAATCCGGCAAGGGCGTCATCGTCATATCGTCCGAGATGCCGGAACTGCTCGGCATTTCCGACCGCATCTATGTGATGAACGAAGGCCGTTTTGTCGGCGAGATGCCAGCCAAGGAAGCGTCGCAGGAGAAGATCATGCGCGCAATCATGAAGTCATGGGAAGAATGAGATGACACAACAGACCGCAGCCAGCGAAGATCACGGCAGTCACAGCAGCGTCTCGCGTTTCATCAAGAGCAATATCCGCGAATACGGCATGTTGCTGTCGCTGATCGTGATCATGGTGTTCTTCCAGATCATGACCAACGGCACCCTGTTCAAGCCGCTCAATCTCACCAACCTCATCCTGCAGAACAGCTATATCGTCATCATGGCGCTGGGCATGCTGCTGGTGATCGTGGCCGGTCATATCGATCTGTCGGTAGGATCGGTGGTGGGTTTCGTGGGTGCCGTCGCCGCCGTCATGATGGTGCAGTTCGATATCCATTTCATCCCGACCACCATCGTCTGTTTGATGCTGGGTGGCGCCATCGGCGCCGGCCAGGGCTATTTCATAGCCTATTTCAAGATCCCGTCCTTCATCGTGACGCTGGCCGGAATGCTCGTCTTCAAGGGTCTGGCGCTCTATATCCTGAAGGGCCAGTCGGTCGGGCCCTTCCCCAAGGAATTCCAGCTGCTGAGTTCGGGCTTCCTGCCCAATTTCCTGCCCGGCACCTTCAACAGCACGTCGCTGCTGATCGGCATCGCGGTCACGGTCCTGGTGATCTTCTTCAACTTCAAGGACCGGCAGAACCAGCAGAAGCACAGCATTGCGGAGGAGCCGTTCCCGTTCTTCATCGGCCGCAACATCCTGATTGCCGCCGGCTTCATCCTGTTCTCCTATTTGCTCTCGTCCTATAAGGGCCTGCCGAACGTGCTCATCGTCATGTTCGCGCTGATCGCGGCCTATGCCTTCATCACGTCGAGCACAACCATCGGCCGGCGCATCTATGCACTGGGCGGCAACGAGAAGGCGGCACGCCTGTCCGGCATCCGGACCGAGCGCCTGACCTTCTACACCTTCATGAACATGGGGGTGCTGGCGGGTCTGGCCGGCCTCATCTTCGCTGCCCGCCTCAACACGGCAACACCCAAGGCCGGGCTTGGCTTCGAGCTCGACGTCATTGCCGCCGTGTTCATCGGTGGCGCCTCGGCATCTGGCGGCGTCGGCAAGGTGATCGGCGCCGTCATCGGGGCGTTCATCATGGGCGTCATGAACAATGGCATGTCGATCCTGGGGATCGGCATCGACCTGCAGCAGGTCATCAAGGGCCTGGTGTTGCTCGCTGCCGTCTGCATCGACGTCTATTACAAAAAGAAAGCCTGAGGGTCCGATTCATGCGCCTCATTCAGTTTTCCAGGAACGGCCAGCGCGGCGTCGCCCGCATCGAGAACGGCAAGGCGATCGTCGTGCCGGGTGCTGCCAGCGTCATCGACATTGCGCAGGCGGCACTTGTCGGCAGCATCAAGAGCCTCGCCGCCAACGTCACCGCGCGCGGTGACGGCGAAATGCTGGACTATGCCAAGATGCTGGCCGAGGGCAGCGTGCTGACGCCGATCGATCATCCGGATCCGGCGCATTGCCTGGTGACAGGTACGGGCCTCACCCATCTGGGTTCCGCCGACACGCGCGACAAGATGCACCAGAAGGTCGCCGGCGATATCGAGACGCTGACCGATTCCATGAAGATGTTCAGAATGGGCCTCGAAGGCGGCAAGCCGAAAGACGACAAGCCCGGCGTGCAGCCCGAATGGTTCTACAAGGGCGATGGCTCGTCGGTGGTGAAACCGGGCGGCGCCCTGGACTTTCCAGCCTTTGCGCTTGATGGCGGCGAAGAGCCGGAAGTGGCCGGCATCTATCTCATCGCACCCGACGGCCAACCCTGGCGCCTTGGTTACGCGATCGGCAATGAATATTCCGACCATGTCATGGAGCGGCAGAATTATCTCTACCTCGCGCATTCCAAGCTGCGGGCCTGTGCCATCGGTCCCGAATTGCTGGTGGGCGACCTGCCCGACAGCGTCGAGGGCGAGAGCCGCATCTGGCGAGGCGGCAGCCTGCTGTGGAAGAAGGCCTTCGTCAGCGGCGAGCGCAACATGTCGCACACGCTGGGTAACCTCGAATTTCACCATTTCAAATACCGCCAGTTCCGCCGGCCGGGCGATCTCCACATCCATTTCTTCGGCACGGCGACCCTGAGTGTCGGCGACGGCATCCAGACCCAGCCCGGGGACGTGTTCGAGATCGAGGCGCCGGTCTTCGGTGCCGCCTTGCGCAATCCGCTCGGCGCCAAGGCCAATGACGATTTCCAGCTGGGCGGCGTCGGTACGCTTTAGGGCATGTCCGGCAAGATCGCCTGCATCGCACTCGATTGGGGCACCAGCAACCGCCGTGGCTGGGCGCTGGATGCGGGTGGCCATGTGGTCGATGCGCGCAGTGATGACCAGGGATTGATCGCGGTCACCGATCGCGACTTCGCCGGATCCTTGCGCCGCTTCGTCGCTGATTGGTTGGGCGGGCGCCCACCGGTGATCATGGCGGGGATGATCGGCAGCCGGTTGGGCTGGCGGGAAGCGGCCTATCTGGAGACGCCGGTCGATCTCACGCAACTCGGTTTGCACCTCACCGTGATCGAGGATTTCGACGACGTGCCCGTGCGCATCGTGCCCGGTGTCGCCCGCGTCACCGAAGACAGCGCCGATGTCATGCGCGGCGAGGAATGCCAGATGCTGGGCGCCTTGCTCGCGCGTGGGCAGCGCGACGGCGTGTTCCTGCTGCCCGGCACCCACGCCAAATGGGCTTTGCTGGAGAACGGCATCCTCACCGATTTCCGCACCTATATGACCGGCGAACTGTTCGGCCATCTGCGCAACAGCGGCAGCCTCTCACAGGTGATGCCGCCGATGGATGCGCCGGAGACTTTCGATGCCGATGCCTTCGACCGGGGTGTCACGCGGGCGGGTGCGCCGGACGCACCCGGCATCACCCATCTGCTGTTCGGCGTGCGCAGCCTGTCGCTGTTTTCGAAACTGACGCCGGCGACGGCGCCCTCCTATCTTTCCGGCCTGCTGGTCGGCGCCGAGATGCGCGATGCCCTGCGCTGGACCCCCGCGCGCCAGGTGACCGCTATCGGGTCGGCCAAACTTCTGGAGACCTATGCCAGGGCGGCGGCCTATTTCAAGATCACGCTTGACCGGCTGGAGAGTGATGACATCCTGCCGCCAGCCCTGTTCGGTATCGCGCGCGAAGCCGGGCTTGTCGCCAAAACCGCCGCCTGATGCGGCAGGAGAGTTGTTCATGACCGATCTGCGCCCCTGGCTGCGCGACTTGCCGCTCATCGCCATCCTGCGGGGCATCACGCCCGTTGACGCGGAGGGCGCCGTCGACACGCTGGATGCCGCCGGCTGGCGCGTGGTGGAAGTGCCGCTCAATTCCCCCGATGCGCTGGAGACGTTGCGCCGGATGGTGAAGCGGGCCAAGGATCACCTCGGCGATAGGCTGCTGATTGGCGCCGGCACGGTGCTGACCGTCGATCAGGTGAACGCCATTGCGGCCGCCGGCGCCAAGCTGATGGTCGCCCCCAACTGCAACCCCGACGTCATCCGCGCGGCCGCTGCCAAGGGCATGATCACGGCGCCGGGCGTCGCCACACCGACCGAAGCCTTTGCAGCACTCGAGGCCGGCGCCGATGCACTGAAGATGTTTCCAGGTGAGTTGCTGCCGCCACCGGCGGTCAAGGCGTGGCGCGCTGTCCTGCCGCCGGAAACGCTGCTGCTGCCGGTGGGTGGTGTGGCGCCTGACAATATCGCCGCTTACTTGAAGGCCGGCGCCAATGGCTTTGGCATCGGCACCTCGGTCTACAAGCCGGGCATGACGATGACCGAGATGGCGGCGCGCGCCAAGGCCCTGGCCGACGCCTTTCGCAACGCCCATTGACCATGGGCATCAGCACCTTCGGCAAGCTGCTCGACGGCAGCACCGTCACCGAGATCCGCCTTGAGAACGCGCGCCTTTCCCTGAGCATCCTCACACATGGCGCCCGCATCCACGCGCTCAATTTCGACGGCAAGCCACGTGTGCTGAGCTTCGCGACCATCGAGGACTATCTCAGCCACGCCGTCTATGCCGGCTGCGTCGCAGGCCGTTATGCCAACCGCATCGCCGGCGGCCGCTTCACTCTTGACGGCAAGGACTATCAACTGCCCTGCAACGAGCGCGGTGTGACGCATTTGCACGGTGGCGGCCAAGGTTTCAGCCACCGCAATTGGAATATCGTTGAGGAAGGCCCACAGCATGTGACGCTGGGCCTCACCTCACCCGATGGCGAGGAAGGCTATCCAGGTACTCTCACCGTGCGGTGCACGTACCGACTGGAAGCCGACACGGTCAGCATCGAGCTCACCGCCACGACCGACGCGCCGACGATCATCAACCTCGCAACTCACAGCTACTTCAATCTCGATGGCAGCGGCGACATTCTCGGTCACCGCCTGCAGGTGCCGGCGGATAAGTACCTGCCGGTCAACGCAGACCTCATCCCGACCGGCGAGGTCGCCAGCGTTGCCGGAACTCCTTTCGATTTCCGGGAGATCCACACCGTTGGCGGCCGCAATCAGCGCTACGACCACAATTTCGTCCTCGACATCGCCCGCCTTCACGATCCACGCCTCGTTGCCACCTTGGAGAGTCGGCAAAGTCGCACGCGCCTCGAACTCCTATCGACGGAGCCCGGCCTGCAATTCTACGATGGCGGCTACCTGAATGGTGGCGGTTATGGCGCTCATGCCGGCCTCTGCCTGGAACCACAAATCTTCCCGGACTCACCCAACCACGCGAACTTCCCCGACGCCACATTGCGCCCGGGCGAGACGTATCACCAGATCACGCAGTACCGGTTCAGCGGGATTTGAAACCGGGTGCTATCCCTCCCCCTTCAGGGGGAGGTTAGGTGGGGGCATGGGTGATGATTTTGGAAGTGCGGGACTGAACGCGGCCCCCACCCCGACCCTCCCCCTGAAGGGGGAGGGAGAAACAGAGAACCCTCAGTGATTGTCCCGCGGCAGGCCCTTGGTCTGGGCGATGCGCTGGTATTTGACGGCGGGCTTCAGCACCATCCCTTCGTCGAGCTGGGCGACGATACCGCGCTGGATTTCCTGCCAGGGCGTCTGGTGTTCCGGGAATCGGTAACCGCCGGCCTTGGTGAGCACCTCGCGGCGCGCTTTCAACTCCGCCGCGTCCACCAGCATGTTGACGGTACCGGTCTTGAGGTCGACGCGGATGCGGTCGCCGGTCTTGAGGATCGCCAAGCCGCCACCCGCCGCCGCTTCCGGTGCGGCGTTGAGAATCGAGGGCGAACCAGACGTGCCGGATTGACGCCCGTCGCCGATGCAGGGCAGCGAGGAGATGCCCTGCTTGATGAGGTAGGCCGGCGGCCGCATGTTGACCACTTCGGCGGCACCCGGATAGCCGATCGGTCCCACGCCGCGGATGACCAGTACGGTATCGGCATCGATCTTCAAGGCCGGATCGTCGATGCGGTGATGGTAATCCTCGGGTCCGTCGAACACGACCGCTTTGGCTTCGAAGGCGTCGAGGTCCTTGGGGTTGGAGAGATAGCGCTTGCGGAACTCGTCCGAGATGACGCTGATTTTCATGATCGCGCTGTCGAAGATATTGCCCTTCAACACGGCAAAGCCGGCGGTGTTCAGAACCGGATTGGCGAAGGTCTTGATCACCTTGTCGTCTTCGATGGTGGCGTTGCGGCAATTCTCGCCGATGGTCTTGCCGTTGACGGTGAGCGCGTCCTCGTCGATGAGGCCCTGGCCCATCAGCTGGTTGACCACGGCGGGGACGCCGCCGGCATGGTGATAGTCTTCGCCGAGATATTCGCCGGCCGGCTGCATGTTGACCAGCAGCGGGATGTCGCGGCCGAGATCCTCCCATTCCTGCACGGTGAGCTCGACGCCCATATGCTTGGCGATGGCATTGATGTGGATGGGGGCGTTGGTCGAGCCGCCGATCGCGGAGTTGACGCGGATGGCGTTGCGGAAGGCCTTCTTGGTGAGAATGTCGGAGGGCTTCATGTCCTCGCGCACCATGTCGACGATGCGCTTGCCGGTTTCATAGGCCATCTGCTGGCGTTCGCGATAGGGTGCCGGAATGGCCGCCGACCCCGGCAGCTGCATGCCGAGCGCCTCGGCCAGCGAGTTCATCGTCGTCGCCGTGCCCATGGTGTTGCAATAGCCGGTCGAGGGGGCGGATGACGCCACCAGCTCGATGAAGCCCTGATAGTCGATCTCGCCGGCCGCCAACAATTGCCGCGCCTTCCAGACGATGGTGCCGGAACCCGTGCGCTCGCCCTTGTGCCAGCCGTTGAGCATGGGCCCCACGGAAAAGGCGATCGCCGGCAGGTTGACGGTGGCCGCGGCCATCAGGCAGGCCGGCGTGGTCTTGTCGCAGCCGATGGTGAGGATGACGCCGTCGAGCGGATAGCCATAGAGCACCTCGACCAGGCCGAGATAGGCAAGGTTGCGATCGAGCGAGGCGGTCGGGCGCTTGCCGGTTTCCTGGATCGGGTGGACCGGGAATTCGATGGCGATGCCGCCTGCCGTGCGGATGCCGTCGCGCAGGCGTTCGGCAAGCACGATGTGATGGCGGTTGCAAGGCGAGAGATCGGAGCCGGTCTGGGCGATGCCGATGATCGGCTTGTTGGATTGCAGTTCCTCGCGCGTGAAGCCGTAATTCAAATAGCGCTCGAGATAGAGCGCGGTCATGTCGGCGTTTTCCGGATTGTCGAACCAGGCACGCGAACGCATCTTGCGACCTTCCTGCGCGGCGCCCGGCTTTCCACCGTGGCTGTTGTTTGGCTTATCGGCTGTCATCGCGCATCACTCCTCAAACGAATTCGATCTGGTTCAACTGGTCTTGGTCTGGGCCGCGCCGGCGAGTATCGCGGCCGCGCGGTTCTTGCGGCCATCCTCGATGACGGCAGTCATGGCTTCGGCGGCACCCTTGGCATCGCCCCTGGCAATCGCCTCGACGATGGCGGCGTGGTCTTCGGTCGACTGCTTCTGGCGGGCGAGATCCTCGACCGGCGCCGAGTTGACGAAGCTTGCCATCAGGGCCGCCTCGATGATGGCGCCCACCGACCGCATGAAGGGATTGCCGGACGCCGCGGCGATTTCGAGATGCAGCGCCAGATCGACCTCGGCAAAGGTGAGGCGGGTATGGCCGGGCTGGCGGAATTCATCGATGAGCGCGCGCATGCGCGCAACACTCTCATCGCTTCGGCGCAATGCCGCGAGGGCGCAGGCGGCCGGCTCCACCGCCAGGCGGATTTCATAAAGGCTGTTGAGGAACCGCAGGTCCATGCCGAGATCAAGACGCCAGCCAAGGAGATCGGAATCGAACATGTTCCAGTCGACCTGGTTGCGCACCTTGGTGCCGACGCGGGTCTTGGAGACGACCAGGCCCTTCGCCGCCAGAGTCTTCAAGACCTCGCGCAACACGGTCCGCGAAATGCCGAACTGCGCCATGAGATCGCCCTCGGCGGGCAGCAAGGCGCCTTCCGGATAGTCGCCGCGCAGGATGGCGACACCCATGGCGCGCACGATCTGTTCCTGGCCCATGCGCGCGCCGCCCATCCGCGTCGCGGTCGCGCGGATCGGTCGGTATCGGTTCGGTGCAACGATCATCACATGCTCCCCCTCGCACCTGCAGCACGACGCGCCGACAGTTCACCCGGAATTCTAGGCAGCAGGGTGAGGGCTAACAAGAGCAGGCCAACCACAAATTCGGTTTGCCAACCGGACCGCATGCCGTCGAAGGTGAAGTGGGTCTCCATGAGACCAGGCACAGAACTGAGACCAGGCACAGAACTCTGGCTGCCACTGAAACGCGTGCCGCCGATCACCACTGCTGCAATCGTATCGAGCTCGACGCCGATGGCTGCGAGCGAATTGCCGGCGGAGGTGTAGTGCGAAAGCCCGGCCCGGGCAAGCCCGGAGAGTCCGGCCCAAGACGCGCAGACCAGGACAGCGCCGCTGGTGATCACGGTCAACATATTCATGGGCGATGCCGGCCGTGATGTAGGCCGTGATGTCGGCAACCATGATCGCGGAAGCCTTCGCTCGCCGACATGGTGGCCGGGCGCCAGCGGAATGACTCGGTCGCCACGAGCGACGACCTCGCGGGGTTCGGTGGAGATCACGACCAGGCCCTTGCCCATTTCAGAACGCGCTGCGCTCGGTCGACCTCTCCCGACAAGGGCGCCGGTGATGGCCGCGCATAGCTGATGACGGGGCTGATGACGGGGCTGATGACGGGGCCTGCTGAAGCAGCCGCTTTGACACATGTCATGGGCGTATCTCCCGTTACCGCGCCCCATGGGCGGAAGCCTTCAATCGTGGCGGTCGCGCGAAGCAATCGCACGGGCCGAGATCCTTGGAAAGACAAATAATCATACTATATGACAATTCGCACATGCGAAAGCTGCTCGCATCTGCAAAAAAGGGCGCGCCATGACTGACGCGCCCTTTCCGCTACCTGCTACTTGCTGCCTGCCATCATTTCTGGATGCAGGTATCGACGGTGTCCTTGGTGCATTCGTCCAGACCCGTAAAGACCGGATCCGGGACAGCCTTGCCTTCGATCAGATCGATCATGACCGAGGGGGCCTTGTAGCCCATCTCGAACGGGCGCTGGCCGACCAGGGCGGTGACCAGGCCTTCCCGGGCGATCGCCACTTCGTCGCCGATCGTGTCGGCGGCCGAGATGACGAATTCACCGCTGGCGATCTTGTCGGCCATCGGTTTGAATAGATCGCGGTAGGGCTGCGGTGCGCCGAACAGCGGCCAGCCGCCCTCGATCGCGAAGGCGTCGAGATTCGGGTTGGCGGCGAGGATGTCGGTCATCGCCTGCACGCCCTTGGCGCCGTCGTCATTGGTGAAGACCGGGCAGCCCGCGACTTCGGTCCAGCCGCCTTCACCCTTCAAGGCCGGCAGGCCCTTCTGCCCGCTCAGCGCGTCGCGGGTACCCTGGGCGCGGCGCAGGATGTTGTCGGCGCCGGGATTGCCCTGGATCGTGCAGACTGTGCCGCCATTCGGCTTCTTTTCCTTGATGTATTCGCCGATGCGATAACCCATGAGGTAATTGTCGGTACCAAGATAGGTCTTGCGCAGCGCCGCGTCCTCAACGGCAAGATCGGCATCGAGTGTCATGATCGGAATCGTGGCGTTGGCGGTCTTGATCGTCTGGGCAATCAGCTTGGCATTCGACGGCGAAATGGCCATGGCGACGGTGTCGGCCTTGCCCAGCATGTCCTGAACGATCTGTGCTTCACCCGCTTCATCGGAGGTCGAGGCCGGTCCGGTATAGAAGCACTCATATTCGGAATCGGGGTTTTCCTTGTTCCACTTCTGGCAACCTTGATTGATCGCCTCGAAGAAGGGGTTGTCGAGGCCCTTGACCACGATCACCAGTTGCTTTTTTGCCAAGGCCGGGCTGGCACTCAGAGCCAAAGCGGCAGCCGCGACGATTACCGAAAACTTATTCATTCCATTCCTCCCAATAAAACAGACGAGCGTTTAAAACTTGGCGGGCGTTTAAAACATGGCGGGCGTTGATCGCCCTTTGCACCACACTGCATTCAGTCCTTCGACGTCGAAGCGGGACCGGATGATTGCGCATCTCGCTGGATGCCATCCGACGGTCCGACGACTACTCATGTCACAAGAGTTGGTTCGGCAAAGCAGCCGTCATTCAGCCGGCTGGCGCGCATCCTCCCTTTCTTCCGACTTCGCCCGGACGTTTGTCGTCCGATGTCACCATCGAAATTTTTTTCTTGTTCCGCGATTAGCTAATAACGATGGTTTGCAACCGTCAATCATTTTGTCGTACAAAATGAAATCTTTTGTACGATAATATTAACGACTGAGGTGTTTGAGGTGTTTGCAGTGCAAACATTCTGATCGTCGATTGGCTGTCAATTGACGCTCGGGACGCTCACTGCATAGAGTTGCGAAGCTGTTTTGCGCAAGACCAGGCGTCGTTCGCTTTAGCAAAACCGCATCGCAGCATCACGTTCCGCGAACTTAACAAGCCGGAAAACAAAGCCGGCAGATTGCTCTGGGAGGGGCGACCGTCGCGTGCCAGTTCTTGAACTTCAGAATATCTCGAAACATTTCGGCGCCATTCAGGCGGTGAATGATGTGTCCTTCTCGCTCGAAGCCGGCGAGGTCGTCGGCCTGATGGGTGACAACGGTGCGGGAAAATCGACGCTGGTGAAAATGATCGCCGGCAATTTCCGCCCGAGTCACGGCACCATGCGCATGGATGGCCGGGACCTTGTCATGCACAAGCCGGTGGAGGCGCGGCGCCATGGCATCGAAATCGTCCACCAGGATCTGGCGCTGTGCAACAACCTCACCGCGGCGGAGAACGTCTTCCTGGGCCGCGAGTTGCGGCGCGGCTTCGGGCCGTTCAGCGTGCTCGACTATCCGGCCATGTATAAACGCGCGGCGCAGATCTTCACGGAACTGAAATCCGAGACCAGGCCGCGCGACCTGGTAAAGTCGATGTCGGGCGGCCAGCGTCAGGCCGTGGCCATCGCCCGCACGCGCCTCAGCGACGCCAAGATCGTGCTGATGGATGAACCCACCGCCGCCATCTCGGTGCGCCAGGTCGCCGAAGTGCTCAATCTCATCCGGCGTCTGCGCGACCATGGCATTGCGGTTGCCCTCATCAGCCACCGCATGCCGGACGTCTTCACCGTGGCCGACCGGGTGATCGTCATGCGGCGCGGCCGCAAGGTCGCCGACAAGAAGATCGCCGAGAGCTCGCCGGAAGAAGTGACCGGGCTCATCACCGGCGCCATCGAAGCCGCCTGATCAGGAAACCCCAATGACCAGCGCCGACATGCCCAACACGAACGACACCCAATCCAGCACCGACCGCACCATGGAGCAGCGCCTGGCGCTGAAACAGCATGGCAGGTTTACAGCACTCCTTGCCAACCAGACATTCTGGGTCTTCATCGCCGTCGTTCTCGCTTGCCTTTATCTGTCGGTCAGCACCGACTCATTCGCGACGACGAAGAATCTCTACAACATCACGCGCAACGTCACCTTCGTCGCCATCATCGCCCTGGGGATGACGGTGGTCATCATCTCAGGCGGTATCGATCTCTCGGTTGGATCCGTGTTGTGTCTGTGCAGCATGGTGCTGGCGGTGACGATGCATGCCGGATACAGCATCGAAATCGGCATCGCCGCCGCCATCGGGACGGCGCTGGTGGTCGGCGCCTTCAACGGAATTCTGATTGCCTATCTGGGCTTTCCACCCTTCGTCGTGACCTTGGGCATGCTGTCGGTTGCCCGCAGTCTTGCCATGGTGGCATCCAACAACACGGTCGTGTTCGAATTCGGCCCGGATCACGACAAGCTCCTGGCCCTGGGTGGCGGCGCCTGGCTGTTCGGCATCGCCAATCCGGTGCTCTACATGCTGGTACTGGCGATCCTCACGGGTTTTGTGCTGCGCTGGACGCGGTTCGGCCGCCATGTCTTTGCCATTGGCGGCAACGAAAAGGCGGCGACCCTCACCGGCGTGCCGGTGAAGCCGATCAAGGTCGCGGTCTATATGATCTCGGCCCTCTCGGCAGGCATTGCCGGTATTGTTCAGACCGGCTGGCTGGGGGCGGTGACCACGAATATCGGCGCCGGCATGGAGCTGCAGGTGATCGCCGCGGCGGTGATCGGCGGTGCGGATCTTGCCGGCGGGGTCGGGACGGCGCTCGGCGCCCTGGTGGGTGCTGCCCTCATCGAGGTCATCCGCAACAGCCTCGGCCTGCTCGGGATCAATGCCTTCTGGCAGGGCGCCTTCATCGGCGGCGCCATCATCCTCGCGGTGCTGTTCGACCGGGTCCGGAACTTCCGCCAGAACGACTAGCGGCACCCCATGTCCGGCGAGTTCGGCCTGCCAGGGGTGATGAAACAGATAACTGGGAGTTAATGCGGCGCTTCCGGCCAACTTGATAAAAGACAAGGGGGTCCGCAAAGGGCCGGATTTGGGTTGGGGCCGCCTTTGGGCGTGCACGGACACCAAGTGTGCTTCAGCGCCGAATCGGGCCTTAACCCGAAGGATCAGCGCTGTGAGGTCTGCCAGTTTGGCGAGACCCAGACCGGCGCGTTGGCCGGCGGCAGTGGTTCCTTGCCCAGGATCATGTCGCTGCATTTCTCCGCCATCATGATGGTGGGCGCGTTCAAATTGCCGCTGACGATCGAAGGCATGATCGAGGCGTCGACCACGCGCAGGGATTCGATGCCATGGACGCGCGCCTGCGGGTCCACCACCGCCATCTCGTCGGTACCCATCTTGCATGAGCAGGATGGGTGATAGGCACTGTCGCCGCGGCGGCGGATGAAGGCGTCGATCTCGGCATCCGTTTTCACAGTGTCGCCGGGATTGATCTCCGGCCCGCGATAGCGGTCAAAGCCTTCTGCGCGAAAATCTCGCGCGTGAGCCTCACGGCATCCCTGAACTCGCGGCGGTCGTTCTCGGTCTGCAGATAGAAGGGCTGGATACGCGGATGATCCGTCGCCTTCGCTGATTTCAGCTTGATCCAGCCGCGCGCTTCCTGGCGCATGTTGCCGATATGAACCTGATAGGCATGGCTGGTGCCGTTGACGCGGCCATGATCGTTGACGGTCGAAGGCAGGAAGTGGAACTGCAGATTGGGGTGCTCGAACCCGGCGGCCGAGCGGATGAAGCCGCCGGCTTCCAGCTGGGCCGAGGCACAGACGCCCTTCTTGTCCAGGAACCAGCGCATGCCGGCCAGCACCATCGGCACCGGCTTGGTGTAGGTAAAGAGCGTGATCGGTTCCTTGCATTGCTGCTGGATATACATCTCGAGATGTTCCTGCAGGTTCTCACCCACGCCCGGCAGATCATGCTGCACCTCGACGCCGACCTCTTTGCGATGATCCGCCGGACCGATGCCGGAGAGCATCAGAAGCTGCGGCGAGTTGATGGCGCCACCCGAACAGATCACCTCGCGTTCGGCGCGGTAGCGCTTGATCTGGCCGTTCTGTAAGAATTCGACGCCAACAGCGCGTTTTCCTTCCAGGATGATGCGGTTGGTGAGGGCGCGCGTCTCGACGGTGACATTGGTGCGCTTCTCCGCTGGACGCAGAAAGGCCTGCGCCGCCGACCAGCGCTTGCCATTCTTGATGGTCATGTCCATGCGGCCGAAGCCTTCCTGGCGGTAACCGTTCATGTCGTCGGTTTGTGCATAGCCGGCCTGTTGAGCCGCCTCGATGAAGGCATCGAACAACGGGTTCTGTTGATCGCCGGTATGGACATTAAGCAGGCCATCGCCACCGTGATAGGCGTCGCCACCCTTCTCGCGCGATTCCGCACGTTTGAAATAGGGCAGGATCTCCTGATACGACCAGCCCGGGCAGTTTTCCTTGAACGCCCAGCGGTCGTAGTCCAGCGCATGGCCGCGGATATAGACCATGCCGTTTAGCGAGGACGACCCACCCAACACACGACCGCGCGGCCAGTACATCACGCGGTCGTCCATGTAGGGCTGCGGTTCGGTGTGATAGTACCAGTTGTAGCGGTCGTGGCCCAGATTGTAGGCCATGGCCGCCGGCATATGGATCTGCCAGTTCCACCAATGATCCTTCGGCCCCGCTTCCAGCACGCAGACCTTGTGGCTGCCATCGGCACTCAGGCGATTGGCCAGCACGCAGCCGGCAGAACCGGCTCCGACGATGACGTAGTCGAAGATGGCGTCGAACTTCATGAAATCAACCCGCCTCAATGCAGCGCAGCACCTTCATCATATGGTCTTTGCTGATCAAAGCGCCGACATGGGTGCCGGGGTCCCTCGGATCGCCGATGCCATTATCTTGACCCGCGCCGCCAGCCAGTGCGGAGTTGGTCACAGAGAGGCCGAGCATGACGAGTGCTGAACGCCCGATGAGCTTGCAATTCGTCGTTGGAGCCCCCTTTTCCATTGTTTGGTTGAGATGAACGCCTCAGACCGTGGGTGCTGCCACTTCCCAGGGGGCGATCCAATTTCCGGCAACCCGCAGGGTGACCTTGGCATCGTCCTCGACGATCTTGCACACGGTCATCTCGCCGGCATCCATGCCGTAGCGGGCGCCGGCCTCACGGAAACGATCATGCGTCGCCCGGGTCAACTCCCCGCGGGTGCCGGTCTCGGTCATCATCTCGTCGATGAGGGAAAGGTCCTTCAGGCACAGCTTGATGGGAAAAGACGGGTCGTAGTGGCCGGCGAAGATCGAAGGCACATCGTGTTGCATGACAAAGCTGTCGGCGGCACCACCCTTCATCGCCTCCCACCAGACATCCGGCTCCAGCCCCATCAGCTTGGCGGCGACCATGGCTTCGCCGATCGCGGCGGCGTGAATTTTCCAGAGCTGGTTGTTGACCAGCTTGGCCACATATCCGTTGCCATGCGGGCCGACGCGGCGGATTTGACCCATGGCCTCGATCACGGCACGGACTACCTCAATCTCGGAATCCTCGCCACCGACGAACATCGGCATGTCGCCCCGGATGGCGGCGTCGACCGATCCGGTGACGGGGGCATCGATCGGAAAACCACCTTTCGCCCGCACCTCTTCGCCCAGGGCCCGCATCAGCTTCGGGCTGCTGGTGGTAAGATCAATCCAGTATTTGCCCTGGCATGACGTCGTCAGGAACCCCGCTGGGCCGCGCACGACCTGTTCGATCTCCTTGGGACCAAAGACCATGCTGACGACGACATCGACCTGGTCCAGCACCTCGGCGGCGCTGTCCGCCCAAATGGCCCCCTTGGCCACCAGGGCATCGGCGGTTTCCCGGCGCAGGTCGTGAACCACCATCTTGAAGCCGGCGCGCTGGATGTTGAGCGCCGCATTCCGGCCCATGGTCCCAAGGCCGATAAATCCCACTTTCATCAGGAATGAGCTCGCTTTGTTGACTGTATCGTGAAGGCCAGACGACCGCCGCCCGACGCCGAGGTTTATACGGTCGATGGCGCCGCCATCGCCTGCTCGGCAATTGGAATGCCGTAGACGGTCTCGTTGACCTTGGCATCGCCGCCGATGCCTGGCTGATCCTCATAGACGAAGACAGACATCAGGCGTTGTCGCTGCCCCTCGACCGGTGTCACGCGATGAATGGAATTGCAGCCGCGGAAGATTACCAATGCCCGCGGCTCTCGTGGCACCACCACCACGCGCGACCTGTCACCGGCCAGGATTTTTCCGACATCGGCAAAATGCTGATCATCGTCCGTTCGCGTGTTCGGCACGATTTCGAACTCGCCGCCGGCCTCCGCCGATTGCAGCATCAAGGTCATGGTGAACGCGTTCCATGAATCAAAATGCCAGCGCCCCTACCAGCCCCCACGCGAGGCGCGCGCCTTCTGCTGGTGTACATTCCTCTAGCCCTGCGATCTCGGTAAGCTGGGTCTCGGTCAATTCCATTAAATTCGCCATGGTATCAATTCCTTCTGTGTGTTGATTTTGATCGACGCCCCTCCCCCCCGGCCTCGCTGCGTCTCCGGACATGTCAGGCGGGGCGGTAGGGGGACACTGTGTACTCGCGCGGGGAGACATATCCCCTCGTGGATCGTTGGACATTTTTTGAAACACCGTTACCAACGCAAAGTCTGGAACGTGATATGTCGCTGTATGAGGGAGGGCTATGACTTCCTCGCGTACTTTGAGGATGATTGTCTCCAATTCAGCATCCTGAAAGCCAGCGACACCAGCAGCCGCACTGAGATCAGATTGGTTGAGTGTGACACCGCGCCCCGGCACCGCCGTCTCATCCCAGATCCGGACAAGTCGTGGGTATGCGAGATAGTGATAATCGTCGATATCCTCAAAGCTGCGGTAGCGGTCCAAACGGGTTTCCAGGCCCTGCTGGGTACTGAGTGTCGACGTTCTTGTTCGCAGCCTTGGCTTCTGCCGTGGCTTGCTTGGCAGCATCGTTAGCTTGCTGGCGGGCTTGCATAGCCGTCATAGCCGCGCTGGCAACGGCCATAGCGATCATGACGGGGATGACTGCTGGACCCATCTCTATGCCCTCGACGGGCCGGTGGAGGCCGCAAAGGGCGTCAAACAGCGTCCCCTCTTCGGCAAGACGTGCCGCCGCCCGGAGGGCAAGCCGGACGACATCGCTGCGATTCACGAAGGCGATATTGAAGCGGGCGGCGTATGCGCGGCTGATGGATGCCATCGCAGCGGTCTCAGTGGGGGTTGGGCGAAATGCCAATGGACTGGCAAACATGGAATCTCCTCGGGGGGTTGTTGAACTTGAATACGAAACAAACTGAGACCCAACAGGGGGTCGCGCACGGGGAACACCCTAAATAGTGGCGGCTAGTAACTCGGTTCTATCTAGGTCTAGGTCCGACAAAATGGTCTGCTGAGCTGGGGGGCTTCTGTGGACTTCGATGGTGTTGTTTGGCTCTCAAATCGGCATACGTTCCCTAGCTATAGGTCCCCAAAAAGGGCTCTCTCGATAAATCGCAGCAAGCTCAGTTAGTTGGAGAACAAAATCCTCAAGCGCCCCAACGGGGAATTTACAGGCGCCTCATTCCAGTCTGAGGGCCGGATCGGGCAACTCTGCCACTAGGGCCAGGCCCTGTTTTTTGACCGCATTCACCAGCGTCGGCACGGGCTTCCCCATGATCGCCGGGTCGGGCTGCAGTAGCAGCGAAGCGTCGGAGCCGGTCACCAGAGGAGCCAGCGCCGCTTCTGGATGGCAGCGCGGGGCTGCCGATTTTGGCGATCAGTTCCCACGGCTCCCAATTCCGCACCCGCTGGCAAAAGTCGCAAGTCACATAGAGGCGGTAGGGGAGGAGGTTGTCGAGACAGTTGAGGCTGAACATCGCGGCACTCGATATGATGTTCTACAGATGTTCTCGTTCACGCTCGCTGTCAATCAGCTGCCCGTTGTGAAAGAGTCTCCGAAAGCATCTTTTGGCAGAGGGGCAAACAGCACAATGTTTAGGTTAGGCCCTGGAGGCGGGGGCGGTGGGCGCGGCGCATTCGAAATGCGGCAGGTCTCGGACGTTGGCACCCGACACCCTGCGGTCGCACGCCTGGGTGTCCAGACAGGCGAACTCACGAAATGGTTAGATGTCGAACCCCCGGTGCGCGATGCGGTCAATGGGTTGTACATCGAGACATTGATGCCGACGCTGCTGGAATGTCATCGCATCTACGACGAGCTTCGTGAAGATGGTGCAGCCCAAGTTCACCGCTTCACCGAAGCGAACGATCCTCGCGCCCCGATGCCTCATATCCTGCGGCTTCGTCCTCGAGTTGAGAACTATCTCTACAATGCGAAGAATTATCTTCGCGACTTACTCCAGGTCTTCAAAATCCTGGACGGATGCGAGCTGGACCAGGCGTCACACTTCGCCGACTTAAAGGAGAAAGGGCAGAGCGAACTCGCGAAATGGGCGACTGCTAAATTCGGTGCAACGGATAGCTTGACAGAGATGCTCGCCAGCGAAGTTGTCTGGACGGATGAAACGATAAAGAAGCGGAACGCTGTCGAGCATCCGGGTGGATACTCAGGTTCGCTGGAGATAACTAATGTCGAAGAAAAGTCAGATGAGCGTGGGATGTTCTTTCATCCGACCTGGAACCGCACCGGAGAACCGGCGTCCGATCTATACCTCGACATGAATACGATCCTCCATAATCTCCTATCCCTCGCGGAGGATGTACTCGCAGATGCCGTTCTTAAACACACCCCGTTCGGAAATCTGCTGATCGAGGACATTAGCGCAGACCAACGAGATCCTGCGTGTCCAATCCGACTTCGGGTTACTGCAAATCTTCCCCCACCCCCAGCTCCCGCTGAACCACGCGCTGGTGCTTAGGGCCACCCATCTCAACGCTTCGGGTGTCTGCACAGTACGAGTGCTGCCCTCTCGACGAGAGCGGCTACACCACAGCCAACTGGCCTATGAATATGTATGGAAGACCTGTATGGATCAGATTTGCGAAATTACAGTAACTAATTGATTTATATTTATTATTTTATCATGAATGAAGATGGCGTCCCCGAGAGGATTCGAACCTCCGACCTACGGTTTAGGAAACCGGCGCTCTATCCTGCTGAGCTACGGGGACGTTGCGGCTGGTTATAGCAACGCTCTTTCCCGATGGCAAAACGGGCTTTGGCAGATCAGGCCAGTTTTTCCAGGATTCGGATGAGAGCCTTGGCATCCTCGCCAGCAAGCTTGCGGCCGACATGGCGTTCGATCGCCCCGGCATAGACCGGCCAGATACGGGCGAGCAGCGCCCGGCCGGATTCGCTGAGGCGAATGGTCTGGCGGCGGCGATCGTCGGGGTTGATCTGGCGCACGACCAACCCTTCCGCCTCCAGCCGGTCGATGAGGCGGGATGTGGTGCATTGAGTGAGGAGCAGATCGCGCTCGATTTCCCCCGGGACGAGGCTGTGTTCGGGCGCGCGTTCGAGCGCCGCCAGGGCATCATACCATTGGGGCGGCGGCAGGCCTGCCGCCTTCAGATCCGCCTCGACCGCGGCCTGCAAGATGGGGGCTACCCGCAGCAGACGCGCCCAGGCACCCGCCACAAAGGGGCAGATCGAAACTTCCTGGTCGGTGGCGGGGGCGGCGGTATCCATCTGGTAACTATATGCATCTGCATGAGTCTTGACAATATATGCAACTGCATTTAATCATCGTGACGCCGGCCCATCCCCCCTCGATTTGTGCCGCAAGTGGCCGGAAAATCTGGAGAAAACCCCCATGAAACTATTCTATTCCCCGGGCGCGTGCTCACTTTCGCCCCACATCACGGCCCTCGAAGCCGGCATCAGCCTGGACCTGCTCAAGGTCGATATGAAGACCAAGACCCTGGAAGACGGCACCGATTTCCGCGCCATCAACCCCAAGGGCCAGGTGCCGACCATGATGCTGGATGACGGCGAGATCGTGACCGAAGGACCGATCATCGCCCAGATCCTTGCCGACCTCGCCCCTGCCAGCAACCTCGCCCCCGGCAACGGCACCAGGGCGCGCTACAAGCTGCAGGAATGGCTCAACTTCATCACCTCCGAAGTCCACAAGGGCTACAGCCCGCTGTTCAAGCCGACCACGCCGGAGGATTACAAGCCGGTGGCCAAGGCGCAGCTTGCCGAGCGTTATGCGTTCCTCGACCAGAAGCTTGCCGGCAAGCAGTATCTGCTCGGCGACCAGTTCACGGTGGCCGACGCCTATCTCTTCACGGTCAGCAACTGGGCAAAGCATGTCGGTGTCGATCTCGCCGGCTTTGCCAATGTTGGCGCCTATATGGACCGCATCGCCCAGCGCCCGAAGGTACAGCAGGCGTTGAAGGCCGAAGGCCTGCTGTAAGGCCGAGAGATCACCCGCCGGCGCCTAGCTACTGCGCCGGCGGGTGTTTTGCTGCGTAACGTCTTGGTCGCGCGTCGCACCTGCCCTAGTTTGGTCCGGCAAAGCATGAGGATCGACCAGGATGAAAGACTTCCCTCTGCCCAAGGTCTACCAATTGCTGGAACCAGGGCCGGTGGTGCTGCTCACCACCGCGCATCGGGGCAGGGCCAATGTCATGACCATGTCCTGGCATATGATGGTCGAGTTCGAGCCGCCGCTGGTGGCCTGCGTCGTCAGCAGTGCCGATTTCAGCTTCGCCGCCCTGCGCGCGACCAGCGAATGCGTCATCGCCATTCCGTCGGTGGAGCTGGCGCCGACCGTGGTGAAGATCGGCAACGTATCGGGCAGCAAGATCGACAAGTTCGCCGCTTTCGGCTTGACGAAGTTACCGGCGCAGGAGGTAGCGGCCCCGCTGATCGGTGAGTGTTTCGCCAATCTCGAATGCAGGGTCGCCGATACAAGGCTCACCAACAAATACAGCCTCTTCATCCTGGAAGTGGTGAAGGCCTGGCACGACCCCAGGCACAAGAAGCCGCGCACCATCCATCACCAGGGCAATGGCCGGTTCGTTGTCGATGGCGAGACGATCAGGCTCGCCTCGAAGATGCCCTGATCCGAAGGACCGCACTCAGGCGAGGGCCGACTCCATCATGAAGGAGAGCCGTTGCCGCGCCTGGCCGGCAGCGTCGAAATTATCCGGCGCCAGCCAGGCTTCGTAGACGGCGCGGATTTTCGGCCAATCCTTGTCGATGATCGAATACCAGGCCGTGTCGCGGTTGCGGCCCTTATAGATCGTGGCCTGCCAGAACGTGCCTTCATAGATGAAGCCCAGGCGCCCGGCCGCGGCCTGGGACGGGCCATTCAGCGCATCGCATTTCCATTCATAGCGGCGATAGCCAAGCTCGTCGAAGACACGCTTCATCAGGAGATACATGGCTTCCGTGGCGGCCGCCGTGCGTTGCAGGGCCGGCGCATAATTAATGTGCCCGACCTCGATTACGCCGACCGCAGGCTCGATGCGCAGATAGCTCGCCACACCGCTGGCCTTGCCCGTCGCCTTGTCGATGATGGCATGGAACAGCGGATCTTCGGATTTCGCCATGGCGGCAACCCAGTCGCGATAGACCTTTTCGTCGTCATAGGGTCCATAGGGCAGATAGGTCCAGATGCGGCCCTCGCGGTCCTTTGCGTTGGCGGCATAGAGGTCCGCGGCGTGCTTCTCCGCATCCAGCATCTCGATCCGGACGAAGCGCCCGTCGAGGGGTGCACGCGGTGGACGTGGCCGCGCGGTCCAGCCGGGCACCGGAAAGCCGATTTCCTGGCCCAGTTCATTCACCACCGGTTTTTGCCCGCTCCCGCTCATAACAGAATATCCTTTTGGTTCCCGATCTGGCCAGTCGGCCGGCAATGACCTTATAGTATTCCCGATTCGACATTCAATCTCGCGCTCCCCAGTTCATGGTCCGGAGACCGTCATGCGCGCTGTCAGAACCTTCGCTCTCATTGCGCTGCTTGCCATCGCCGCCTGCGAGAGGGCGCCGGATGACCGGCTGCTCGGCTATGTCGAGGGCGACTATATCTACATGGCCCTGCCGGAGGGCGGCCGCCTGACCGAGATCGCGGTCAAGCGCGGCGACCAGGTCACCAAGGGCGCCGGATTGTTCACGCTCGACGAGACGGCGACGCAAGCGCGACTGGCCAAGGCGCAGGCCGACCTCGCAGCGGCGGAGCGGACATTGGCGGATCTGAAGCTTGGCGAGCGACCCGAAGAACTGGCGATCATCAAGGCGCAATTGGATTCGGCCCGCGCCTCGCTGATGCTGTCGGAGCCCCGCGTCAAGCGGCGCCGCGAACTCGTCAAGAGCAACATTGTCGGCACGGAAGATCTCGACGCCGCCGAGGCGTCCATCCTGGAAGACCGCGGCCTCATCGCTGAAATGACGGCCCGCCTGGAAGCTGCCGGCCTGCCGGCGCGCGCCGACCGGATAGCAGCACAGCAGGCGGCGGTCGACGCCTTTCGCGCCGCGGTGGCCGAGGCGCAATGGTCGCTTGATGAACGCCGGGCCGTGGCGCCCGCCGACGCCCGCGTCGAGGACGTCTATTATCGCCTGGGCGAGGAGGTCGCGGCGGAGAAACCGGTTCTGCAATTGCTGCCGCAAGGGAACATCAAGCTGCGGCTCTATGTCCCTGAGGTGGAGCTTGGCTCGTACCGTGTCGGCGAGAAGCTCGCGGTCAGTTGCGATGGCTGCCCGAGCGGCCTTTCCGCCACCATCGACTTCATCGCGGCGGAAGCGGAATACACACCGCCGGTGATCTACAGCGATACCAGCCGCGCCAAGCTGGTCTTCCTGATCGAGGCAAGGCCCGATGCGGGGGCGCCCGCGGACTTCCAATGGCATCCCGGCCAACCGGTCGATGCGCGTCCACTCCAAGCCGGCTCATGAGCGAGGCCGTCATCGATGTGCAGGGGCTGACCAAGTCCTTCGACGGCAAGCGGGTCGTCGACGATGTCGCCTTGCGCGTCGGCAAGGGACAGATCTATGGCTTCCTCGGCCCCAATGGCAGCGGCAAGACGACCACCCTGCGCATGCTGTGCGGCCTGCTGACGCCCGATGCCGGGTCGGGATCCTGCCTTGGCTTCGATATCCGCAGCCAGGCTGCCGAGATCAAGCGCCGCACCGGCTACATGACGCAGCGCTTCAGCCTCTATGAGGACCTCACCATCCGCGAGAATCTCGATTTCGTGGCGCGCGTCTATGGCCTCAACCGCCTGCGCCAACGCGTTGACGGGGCGCTCGAGCGATTGGGCCTTGCCGCGCGGCAGAGACAGCTTGCCGGGCAATTGTCGGGTGGCTGGAAGCAGCGCCTGGCGCTTGCCGCCTGCATTCTCCATGAACCGGAATTGCTGTTGCTGGACGAACCCACCGCCGGCGTCGACCCCAAAGCCCGGCGCGATTTCTGGGATCAGATCCATGCCCTGGCCGGGGCCGGCCTCACCGTGCTGGTGAGCACGCATTACATGGATGAGGCGGAACGCTGCCACGAGATTCTCTACATCGCCTATGGCCGCCTGATTGCCAAGGGCACCATCAAGGAGGTCTTGGCAGCGCACGGCCTTGCCACCTGGTCGGTCGAGGGACCGGGCCTGCATCTGCTGTCGCGCGAGCTGCAGCAACTGCCGGGCATCGACACGGTCGCGGCCTTCGGCACCGTCCTTCATGTCTGCGGGCGTGACGCAGCCGCGCTCGAAGCCAGCATCGCGCCCTATCGCCAGCGGCCTGAACTGCACTGGGCGCGGTCAAGTCCCAGCCTTGAGGACATCTTCATCCAGCTGATGGCCGATATCGACGGCAACGGGCGAGTCGAGAGGCAATGAAGCTGTTCTCGCCATCCCGCTTCTGGGCCATCCTGGTGAAGGAATTCATCCAGATGCGGCGCGACCGCCTGACCTTCGGCATGATGATGGGCGTCCCGCTGCTGCAGCTGCTGCTGTTCGGCTATGCCATCAACACCGACCCGAAGAACCTGCCGGCGGTTGCCGTCGTGGCCGAGAATTCGGTCTTCGCCCGGTCGCTGCTGCGCGCCATGGAGCATACCGGCTATATCCGTTTCATCAGCGCGCCGGTTGACGCAGCCACCGCCGATCGCCTGATACGGCGGGGCGACGTGCAATTCGCCGTGCACATCCCGCCGGATTTTGCCGAGGACCTGGTGCGCGGCAGGCAGCCAGCCTTGCTGGTCGAGGCTGACGCCACCGACCCGGTCGCCACCGGGAACGCGGTGGCAGCTTTGCAGGGGCTGGATGTCTCCGCCCTGGTCCATGATCTCAAAGGCGCGCTCGCCGATCTGCAGAGCGCGGCGGCGCCGTTCGAAGTGAGGTTGCACAAGCGCTACAACGCCGAGGGCATCACGCAATACAACATCGCGCCCGGCCTGATGGGCGTCGTGCTCACCATGACCATGGTCATGATGACGTCGCTTGCCGTCACGCGCGAGCGCGAGCGCGGCACGATGGAGAATCTCCTCGCCATGCCGGTCCTGCCGATGGAGGTGATGCTGGGCAAGATCCTGCCCTATATCGTGGTCGGTTATGTGCAGGTCGCCATCATCATCGTGGCGGCGCGCTATCTGTTTACCGTGCCGCTGGTGGGGTCGCTGCCGCTGCTCAGCCTCGCCGCCATCATCTTCATCGCCGCCAATCTGGCCGTCGGCTTCACCTTCTCGACCATGTCGACCAACCAGCTGCAGGCGATGCAGATGTCGTTGTTCTTCTTCCTGCCGTCGATGCTGCTCTCGGGCTTCATGTTCCCCTTCCGCGGGATGCCGGGCTGGGCGCAGGCGATCGGGGAGGTGCTGCCCCTCACCCATTTCCTGCGCATCGTGCGGGGGATCCTGCTCAAGGGAAACGGCTGGCCGGACATCTGGCCGGATCTGTGGCCGATCATGCTGTTCCTGCTCCTCGCGGCCATCCTGGCCATGATCCGCTATCGCCGGACCCTCGACTAGCCGCCCGGAATCCCGTCGCCACTGGGTCGGGGGAGGGCCGGATTGCACCAACTGTGAACTGGATCACTTGTGGTCGCGACCATGTCTCGCTACCTAGGAAGCAAGAGTTGTTCCCAAGGAGCAGAAAATGACCGTGCCGAAACCGACTACGTTCCTGACCAAGCTGCGCCGCTACGGCACTGTCGCCGGTCTGGCCAGCGTGACCATGCTGGCCAGCGCCTGTGTGCAGACGCGCCCGGCCCCGGCCGCCGGGCAGGATCCCTTTGTCATCAGCCAGTCGACCAATGCCTCGCTGCGGGAATATCTGGGCAAGATCTACCCTAATCTGCGCGGCGCCTTTGCCGTCAGCGCCGATGGCGCCAATTCCTACTATGTCTTTTGCCCGGACATCCTGTGCAGTCCCGGAAACTTCAGCGGCATCGCGCAAACCCAGTGCCAATCGCTGAGCGGGCAGGAATGCTACCTGTTCTACGCGCACAATGAGCCCCGCATGGCCTTTACCGTCGCTGTGGAAAAGACGCCCACCGGGCGCCATGGTTTTCGCCGTGGGCGGCCGCTCAGTGAGCTGCCGATCTACAATCGCGACTAGGGTCGTTGGCGCAGGATTGCGCTGACGGCGCCAGCCGGCGCGGATGTCAGGGTTGGCTCCGGCGCACCGGTCAGCAACAAGTTGACTGTTCGGTCAAAGGCGGCATCGTCGAGCGTGCCAATCTCAACCGTGCCGGCGGCAACCGCCTTTGACACCGCCGCCAGCGATTCAGCGACTGAATCCGGGTCGAGCTTGTCCGGCGCCGATTGTTCCAGGATCATACGTTCCGCCTGGCTGGGATCGTCCTGCAGGCTTTGCCAGCCGCGGGCGGCCGCTGTCAGAAACCGCGCAAAAACGTCGACCTTGGCGGGATTGGCGAGGTCGGCACTGCGCGCATAGAGCCCGTCTTCAAGCATGCCAAGGTCGAGATCCTGGTAGCTGTAGGTGATCAGCCCAGCACGGCCTTCGCCCAGCGATGCCAGGGCAAAGGGGGCCCGATAACTGGTGGTGGTGAGGCAATCAACCTCGTTCTCGAGGAAGATCTCGGCATCGGTTCCCTGCCGCACAATGGTGACGCCGCCGCCGGTCGCGAAATAGCTGAGGCCCAGACGCGACAGCCAGGCGTAGAACGAACTCTCCCAGCCATCCAGCCAGACACCGACATTGTGACCAGCGAGCTTCATGGGCTGGTCGACCGTTTTGCGGCACATCAGGCTCAACGTGGATCGCTGGAAGAATTGCGCGACATGCACAACATCGCCGCCCCTGGCGCGCGCCACCAGGGCAAGCGGCATGATTTCAACGGCGAGATCGGCGCTGTTGTCGACCAGGGCCTCGACAGGCGACCGGCCGTAGCGCGCCGGGCTTAGGGTCACATCCAGGCCAGCTTCCATGAAGTATCCGCGCCGCTGGGCGATGAGAAGGCCCACCGTCCGCGTCGGCGGCCCATCCGGCAAGGCGACGGTGATGGCTATTCGGGTGGATTGCGCCATGGCCGGGGTTGTGTGGAACGCCAGCAACATCATCAGCAGGGCTAGAATGCGCGTCATGAACAGCCGGTTCCGTGGTCGCCAAGCATGGTGATCTTTGCCTTGATAATCCTGGGCCGGCAGATTACAGGCGGTAGGCCAGCAGCGCAAATTTGAGAGGCGTCCGTCGATGAATGCCGCAATCCAGCCGGGGCAGCAGGTTCCGGGGGCAGATACCAGGATCGAGACGATCGATATGCATACCGGGGGTGAGCCCGTGCGTATCGTGACCAAGGGCTATCCAACCATTTCCGGCGGCACAATCCTGGAAAAGCGGCGTTTTGCCCGCGATCATCTCGACGCCTTCCGCCGGCTGATCATGTTCGAGCCGCGCGGTCACTATGATATGTACGGGGTGCTGCCGGTGGCGCCCGATCTGCCCGGCGCCGACATGGCTGTGCTGTTCATTCACAATGAAGGCTACAGCACCATGTGCGGCCATGCGACCATCGCCCTTGGCCGCTATGCGCTCGACCAGGGCCTGATCCACCCCGGCCCCGACGGCATGGCCAAACTCAACCTGCAATGCCCCTGCGGGCTGGTCGAAGTGAGTGTCGCCGCATCGGGACCGGAAAAGGGCCGCGTCAGCTTCGTCAGCGTGCCGGCCTTCGCCTTCGCCCGCGATGTCACCGTCGAGCTGCCGGGGAAAGGCAAGCTCACCCTCGACATCGGCTATGGCGGCGCCTATTACGCCATCCTGCCTGCCAGCGCCTTTGCCCTCGACGTGCGCCGTTCGACCACCGCCGAGCTGGTCGCCGCCGCCAGTGCCGTCACCGCGGCCGTGCAGGCGCAGGTAAAGCTGCATCATCCGGACAACCCCGACCTCGCCTTCCTCTATGGCACGATCCTGACGGATGGTGGAGATGGTGCCGCGCAGCCCACGGCCAATATCTGCGTCTTCGCCGCCAATGAGGTGGACAGGAGCCCCACGGGCAGCGGCGTCACCGCACGCCTGGCGCTGATGGCAGCACGTGGCCAAGTCGCCGATCAGGAATGGCGCCGGTTCGAAAGCGTCACCGGCAGCATCTTCCAGGGCCGTGTCGTTGCCCATCTTGGCGCCGGCGATTTTCCGGCCGTCCGGGCCGAGGTGGCGGGGCATGCCTACTACACCGGCCGCGCCAGTTTCACGGTCGAGCCGGAGGACCCGCTGGCCAGTGGGTTCCTTCTGCGATGAACATCGCCCGCGTCTCGATCATCGGTGCCGGCGCGTGGGGTTCGGCACTCTCGCTCATTGCCTGTCGTGCCGGCCGCGCGACCCAGCTCTTCGCACGGCGCGAGGCGCTGATCCGGCAATTGGCGGAAACCCGCGACAACAAGGATTACCTGCCCGGCATCCCCCTCCCTGACGACCTTCAACTGACCTCCGCCCTGGGCCGGGCGCTCGATGCCGATGCCGTGCTCTTCGCCCAGCCGGCGCAGCATTTCCGGTCCTTCTGTGCCGCGGCCCGGCCCTATTGGCACCCGAATACGGCGCTGGTTCTGTGTGCCAAGGGGATCGAGCAGTCGAGCGGCCTGCTGCTCCATGAAATCGCCGCCGAGGCTCTGCCCGGCGTCCGGGTCGCGGCCCTGTCCGGGCCGAGCTTTGCCACCGATGTCGCGCGTGGCCTGCCGACGGCCGTGGCCATCGCCGGCGAGGACATGTCCCTTGTTGACGCGTTGATGGCTGCCCTCAGCCATGGCGGCTTCCGCCCCTATGGCTCCAGCGATCTGCTGGGGGTCGAGGTGGCCGGGGCGGTCAAGAACGTGCTGGCCATCGCCTGCGGCCTGGTCATGGGTGCCGGGCTCGGCGACAATGCCCGCGCCGCCCTCATTACCCGGGGCCTGGCCGAGGTTTCGCGCCTTGCCCTTGCCAAAGGCGGGCGGGCGGAGACGATGATGGGCCTCGCCGGGCTTGGTGACCTGGTATTAACCTGTTCTTCGCCAAAATCGCGCAATATGTCGCTGGGCATGGAATTGGGCCAGGGCAGGGCGCTGGCCGACATCCTGGCGGCCCGAAAGAGCGTCGCCGAAGGCGTTACCACGGCACCCGCCGTCGTGACCCTGGCCAGCAAACTGGGTGTCGAGATGCCGATTGCCGAAGCCGTCAATCGCATCCTGCATCTGGGAAGCAGCCTCGGCGCCGAGGTCGAGGGATTGCTGTCACGGCCGTTGCGCCGTGAGGACTGACAGGCGCGGGCATCGGACCTGGCGCGTGAGGCAACGAGAAGGACGCAGACGATGAGTGTCACCATGGACAAGATTCTCTGTGCGACGGACGGATCGGTCCCCGCCACCAAGACCGTGGCCTTCGCCATCGAACTGTCGCAGCGCCTGTCGCTGCCGCTCTCCTTCGTGACCGTGGTCGACGGCGATGACGGCGACACGCCGACGGTCTGGGATTCCGCCGCCCTGCTGGCGGGCAAGCTGCCGGTGGACAAATCGCTGCTGACGGCCGTCGAGCTGGCCCTGAAGGGCGGTTTGCGGCGGATCGCCGCCGTGCGGGCGCCGGGCCGCGACATTGCGCGCACCATCGTCGACTACGCCGAAAAGAACTCCTACCACCACATCGTGACCGGATCGGCCGGGCGAACCGGGGCCGCCCGCCTGCTGATCGGCTCGGTCGCCTCGGACATCGTCACCTATGCGCACTGCCCCGTCACCGTCGTTCGGTGACACCTTGCAAAGCCGTCACCGTCGTTCGGTGATCTCGCGCGCACGGCCGGGCTACGCCCTCACCACATAGCTGCAACACGCAAATGTCATTGCCCGGCCATAAATTATCTATGGATTCAGGGGGCTGTTTGCCTTATGTAACCCTCCACTTGCAACAGCCGGAAGGCTATTCCATGTCCACCCTGTGTCTCCGACGACGATCGTCGACCACCATCCTGGGTTTTCCCCGGCTGGTGTCGAAATCGGCTGCGCGAGATGCATTGGATGTGATGGGGCGTCGCTGACACCCCGGAGATCCGAAGCGGAAGCGGGCCGATGCCAAGGCCTGCTCACATTTCCCAACCGCTTATCTGACGAGGATCTCTCGATGAACAACCAGAACACTGGCACCCCGAGCTTCACCATCAAGCCTGAAACCGCCGCGTTGACCGGACAGGTCGAGCAGATGCTCGATTCCGTGTTCGGGCCGGCGCGGTTCGACAAGGCTTCCTATCTGTTCCGAGAGGGTGTGGCACCCGTTGCCGAGCTCTCTTACGTCGCCATGATGGGCGATGACGTGGTCGGCACCATCCGCTATTGGCCGATCCTGGTCGGCGCCACCAACCACCCGGCTTTGCTCCTGGGGCCCCTCGGCATCACGCCGCGCCTCGCCGGCAAGGGCATCGGCCGCACCCTCACCTTCCGCACCCTCGAACGTGCCGCCGAAATGGGCCACGACCTGGTGCTGCTGGTGGGTGATGTCGACTATTACAAGCGCTTCGGCTTCGTGCCGGCGACGCCCCATGGCTTTGTCATGCCCGGCGAGAAGCGTCCCGAGCGGCTGCAGGTGGCGCCGTTGAAGCGCGACGTGCTGGGCCGCATCAGCGGCGAGATCAACCACATCCGCGCATCGCTTGCCACGCCATCGGCCCCGCCGGAGGAGAGCTTGCCGGTGGGTGATCGAAGCGGCCTTTTGAACCAGCTCTCGCTGCGGGCCGACGCGCGCTAACGAGCGCTATTTGACGAAGCATTCGACTAGGACCGAGACGGCAGCGGCATGACGCTTCATGTCCGCTGCCGCATTGGTCACAGGCCCCTGTGCCACCGTGCGATAGGCAATGCCGTGACTGTCGAGGAAGGCGCGCACGACCCCCGCCCGCACCGCCATGCCTTCCTTGAGCCCGACCGGGGCGCTCTTCTTCACAATCCCCGTCACCGGCAATTCCGCGGATACCACGCCAACGACGCGGCCGCTGGAATCCATCAGCGGGCCGCCGCTGTTTCCCGGATCGATCTGGTTGCTGAGCAGCCAGTAGAGATCCATGTCGTCGCCGGAGACCTTGCGCTCTGACCGGCGGCCGGTGGTCATGACAAAGGTCGGTTCAGCCGTGCCAACTCCCGGAAAGCCGCCGGTATAGAGGTCCATCTCCACGCTCAACGTGTCATCCGGCACGATGGCTGCGGGGTCGCCCAGCGGTATGCTGGTCTTGATAACGGCCAGATCCGAATTTGCGTCCGCGGCCAGGATCCGTGCCGGCAGGCCGGGCGCCACGGCCATCTGATCACAGCCCGATACCACATGTTCGTTGGTGAGAACGACGCCGTCGCCAATGACGATGCCAGAGCCGAACTTGATGAAATCATCATCGCTGCCGAGGCTGGGGTCGATGATGATTGTGTATTCCGCCGCCGCCCACACCGCGGCAGGATCCTCGGTGCGCAGGCGGCGCAGGGCATCGGCAGCGGCTGCGTTATTCTTGAGCGCCGCACGGCTGTACCAGCCCAAAGCAATATCATGCTTGCCCTGGGCTTCAGCTATTCGTCCGGTCGCGAATTGCGCCAGGGATTGCGTCTGTGGCTGGCCTTTGGCAGCCGCCTTGCGATACCAGCTCTCCGCCTTGCCGGGGTCCTTGGCCGTGCCGATACCTTGTTCCAGCACCAGGCCGGCCAGGTAAAATGCCGAAACGCTGCCGCCGTTCGCCGCATCGAGGCAGGCGCTGGCGACTTTGGCGGCATCGGCGCTGGCGTGCAATGTGCCATCGGGCGAGAGGCTCGCCATGCACTGAGCGGCCGCATCGGCGCGGGCAGGCAAGATAAAACCGGCAAGCGATGGGATAGCGACAATTAGGGCTGCGGCTGCGGTCGAGCGTAGACTCACCTGGGCGATCCTCGATCTGTGTCACGAGAACATTTCCCGCTCCCGCCACCTGCAATTCTATGACGTAGGCAATTTTCCGATGCAAAGAAAAAGAGCGGCTGGTTGACGGTGGTCGGCGTCTCCAGGCACTTGTCGCGACCCATGCAGGACTGCTTGAACCCGCCCCAGATCGACGTCATGAGCGGCGCTTCCGCCAATATCCGGAACGTCCTAGACCCGCCACTCCATCAGAACCGATCCATCTTGCGGCTCGAGGACGGCGCCGAGTTTGTCATAGAAGCGGATGGCATCATGGTTCCGGCGCCACACTGTCCAGAACAGTCTGGAAGCACCCAGATCCTGAGCTATCCGGTGCGCTCCCAGCATCAACGCCCGCCCGGCACCGCGCCGTCGATGCGGCGCGCTCACAAAGAAGTCGGCCACGTGCAGCGTCGGGGTCGCGTCATCCATGAAGACGCCGATGAAATAGGTGAGATAGCCAATTGCTTCCCCCTCCAGCTCGGCGATCAGAACCGTACAAATGGATTTCGGGCCAAAGGCGAAGGAAGCCAGACGGGCCATGGCGGCGGCGGCGATTTCGGCGGCGTCATCTGCGGGCGCAGCACCGTGAAGCATATCAAGATAATCGTTGAAGGCGCGCGTCATGGCCGTGAGCGCCGGGAGATCGGCTTCCGTCGCCAGGCGAATGCAAAGACCCTCGCGCATAGCCGCTCCTCGCAACTGTCGGGCCGGCATCGCCGGCTATTCCATGGCCCTTGCCCCGAAACCGGGCGATGAATGGGCGGCAGGTTGACCTGCCGCCCCACCATCTCAGATTGCTTCTGCGGCGGGTCAGCCGCCGATATGCATCCAGACCGATTTTGTCTGGGTGACGGTGGTGAGCGTCTCCAGGCATTTGTCGCGGCCCATGCCCGATTGCTTGAACCCGCCCCAGATCGAGGTCATGTCGCCATGGTCGAAGCAATTGACCCAGACGATGCCGGCCTCGATGTCGCGCGCCGCCTTGTGGGCGACCGACACGTCCGAGGTCCAGATCGAGGCAGCAAGGCCATAGATCGAATCATTGGCCATCTCGATCGCCTGGTCGAGCTTCTTGAACGGCAGGATGGTACCGACCGGGCCGAACACTTCTTCCCGCGCGATGCGCATCTTGTTGTTGACGCCCGTGAACAGGGTCGGTGCCACATAGCAGCCCTTTTCCATGCCCTTGGGCACGGCACCGCCGAGGCTGAGCTTCGCCCCTTCCTTCTTGGCGATGTCGATATAGCCCAGCACGCGCTTCTGCTGTTCCTTGGTCACCAGCGGACCCATCGTGGTCGCGGGGTCGAGTGGATCGCCCGGGCTGAAGCTGGCCTTCGCATTCTCCAGGAACTTTGCCACGAATTCGTCATGGATCTTGGCATCGACCAGGATGCGCGAACCGGCATTGCAGACTTCGCCCTGGTTGCCATAGATGCCGTTGACCGCATATTGCGCCGCCACGTCGAGGTCGGGTGCGTCCCTGGTCACGATCTGCGGTGTCTTGCCGCCGCATTCCGTGGTGACGCGCTTCATGTTGGACTGGCCGGCATAGATCATCATCAGCTTGCCGACGTCGGTGGAGCCGGTGAAGCCGATCTTGTCGACATCCATGTGAAGCGCCAGCGCCTTGCCGGCTTCTTCGCCGAGACCCTGCACGATGTTGAGCACCCCGGCCGGACCGCCGGCTTCCATGAACAGCTTGGCAAGCAAATTGCCGGACAGCGGCGATTGCTCAGCAGGCTTCAGGATCACCGAATTGCCAGCGGCCAGCGCCGGGGCGATCTTCCAGGACGCCATCATGAGGGGATAGTTCCACGGCACGATGCAGCCCACCACACCCAAGGGCTGGCGCAGGATGTAATGAAATTCCGTCGGTGCCGTCGCGGTGACGGTGCCCTCGATCTTGTCGATCGTTTCGCCGAAATACTGGAAGGTCATGGCGGCGCCGGGAATGTCGATGTTCAGCATTTCGCTGATCGGCTTGCCCATGTCGGTTGAATCGAGGAGGGCGAACTGGAGCGCGTTCTCTTCGATCAGCTTGCCGAACTTGTAGATCACCGTCATGCGGTCGCGCGGCGCCATCCTTGACCAGACACCGGATTTGAACGCCTTCCGCGCGGCCTTCACCGCCAAGTCGACATCGGACGCATCGGAGCGCGCGACCGAGGCGATGATCTCACCGGTCGCCGGGTTGATGGTCTCGAACTTGCGGCCCTTCTTCGCGTCGACGAATTTGCCGTCGATGAAGTTGCGCGTTTCGAATTTCAGCTTGTCGGCGTATTTGCGGAACGCCTTCTTGTCGAGTTTCTTCGCTTGATCGAGGTTCATGGCCTCATCTCCTCCATTGCGGCGCAGGCACCTGCCCGGCCTTGAATTGGCTACCGGCTTTGAGCGGCTCTTTGCGGCCAGCCTTGGCTTCGCTGGTTTATAGCATTGGCGATGTTTGGGCGGCTAGAGGTGGGCCCCATGCGCGAGGCGGCGACACTTCGCCGCGTGTGCCAAGGACACCTATTCCTTTGGGGATAGCGCCTCGGCCTCGATCTTCGCCAGTCTTTCCAGCGCACGGATGCGTTCGCGGTGGGCGGTATAGATGCCGGTCGCGATGATGACAGCGCCACCAATCCAGGTGGTGACCGCCGGCAGCATGTCGAACCAGACATAACCCACGGCCGTGGCCCATAGCAGTTGCAGATAGATGAAGGGGGCGATGACCGAGGCCGAGGCATAGGAGAAGGCGCGGATCACCAACGTGTGGGCAAGGCCGCCGGAGAGGCCCAAAGCCGCCAGCAGGAGCCATTGGTTGAAGCTTGGCGCCTGCCACAGGAAGGGCATGAAGCAGCTCAAGACCAGGCAGCCGACCAGTGCCGCGTAGAAGAGCGAGGTGGCGTTGCCGTCATGGCGTGCCACGACCCGGGTCAGCACATTGTAGCTGGTCCCGGTCGAGGCCGAGAGCAGCGGCAGGAGGATGGCGAGATGCACCATGCCGAAGCCGGGGCGGATGACGATGAGGACACCGATGAAACCGACCGCGACCGCCGCCCAGCGCCGGATGCCGACGCGTTCGCGCAGGAAGAAGTAGGAGAGGATCGTGATGACCAGCGGCTCGACAAAGGCCACGGCGGTGGCCGAGGCCAGATCGACATAGCTCACCGCCAGGAAGAACAGCAAGGTCGTCGCCAGCATGAGGAGCGAGCGCAGGAATTGGAGGCCGGGCTTGCGCGCCCGCAGCATGTCGCGCCAGGGCTGGGTCCAGCGCGATGGCGTTGAGACCTGCGGTGCCGCAACGGCCGGTTCAAAACGTGCCGCGACACCGGCATAGAGGATGGCAAAGACCAGGTGAAAGACATAGCGGCCCCAGGCCACTTCCATCACCGGCATGCCCTCGGCACTGAGATGCTTGACGATCGCATTGAAGAAGGAAAAGACGAAGCCCGCCGCCACCAGGCACAAGATACCGAACAGCGGCCGGTCACCGGCGATCTGGCGCTCGCGTGCACTTAGTGTCGGCACGGGATTTAGGTCGGCTGCTTCTGGGTCAGCCAAGTGTGCTGCCCACGAACATGCAATCGTCCACTATAGAATTCCCTTCTGCGCTACAGGCAATTTATACTTTTGCTCCATGCCGGCGTCTGATTTCCGTCCTCATCGCAAATACTGTGCCGGTTTGCTTTGAAGAATCGTCCGTATTCAAATGCGGTATAACAAAACGAAACACTTCTGAGTCGACAAGTCCGAGCGACTGATCTGCAATTTCCAATGCGGCCCATCGAGCGTACAGCTCTGGCTGCTCTTCCTGACACCACTGCAACAGCAGTTCCGCCTGTTCTCTCGTCGCTCGGGGGCTATCGCTCAGGTCAACAATTTTCTCCGTCATGGCACTCGTCCTTCATGATCACCGGAAGCGATTCTGCCGCTGTCTCTCCCCACCTCAGTACCTATCTTCACAAGGCGCGAGTAAACGAACTCGATCCACGTTTGGATCAGCCAAGGTTGAGGCGCTCCTTGGCGACCTGTTCGATGCGTGCCTTGAGGCCCGCATCCTGGCCGAGCAGGGCATGGAAATCGCGTGCCTTCAACTCCAGCAGCTTGCAGAAACCGAGCGCCACCACGTCGGCGTTGCGCGGATGGCCGGTGAGCAGCGCCAACTCGCCGAAGAAATCGCCGCTGCCCAGTTCGACGCTGGGCTCGACCACCACGCGGACGGCGCCCGACGCCACGAAATACATGGCGTCGCCCTTGTCGCCGCGGCGCACCACCTTTGATTCCGGCAGCACCAATTGCGGCGTCAGCAATTGGGCGATGGATTGCTGCCGCTTGATGTCGAGATCGCGGAAGATCGGGACCCGGCTCACCAAGTCGATGGCGGAAAGCTCGGGGTCAAGCTTGCAGCGCTTGTCGAGCCCGGTCCAATGGCGCTCCAGCTCGGTCGTCAATTCCCGCTCGACCTCGCCGCTCACCACGAGATTGGCGGCAAGCGACTGATAAGCAGCACTTTCCCGCTGGCGCGCGATGCGCCCCAGATATTGCCGCTGCAGGGCCGCGGCATAGGCCGGGTATTGCAGCTTCAGGGCCAGGAGCGATTCCTCGACCGCCTCGATGCGGCGCGAGGTGAGCTTGATGATCTCGGCCGAGGGCTCCTCGCCGATCAAAGGCTGCAGCCGGTCGCGGCTGAAGGGCACGAGGCCCGCCAGGACCTGGCGCTGGGCCATGAGGAATTGGAACCGATCGGCCAGCGCGTCGGTCAAGGGCCGTTCATAGCGCGTGGTCCGCTGCAGCCAGAGGGCGAAGCGGAAGGATTGGGAAAAATCCAGCCCGCGCTCGGCCGCTGCCACATAGCCGCGGCGCCCGGACCCGCGCACCGCTTCGCGCACATGCTGGGCTTCGCGCAGCAGCAGTTCGGCAATGCGCCGGTCGACGATGCGGCCATTGAGGAGGGCAAAGCAGCGCTCCACTTCATGGGCGGCAGCGACGGTGAGGCCGACCTTGACCATCTCGTCGGCCATCAGTTCGACACCGCGATGGGAGCGGGCACGTGCGACGGCAAGGCGCGCTTCGAGGCTTGAGAGGGCCGCATCGGCCACCTCGCGGTCGATCCCCTCGGCCCGCGCGATTTCGGACAGATCGGTCGCAACATCGCCCAGCGTCATCAGCTTGGCGCGGTCGCGCACGCCGCGCGCCACCGGATTGAGACGGTTGAGGCGGAAGAAACCGACCAGCGGCCGCAGGGTGATGCCGTTGATGAACAGGGTCAGCAGCACGAAGCCGGTGACCGAAGTGGCGATGAAATCGCGCATCGGCGCCGGGACCGCGGTGTTTTCGATGACGGCCAGCGCCAGGGCCAGGGACACGGCACCCCGCAGGCCGCCCCAGACGATCACGGTCTTGATGCGGTTGTTGATCCGCTGCATGAGACCGGCGCGGGTGAGGAGCGGCAGCAGCAGATAGACGGTGACGCCGCGTGCGGCGAGTGTTGCGAGATAGACCAGCAGGATGAAGCCGAATTCAAGGAGGCTGGTGCCTTCCATGATGCGCGGCACGAACATGGCCGCGAGCAGGAAGATCAGCGAATTGGCCCAGAAGCCGAGCTGGCCCCAGACACCTTCCATCTGCTCGAAGGTGTGCGGCAGCATGCGGATCTTGCCGGTCGACCCCAGCACCAGCCCCGCCACCACGCAGGAGACGACACCGGAAACATGGAAATAATGTTCCGGCACGACGAAGCTCAGGTAAGCCAAGGCGATGGTGAGGGTGATCTCCGCCTTCGGCCAGCCGCCGAGGAAGGGGAACAGGGCGCAGGCCGCGCGCGCCATGATGAAACCGGCGAGCGCACCGCCGATGAAGCTCACCAGGAAGCGGAACACCGTGTCGCCGATGCTGCCGCCGCCACCGCTCAGCAGCATTTCCAGGAGCAGGGCAAAGAGGGCGATGGCGGCTGCGTCATTGAACAGGCTTTCGCCTTCGACCAAGGTGGTGAGGCGCTTCGGCACGCCCACCTCGCGGAAGATGCCGACGACCGCGGCCGGGTCCGTGGTGGCGACGATCGAGCCCAGCAGCAGGCAGGCGATGAGGCCGAAGGGCGAAGCCGCGGCCAGGGCAAAGCCGACGGTCAGCGCGCAGATGACGACTGCGACCACCGCCATGGTGAGGACCGGTGCCAGATCATCGAGCAGGCGCCGGACGTCGATGGCAAGTGCCACCTCGAACAGCAAGGTGGGCAGGAAAATGAGGATGAAGGCCTCGGACGAGATCTCGACACTGGCCAGGGCGTCGATGATGTCATGGAGCATCGGCGATGGCACAGCGAGGTCGGGGCGCAGGGACACCACCGCCCCCAGGATGAAGCCGATGGCCGCCAGCAGTACCGAGTAAGGCAGGCGCAGTTTCGCCGCCAGGGGCGGCAACAGGCTCATCAAAGCGAGCAGGCTGACAAGGCCGAATACCACGAGGCCGGTTGTAGTCATGAAATCGGGGCTGCCTTCAGGCGGGAAACCAATCTGTCCCGGTCTTATAGCCCATGATCATGGCCCTGGTCCAAAGCCCTTCCCGAGGTTTTGTGATGAGAGCCCACAGAAAGCACCCCTCACCCCAACCCCTCTCCGCCGTCGGCGAATGTCGGCATTCGCCGACGGGGGGGGCGAGGGAGTATCGAGCGAGGTCGATCTAAAGCCCCTCGCCCCCCCGGGGAGAGGGGTTGGGGTGAGGGGCGCCTGTTAGGCCTCGCGCTTGACAAGAATCAGCGCCGGCCCCAATCGATGGACATGCGCATCCTGGGTCTCACCGGTTCCATCGGCATGGGGAAATCGACCGCGGCCCGGATGCTGCGCGCCCTCGGCCTGCCCGTCCATGACGCCGATGCCGCCGTCCACCACTTGCTGGCCAAGGGCGGCCGGGCGGTGGCCGCCGTTGCGGCGGCCTTTCCCGGCGTGGTCAACCAAGGTGCCGTTGATCGCCAGGCCTTGGGCGCCAAGGTCTTCGGCCAGCCTGCGGAAATGAAGCGGCTGGAAGCCATCCTGCATCCTTTGGTGCGGGACGCGGAGCGCCGCTTCCTGCAACGCTGCCGCCAGCAGCGGCACGACGTCGTGGTGCTCGACATCCCCTTGCTGTTCGAGACCGGCGGCGAAAAACGCTGCGACGGCGTGGTGGTGGTGACGGCGCCACAATTCCTCCAAAGTCAGCGGGTATTGAAACGTCCGGGCATGACGCCGGCGCGGCTTCGCCAGATCCTCGGCGCCCAGATGCCGGACCGGGAAAAACGGCGCCGGGCGGATTGGGTGGTCGAGACCGGCCTTGGCCGTCGACCGACCCTCGCTGCGCTGGCGCGGGTCGTGCAGTCGCTGAAAAATTGATCGATCTGCTCGATCAAACTCAATGGAGTGATCAGTAAATTCGATGATAGAGATGTTTGATGATAGGTGTGTTTGATTCGGGCCATGGCGGCCTGACCATCCTTCAAGCCTTGCAGCAGCGCCTGCCGCGCCAGGGCTTCATCTATCTGGGCGATCACGCCAACGCCCCCTATGGCCAGCGCTCACCGGACGAGATCTACGCCCTGACGCAGGCGAATGTGGCGACCCTGTTCGGCCTGGGCTGCACGCTCGTCATCCTCGCCTGCAACACGGCCGCCGCCGTTGCCTTGCGCCGCCTGCAGCAGGAATGGCTGCCACATCACTTCCCGCATCACCGCTGCCTTGGCGTCCTCGTGCCGATGATCGAGGAGATCGCGCATAATCCCTGGCATGCAATGGCCAGCCAGAGCGATTGGGACCGGCAGCCGGAGACGTTGGGCGTCTTTGCCACCCGCGCCACGGTGGCGAGCGGCGCCTATGTTCATGAAGTGGCAAAACGCGCGCCGCGCCTCCGGGTCTTCCAGCAGGCCTGTCCCGATCTCGCGGGCCTCATTGAGGCTGGCGCCGAGGAAGACGTGCTGGCGCCGATGATCGCCCGCTATGTGGCCGAGTTGCAGGCGCAGTTGGGGGGCGCTGTGCTCGACAGCGTGGTGCTTGGCTGCACGCATTATCCGCTGGTCGAACATCTGTTCCGCGCTGCCTTGCCCGAGAGCACGCGTCTCGTCTCGCAGCCCCAGCGCACCGCCGACTCGCTCACCGCCTATCTCTTCCGCCATCCGGAGATGAAGCGATTTGGTGCATTACCGGCGGAAATCCGCGCCTATACAACGGGAAATGCGGATCAGGTGACGATGCTTGCCAGCCGCTATTTCCCACGGCATCTTCGCTTCCAGCCGCTGCCCACACCTGCCGACCGGATGCACCATCATGCGTGAAATCGTCCTCGATACCGAAACCACCGGCTTTGATCCGGTGACCGGCGACCGCCTGGCTGAAATCGGCTGCATCGAGCTCGAGAATCACATTCCGACGGGCCGCAACTTCCACCGTTACATCAACCCGGAACGCGAGATGCCGGATGCGGCCTTCCGCATCCACGGCCTTTCCACCGCCTTCCTCGCCGACAAGCCGACATTCGCCACTGTGGCCGATGAGTTCCTGGCCTTCGTCGCCGAGGATCCGCTGGTCATCCACAATGCCGAATTCGACATGAAGTTCATCAACTATGAACTCGAGAAGTCCGGCAAGCGCGCGATCCCGTTCCAGCGGGCCATTGATACGGTCAAGATGGCGCGCACGAAGTTTCCGGGCTCACCGGCGTCGCTGGATGCGCTGTGCAAGCGCTTCAACATCGACAATTCGAACCGCACCCTCCATGGCGCCTTGCTGGATGCGCAGCTCCTGGCCGATGTCTATCTGGAACTGCTGGGCGGACGCCAGACCGGTCTGACGCTCGCCACCGACGATGCCGGCACCAGCGACATGAATTTCGCCAGGCGCGCCGGACCTGCCTCAAGCCGCCCGGTACGCGAGCCGCGCCTGTTCGCCCCCACCCCGGAAGAACTCGAAGCCCATGCGGCGTTCATTGCGAAATTGAAAGACCCGGTCTGGCTGCAGTAGCGGCACCCCTCACCCCAACCCCTCGCCCCGCTTGCGGGGAGAGGGCCGGGGTGAGGGGTCCTTAGACGCGCCTCACCCCTTCCACGGATCATAGGTCCCGAACGACCAGAGATGTCCGCCGGCATCGCGGGCCGAATATTCGCGCGCACCATAGCTGGTGTCGGCCAACGGGCGGACGATCTCCGCACCCGCCGCCTTGGCGCGGGCGTAATGCGCATCGATATCGGGGACGCACATATAGATCCCCATGCGTTCGGTCGACCAGGGATTGGCAGGGTCGGGCTTGCCGGTCGAGCCGAACATGATCATGGCATTGCCGAATTTCATCTCGGCATGCGCAATGCCGCCATCGGGGGCTTTGTGAACGGCATGCTCTGCGAAACCGAAGGCCTTTTGCAGCCAGGCCACGGCGGCAGGTGCATCGTCGTATTTGAGGGCGGGGAAAATCGTGGCTGTGTCGCTCATGTCGTCCTCCAAAGCGTGTTTGATGACACACTCTAGGACGAGGCCCGAAACCCGGTCTTGGATAAATTTTCCGATTAAATGCCGTGTTCGGCGAGATAGGCGCCCGGCGCCATCCCGGCGAAGTCGCGGAAGTCACGGTTGAAATGCGCCTGGTCGTAATAGCCGCAGCGGTCGGCGAGTTCGGCAAGACTGGGTCGGCCCCCGCCTTTCGATACTGGCCGTTGCAGATGCGCCAGCATCCGGTTGAAGCGATAGATGCGCCCGATCGTCTTGGGCGGCAAGCCGATCTGCTCGTGAAAGCGGTTGATGAGGCGCTTGCGGCTGATGGAGAGATCCTCGGCGAGCCTCCCGATGGCGACCTTGCCATGGCTGCGCTGCAATTGCTGGAGCGCCCAGGCGATGTCATTCGCCATCGGCACGCGGTCCATGATGCGCGCGAGCAGGAAGCTGTCTAGCATGTCGAAGCGCCGGCGCCAATCATCGGCATGGCGCAGTTGATCGATGAGATCCGCGCCCGCCGCCCCCAGCAGATCCATGAGATCAAGCGTGCGATTGGCGATCTCATGCATCGGCAATCCGAGCAGGCGATAGGCGCCAAGCGGTGTCAGATTGAGCTGCAGGCAGGCGGCGTCACCACCCGACAACGTGTCGGCCGATTGATCATGCAACCCGGCGATGAAGGAATCGAACGGCCGCAGGGCGCCGCTATCGGTGCGTGGCGATCCCACTTCCCAGCCGGGCCCGAAATTGAGGATGACCGGCACCATGATGACCGGCATCTGCCGGCGGAAGACCGGCAGCGGCGCCGCCTCGACCCAGCCCTGATACTCGCCGACGACCATGTTCTGAAGGCGTGGGTCAGGCGGCGCAAAAAATGCCTCCCACCGCGCCTGGTGGGTTTCGCCGGAAAGCCTGCGGAGAGTCCCGCTCACAATTCCCCGTCGACGACGATGACGTGGAGCTTCTTGGGCCCATGGGCGCCCATCAGGAGGATCTTGCCGATATCGGCACTGCGCGAGGGACCGGTCACGAAATTGACCGTGCGCGGCAGGGCGCCATCGGGGCCGCGTTTGACGCGCGCCAGCGCATCCTCATAGGTGCCGACGATCTGGCTCTTGGCAATCACCACCACATGCTGGTCGGGCAGGAAATGAAGCGTGGTCGGCGTGCCTCCTGAGGATTGCAGCACCATGGTGCCGGTTTCCGCCACCGCCGCCACGGCAGGTGTCACACTGGTCGGGTCCTTGCCATGGGAGCGGTCGCTCGACGTTTTCACCATCGGCGCCTTATCCCAGAACAGGCTGCTCACCCGCGCATCGGGCGAGAGGCGCACGCGGGCCTCGAAATTATTGTTGGCGAGATAGCGCGCGACAGCTGCCGGCACGTCGTCGCGGCTGGCCACCTCGTCCAACGTCGCCTTGGCATTGGCGAGCTGCGTCTTGAAGAGGCCGATGACATCGACGCCCGGCGCCGTGGCGCGCGCGGGGATGAGCGGCGTGGGTTTGCTGGGTGCCGGTTCGCCGTGGCGGCGATCCGCCTGCCGGCTGATGCCGGCGCGGATCGAGGCCAGCATGCGGTCGCGGCCGGTGCCGGATGTGCTCATGACCGCGCTCCCTTTTTGGCTTTCCATTGTTCATGAAAGGTGCGGCCCTGGCTGGCCGGGAGATCGCGGTGCTTGGTCCAGCCGGAGGCGAGCGGCGCCGAGCTCAAGCGCCCCTGCTGGCCGGCGAGATTGAACAGCGCGCGGGCTCCGATCCGCGTCACCAGGCGATAGAGCAAAGGCCGCTTCGCCATGAAGGCCCAGAACCACAGGCCGGAGCGTTCCGTCTGCGGCGTGATGGCGCGTGAGAACTCCCGTTCGCGCCAGTTGCGCAACAATTTGGGGATCGGGATGCGCACCGGGCAAACCGATTCACAGCGACCGCAGAGGGTCGAGGCATTGGGAGCGGTTTCGCGTTCTCGACACCCACCAGCATGGGGGTCAGCAGCGAGCCGATCGGCCCCGAATAGACCCAGCCATAGGCGTGGCCGCCCACCGAATGATAGACCGGGCAATGATCGAGGCAGGCGCCGCAGCGGATACAGCGCAGCATCTCCTCAAGATCGGAGCCGAGATAGGCCGAGCGGCCATTGTCGATGAGCACGACATGGAACTCCTCCGGCCCGTCGAGATCGGTCGGCCGCCGCGGGCCGCTGGAGAAGGTCGTGTAGACCGACTGCTCCTGGCCGGTGGCGGAGCGCGCCAGAATCCGCAGCAGGGTCATCGCATCCTTGAGGCTTGGCACCACCTTCTCGATCGAGGCCAGCACGATATGGATGCGCGGCAGGGTTTGCGTCAGATCACCATTGCCCTCATTGGTGACGATGGTGGTGGCGCCTTCATCGGCGATGAGGAAATTGGCACCCGTGATGCCGACATCGGCCTTGAGGAAGCCGGCGCGCAGCTTTTCGCGCGCTTCCGCCATCAGGCTTGCCGGATCCTCGAGATTGCGTGCGGGATCGAGATCGGTATGCGCTTCGCGGAAGGTTTCCTCGACCTGGGCCTGGGTGACGTGGAGGGCCGGGCCGATGATGGCTGGGCGTCTCGCCGCGCAGTTGAATGATATATTCGCCAAGATCCGTTTCGACCGGTTCGATGCCGTTGGCAAAGAGGAAATCGTTGATACCGATCTCCTCGCCGATCATCGTCTTGCCCTTGGTGACGGTCCTGGCGTTCACCGACCGGCAGATTTCCAAGACCTTGGCGCGGGCAGATTCACCGTCCGGGCACCAATGCACCTTGCCGCCGCGATCGATCACCGATTGCTCGAATTGCAGCAGGTAATGATCGAGATTGGCGATGATGTGGTTCTTGAGATCGCGGCCGATATCGCGCAGCGTCTCGAATTCCGGCATCTTGGCCACGGTGTTGAGCCGCGTCTGGATCGAATGCGAGCGCGCGATGCCGAGCGCTTCCTGCAGCGGCTTGTCCTGCAAGGCGCCGGTGGCATTTTCCTTGAAGGCATTGCTGGTGGGGACAAAGGTCATCGGCTGCGCTCCTCGCCGATGGCCGGTTCGCCAATCGCCGGTTCCTGGGTCATGCCGGCCAGCACTTCGGCGACATGGCGCACTTGCACATGGCTGCCGTCGCGCTTCATCTTGCCGGCAAGGTTCATGAGGCAGCCGAGATCGCCTGCGAGCAGCAGATCGGCGCCGGTCGCATCGATGGTCTCGACCTTGCGCGCCGCCATGGAATTGGAGACGTCGGGAAATTTGATGCAGAAGGTGCCACCGAAGCCGCAGCAGGCATCGGTCTCCTCCATCTCGGTCAAGGTGAGGCCCGTGACCTTTTTCAGGAGATCGCGCGGTGCCGCCTTCACCTTCATCTCGCGCAAGGATGAGCAGGAATCGTGATAGGTGCAATTGGCCGCGAGCGCCGCGCCGAAATCGGTCTTGCCGCATTGCTCGGCCAGGAACTGGGTGAGCTCATAGGTGCGCGCGGCAAGTTTTTCGGCCCGTGGGCCCCATTGCGCATCGTCGCCCAGCAATTGTGGGTAATGATGCTTGATCATGCCGCCGCAGGAGCCGCTTGGCGCCACGATGAAGTCAAACCCCTCAAAGGCCGCGATGGTCTGCTTGGCGATATCGACCGCCGTCCTGCGGTCGCCCGAATTATAGGCGGGCTGCCCGCAGCAGGTCTGGGACGGGGGCACGCTGACCCGGCAGCCGGCCTCCTCCAGCAGTTTCACCGCCGCGAAGCCGACGCTGGGGCGGAAGAGGTCAACGAGGCAGGTCACAAAAAGGGCGACATTGGCGCCCGTCCTAAATACTGGCTGGGCCGTTCCGGGCTGGCTGTTCACGCGTACTCACTTCAGGCTGCTGACGATGTCGACGACGTCGAGAGTTTTGCGCGCTGCCGCGGTCACTGGCAAGAGCATGAACCAGTTGCCGGGATTCTTCATGCTGCCGGCAAAGGTGAGCGCCGCCTCGCCGCTGCCCCAGAAGAAGTCGCCGCGCACCGGCCCCTTGATGGCAGTCCCCACATCCTGGGCCATCATCAGGCGGCGCAAGGGCGAGCCCTTCTTGGCGGCGCCATGATCAATCGGCCAGGAGGTATCCAGCCAGAGCGGCAGCCCCATCGGCACGAAGGCGGGGTCGACGGCCAGACTGCGCCCGGCGGTGAGTGTCACACCCATGGCCCCGACCGGCCCGTTTTCCTTGACCTCGCGGAAGAAGATGAAGCGCGGATTGCGGTTCATCATGGCCTGCGCCTTGTCCGGATTGGCGCGCAGCCAGGTACGGATGGTCTGCATCGAGGCCGATTTCCGGTCGATGATCCCTTCCTCGATCATGATCTTGCCGATGGCGACAAAGGCCTGCCCGTTATTGCCGGCATAGCCGACGCGCATTTCCGTCCCGTCGGTCACCTTGACGATGCCGGAGCCCTGGATCTGCAGGAAGAAGGCGTCAACCGGGTCCTTCAGCCAGAGGAATTCAAGGCCCTGGCCGCGCAAGGCGCCCGCCTCGATCTCGGCCCGCGTCAATTTGGTCGGTGTCTTCGGCGCGCGGTAGAGCGGGTACATGTGGAGCGAATCGGGCTGGCGCGCGGCCTCGATCTCCGCCTCGTAATAACCGGTGAAAAGTCCCGATTTGCCGCGGATATCCACTGCCGTGAAGGGCACGAACCAGCGTTCGAAAAAAGCCCGGGCCAGGGCCGGGTCGTTGCGGCCCTTCAGTTCGGCGGCGGCCGCGCAGGGCGCCTGCCAATCGCCGGCAAGCCCGGCCAGCCCCTTGGGACCGATCGGTTCCTCCGCCGGCTTCTTGAGGATCACCTTGCAGGAATTGAGCAGCGCCGGCAGCGCTTCCTCGAGCCGGTCATCGCCCCAGCCGGGCAGCATGGAATAGGAACTGGGACTGACCTTGAGGCCGGGCGGCGATTCCGGGGGCGTACAGGCCACCAGCAGCGTGGCAAGGCCGAGGAGGCAAGCGCCTGCCATCAACCATGAACCCGCGCCATTGCCTGGAACGCTGCCCGATTTGCCCTGCATCCCCGTCAGCTTCCCCCGAAGCGCTAGCGTTCCGCCGTTTATTGTGGCGTTTCGGTTGCCACCAACTGCCAATTGGGATCTCGCGACGTGGTGTCGCGCGCGAAAGTCCAGATATCGATCAGGACATCGACATGGGTCGGATCGCCCTCGATCACGGTACCGCCGGCATCCTCGGTGATGCTGATCTGCTCGCTGACGAATTTGACCGTCACGCGCGCTTCCTTGCCGGCCATTTCCGCGCCGGTGATCTGCGCCTGCGTAATGCCGATCAGCGTGGTCTTGAGGCGGTGGCCAAGCCGGTTCCGTTCGGCGATCGCCGCGGCGAAATTGTCGTAGACGCTGCGCGCCAGCAAGGCCTGGAGCGCCTTGACCTCGCCCGCGGCAAAGGCCTGGACGATCATGTCGAAGGCGATTTTGGCACCGCCGACGAACTCCGGCGCGTCGAAGGTGGGATCGGCCTTGGTGATGGCGGCAATGCCGTCGCGGACAGCTTCCGGCCCGCGGCTGATCTCGCCCTCGATCTGGCGGCGATCACGCGGCGTGAGGCCACCGCGCTGACCCGTGTCGCGCGCCGCCGCCGCAGGTTCCGGCTGCGCGTCGGGCTCATTCCGCACCACCGTCGGTCGACGGCTGCCGATCTGGATGGGCGCCTCGGGCTCGTCGCGCCCAGCCTGACGGCGGGCGCCAAGATCCTTGGGATCGGGCCGGGCAAAGGGGTCGATGCGGGGCTCATTGCCGGTGCGTCGACCGAGCACGGTATAGAGCTTCCAACCCAGAACCACGGCGACAATGGCGAAAAAGACGATATCGAGATGTTGCAAGAACGGTAATCCTTGTCGATACAAAGGCGGCATCTTGCGTAACCGGCGCGCGGCTACCAAGTTTGTGGCACCAATTTCTGCGTCACCAACTCTCCCGCTACAACAAGGGCGCCCCGATTTGGTTCGCCCGCCAGCCGATTTCGACCATATGGGCGATTTCGACCATTCTTCGGCAGGCTCGCTGGACCGGGACACGGCCTTGGGCTAAAGCGTTGATCCGGCATTCTACATAGGAAGTCGGCCCAGTGACAGCAAGTCGGCATTGCTTCCCGACTGCGGACGGGGCCGCAGGGAAAAATTGACCCAATTCACGCCATTCTTCACGGCAAGGCGCTGCTTTCACAGCGATTTTGCCCATTACAGCGGCCGACGGCCATGATTCGGCTGCTGGTTGGCCTGATCGTGGCCCTGCCCTTCCTGGAAATCGCCGGATTTGTCGTTATCGGCGGGCGGATCGGCCTCGGCCTCACCTTGTTATGGCTGCTGGCGGCTGGAATGCTCGGCATGGCCCTGATCCGTCATGGCGGGCTCAATGCCCTGACCAAACTGCAATCCGCCCTCAATGAACAGCGTGAACCGGGCCATAGCCTGATCGACGGTGCCGTGATGGTGACCGCCGGCCTGCTGCTGATCGTGCCCGGATTCGTCAGCGACCTCCTTGCCCTCATCCTGGTGCTGCCGGTGACGCGCAACTTCCTGCTGCGCCATGCCGCAAGCCATTTCGAGACGCGCATCTATCGCAGTGGCGGCGCTCATGGCAGCACCCGGACCAGTCATACCGTTATCGAGGGCGAATTCGAGATCATCGAACCGGAGGATGCGACCTCTTCTCCGCCCAGGGACAAAACAACGCGCCATCTTGAAAGACCCGAAGACGCATCATGATCCTCATCCGCCACGGCCAATCCGAGTTCAATGCGCATCACGACCGCACCGGGCGCGACCCCGGCATTCCCGACCCCAGATTGACCGAGCTTGGCCGCCGGCAGGTCGCTGCATCGGCCGAAGCGCTCAAGCGCCACAGCCATCCGATCCGCCGCCTCCTCGCCAGCCCCTACACGCGCGCCATTGAAACGGCGGAGATCGTCGCCCGCGTGCTCGACCTGCCCATTGAAATCGAACACAGCGTACACGAGCATGCCCATTACCATTGCGACATCGGGACACCACGCAGCCGGCTCGCCGAACGCTGGCCGGCGCTCTCCTTCGACCATATCGAGGAAACCTGGTGGCCCAATCTCGACGAGACCCGCGACCAGGTCGAACAGCGCTGCCAGGCTTTCCACCGCCGTGCCGCAGCGTTGGCCGATTGGCAGCATGTCGCCGTGGTCAGCCATTGGGGCTTCATCCTGCAACTGACCGGCCATTCCGCCGCCAATGCCGAACTGGTGCCGTTCGATCCGACAAGGGAGCGGCGGGTGAAGTTGGGCGTGAAATAGTTCTTCGCAACACCCCCTCACCCCAACCCCTCTCCCGCGAGTGGAGAGGGGCTTTTGCCACGCGCTTACACCAGAATCAGTCGACCAGATTGGGTATTGCCGGCAGATCTCATTCCCTCTCCCCTCGCGGGAGAGGGTCAGGGTGAGGGGGCCGTGCCAGCAAGCTCGTTGCCAATGGGAAACCCGGACCATGACTCTCCCCATCCTCACCACACCGCGCCTAACACTCCGACCGCTCGCGATGAGCGATGCGCCGGCGCTGCATCAATGGCTCTCCGATCCGCAGGTCATGCGTTATTGGTCAACCTTGCCGCATACCGAGATCGCGCAAACCGAAGCCTGGGTGCAAAGCAGCCTCGACGCCATGGCCAAGGGGGAGGCGCAGGATTTCGCGGTGCTGCACGACGGCCGCGTCATCGGCCGCGTTGCGTTCTGGCAGGGCGACGAGATCGGTTTCCTGTTCGACCCCAAGGCCTGGGGCAAGGGTTTTGCCAGCGAAGCCCTGCGCGCCATCGCCGCTTATGGATTCGAGGTTCTCGGCTTTGACGAAATCCGCGCCGATGTCGATCCCGACAACGCCGCCAGCCTGCGGGTCCTGGAGCGCGTCGGATTCAAACGTACCGGCTTTGCGGAAAAGACCTTCGAGATTGGCGGCAAGTGGTTCGACAGCGTGTATCTGAGCCTGAAGCGGCCCTAGAAATTCTCCGACCAGGGCCGCAGATCGACCTCATGGCTCCAGGCGTTGCGCGGCTGTTTGTGGATGCTGAGATAGGTTTCGGCGATGGCCTGCGGCGAGAGCCATTTATCCTCATCCGTGGGATCGCGTCCCGAGCGCATGCCGGCGATGCCGCCATCGATGATGAAATGGGCGACATGGATGCCCTTGGGGCCGAGTTCGCGCGCCATGCTTTGGGCGAGGCCACGCAGGGCGAACTTGCCCATGGCGAAGGGGGCCGATTGCGCAAAGCCCTTGGTGCTGGCCGAGGCGCCGGTGAAGAAGATCGACCCCTTGCCGGCACCCTCCATCACCCGGGCAGCCCCCTGCCCCACCAGGAAGCCGGCCAGCGCGTTGTTGCGGAGCGCCGCCTCGGCGTCGATCGGGTCGATTTCGGCGATGGGTGCCCGCGGCGCGCGGTAGCCGACATTGAACACCACCAGTTCTGGGACACCGAAATCCCGCTCGGTCACCGAGAACAGGCGCGACACGGCCGCCGCCTCGCTGGCATCACAAGCCATGGCGCGAGCGCCCATTTCGGCCACCAGGGGGGCCAGTTTGGCGATATCGCGGGCCACCAGGACCAGTTTCAAGCCGTCGGCGGCGCAGGCGCGCGCCAAAGCCGCCGAAAGACCGCTGCCGGCCCCAACAATGATCGCATATCGGCTCATCCGGCTGATTTTCCTTTTGTCGCAGGGGGGCCAGATTGCCCAGCCTGTGACCCCGCGGTCAACCCAATGGTCGCTTGCGCGATCCGCTTCCAGGTTGCACCAAGGCCCCAGGGATGGTAGCGGAACGCCAACCCGCGCAAAGACCTACCCCAAGGAGCGTTTCCATGACCGACCAGAACCCAGCACCCGCCAATGCCGCCGGCCAGGACCAGGCCGATACCGGCCCGGCGCTGGTTGTTATGCATCAGTTTCTGAAGGACTTTTCCTTCGAAAACCCGCTGGGCCACGAAACGCCGACCGCGCTCAAGGAAGCCCCCACCGGCATCATCCGGGTCGATGTGCGCGTGAAGCCGCTGACGCCCCCGGATATCGAGGTCGTCCTGTTCATGTCGGTCGATGCCAAGATCGGCGACAAATCGGTCTATCTGGTGGAAAGCGAATATGCTGGCCTCTTCCGCCTCGGCCGCGTGCCGCAGGAGCATGTCCTGCCGCTGGTCATGATCGAGGCCCCGCGCCTCCTCTTCCCCTTCGCCCGCCAGATCATCGCCAATGCGGTCGCAGCCGGCGGCTTCCCGCCGCTCCTCATCAACCCGGTCGATTTCGTCGCCATGTACCGCGAGAAGCGCGAAGAAATGCTGAAGCAGGCCGAGGCGCAAAAAGCCGCAGCACCCGGTACCGCGGCCGTCAACTGATCCCGATCCGCTAACAGACCGTGGCCGGCAAGCGGCGCCTCACTGAGCAGGAGCTTGCCCTCTGGCAGGCTGTTGCCAGTACCGTGGCGCCGCTCAAACGCAAGCGCCGCAAGAAAGACGGCAGCGCCAAGCCGAAACCTGGCGCTGCCGTCGTGCTCCCCAAAGTGCCGGAGAAAACACCGGTAAAAGCCGCACCGCCGGCCAAAGCCGCTAAGGCGCCGCCACCCAAGCCCGCAGCCGTCAAGCCCGCGCCGCTGCCGCCCTTGCTGACGCCGTCACCCATTCCAGGTGCCATGCCCGGCATCGACAAGCGCCAGGGCGAGCGCTTCCGCCGCGGGCAAATGCCGATCGAGGGCAAGATCGACCTCCACGGCCGCACGCAGAACGAAGCGCATGACGCCCTCCTCCATTTCATCGAACGCGCCCACAAGGCCGGCAAGCGCAAACTGCTGGTCATCACCGGCAAGGGCATGACCCAAGGAAACGCTAAGGTGGCGAAATCGGGCATTCTGAAATCGCTCGTCCCGCGCTGGCTCAACGAGCCCATCTTCCGCCGCCTGGTGCTGGCGATCTCGCAGGCAAGGCCAGAACATGGCGGCGAAGGTGCGCTCTATGTTTTGTTGAAGCGCATCAAATAGCGCGCTTCTACTTCCACTTCTGCAGCGTGTTCTCGACCGCGGCGGTGACGAAGCGGCGGGGCAGCAGGCGCATGGCGATGCTGGCCAGGTAATTGGTCGGTCCCACCACATGGACACGTTCCTGGCCGAGGGCACGCAGGCCTTCCTGTGCCACGCGTTCGGCGCTGTGCATCGGCGCCGAGCCCAGCTTGCCGCTGGGCGGGTTTTCAACGCCGGCACGTTCGAAGAAGCGCGTCTCGGTGGCGCCGGGACAGAGCGCCAGAACGTCGACCGGTTCTTGTGCCAGCTCCTCGGCCAGCGCCTCGGTATAGTTCAGCAGGAAGGTCTTGCTGGCGGCATAGGTGGCAAAGAGCGGCATCGGCGCGAAGGCCGCCGTGCTGGCGACGTTGATGATGCCGGCGCGGCTCCCGCTTTCATGGGCATGGCGCAGCATCATGGGCAAGAGGCCGCGCGTAATCTCGACAGGGGCGGCGACATTGACCTGCACCATCTCCATCTCGCGGAGTTCCGAATTGTCGATGACGCGGCCCAGCTGGCCGATGCCGGCATTGTTGATGACGAGGTCCACCCTGGCCGTTTCGGCAGCACCGATCACGGCATAGCGGCCTTCCGGATCGGTGAGGTCGGCCACGACTGTCCGTACCTGGCGGCCATGGAGACCGAGTTCCTGCGCCAGCGCATTCAAGCGGTCGCGGTCCCGGCCGGTGAGCAGCAAGGCGGTATTGCGCGGCAGCGCGCGGGCGAATGCGGTGCCGATGCCCGAGGAGGCGCCCGTGATAAGCGCGGATTGATAGGTCATGAAAACGTCTCTCTGCCGCCCCGATCGGGCAATCGGAGCCTAGGCTGAAAACGAGCCCCCGCCAACCCTGGGCGGCGGATAGAGCAGCATCTCGAGCAGGCGCCGACCGGCCGGTTCCTCGAGCCAGCCCGGCCGGCTGACCAGATGATAGCCCCGCGTCGAGACCAGGGGCGCCGCGCGCAGGGCGACGAGCACCCCGCTCGCCAGCAGATCGTCGATGACGCCAAGCCAGCCCAGCGCCACGCCACTGCCCTGCAGCGCCTGATAGATGGCGATGCCGTGATTGGTGACAACAAGGCTGCGGTCGATCGCCTGCGCCTTGGGCGCGAATTGCGCTTGCCAATCTGACCAGGCGAACCAGCGCCGTTCCTGATCCTCGAGATGAATGAGGGGACCGCGCTTCAGCAGTTCCGCGGCACTCACCTGTTTCAGTGTGCGCGCCAGGGAAGGTGCCGCCACCGGCACGACGCGTTCGGGCAGCAGCAGGCGGCTGTCGCAGCCGGGCCAGTCGCCGTCGCCGAACAGGATCGCGGCATCGACCTCCGCGAGATCGATATCGGCATCCCGTTCGGCGGTGATGACGCGGTAGGACGAGGCCGCCCCGGGCGCCTGATGCGCCGCCAGTCTCGGCAGGGCCCAAAAGGTGGCGATGCCCGGATAGGTGCCGATGGTCAGCATCTCGCGCGCGCCGCGGCGGCGGATCTTGTGGCTGGCGTCGGCAAGCCCGGTCAGGGCCAGGGCGACGCTGCGGTAATAATCGTCGCCGATCGCGGTCGGCCTGGTCATCGGGCCGCGCTTGTCGAACAGGGCGACGCCGAGATCCGCTTCCAGCGTCTTGATCTGGTGGCTGATGGCCGGTTGGCCGACATTGAGTTCGCGCGCCGCCCGCGTGAAGCTGCCGGTCCGATAGCAGGCTTCAAAGGCACGGATCGCGCGCAAGGGTGGGAGATGGCGCATCTATCATCGATAAAATTGATAATTCGATCATTTTTAGGCTGATTTCCAAGGCCCGTCAAATCACCGATGATGTCGTAGATCGATCATTGCATTCTCCGACATGCCGACCGAGGTGCCGACCACCATGCTGCAACCCACCCAGCCGATCCTGGCCGTTTCGCGCCGGACGCGCGCAACGCCCTTCACGCCACGCGTCGAGGGCGCCGGGGTGCGCGGCTACACCGTCTACAATCACATGCTGCTGCCGACCGCCTTCCGCTCGCTGGAAGACGATTACTGGCATTTGAAGCGGCACGTTCAGGTCTGGGACGTCGGTTGCGAAAGGCAGGTGGAAATCACCGGGCCCGATGCCGCGCGCTTCGTGCAGATGCTGACGCCGCGCGACCTGTCCAAGGCTGTCATCGGCCAATGCCTCTATGCACCGCTGGTCGATGCCGAGGGAATGCTCGTCAACGATCCCGTCCTGCTGAAGCTCGCCGCCGACCGCTATTGGCTGTCGATCGCCGATTCCGATGTCCTGCTCTGGGCCAAGGGCCTTGCCCTGGGGTTCGGTCTCGATGTCCGTGTGTGCGAGCCGGATGTCTGGCCGCTCGCCGTGCAGGGGCCGCAGGGCGAAGAGCTTACGGCGCGCATTTTCGGCGAGAGCGTGCGCGAGATCGGCTTCTTTCGTTTCCGCCACTTGCCGTTCCAGGGTCATCCGCTTCTCGTCGCGCGGTCGGGCTGGAGCAAGCAGGGCGGTTTTGAAATCTATCTCGACCGCGCCGATCTCGGCCTTGCCTTGTGGGATGCATTGATGACAGCCGGCGCCGACCTTGATGTCGGCCCCGGCTGTCCCAACCTCATCGAGCGCATCGAAGGCGGCTTGCTCTCCTACGGCAACGACATGACCATCGCCAATAACCCGCTGGAATGCGGGCTCGACAAATTCTGCCGGCTCGACGGCTCCGTCGATTGCCTGGGAACCAACGCCCTGCGGCGTATCGCCGCCCAAGGCGTCGCGCGCAGGATCGTGGGCTTGCGGATCGAGGCCGATTCGCTGCCTTCCTGCGTGGCGCCCTGGCCGGTGCTGGCCGATGGCAGATGCATCGGCACAGTCAGCTCGGCGGCCATGTCGCCAAGCTTCAAAAGCGGGCTTGCTTTCGCCATGGTCGAGCGCGGCTTCTGGGACGCAGGGCAGGCCGTGTGCGTCGTGACGCCGGCCGGCGAACGGGCCGCCGTGATCGCGGCCCTGCCTTTCGCCTAAACGCCACCGGGCCGAAGGCAGATTTCCGCGTCCTGGGCAGTTGCATTAGGGTGGGAGCTATGGCACCCAGACCCCAGATGTCCCAACACAAGCCCCGGGAAGATTGACCAATGCCCCAGTTCCGTACCCTCGACGATCTGAAACCGGCCGGCAAGCGCGTGATCGTGCGCTGCGACCTCAACGTGCCGATGCTGGATGGCCAGGTGACCGACGCGATGCGCATCGAGCGCTCGGCCGCGACCTTGAAGGAACTGGCCGAGAAGGGTGCAAGGGTCATCATCGTCTCGCATTTCGGCCGCCCCAAGGGCAAACCGGCGCCGGAATTCTCGCTGCAGCCGCTGGTCGCGCCGTTATCGACAGCTTTGGGGAAGAAGGTTGCCTTCGCCGCCGATTGCATCGGCCCGAAGGCCAGGGATGCGGTCGCGGCCCTCAAGGATGGCGACGTGCTGCTGCTGGAAAACCTCCGCTTCCATGCCGCCGAGGAAGCCAATGACAAGGCCTTCGCCAGCGAACTGGCGAGTTTGGGCGATATCTATGTGAATGACGCCTTCTCCTGCGCGCATCGCGCCCATGCCTCGACCGAGGCGATCGCGCATCTGCTGCCCTCGGCAGCCGGACGGTTGATGCAGGAGGAGTTGGATCATCTCAGTGCCGCGCTTGAAAAGCCGCAGCGCCCGGTGATGGCGCTGGTCGGTGGTGCCAAGGTTTCGACCAAGCTCGAGCTGCTGGGCAATCTGGTCGGCAAGGTCGACCGGCTGGTGATCGGCGGCGGCATGGCCAACACCTTCCTGTTTGCGCAAGGGATCGAAATCGGCAAGTCATTGGCCGAACGCGACCTCGCCGACACGGCGCGCGCGATCCTGGAAAAGGCCAAGGCCGCCAATTGCACCATCGTGCTCCCCGTCGATGCCGTGGTGGCCGGCGAGTTCAAGGCGGGTGCCGCGAACAAGGTCGTCGACGTCAAATCCGTGCCGGCGGATCAGATGATCCTCGATGTGGGTCCGAAATCCGTGGCACTCATCAACCAGCATATGGACCAATCGAAGACCCTGGTGTGGAACGGCCCGCTCGGCGCTTTTGAAACGTCGCCCTTCGACCAGGGCACGGTCGCCGTTGCCAAACATGCGGCGCAACTGTCGAAGGCCAAGAAACTGCTCAGCGTCGCCGGTGGCGGCGATACGGTGGCGGCGCTGGCCCATGCCGGAGCGGAGGATGACTTCTCCTATATCTCCACCGCCGGCGGCGCCTTCCTCGAATGGCTCGAGGGCAAGGACCTGCCCGGTGTGCTGGCGCTGAAGGCTTAGGGCAACAGCGATCATGGCAAGAAAAATCCTTGCGGCCATACAGGTGGCCGTCCTCCTGTCCCTCTCCGCCTGCGTTACCAACATCGCGCCCACCGTGCAGCAGAACCCGCCGCCGGCACAGGCGCTCGACCAGTTTGCAAGCTTCGAACTCCTCCCCACGCAGGCCAGCGAGGCTGCCAAGGCCGAGAAGGACGCGCTGGCCAAGATTGACCAGCATCTCAGGGCAAAGCTGCCGCCACTTTTCACCACATGGCAGAAGGCGGCTGGCGCCAAGCTGACGATTGAACCCAATGTGCGGGAGCTGAAATTCGTCGGTGGTGGCGCGCGCTTCTTTGCCGGGGCGCTGGCCGGCAGCTCTGCGGTGGTGATGACCTTGAAGCTTACCGATGCCACCACCGGCCGAGTGGTGGCTGAGCCTCAGTTTTTCCAGCGCGCGGCGGCGATGGGCGGCGCCTGGTCGATCGGCGCCACCGATAACGACATGCTGGAACGGATTGTCACGGTGGCGCAGGAATATCTGCTGCGCAATTATCACCAGGCCGTCGGCGGACCGACCGGGCTGGAAGAAGAATAGGGAGAGGCCCATGAGCGCCGAAGAGATCGACGATCCCATCGAGTTCCTCGCCACCTTGGGCGGGCTGCAGGATGCCGGCATCGACTCTGTCACCCTCGATGTGGCCGAGCAGGTGATCTACGTCTTCATCGACGATCTTTATGCCAATCTGGAAGGCCGGCCCGATTACCCCGGCGAGCGGCCTTGCGCGCTGGTGTTCCTGAATGTCAGCGGCTTCCGCATGGATGTCGATGCCAGCGACGGGCTGCGCATTTCGGAGCTGCGCGTCAACGAGACAACCATCGGATATGCGCTGGAAGTGGACCTCAACATCGGCGGCGTGGCCGGGCGCGGCAAGAACATCACCGCGAGCTTCGCCACGATGGAGATCGAGGACGTCGAGGATTGATCCTCTCCTTCGTCATGGTCGGCCTTCGCGGACCATGACGAATTAAGCAGCACCCCCCAGCGTCGTCACCGCAACCAGCCACAGCGCACCGGCCGTGACACCCAGCACGATGCTGCGGCGGAAGATGAAATAGACCAGCAAAGCAAAGCCGGCCGAACTCAACCGCATCCACAGTGCCGTCTCCCCCAGTTCCCCCTGCGGGGCCACGATCAATCGCGCGATGAGGCCGGCCAGCAGCGCATAAGCCACGCACGCAACCCAGCGCATCAGCGCGGAATTGGGGTCGATTTTGCCCGACAAGGCGACACCCGCCGCGCGCCAGCCATAGGTGACCAGCGCCCCCACCAGCAGGAACCACCAGGCGGAGACGGTCATCATTTGCCACGCCCGCGATCATACTGGTTGATCAGGAAGGCCAGTGTGCCGCCGCCCAGCCCCGTGATCAGCAGGCCCCATTCCGGGGTGATCATGTGCAGAAGTGGCCCGAGCACGACACCGATCAGCAGCGCCCAGCGGCGGTCGCGCCGCACGATGTCGATGGTGAAGAGCAGCATGAAATAGAGCGGATTGAGGAACACCAGTCCCAGCGTCACCGTGGGCGGCAGCACGCCGACCAGGAAAAAGCGCAATGCCGTGGAGCACAGGGTCGCGGACCAGATGACGAAGGTGAAGCCCAGGAAGTACGGCAGGCGCTGCCCCGGCGTCATAGCCGGACAGCGTTGCATGGCAATCGCCCAGCCGGTCAGCGCAATGAAATGCGCGCTCAGATAGTGAACAAGGCGGGGATTTGGCGCGGCATCGCCTTCGCGCAGGATCGGCAGCAGGGTCACGACCATCGGCATCAAGCGCGCATTGGCCAACCCCACCGCTATGGCCGCGGCCAGCAGCGAGCCGCCGGCCGCGAAAATCTCGATGAGCGCGATCTGGCCCGGCAAGGCCCAGCCGGTGATGCTGGAGGCGACCCCCTGAAGGAAGGTCAGGCCCGATTGATGAACGAAGGCACCAAAGCCCACATAGCTTGCCCCCAGCACCAAAGCGGGGGCGCCGACGGCCGCCCAGGCGCCACTTCGTCCGGCACCGGCGGGCGAGCCGAAATCATGGGTCCAGGTCGGTGAGGCTTGCGCATCCGGGGGAGATTGAGGTTCCATCGGGCCGCACCATAGGCCAGTGACGCTTGCGACGTCATCCGCCTTCCGCCACAGTCGAGCCATGTCCTAAACGCAGATGACGATGCCAGACCTCAAAGAACCCAGTTTCGAACACCGCGTGCCCGACGGCGACAACCGCCTGCGTCAGGTCTGCACCGATTGCGGCTTCATCGCCTATGAGAATCCCAAGGTGGTGGTGGGCGCGGTCGTCACATGGGGACCGAAAATCCTGCTGTGCCGCCGGGCCATCAATCCGCGGAAAGGCTTCTGGACCCTGCCGGCCGGCTTCATGGAACTCCATGAAAGTGCCGAAGTGGGCGCGGCGCGGGAAGCCATGGAGGAGGCCAATGCCAGGATCGAGATCGATGCGCTGCTGGCCGCCTATACCATCCCACGCCTGTCGCAGGTCCAGCTGATCTATCGCGCCCGCCTTGTCGACCCCCATATCAGCGCGGGCATCGAGAGCCTGGAGGTGGGGCTGTTCGACTATGCGGACATTCCCTGGGAAGACCTTGCCTTTCCGTCGGTGCGCTGGGCCCTCACGCAATATGCCGAGATCAAGGACCGGCTGAGCTTCTCCGCCTTCAGCAACCCGCCGGGCGAGAGCGGGGATCATGGCACGTGAGCGACGCCACCGATGATTTAAGCTGGCGGGTAGAGCGGACCTGCCACAAGGCCTGGCCGTCCTTCCGCGAGGAGGTGATCGGCGATTGGGTGCTGCGCTTTGCCGCCGGCCATAGCCGCCGCGCCAATTCGGTCAACCCGATGCGCGCGGTCGGCGGCGATATCGGCGCGCTGATCGATGCGGCGGAAGCGCGCTATGCAGCGGAACATCTGCCGACGATCTTCCGCATCCCCACCCTTCTTCCAGCCGACATCGAAGCGCAGCTCGGCGCGCGCGGCTATCTGCCGGAGGGCGAGACCATCACGCTCCATGGCGATCTTCATCCCATGCCGATGCGGCGCGACCCCGATGTGATCATCGACCGGCAGCCGACGGATATCTGGCTCGCCGCGATGTCGGATCTGCAGGGCCACAATGCCGTGCGCCGGCAAAGCTACCGCGCCATCCTGGCACGGCTCGACGTGCCGACCGCCTTCCTGATGTTCCGGGGTTGAGGGCGCACCGGCCGCCATGGCCTATGGCGCCCTGCATGATGGTCAGCTGTGTCTTGAATCCGTCATCACCGCGGAGGCCTTGCGCGGCCGCGGATTTGCCAGCCGCATTCTTGGCGCCTTGATGGGCTGGGCGATCGAGCAGGGTGCCGGCGGCGTCTGCCTGCAGGTCGAAGCGCAGAACGCCGTCGCCCAGAAACTCTATCGCGGCATGGGAATGACGCGGGAGCTCTATCGGTATCGGTATTGGCGCGGGGCCAAAGTATAAACCTTTGCCCATCAATACGCATCCCCTCTCCCCTCGCGGAGAGAGGGTCAGGTGAGGGGTGGGAAGAGCGGACTCGTTGAGAGATCCCCCTCACCCGCTCGCTTTGCTCGCCACCCTCTCCCGCAAGGGGAGAGGGTTCAAATACTTTTGCGGAAATGAGGTGTCGCTTCCTCACCTCGGCCTTGGCTTCGCCCGCGCTGTCGGTTCCGCGATCAGCGGATCGTCCGGCCAGTAATGGCGCGGATACTGGCTTTTCAAATCCGCTTTCACCGCCTTATAGGCATTCGACCAGAAGCTGGTGAGGTCCTGCGTCACCTGGACCGGCCGGCGTGCCGGTGACAGCAGGTGCAACAGCACCGGCGCGCGGCCGCCGGCGATGCGCGGGGTTTCGGTGGCGCCGAACATTTCCTGGAGGCGCACGGCGAGGATCGGCTGCTCGCCGCTGTCGTAATCCAGCGGCACGCGCGAGCCCGAGGGCACGTCGAGATGCGTCGGCGCCATAGTCTCCAGCGCCTGGCGCTGCTGCCAGTCGAGGCTGTCGGTGAGGGCCGCGTGAAGATCGATGCGGTCGAGATGCGCGCGCCGCGACACGCCATCCAGATGCGGTCCCAGCCAATCCGGCAGGGTCGCGAGCAGCGCTGCGTCCGACCAGTCAGGCCAGTCTTTCTCGGGAAGAACACGACGCAGAAACGCGACACGCGCCCGCAAGGTCGTGGTGGCGGAACTCCATGGCAAGCTGCCCAGTCCCATCTGGCGGATGCCGTCCAGCATCGCCGCGCGCACGAGCTCGGTGTCCGGCTTCTGCAGCGGCTTTTCTTCCAGCACCAAGGCCAATAGCCGGCGCTCGCGCTTCGCCTCGACGATCTCCGTCCGTGCATTCCAGGTGACGGATTGCGTGGTCTCTATGAGATCGGCGAAATCCTCCTCGATCTCACCCAGGGTGATGGGGGCTGCGAGATAGATGCGCGCCGATTTCTGGCCCTGGTCCAAGGTGGCGACCGCCAGGTAAGGCTCGCGCGACAGCGGATCCTCGAGGCTGAGTTCGGCGCCACGACCGGATGCCAGTCGGTACTGGCCCTGGCCACCGCGCTGCTGCGCCAGGCGGTCAGGGTATGCCAGCGCCACGATGGCGCCGGCGGCGGACCGGCTGGCGCTCTGTTCCGGGCCGATGCCGAGTTGCCGGCGCCAATCCTTGGCCGACTGCTGGATGCGCGACCGGCCATTTCTATCACCACCGCCCGAGGCCAGCATTTCCAGACGCTGCCCGAGATCGGCGACACGCCCCCCACCATTTCCGGGACCTGAAATGATATCGCGCTCGCTCAACAGCGCCGCGATGTCACAAGCGAGAGCACCCAACCCACGCGACTTGGCGATGATCAGCATATGCGCCAAACGCGGATGCAGGCCGAGCTCCGCCATGGCGCGGCCATGGGCGGTGATGCGGTTGCCGGCATCGAGTGCCCCCAGTTCCCGCAGCAGCTCGCGCGCCTGGGCCAGGGACGCCGGCGGTGGCGGGTCGAGAAGCGCAAGGCTTGCTGGATCATCGATGCCCCAGGCTGCGAGCTCCAGCGCCAACGGCGCCAGATCGATTTCCAGAATCTCCGGCGCCGGCTGCGGACTGAGTGCGCGTTCGCTGTTGGCACTCCAGAGGCGGTAGCAACTGCCCGGCCCCAACCGCCCGGCACGGCCCCGCCGCTGATCGGCATTGGCCAGCGCCACCTTGGTGGTGACGAGGCGCGTCATGCCGGTCGCTGGATCGAACCGCGCGACACGGCGCAATCCGCTATCCAGCACGACGCGCACGCCGGCGATGGTCAGCGAGCTTTCGGCGATGCTGGTCGAGAGCACGATCTTGCGGCGACCTTGCGGGTCTTCATGGATGGCGCGCTCCTGCTCGGCCAGGGGCAAATCGCCATGGAGCGGCAGGATGATAGCGTCGCCCATCCCGCCCAATTCGCGTTCCGTGCGGCGGATTTCGGCAAGCCCCGGGAGAAAGGCGAGGATGTCGCCGGTTTCGTCCCGCAGCGCCTGGCGGATTGCCGATCCCATCTGCTTCTCGATCCAGGTCTTGGCATCATCGCCGAGGTAATGTGTCGTCACCGGAAAGGCGCGGCCCTCGCTGGTGAGGCGCCCTGCCCCCGGCATCAGCCTGGCGATGGCGGCGCCGTCCAGGGTCGCCGACATGACGACGAGACGCAGATCGGGCCGGAGCCCCGCTTGCGCCTCCAAGGCGAAAGCCAGGGCAAGATCGGCATCGACGCTGCGCTCATGAAATTCGTCGAAGATCAGGGCGGCAACACCCTTCAATTCGGGATCGCTCTGCAACTGCCGCAGAAAGAGGCCGGTGGTGACGCATTCGATCCGGGTCGTCGGGCCGATTCTGCGGTCGAGCCGCACGCGGTAGCCGACCGTGCCGCCCACCGCCTCCCCGAGATGGCCGGCCAGCCGGTGTGCCGCACCCCGGGCTGCGAGGCGCCGGGGCTCGAGGACGATGATCTTGCCGTCGCCCCGCCAGGCCGCGTCGAGAAGGACAAGCGGCACCTGCGTGGTCTTGCCAGCACCCGGTGGCGCTTCCAGCACCAGGTTTGGGCCGGCCGCCAGCGCCTCGGCGATCTGCGGCAGCAGGGCCGCGATCGGCAGATCCGGGTCGAATTTTCTGGGTATGGGCTTCGCGGTCTGGCTCATCGGTCCTTGGCATAGCATCTAACCATCGATTCCGACACGGAAAATGGCGTATCTTCGATCTTGTCAGGTTCCTGTCAGTGGCCGGGAATAGGTTGGCCCAGCCGCCCCATATCGAAAGTGCCGACATGCGCCTGCTGTTGATTGAAGACAATGACCGACTCTCGGAATTCCTGGAAAAGGCCCTCAGGGATGCCGGTTTCGCCGTCGACAGAGCCGATAGCTGCGCCGCGGCGACGGCCTCCTTCGATGCCAGTCGCTTTGACGCCGTCATCCTGGATCTGGGCCTCCCGGATGGTGACGGGCTGGCATTGCTGAAGGAGCGACGCGCCACCGGCGACCGAACCCCCGTACTGATCCTGACCGCCCGCGACGGGCTCAACGACCGGGTGGGGGGGCTCAATGCGGGCGCGGATGACTATCTGGCCAAGCCTTTCGCCATGGAGGAGCTGATCGCACGCGTAAAGGCATTGCTCAGGCGCCCCGGCGCCGCCCTCAGCGTCCAATTGACGCTCGGCAACATCTGTCTGGATACCGTCGGCCCCAGTTTCACGATTGACGGCAAGACGGCCACCTTGACTCGTCGGGAACTTGCCTTGATGGAGATCCTGCTGCGCCGTCCCGGCAAGGTGATCAGCCGCGGCGCCATCGAGGAAGGGCTCTACAGCTTCAGCGACGAAGTGGGTTCGAATGCGCTCGAAGTGCTGGTGTCGCGGCTCCGGAAGAAGCTGGGCACCCTCGGTGCCGACATCAATCTGCACACGGTGCGGGGTGTCGGCTATATGGTCATGGACCACGCCTGAGCGAGACGGCTAACATCATTCATGGCAAGCATTGGATCCTCGCTGCAGTCAAGACTGACCGTGCGCCTGCTCGGTGTGTTTGTGTTTGCCTTCATGCTGACCGGGCTTGCCACCTTCCTGTTGTCGCGCACCGATGACACGGAACTGCCGACGAGCAGCCTGCTTTCCTACATCGACATGGTGGCGCCTCATATCACCATGAGCGCCGGCGGCGTCTGGCAGGTGAAGGACGTGCTGCTCTCTGACGAAAAGGCCTATGTGCTGCGGCGTGGCGATGGCAGCCTGATCGAAAGTGGCGGCTATCCCGATACGCTGACGGCCATTGCCGGCATGAGTGCTGCGAAAAGCATCATCGGAATGCCGGCCGGGACGTTCACCCTGACCTGGCGGATTGATCGAGAGACCGAAGACAACATCTATCTTCTGTCCGTGTCACTGATGGTGGCGGACCAGCCGGTCATCCTTGAAATCGCCGATGTCGATACACCGACCGATTCCGGCCTCTACGCATTGGCTTACGAATGGCTGGGCGAGTTCGTGCCGGTTGGCGTGCCGCTTCTGCTGGTGCTGGTCCTCGCGTTGACGCTGTCGCTGCGCTCGGCGCTCAAACCGTTGGAGACGCTCAGGCGGCTGGCGGCGCGCATCAGTCCGCAGCAGACCGGCCTGCGCCTGCCGACCGAGGAACTGCCCTCGGAACTGCAATCGCCGGTGCTGGCCATCAATCGCGCGCTCGACCGCCTCGATCATGGGTTTCAGGCGCAACGCGACTTCCTGGCGGATGCCGCGCACGAACTCCGGACACCGCTTGCCATTCTCTCGGCGCATCTCGATACGCTGCCCCGCAATCAGGGCACCGACGCCTTGAAAAGCGATGTGCAGCGCATGACGCGCCTGGTCAACCAATTGCTGCTCGTGGCGCAGATGGAGTCGCTCACCATCGACCCCGCTGAAACGGCGGATCTTTCCGACATTGCCATCGATCTTGCGGCCCTGCTCGCCCCCCTTGCCATTCGCAGCAACCGGTCCGTGGGCGTCAGCGGCGCGGAAGCGCCGGTGCTGGTGCGCGGCAACAAGGATGCGCTCTATCAGGCCTTGCGCAATCTGGTCGAGAACGCGCTGCGCTTCACCGCGGTCGGGACCGAAGTCGAAATCAGCGTTGATCGGTCAGGCAGCGTCACGGTCAGCGATCATGGCCCAGGCATTCCCCCGCAGGAGCGCGACTTGCTGTTCCGGCGTTTCTGGCAAGGTGCGCGGCGCAAGCCCCGCGACGGCCAGCCTCGCGACGGCCAGCCTCGCGACGGCCAGCCTCGCGACGGCCAGCCTCGCGATGGCCTGGGGCAAGAGCCCAGCAGTGGCGCCGGTCTCGGTCTCGCCATCGCCCAGCGCATCGCCGAGACCCATGGCGGGTCTTTGCAGATCAGCGACAATCCCGGCGGCGGCGCAAGGTTCACCCTGACCCTGCCGCTGGCCGGCGTGCTGTCTCCGCCTGCCACCGTTCCCGTCGATACGGGTCCACGGTCCGCCGGACGTACGGTCACACCCCTGGGCTCCGGCGGCCGCTAGATCAGGGCCAATCTAGATCAGGGCCAGGATATCGGCGCTGCTACGGATGCGGGCGATGCGCGGCAGGATGTTGCGGACCGCAAAATCATGGAAGCCCTCGCTATAGCTGCTGCTGGCATCCTCGGCGATGAGGATGTTGTAGCTCCCGGCCCAGCCATCGCGCGCCGTGGATTCGATGCCAAAATTGGTGGAAACCCCGCAAAGGATGATCGTGTCGATGCCCCGCCTACGCAGCTGCAGGTCCAGTTCGGTCCCATAAAAGGCGCTCCACTGCCGTTTGATGATCTGGATATCCGGCAGCAGCACGCCAAGTTCCGGTGCTGGATCGCCCCAATCTGCGGGATATTCCTCGGGCGATGACGCTTCGGACGCGTCCGTCAATCCCTGCGGCCAGTCGGCGTCATCGGGTGCCAGGATCACCCGCACCGCAACGATGAGACCGCCCGCCTTGCGCAGCTTCTGCCCGATGGCGATGCTCCGTGCCACCACGTCCGGCCCCAGATGCGGGGTCAGGCCGGCGGATAGAATTCCCTTCTGCAGGTCGATGGTCACCAGGGCAGTACGTTTTGGGTCGAGCTTGGCGTCGGGCATGGCGGTTTCTTTCCGGCTGGGATGCTTGGTGCATGTTACGGCCAGCCACCGCCTTGCCGATACCGGCCTTGGCCGCAGCCCAGTCATCCCGCCCCGCTTCTTGACACCCTAGCAAATCCCCCTAAAGTCCCGCGTTCCGTGGCCATTTCGGCCCGGAATCACTGAAAACAATGGTTTTGTAGGGTGTCATGCTGACGATCACGCTGCCGGATGGCGCGAAGCGCGAGTTTCCGGGACCCGTTACGGGTGCCGAGCTTGCCGCCTCCATTGGGCCCGGCCTAGCCAAGGCCGCTCTGGCCATCAAATTCGACGGGAAGGTCCGCGACCTTTCGACACTCATCGCGTCGGATGCGAAGGTCGAGATCGTCACCCGAACCCATGCCGATGCGCTGGAGCTGCTGCGCCACGACTGCGCCCATGTGATGGCGGAAGCGATCCAGGAACTGTTCCCCGGCACGCAGATCACCTTTGGTCCGTCGACCGAGACCGGCTTCTATTACGACTTCTTCCGCAACGAGCCGTTCAGCCCGGAAGATTTCGCCGCCATCGAGAAGAAGATGAAGGAGATCGTCGATCGCGACGAGGTCATCACGCGCGAAGTGTGGACCCGCGACCAGGCGGTCGAATATTTCAAGACGATCGGCGAGCGCTTCAAGGCGGAATGGATCGGCGAGATCCCGGCCGATGAGGACATCTCGATCTATCGCCAGGGCAATTGGCTGGACCTCTGTGTCGGCCCCCACCTGCCCTCTACGGCCAAGCTCGGCAAGGCCTTCAAGCTGATGAAGGTCGCCGGCGCCTATTGGCGCGGTGATGCGAACAACCCGCAGCTACAGCGTATTTACGGCACCTGCTGGGCCGATGAGAAGCAGCTCGCCGCCTATCTCCTGCAATTGGAAGAAGCGGAAAAACGCGACCATCGGCGTCTCGGCCGCGAGATGAACCTGTTCCACCAACAGGAAGAAGCAACGGGCGCCATTTTCTGGCATCCCAAGGGCTGGCGTCTCTACCGGAAGCTTGAGAGCTACATCCGCCGCCGCCTCGAGATCAACGGCTATGAGGAAGTGAAGACACCGCAGATCCTCGACCGCTCCTTCTGGGAGAAGTCGGGACATTGGGAAAAATTCCGCGAGGCGATGTTCGTCATTCCCGATGACGAACATCCGGAAAAGCAGCTCGCTTTGAAGCCGATGAACTGCCCGGGCCATGTGCAGATCTTCCGCCAGGGCATCAAGAGCTATCGCGACTTGCCGATCCGCCTGGCCGAGTTCGGCGCCTGTCATCGCAACGAACCTTCAGGCGCCCTTCACGGCATCATGCGCGTGCGCGCCTTCACCCAGGACGATGCCCATATCTTCTGCACCGAGGACCAGATCGTCGGCGAGACGAAGGCGTTCTGCGACTTCCTGCTGTCGGTCTACAAGGATTTCGGCTTCGAGGAAGTCATGGTCAAATTCTCCGACCGGCCGGAAAAGCGGGCCGGGGCGGATGCGACCTGGGACAAGGCGGAAGAAGCCTTGAAGACGGCGACCACGGCCGCCGGCCTGACCTTCACGCTCAATCCGGGCGAGGGAGCCTTTTACGGTCCGAAGCTCGAATTCGTGCTGCGCGACACGATCGGCCGCGACTGGCAATGCGGGACGCTGCAATGTGATTTCGTGCTGCCGGAGCGTCTCGACGCCGCCTATATCGGCGAGGATGGCCAGAAGCACCGACCGGTCATGCTGCACCGCGCCATCTTCGGGTCACTGGAGCGATTCGTCGGCATCCTGATCGAACATCATGCCGGCAAATTCCCGCTTTGGCTGGCCCCGACACAAGTGGTGGTGTGTTCGATCGTCTCCGATGTCGAGCCCTATGCCGAGATGCTGACCAGGAAGCTGAAGGCGGCCGGGCTCAGCGTCGAGACCGACTATCGCAACGAGAAGATCAATTACAAGGTGCGCGAACACAGTCTGGCCAAGGTTCCGGTCATCATCGCCGTCGGCAAGCGCGATGAGGAGGCCGGCACCGTCGCCATCCGTCGCTTGGGGGAAGAAGGACAGAAAACCTTTACCGTCGAGGAGGCTGTCGCAGCCCTCGCGGCGGAGGCGAAGTCGCCCCTTGATCGAGTTGCCTAATCGGGTGCCAGACGCGCAGCTTGCTCAAATGAGTGTTTGTTTGGCATAATCAGCTTTGACCCACCCGTCGATCGACCCTGATCGGCGGGTGCATTGCCTTCAGGGCCAGTTTTGCCCGGAGTATTTTCGGCCAAGTTTTTTGGCAAACCACAACAGGAGAAGACCATAGCTAGGTTCCCGTCCTCAGAAGCAGCGCCCTCCCAAGACAAGGGCCCCCGCGTCAATCACCAGATCAATGTGCGCGAAGTGCGCCTGGTCAAAGAAGACGGCGAGATGCTCGGCGTCGTATCGACCAGAGATGCGCTCACCATGGCCGCCGAAGTCGGCCTCGATCTGGTGGAGATTTCACCGACCGCGGTTCCGCCGGTCTGCAAGATTCTCGATTACGGCAAGTTCAAATACGAAGCGCAGAAGCGCAAGAACGAAGCCAAGAAAAAGCAGAAGGTGATCGAGGTCAAAGAAATCAAGATGCGCCCCGGCATCGACATTCACGATTACGAAGTCAAGATGCGGGCGATCAAGAGCTTCCTGGAGGAAGGTGACAAGGTGAAGGTCACCATGCGCTTCCGTGGCCGCGAGATGATGCATCAGGAACTGGGCCTCAAGGTCCTCGACCGCGTCCGCACCGAGCTCGACGAGTTGATCAAGGTGGAATCCCACCCCAAACTCGAAGGCCGCCAGATGATCATGACGATCGCGCCGAAATAGGGCGCGACCTGCCGTTCATCATTGCCGTTGAAGGCAATCAGCAACGCGCCCTCCCCACCGGAGTGGCGCGTTGTTTCTTTAAGCAAAAAGGACACGCGCATGCTGCCGACACGCAAGCTGGGACGCCAGGGTCTGGAAGTATCGGCGCTGGGCCTGGGCTGCATGGGGATGAGCCAGTCATATGGCCCGGCCAATGAGCAGGAATCGATCGCCGTCATCCACCGCGCCATCGCCGAAGGCTGCACTTTCTTCGACACCGCAGAGGTTTATGGCCCCTATGCCAATGAAGAACTGCTGGGTCGTGCGCTGAAGGGCCGGCGCGATGAGGTGACGATCGCCACCAAATTCGGCTTCCGCATCGAAAGCGGCAAGATCAACGGGACCGACAGCCGCCCCTCGCATATCCGCGAGGCGGTCGATGCATCGCTGACGCGGCTCGGCACCGATCACATCGATCTCCTCTATCAGCACCGCGTCGACAAGGCGATCCCGATCGAGGATGTGGCCGACACCGTTGCGGGCCTGGTGCAGGCCGGCAAGGTACGCTATTTCGGCCTCTCGGAAGCGGGGGCGAAAACCATCCGCCGGGCACATAAGGTGCATCCGGTCACCGCCCTGCAGAGCGAATATTCGCTGTGGGAGCGCAATCTCGAAGCCGACATCTTGCCCGTCCTCAAGGAACTCGGCATCGGCCTCGTCCCCTTCAGCCCGCTGGGGCGCGGCTTCCTCACCGGCACAGCGCAACGCGCCGAAAGCTATGCCGCGGGCGATTTCCGCAAGCTGGATCCGCGTTTCCAGGGCGCCAATTTCGACGCCAACATGGCGGCCGCGAAACTGGTGCAGGAGATCGCGGCGAAAAAGGGCGTGAAGCCGGGACAACTCGCGCTGGCCTGGCTGCTGGCCAAGGGCGATTTCATCGTGCCCATCCCCGGCACCAAGCGGCTGAGCTATCTGCTGGAAAACATCGCCGCCGCATCGATTGCGTTGAGTGCCGCGGAACTGGCGCAGCTTGACGGCGCGCTGGCGCCCGGCAGCATCGCCGGCCCGCGCTATGGCGAGCAGCACATGAACATGCTGGACCGCTGATTGCGGCCCAGCCCTATTCAATCAGCATCGTTCCAATTCGCACGATCCGGGTCGCGCGATCAGGAATGCGCGACTTTGGCGAAACGCGGTTTGGTCGCCGGGGTCGTGCTGCCGGACTGGATCAGGGCCGCGGCGCCACGGGCGATGTCCGGAATTTCGCTGCGACGCACGCCCATATCTGCGAGTTCGCGGTCGGTATAGAGGCTGAGTTCGTGACGCACTTCGCCGTAGCGCTGCCAGCGGCGGAGGAAGAGGTCGAGCGACGATAGAAGCTGCATGTGACGATTCCTTGCGTTGGGATTTTCTTTCAGCAGCCTCCCAGAACCTGTCCCAACTATAAGTTCGACAATTGCCGCAGTGCAATATCATTCTTGCGTACTGTCGTATTTTGTCGGCGCATTTGGCAATATATTATTGAAATACAATGATAAAAATTCATGCTGACACACTGCGTCGCAGCATTTTGGCCAGCGGAGTCTCAGTTAACCGATTTTAAGTTAAGGCGCTTGGCAACCCGAATACATCCTGCGGCTGATCGAAACCGCGCACCGGGTAGGATCCGAGGAATTTGAGGCGGGAACCGCATACCGAGGCGAATTGGCGTGACGCCAGCAGCGGCTGTTCGAGTTGCGGGCACAGGCCCTCAAGCCGGGTGGCGAGATTGACCGCCGGGCCGATCACGGTGAAGTCGAGCCGCGCCTCCTCGCCATGGGCCGCACCGATATTGCCGTAGGAGACGGAACCGGCATGGAGCCCGATACCCACCTTGAGCGGTTCCTGACCGGCGGCCATGCGCAATTCATTGAGTTCGCGCAAGCCGTCGAGGGCGCCCACCGCGGCGTCGAGCGCCACACTGATCTTGGCATCGCGGTCGAGATCGTCATTCATCGGGAAGATGGCCAGCATGGCATCGCCGATGAACTTCAGGATCTCGCCACCGCGTTCCACAACGGGCTTGGCTATGGTGTCGAAATAGTCGTTGAGCGTCGCAATGACGAGATCGCGCGGCAACTCGTTCGACATCCTGGTGAAGTTCCGGAGGTCGCAATACCAGATGGCGGCGGCCATGGTGCGCGCATCACCGCGCTGAATCTGACCCGACAGCACCGCATCGCCCGGCCCCTGGCCGAGATACACATGCATCAGCGAACGCGCGATATAGGCCCACTCACGGGCTTCGATCACCAACGACAACAGCGGAATGAGGGTGCGGAACGCCTCGACCTGGGCGTCCTGAAAGCCGTCGACCGCATCGGTCGTGATCGAGACCGAGGAACGCACGCCGCCAGGCAGCCGAATGGCGAAGATCGCGTAATCGGTGGCACCGGCCTTCTTCATGTCTTCAAGAATGGGGAAGTCGAAGCGCGCATCCGGCCCGGTCAGGCGCCGGCGAATCTCCGGCTCGTCGCCTTGATAGAGAACGCGCAGGGGCGAGCTCAGGAACTCCTGGCTGGAGAGCACGGCATGGTCGCGCGCCACGCGCTTGGCAACCTTGTCGCCGCGCCCCCAGGCATAGCCGATGGCGGCGATCTGCGGATGCAGCGTGCGGACCGAGACGAAGAAGCGCAGCAGCGGGAAGCCATGCTCGGTCAAACGCAGCGCCAGATCGGTGACGAATTCACCGAGATCGGCGATCAGCCTTCCCTCGTCCAGCAACCAGCGGAAGGCCGCCTCGACCGCGGGACAGCCAAGACAGGCCTCGCCAGCCATGGCCCGCGCCATCAGCGGGACAAGCGAGGGGGCCGTGATGGCGGGGTCGAGATGGGGCGCCTGCCGCCGCGCCTTCGCATCTGCGCGTAGTGCAGGGCTGATTTGGGCGGGCTGCATGCCGGAGAGGTGCCCTGTGCCAAGACGGGGCATGCCGTCGCTTAGATCGTCTTCGTTGGCGGCGGGTTGCGATTGCGGTGCTGTGGCCATTACTGAGCCTTATTTGAGTTCGCGTGGGCGGTATATGGGAACCCGGTTTCCAGGCTCAAATACCTTTTTATCGTGGTCCTTTAGCCCCCCGCTCTAAGCCCCAGATTTCATAGGGCCAAAATAAGGGTTGAAGGTGCGCCATCCCGCGCTAACTTGCATGCTATAAGAGCGTGGAACGCCGATTTGGGCTTCCGACTCATCCAGCAGCAGCATCTTAGCGGAGATCCGCCATGTTCATCCAGACCGAAGAGACGCCGAACCCGGCGACGCTCAAATTTCTGCCGGGCCGCGCGGTCATGGCGGAAGGTACTGCGGATTTCGCCCGCATCGAGGGCGCCGAGCGCTCACCGCTCGCCCTGCGCCTGTTCGGCGTCGATGGCGTGCGCCGGATCTTCCTCGGCAGCGATTTCGTGACGGTGACCAAGGCGGACGAGAAGGATTGGGCGCTGCTGAAGCCGGCCCTCCTCGGCGTGATCATGGAGCATTTCACCACCAACCAGCCGGTCATGCTGGATGCCATGTCGGATGGGGTTGCCGCCGCCCCGGCCGAGGGCAGCGAGGATGACGACGAGATCGTCATCCAGATCAAGGAACTGCTCGAGACCCGCGTGCGGCCCGCCGTGGCGCAGGATGGCGGCGACATCGTGTTCCATTCCTTCGAAGATGGCGTGGTCTATCTGCATATGCAGGGCTCGTGCTCGGGCTGCCCGAGTTCGACCGCCACGCTGAAGATGGGCATTGAGAACATGCTGCGGCATTATGTGCCGGAAGTGCTCGAAGTCCGGCCGGTCTGAGACCTGCACGGTAAGTTGCCGACAGGGGCGCCGAACCAAGGCGCCCCTTTTCATTTCCGCCGCTCCCCTCGCCTGGATTCCTCGGATGACCGATATGCTCCCAGCCCTTGATGACGCTGCCCTCGACCTCATTTTCCGAGAGGCGCGCACGCATTCAAAATGGCTGGACAAGCCGGTGCCCGATTCTCTGCTGCAACAGGCCTATGAACTTGCGCGCATGGGACCGACCAGCGGCAATTGCCAGCCTTTGCGCATCCTGTTCGTGCGCGGCGCTGAGGCGAAGAAGAAGTTCGAACCCTGCCTCTCGGACGGCAACCGCGCCAAGACCATGGCGGCGCCCGCGACCGCGATCTTCGCCATGGACATGGAATTCTACGAGTTGATGCCGCGCCTGTTCCATGATCCCACAGCGCGCTCCTGGTTCGCCGGCAAGCCTGCCGCCATCGAGGAGACCGCCATCCGCAACAGCACGCTGCAGGCGGCCTATTTCATGCTGGCGGCCCGGTCGCTGGGCCTCGATTGCGGACCGATGTCCGGCTTCGACAAGAAGATGGTCGACGAGGCCTTCTTTGCCGGCACGACCTGGCGCTCGAACTTCATCTGCAATATCGGCTATGGCGACAAAACGGCCCTGCATCCGCGCAACCCGCGCCTCGCCTTCGATGAGGCCTGCCGCATCGCCTGAGATGCTGCCTGGCATGTCGGGACGTGACTTCCGCCTCGGGCCGCTTGTATGCTCCGGGCTGTTGTAGCTGTAGACCGTGCGCCAACAATGTCCTTCGGCAAATCAGGAAATTGACGATGTCGCTGACCGCCCGCCTTGATCGGGTTCTCCAATCCCTGCCGCAAACCTATGCCGGCCCCGGCGGCGCCGTGGCCGTGCTGAAGGACGGCAAGGCGATCGTCCGTCATGCCTGGGGCTGGGCCAATGCCGAACGGCGGCTTCCCTTCACGCCGCAGAGCCTGTTCCGGATCTGCTCGATCACCAAGCAATTCACCTGCGGCCTCGTGCTGGATGCCTTTCCCGACCCATCGGTGCTGGATGCCGATGTAAAAGCGCGCCTGCCATTGCTCAAGGACAAGGCGCCGACGGCGCTTCATCTCTGCCACAACCAATCCGGCCTGCAGGATTACTGGGCGGTGGCGATGCTGCACGGCGCGCTCGCGGAAACGCCTTTCGGCAATCGCGAAGCAGCACGGCTCATTGGCGCAACACGATCGCTGCAATTTGCGCCCGGCACGCGCTATTCCTATGCCAACCAGAATTTCCGCATTCTCTCGGATATCCTTGAGGCAAGGGCCGGGCGCAGCTATGCCGAGCTGGTGCGCGCCGGCATCTTCGCACCGGCCGGGATGAACACCGCCTTCATCGCCGCAGATACGCGGGCGATGCCAGACGGTTCCGAGGGCTATGAAGGCACGGTGGCGAGTGGCTTCCGGCCCGCCGCCAACGGCATGTTCTGGGCCGGCGGCGATGCGTCGATCGGCGCCAGCCTCGACGACATGATCGCCTATGAGGCCTGGATCGATTCCACGCGCGACGATGCGGGCGGCCTGTACAGGCGCCTGTCGGTGCCGGTGACATTCAGCGACGGTGCCGTGGCGTCCTATGGCTTCGGCCTGGCGCGGGACACGCTGTTCGGGCGGGCGATCACCCGCCATGGCGGTGCCTTGCGCGGCTGGCGCAGCAAGCGGCTTCACATGGCGTCCGAGCGGCTCTCGGTCGTCGTGCTGTTCAACCACAATGCCAGCCCCGGTGATGCGGCCGAGGAGCTGGTGGCGGCCGTGCTTGGAATCGACCAGCCGAAAGGCGCCGGCGATCTGCCGGCACCGGATTGGTTGGGCACCTATATCGAGCCGGAAACCGGCCTCGCCGTCCGCCTCGGCAAGTCGGGTCCAGGAACCGTGTTGATGCGCTATGGCACGGGTCCGGACGAACTCACGCTCCAGGCCGATGGCTCGGCCGTGCAGCCTGATTCGGGCGTGCGGCTGCGAACAGGCAAGGATGGTTTGTGGCTCGAGCGGCCGCAGGACAACCAGACCTCCCGGCTGATCCCCGGCTACGGTCCCGCCCTGCCCGATATTGCGGGTCGCTATCACTGCGCGGATCTCGGGGCAGAGCTCAGCATTGCGGGTGCCGGGAGCGCATTCTATGCGGCCTGCTCAGGCCTGCTGGGAGATGGGCGCATGGAACTGCTGGAGCCGATCGGAAAGGACCTCTGGGTCATGCCCTGCCCGCGCGGTGTTGATCACTTTCCACCCGGCGACTGGACCCTGGCCTTTGCCCGCGATGGGGCGAACCGCATCACCGGCATTCAGCTTGGCTGCTGGCTGGCGAGGCGCTTTGCCTATACGCGCGCGGCGTGAGGTGCCAATAGCCTGACCTGGGGGTTGAGAGCATGACGATCGCGGCGAAAACAGAGACGCTTCCCATTCTTGATTTCCGGGAGATCGACGGGGACCCCGCGCAGCGCCAGGCCTTCCTCGCCAGGCTCCGAGGTGCCGCGCGTGACACCGGCTTCTTCTATCTCACCGGCCATGGCATCGATCCAGACTTTCTCGACCAGCTCTTTGCCCTGTGGCGGCGCTTCTTCGAATTGCCGGAGGCTGAGAAGACGGCGATCGAGATGGTGCACTCGCCGCATTTCCGCGGCTATACGCGGATCGGTTGGGAGCAGACGCGTGGGCAACGCGACTGGCGCGAGCAGCTCGACGTCGGGGCCGAACGCGAAAAGGTGACACCGAAGCCCGGCGATCCCGCCTGGGTCAGGCTGCAGGGTCCCAATCAATGGCCGCAGGCGCTGCCTGAATTGCGCCCGGCGATCCTGCGCTGGCAGCAGGAGGCGACGGCGCTGGCCATTCGCCTGGTGCGCGCTTTCGCGGCCTCGCTCGGGCAGGCGGAAGACGTGTTCGAACCGATCTATGCCGAGAAGCCCAACCAGCTGGTGAAGATCATCCGCTATCCCGGCCGCGACGCCACACAGAGCGAGCAGGGTGTCGGCGCCCACAAGGACAGCAGCTTCGTCACCATCCTGTTGCAGCACGCGCAAAGCGGGTTGCAGGTCGAGGGACCCCATGGCTGGATCGATGCGCCCCCCTTGCGCGGCAGCTTCATCATCAATGTCGGCGAATTGCTGGAGATGGCCTCAAGCGGCTATCTGCGGGCGACCGTGCACCGTGTCACGACACCGCCTGCCGGCACCGACCGGCTATCCATCGCCTTCTTCCTGGGCGCGCGCCTCGATTCCGTCGTCCCGGTCCTGACGCTGTCGCCGGAACTGGCGGCGGAAGCCACGGGGGTGGCACAGGACCCACACAATCCGCTCTTCCGCGAAGTCGGCAAGAATTATCTGAAAGGGCGCCTGCGCTCGCATCCGGACGTGGCGCGGCGCCATTATGCCGACCAGCTTACCCCAGATGAGCTGGCCAAGGCTGCCGGGCCGGGCTCTGCCTATTGAGCCGGCTGCGGCGCATCCGCTGCTTACATCATTGGCCTGGGCAGCTGCGATTGCTCGATCAAGGGATAGTCGCGGCTGTTGAACATCTGGTAGTGCCACCATTCGTTCTTATAGTTGTCCCAGCCGGCGGCCATCATGATGCCCAGCAAGGTGAAGCGGTTGCGTTGGGCGGCAACGGGAATATCCGTCGCGGCATGATGCGATTGGGGGATGGCTTCATCGAATCCGGTGCCCATCTCGAGTTCGGCGCCCTTGTCGTCGACCAGCGTGAGATCGACGGCGACACCGCGGGTATGGGGTGAGCCGCGCCGCGGATCGGCCACGAATTCCGGATCCGGCAGCGCGTTCCACAGGCGCCATTGTGCTTCCGACGGGCGATAGGCATCGAAGATCTTGAGGCGCAGGCCCAAAGGCTGCGCAAGGTGCGCAGCCTTCCTCAGCAACTCGGCCGCCCGCTCGTGCAGGTAGCAATCCGCGCTCGTATAGATGGGAGAACCGCTGAGATTCTGGGGCGTCGCATAGACCAATGCGATATCGACATCGAATTCAGGCGACGTAATCTCGACCAAGCTCATCTTGCCACCGGGTGCTGACAGTTCTAAACCGCGTTTAGCAGATTGTGGCCGTGGCGGCTACAATCTGCGTTGCAGCACGTAACAACGGATGAACCGGCCCGCATGACTGCCACCCGCGATCGTCGCCTGATCCTGGCCCTGGATGCCGCCGGGGCCACCTGCTCCGTAGCGCTGGGCATCACCCAGGATGGCGATCTGAGCATTCTGGCATCGCGCAAGGTCGATCTGCGCCATGGCCATGCTGCCATCCTGGTACCGATGGTCGACGAGGTGATGCGCGCGGCCGGTCGGGCGTTGCAGGATCTGGATGCCTTGGCGGTCGGCACGGGGCCGGGTGGCTTTACCGGCCTGCGCATCGCGCTCGCCACCGCGCGCGGCTTCGGTCTGGCCCTGGACAAGCCGGTCATCGGCATTACCAATTTCCAGGCAGCCGCCGCGAACCTGCCACCGACCGGGCCCGCCGCGGATGCGGGGGACATCCTGGTCTTCATCGACAGCCGCCGCGAGGAGCCCTATGTCGCCCATCTCGCGGCCGACCTTTCGCTGCGCGCCGCCCCTCGTTTCATGAATCTGGCCGAGATCGGCGACCTGATCGACACCGTGCGGCCAGGCATGGTGACGGGTGACGGCCTTGCCCTGTGGCCGGCGGACTGGCCCGAGGGGACACGCGCCATGCCGGCCAGCGCGGATGCCGAGGCGATCCTGCGCCTGGCGGCCGATCCGGCGCAGCGCTTTGCGCAACAGCCGACGCCGCTTTACCTGCGCGAGCCCGACGTGTCCGTGCCAAAGGCCATTTAGGCGATCATGGATCCCACTTCCCCCCGCCTTGCGCCGGATCTTGCCTTCCGATCTGTCGGTCCCTTTGACATCGATCTGCTGAGCGAACTGCATCGTCTCAGTTTCGCCGAAAGCTGGGACCAGCCCTGGTCGCCACAATCCTTCGCCGACGTCTTGGGAATGCCGGGTGCTGCCGGCCTTATTGCCGTGTGGCAAGGCGAACCGATCGGCTTTGGGTTGACGCTGGCCGCGGCCGACGAAGTTGAACTCCTGCTCCTGGCGATCCTGCCCGCCCATCGGGGCAGGAAGTCGGCCGGCCGGCTGCTCGAAGCCCTGTTGCAGGCAGCGGCGGCCGGCGGCGCAAGGCGCGCGGTGCTTGAGGTCGCTGCCGTCAATACCCCGGCCATCGCCTGCTATGCGCGCGCCGGGTTTACGCCCTGTGGCCATCGGAAGGCCTATTACGCTGGACGAATCGATGCGCTCATCTTTGAGAGAGCCATCAATCTTCCCGGCATTAACGCAAAAGTTGATACAGAACGCTGATATATGTGTGAGTATCACAAATATTGCGCTTGGTTTCATTGCTAATGGGAAAGACCACCGTTATCTATCCCTCGTCCTGATCGCCGATCAGCAATGCCAAGTGCGATCCGCCTGCCCGACGCCCACGAGGAGCGACTCATGACTGACGCGCTGAAGAACGATCCTTTGCTGCCGCTGGTAACCGAGATCGTCGTCGCGTATCTGTCACACAACACCGTCGCCATGTCCGATATTCCCCGATTAATCGCCGAGACCCGCGCGGCCCTGGCGCAAAGCGGCAATGGCGTCGGTGTGGGCCATGATCGGCAGATTGCCCCCACCAGCCGGGATCCGGCTGTGCCGGTGAAAAAATCTGTCACACCGGACTATCTGATCTGTCTCGAAGATGGCACCAAGCTCAAGATGCTCAAGCGCCACCTGCGCACCGCCTATGACATGACACCTGAGCAGTATCGCGAAAAATGGGGCCTTCCGCCGACTATCCGATGGTGGCACCCAACTACGCCAAAAAGCGTTCGTCGCTGGCACGCGAGTTCGGTCTGGGCCGAGGCGGCCGCAAGCGGCGCCCCAGCCGCCGCAGCTGAACCAGGACGCTGGCCAGAAACGTCCCCCGGACGGTTTCTCCGCTTATTCCAGTCGTTAACGCCACTCACCATCTAAGCCGTTGCTCCTCAAGCCTTTCCGCTGTAACGCGCAAGGGTCTTGGCGGCAGGTGCTTAACCAAGGCACAATGGTCGCTGGATCCGTCGGGCCAGATGGGCTGGACGGTTGATGGCAGGCTGGCTTGGGATTGCCGGCCCTGTTAAACCCTCTTTTCGGGATATAGCTGATTTGTCGAAAACCATAACCACAGGTGAGGCGGGCGTGCCATCAAGGCTGGAGCGACTCTGTACCGAAAAAGGGTTGAAGATGACCGACCAGCGCCGGATCATCGCGCGCGTCCTGTCGGAAGCCCAGGACCATCCGGATGTCGAGCTGCTGCATCGTCGCGCCGCGCAGATTGACCCCGGCATTTCGCTTGCGACCGTCTACCGCACCGTGCGCCTGTTCGAAGAGGCGAGCATCCTGGAGCGCCACGATTTTGGCGACGGCCGCGCGCGCTACGAAGAAGCCAAGGACGATCATCACGACCATCTGATCGACATCCATTCCGGCCGCGTCATCGAGTTTACCAACGAGCAGATCGAGCGACTGCAGCAGGGTGTTGCCGCGGAGCTTGGCTATCGGTTGGTTGGCCATCGCCTGGAACTCTATGCAGTGCCGCTCGACAAGGATGCGGCCGGCGAGTCGGAAGTAGCCGCTGTCGCCAAGCATAAGCGCGCGGCTCATTCGGGGGGCGGCGAGAAATGATCATGGCTGCGGCCCGGCGCGAGCGGCCGGTCGAAGTCATTGTCGGCGATCTGGAAGCACGGCTTGCCGAAACGGAAGCCGAGATTCTTGCGGCACAAGAACTGCGCTATCGCGTCTTCTATGGCGAAATGGGCGCAAAGCCGAGTCCGGAAATGGTCCGCGTCGGACGTGATTACGACGCCTTCGATCCCTATTGCGATCACCTCATCGTCGTTGACCGCACGCGCGGGGCAGGTGTCAGGGGCATCGTCGCGACCTACCGACTTCTCCGCCGGGAAGCGGCGCGGCGTGCCGGGCGCTTCTATTCCATTGCCGAGTACGACATCTCGCCGCTGGTCAACCGGCCGGGCGAAATTCTGGAACTGGGGCGCTCCTGCGTCGACCCAGCCTACCGCAACAAGATGGCGATGCAGCTCTTGTGGAAGGGGATCACCGATTACATCCTGTTCCACAAGGTCGAGATCATGTTCGGCTGCGCGAGCTTCCCCGGCATCGATCCCGATGCTCACCGCATGGCGCTCTCCTACCTCCACCACCGGCATCTGGCGCCGCCGCAGTTCCGCCCCAAGGCCTTGCCGGAACGCTATGTCGACATGAACATGATGCCGCTTGGACAGATTGACGAACGGCGCGCCTTGGCCTCGTTGCCGCCCCTCATCAAGGGCTATCTGCGGCTCTCGGGCCATGTCGGCGACGGTGCCGTGATCGATCATGAATTCGGCTCGGTCGATGTCTCCATCGTGGTGGTGACCGCCGAGGTCACGGACAAATACATGAAGCATTACACGCGGCCGGATTACGGCGGCGATTCCTGATCGTGCCCAAGCTTTGACTAAACCTGGCGCCCGCAAGCCGGCTCGGCATTTCGAGCTGGACGAAGGTTCCAGCCTGCGCGGTATTGCGCGCCTTGGCACCTATCTCAGCCTGACGATCGGCTTGAGTCTGCCGCAGCTCCTCCTGCTGCTGATCCGCAGCCGTGGCCGCAGCCTGCTACCCCGCTTCTATCACCGCCTCACCTGCCGCATCATCGGCCTGGATGTCGAACAGCGCGGAGAGATATCGACGGCAACGCCGACCTTGTTCGTCAGCAACCACACATCCTATCTCGACATTCCGGTGTTCGGCAGCCTGATCGAGGGCAGCTTCGTCGCCAAGACCGAAGTCGGCAGCTGGCCGATCTTCGGCTGGCTTTCCAAGATGCAGCGGACCGTCTTCGTCGACCGCAAGCGCGGGACCACGCACCGCCAGCGCGACGATCTGCAGCGGCGTCTCGATGCCGAAGACAACCTCATTCTGTTTCCCGAAAGAACCTCCAATGACGGCAACAGCGTGCGGCCCTTCCGCAGCGCGCTGCTGAGCGTCGCCGAGCGCGAAGCAAGCGGACAGCCGCTCACCGTGCAGCCGGTCTCGATCAGCTATACGCAACTCAATGCGCTGCCCATGTGCTACCGCAACCGCGCCTATGTCGCCTGGTATGGCGACATGACCTTGGGCGGCCATCTGTGGTCATTCACGCGGCTAGGGCGTGCGCGCGTCGTGGTGGAATTTCATCCGCCCGTGCTGATGAGCGATTTCCGCTCACGGAAAGAACTGACCCAGCATTGCTATCAGACGATCGCCACGGGCGTCGACAGGGCGTTGAGCGGTCGGGCGCCTGGCTAGATCGTCATGGTCGGCGACGGCGTACCATGACGATCATTCTTGATCCGTCGCATCCTCGATCGGCTGAAAACGCCTTTTGCCGTCATCGGTCAATCCATCGAACATCGCCTTCGGTCGCGCGAACGGCCTGCCATCCGATGTGAGATAGATGGTGAGCAGTTCTTCCGTCTCGCTATGCGTGGCGTCGAACAGCTTCTGATAGAGCCCACCTTTGTAATGACGATGTGTCGCGCGGAAGGTGGTCATGACATTGCCTTGTCAGAGGTTGGTGAAAAGAACCCCTCACCCCGACCCTCTCCCCACTTCGTGGGGCGAGGGGGATTCGAGCGAGTTCGCTTTAAGCCCCTCGCCCCTTTGGGGAGAGGGGTTGGGGTGAGGGGGCTTTCACCACAGATCCTTGAAATCCCAGGCAGCCGCGGCCACAACGGGGCCGAACTCGGCCTCATTGGCGATGATGGCGCAGGCGTCCGGCTTGGCCGCGATTTCGGCATCGGTCAGGCTGATGATGCGGTCATCCGGCCTTCCATCCCATGTGCCGACCTTGCGCAGGGACCGCACGACATTGGTGGTGATCAGGTTGCGGCCACGATTTTCACCGCCGCCAATGGCCGTCGCATCCTCATAGACATAGGTCACCAGCCACAAGCTTGCGGGGACCGACAGGGGGGCCTGCGGCAAGCCGAGATGGATCGCACCGGCCGCATCCTTCGCGAGGCTGAGCGCATACATGGAATGTCGCCGATCGGCCAGCTTCAGGGTCTTCTCGACCGCCTTGCGGTCGGAGCCGACCACTTCGATGGCGCCGGCCACGACCATCTGCGGGGTGTAGATGATGGTCTTGCCCCTTGCCGCGGCATAGGCCCGCTGGCGCGCGGCAAAGGCCGGATCGCCGAAGCGATCCTTCCAGCCGATATAATCCCAGTAATCGACATGGAAGGAGAGGGTGAGCAGGTCGCCGCGTTTCGAAAGTTCGCGCAGATAGTCGTGGGCCGGCGGGCAGGACGAGCAACCCTCGGAAGTGAACAATTCCACCACCACGGGGGCGGGTGGTGTCTCCAGGGCCAGCGGTGTCAGCAGCGGTGCAACAGGTTCGGCCAGCGGCGGTTGTCCAGGCAGGAGGGCGCTGGGCGCACCGACGCCCGGCATCACCTCGCCCTGCGGCGTCGCCGGATTTGCAAAGGGCTGGATGTATCCGTTGCTGGTCTGCGCCGCGGCGAGACCGGGCAGCGACAGCAGGCACAAGGCCAGGAGGGCGCTTCGGATCAGGTGTCGGGTCATGCCGACAGCCTAGGGGGCCGGGCCGCCTTCTGGCCACTCACTTTCCCGTGCCCGACAGACATCACCGGACGGGCATCAGAAGTCGCTGACCTTGCCATTGCGCTCCCAATCGCCATAGCGCGTTGGTTCCGGGCCGGTGGGGCCGCCAAATTCCTTTGGCGGCAGCTTGGCTGCGTCTGGTGCCGTTGCTGGTTTCCTCGGGGGAATGCCTGGATTTTCAGCGGGTTTTTCAGCGGGCTTGTCGTTGGGATTGCTCATCAGACCAGACGATAGGACAGAAGGCCGGAACGTCAAGGGGCTTGATTCACCAGGTTCCCGTAACAATCTTGCCAATCAGCGACTTGCGGTTTTTCAGACGGAGATCGATGACAGATGGGTTACATGCGCACCGCTCTGCTTTTGGCCGCGATGACCGGCCTGTTCCTGGCGGTCGGATATGTGATCGGCGGGCAGACCGGTGTCATCATCGCGTTCGGCGTGGCCCTGGCGATGAACCTGTTCGCCTATTGGAACGCCGACAAGATCGTGCTGCGCATGTACCGCGCGCAGCCGGCCGAGGGGCATGAGTTGGAAGGCATCGTGGCTGCCCTCGCCCAGCGCGCTGGCCTGCCCATGCCGAAGGTTTACATCATCGACAATGACCAGCCCAATGCCTTCGCCACCGGCCGCAATCCGGAGAACGCGGCGGTCGCTGCGACCACGGGCCTGTTGCGCATGCTGTCGCGCGACGAGGTGGCGGGCGTCATGGCCCATGAGCTCGCCCATGTGAAGAACCGCGATTCGCTCATCATGACCGTGACGGCGGTTCTGGCCGGCGCCATCGGCATGCTGGCCAATTCGCTGATGTTCATGGGAATGATGGGTCATCGCGACGACCGCAATTCGCCGCTGGGCGGCATCGGCAGCCTGGTGGTCATGCTGCTGGCGCCGCTCGCTGCCATGCTGGTGCAGATGGCGATCTCACGTGGCCGCGAATACGAGGCCGACCGCATCGGCGCCGAGATCAGCGGCCAGCCGCGCGCGCTCGCCAGTGCGCTCAACAAGATCAGCCAGGGCGCCGAGGTGATCGATAACGAGATCGCCGAAGCCAATCCGGCCTCGGCCCATCTCTTCATCGTCAACCCGCTCCATGGCCGCACCGGCGACAGCCTGTTTTCGACCCACCCCGCTGTCGCCAACCGCATCGAACGCCTGCTGGCGATGGAAAGCGGTGGCATGGCGATGGCTGCGGTACGGCCCGGTCCAACGCCGCGCGCGACGCGCAGGTCGGCCATTCCGTCGACCGTGGAACGGCAGCGTCGCGGACCCTGGGGCTAAGACAGAAACACCCCACCCTCCGCCACCACCTTGCCGCGGGCGATGACCAGGCGGTCGCGGTTCCGCTCGGCGATCGCCATGCCGATATTCTCGGCCGGCAGCAGGATGAGATTGGCCGGACGACCAACCGCCAATCCGTAATCCGCAAGGCCCAGCGCCTTGGCACCGGCCTCAGTCACGCAATCGAACGCCGCGGCCAGCTCCGCATACTTGGCAAAATCGAAGCGCAAGCAGAGCAGCAGTGCGCGTTCCAGCATGTCGCCGGTGCCCAAGGGCGACCAGGCATCGCGGATGCCGTCCGATCCCATGCAGACATTGACCCCCGCCGCGCGCAGGGTCGCCACCGGCGGGGCGGGGCAATCGGCCGGCGCCGTGGTCATGATGCTGATGCCGGTCTCGCCAAGGCGCGCCGCGATCTTCTCCAGCCGTGCTTCGCCCGCCTGGCCCAGGCAATAGGCATGGCTGATGACGACCTTGTCCTTGAGGCCGCGCGCCTTGGTGAAATCGGCGATGCGCTCGATCGTCCACAGGCCGAGCTCGCCTTTGTCGTGGAGATGGATGTCGACACCGCGCCCATACTTCTCGGCCATGCCGAAGATCGTCTCGAGATGCCGGATCGGATCGTTGTCGATGCCGGCGGGATCCAGCCCGCCGACATTCTCGACGCCGAGCTTCAGCGCTTCTTCCATGATCGCCGCCGTGCCGGGGCGGATGAGCAGGCCGGTCTGCGGGAACACCACGAAATCCATGGTGATGATGTCGCGGTAGACCTCGCGCAGGGCCAGCATCGCCTCGACATGGGCCAGCCCGAATTCAGGATCGACATCGATATGGCAGCGGAAATGCAACGAGCCCTTGGCGATGCAATTCTCGATCAGCTTCCCGGCGCGCGCGGCGATGGGGACGTTGAGGCCGCGCAGGATGCGGCGCTCATTGTCGATATAGTCGCGCAAGGTGGGCCGGCGCTGTTGGGCCGCCAGGGCTGGCCCCACAGGGTCTTGTCGAAATGGGCATGGGATTCGACCAAGGCCGGGAGGACCAGCCGCCCGGCACCCTCGATGACCTGGACGGCCGGCGGCGGGGCCAAATCCTGGCCGATCGCCGTGAATTTGCCCTGGTTGACGCTGATATCGACCGGATTGCCGTTCGGTAGCCTAACGTTCCGGATGAAGATATCGCCTGCCATCTTGCCCCGCTCCTCAGCAACCGGTTCTTATATTTCAGTAGTATGACAAATGCCCCGGCCTGACTTGGCCGGGCTCGCCGCCTCTGTTATCGTGCCATAAATGCACACACCTTGCACACACCTAGTTTAGGCCATGGCGCGGGACGGATCGATCTTCCTCGCCGGCCGCAGCGTGCGCCTGTTCAAGCGCGACGACCGCCCGACCCGGTTCTGGCAGGCGGCGTTCCGCCGGCCCGGCAGCGCCCGGCCCCTGGTCAAAAGCACCGGCCAGGCCGAGCTGCCCCAGGCCAAGGCCTGGGCGCTCGATTACCTGGCGCAGCTCAACCCACCGCCGCGCCCGCCCGAGGGAAACAGGCCCGGCATTGGCGAAAACCTGCTTGGCGCCTATCCCTTCCCGAAGATCCGCCAGGAAAAGCGCCATGTGGAGCGCGAGCTCGCCTTGCGCACCCTCACCGCCTATCGCGCAGATCCGCTGCTCTCCCAGCGGCGCCTCGCCGCCCTCCTCAACGTCTCGCTGGCGGTGGTCAACGTCTATACCGCGCAGGCCGTCCGCGAAGGCTGGCTGCTCAAGCTCGACCGGCCACAGGGTCAGGGCAGCGGCTATCGCTATCTGTTGACCGATGCCGGCATGGGCCAAGTGCAGGCCCTGGCCAGCGCCTATATCGGGCAGGGGCTGGCGCTGTATCGTCATCTGCGCGATGCTTTCGCCCAGCTTGTCGCATTGAGCGGTGACGCGGAAATCGCCCTCATCGGCGCCGGCGAGTTGCTCGAAATCGCGATGGCCGTCCTGGCGGCCCATGCCAAGGCGCCGGTCGCCATCGCCGCCCCCGACGACCTTCATGTCCTCACCCGCCATGCCGTGAAGCGCCATCGCCATCACCTTGTCCTCTGGCTGGCCACCCCGGACGAGCCCGCCGCCGTGCGGAATTTCGTCGCGCAACACCTGCCGGGCACCAGGCTGCTGACACCTCGACTTGTCGCATTCGAAGCTCCGGTGTTCTAATTAAAAACATTGAGAGACGGCCTTATCGACGCCTAACGTAGCTTGGGCGTCAAACCATAAGAGAGGGGCTTTGGGGATGTCGATGGACTTGAAAACGATGCAATCACTGGCGAGCCAAGGCCGCATGGGCCGCCGCGACTTCATCCAGATGGCGCTCGCGGCCGGCATCACGGTCACCGCCGCCGAAACCCTGTTCACCAAGGCCGCCCGCGCCGAGCCGAAGAAGGGCGGCAAGTTCCGCGCCGGCATCGGCCATGGCCAGACCTCGGACAGCCTGGACCCCGCCACCTGGGCCAATGCGTTTTCAGCCGATGTGGGCTTCGTCATTGGCTCCTGCCTCACCGCGATCGACCAGAAGAACAACGCCGTGCCCGACCTCGCCGAGAGCGTCGAGGCGGCGGACGGCGCCAAGACCTGGGTCTACAAGCTGCGGAAAGGTGTCGAGTTCCACAACGGCAAGTCGCTCTCCGCCGAGGATGTGATCGCGACCTATAACTATCACCGCGGCGAGAACTCGAAATCGGCGGCGAAATCGGTCCTCGAGGACATCGTCGACATCAAGGCCGACGGCAAGGACACGGTCGTGTTCACCTTGAAATCCGGCAGCGCCGACTTCCCCTACATCACCACCGATTATCACCTGCCGATCTTCCAGGCCGCCGGTGACGGCGGCATCGACTGGAAGTCCGGTGTCGGCACCGGCCCCTTCGTCATGGACAAATATGACCCGGGCGTGAAGTTCAGCGCCAAGCGGAATCCCAATTTCCACAAGGACGGTCCCTATTTCGACGAGATCGAGATGATGTCGATCGTCGACGTGGCGGCGCGGCAGAATGCGCTCCTCACCGGGGACATCGACTATATGGACCGGGCGGATCTGAAGACCCTGGGCCTGCTGGAGCGCAACCCGGATATCAAGATCACCGACGTCACCGGCTTCTCGCATTACGTGGCGCCGATGGATGTGCGCGCGGCCCCCTTCGACAATGTCGATGTGCGCCTGGCCCTCAAATGGGCAATCGACCGCGAGGAGATCGTGAAGAAGGTGCTGCTGGGCCATGGCCGCGCCGGCAACGACAATCCGCTGGCGCCCTCGATCAAATATGCGACCCAGCCGGAACCCACCTATTCCTATGATCCGGAGAAGGCCAGGTTCCACCTGAAGAAGGCCGGCCTCGCCAGCCTCAAGGTCGATCTCTCGGCGGCCGATGCGGCCTTTGCCGGCGCGGTCGACGCCGCGACCCTGATGCGCGAATCCGCCGCCAAGGCGAATATCGACATCAATGTCATCAAGGAAGCCAATGACGGCTATTGGGATTCGGTCTGGATGAAGAAGCCCTGGTGCTTCTCCTATTGGAGCGGCCGCCCCACCGCCGACTGGATGTTCACCACGGCCTATGCCGCCGAGGCCGCCTGGAACGACACCTTCTGGAAGAATGGCCGCTTCAACGAATTGCTGCTGGCCGCCCGCGCCGAGATCGACGAGGTCAAGCGCGGCGCCATGTATGCCGAGATGCAGCAGATCCTCCATGACGATGGCGGAATCATTGTGCTGATGTTCAACAACTTCACCTCGGCCCATTCCACCAAGGTCGAGCATGGCGAGCTCAACACCAATTACGACCATGACGGCGGCTATGTGTTCGAACGCTGGTGGTTTGCGTGATTTAGAGTCGCTTCTTTCCCCCCCCTTCAGGGGGAGGTCGGGAGGGGGCCGGTTTCAGTTTCGATCTCATACAATCATCACCCATGCCCCTCACCTAACCTCCCCTGAAGGGGAGGGAATGCCATGGCGCGCGTGTCGCGCAACACGGAACTCCCCGCACATTTTCCGAGCATCGCCCCCTTGCCAAAATGTCGCAGGGCGGTTATGGTCTGGCCTTCAACAACTTTCGCCGGGAGGCACGCATGACTTACATGCTCGCATTTACATCCCCCGGCCTGATGATCTCGCCGTACCACTCTTAGGTCACCGCGAGATCGTACAGGCCAGTTAGCGGCCTGTACTCAGACCACTTTTCTCCTTTCAAGTTTTACATAGCCGGGACGATTTGCGCGGAAGCGATTGTTTCCTGGGGCCTTACATCGGGACTCTCGCCGCCATCGCGCGCGTTCCTGTCAGCCCCCGCTTTCCCCCGGAACAGACAGAGGCGGTGATTCATGGGAATCACCGACAAAATCATGACCGATATGATAGAGGCGCCCGCGCATGCGGTCGGCGCCAAGGCCCGGAACCCCAAGAAGCGCAGCGCTTTTGCGTCTGTCTTCGCCTTTTCGTTCAGTTATTGGCGGCGGCAGGTGCCGCTTGTCCTGTGGTCCGGCGGCACCATCATGGTGGCGACCTTGATGGACATCTGCATCCCGCTCTTCGCCGGCCATCTCATCGACGCGGTGAGCCAGCCCCATGGCGACGCGGCCTTGCATGACGCGCTCATCGCGCTGGGCAGCATCATGTGCCTGGGTCTCGTCGCGGTGACGTTCCGGTTCCTGGCCTTCGCCGGCATCGTGCAACTCACGCTGCGCAACATGTCGCGGCTGCTGCAGGAGAGTTTCTGGCGCGTGCAGCGCTTTGCCACCGACTGGCATGCCAACACCTTCGGCGGCTCGACCGTGCGCAAGGTGACGCGCGGCATGTGGGCATTGGATCAGCTCAACGACACGGTACTGCTCTCGCTGTTCCCGGCGGTCATCGTGCTGCTGGGCTCGAGCCTGCTGCTGGCCTGGCACTGGCCGATGATGGGCCTCCTCGTGCTGGTGGGCGCCATCACCTATATCGCGGTGGCGGCGACGCTCTCGGTGAAGTTCGTGGGGCCGGCGGCCTCCCTCTCCAACCAGTGGGATACGCGCCTCGGCGGGGCCCTGGCCGATGCCATCACCTGCAACGCGGTGGTGAAAAGCTTCGGCGCCGAATCGCGCGAGGACAGCCTGCTGGAGCGCATCGTCGCCAAATGGCGGCGGCGCACCGTGCGGACCTGGATGCGCGGCACGATGAACGGCACCATCCAGTCGGTGATGTTGCTGACCCTGCGCGCCGCCATCATCGGCATGGCGCTTTATCTGTGGTGGAACGGTCAAGCCACGCCCGGCGAGGTCGCCTATGTGCTCACCGCCTATCTGGTGATCCACGGCTATCTCTATGACATCGGGTCGTATATCCGCGACCTGCAGCGCGCGGTGAATGACATGGAGGAACTGGTGGCGATCCATGCCACACCGTTCGGCGTGAAGGATGGCTACTGGGCACGGCCGATCGAGATCACGCGCGGCGAGATCGTGTTCGACCGCGTGACCTTCCATTACGGCGGGCACCAGACGCCGCTTTACAAGGATTTCTCGCTGACCATCAAGGCCGGCGAGAAAGTAGGGCTCGTGGGGCTGTCGGGATCGGGCAAGACGACCTTCGTCAAGCTGATCCAGCGGCTCTACGACATCCAGGCGGGCGAGATCCGCATCGACGGGCAGAATGTTGCAACCGCGCAGCAATCAAGCCTGCGATCGCAGATCGCGCTGGTACAGCAGGAACCGGTGCTGTTCCACCGCAGCCTTGCGGAGAACATCGCCTATGCGCGGCCGGGTGCTAGCCTTGCCGAGATCGAGCAGGCGGCGCGCCTTGCCAACGCCCATGATTTCATCGAGCGCCTGCCCAAGGGCTACGGAACCCTGGTGGGCGAGCGCGGGGTGAAGCTTTCGGGCGGCGAGCGCCAGCGCGTGGCTTTGGCGCGGGCGTTCCTGGCGGATGCGCCGATCCTCATTCTGGACGAGGCCACGTCGAGCCTCGATTCGGAATCCGAGGCGCTCATCCAGGAAGCGACCGAACGCCTGATCGAAGGCCGCACGGCGATCGTCATCGCCCACCGGCTCTCGACCGTGCGGGCGCTGGAACGCATCATCATCTTCGACCAGGGCAAGGTGGTCGAGGAAGGCAGCCACGCGGTCCTCATCGGCCGGGAAGACGGCATCTACCGCCGCCTCTTCGACCGCCAGGTCCTGGGGCTCATTGATGAGGATGACGACGAGGAAGCGGCGTGAAGACCTGACCCGGTCGGACCACCCCCTCACCCTGACCCTCTCCCGCCCTGCCGACGAATGTCGGCCTTCGCCGACAGGGGAGAGGGAATGTGGTGCCACCGGCCGTGGTTTTCGCGACTGAAGACTATTGCACCCTGCGCACTTGGCCCCTCTCCCCTCGCGGGAGAGGGGTTGGGGTGAGGGGGAGCGACTGAAGAACCCATCACAGAGAACTCCCCCATGCTCACTTTCCTCATGACCCGCACCCCCGCTATGATGCCGGACAGTGCAGTTGGAGATCCGCAGATGAACAAGCCGCTGAAGACCCAGAAAACGCCCAAGGGCGTTGAGCCGACCGAACCGCTGCTGCCGCGTGAAAACTGGCCGCTTCTTTACAAGGACAGCATCATCTGGGACGCCCATGCCTGCCTGCCCTTGCTGCCGAACTATGATTGCAGCGCGCTGGAACGCCACCGCGCGGCGGGGGCCACTTATGTCTCGGTCAATGTCGGCATGGATTTCAATCCGCTCAACCAATGCATCCGCGTCATCGCGGGCTTCCGCGACTGGATCAAGCGCCACGCCGATCACTACGTGCTGGCCGACACGCTCTCCGACATCCACCGCGCCAAGAAGGAAGGCAAGCTAGCGGTCGGCTTCGACCTCGAAGGCTCGGTCATGCTGGACGATGACCTTGCGATGATCGGCCTCTACCGCGATCTCGGCGTCCGCCAGATGCACTTGGCCTACAACCGCGACAACCAGATCGCGGGCGGCTGCTTCGGCAAGAACCAGGGCCTCACCAAACTGGGGCGCGAGGTGGTGAAGGAGATCAACCGCGTCGGCATCATCATGGACTGCTCGCATTCAGCGAAGCAGACCAGCCTCGACGTGATGGAGGTGTCGACAAAACCCGTGGTCTTCTCCCACAGCAACGCCAAGGCACTGTGCGACCACCCGCGTAACATCGACGATGAGCAGATCGCCGCCGTGGGCCGCACCGGCGGCATCGTCGCCATCACCGGCATCGGCCCGTTCCTGGGCGCCGATATCGAGACCGACACCATCATCCGCCACGTGGATTACATGGTGGAGCGCATTGGCGTGGCGCATGTCGGCATCGGCATCGACTATTCCTTCGACCAGGACCACAGCGATTTGCCCGAAGGCGAAGACCCGGCCTTGTGGTGGCCCAAGGTGAAGGGCGCCGAGTTCAATTTCAGCAACATCCGCTTCGTGTCACCGGAGCGCTTGCCCGATATCGCCGCCGGGTTGTTGAATCACGGATATAAGGATGCAGACGTCATCGCCATCATGGGCGGGAACTTCATGCGGGTGGCGGAGGCGTGTTGGAGATAGGGAATTATTCGTCAACCAGCGTGGGCTCAACAGACTCCAGCGTATTCAGCTCTTTTATGGGCTTGCCCTTACGTGATGTTGTTATCTTTTGGACCTTGGCCCTGACCGGCTTTAGCAAAAGCTGGTCCTTAAAAATCGCATCTGTCGTGTACTTCAGGACAAGCTCATCAGAGACGCTGCCCTTAAGTATCTCGCCTAACTCACCGAGTTTCAGCTCGAATTCGTGAGATTCTGGAAGTATTCCGAGAAGGATCCCATCTATCCAATCGGTGTTGTCAGTCACCTTGATATCGTTCAAGCGACTATTGAGGCGATCGACTACCTCACCACTTAGACCTATTTGATTCTCGTCGCCAATTATCTTCGTGGACGCATTTGCGGTGGCGAGAACCTTCGCGAACTTTTGAATCGCAGATATTAGTCTGGGCGGCGCGGCATTTAGCGCACTTTCGAATTCGTCCTCAGCAGTTCCGCTTAGCTCTTCAATTAGCCGAGTGGCACTTTCGACGGCATTTTTCAGATTGCTGGAAACAAAGCTGCTTTGGTTCGGAACGAGTTCTTCCAGCACAAAGCCGAATGACCCGCGCACAATATCGCGGATAAAAAGTTGAGAAGCCTGCGCTCCGCGCACTGGCCCTGACTTTAAGATGGGGAGAGCATTGTTCGACGCCAGCATTGTTGAAATTATCTTCTGATAGCTATCGAGGATATCCGCAGCAAAGTCTAACCTGATGTCGTGCGAGCCAATAACTGGCAAACCATCGAAGACGAGTGCCACGCTCGCGTGACTCGAAGTGGATCGCTTAATCGAATCTATTTGCTCGTTGATATCCGCTAGCCGATTTTCCCACATCAATCGAGTCGTACCCCAGCGATCTGCTTTGTCTCGAGCCAGTTGCTCCTCGACAAACCTTCGGTCCGCCTCTAGCGATTCAAGTGATAATAGAGTGGGCATTATGCGTCCCTCAAACGCTCGAGCACCTCTGCGTCTTCATCAGTGTTTAGAGCAATCCGCACAAAGCCTTTCCAGGCGAAGGTATCTCTCTGATGTGAGAAAAGGCTGTACCAATAGATCACGTTGTCCAAGAAGCCTTCCAATGGCATTTCGGTGACAATCATAGCGTAGGTATCAAGCAAGAACCTCGCCTTGTTGACCGGTCTATTGACGACTTCGCTTTTCCAAAATGCTTCACCGGTATTTTGCCAATTGCTATCCCAGTCAGCGTTGCTCGGGTGATACTTCGCCGGAGCTTCTAGAAGGCTTAATACGTCGATGTCTCCCGGAGGGCGGCCCCGATTTGTTTCGACATTTTCCACGAAGCTGCCATCGACGAATTGGATGCCATGTAGATAGCCGTCTGTTGCCAACAGAGTACGGTACTGCACTAAATTTCTTATTAACGAGCGACGATGAGGCGTAGTTCCGAACGCGTCTGCGAACTCGATCATCGATGCGATGTACGGAGAACGCTCATGCGTCGTTGCATCGGCACCCAAGAAAGGGGGCAACAAGCCTGCACTGTTAAATGAGGGTAGTGTTGCCAAAGCGCGACTCACTGAATTTGCTATTTTAGCGATTATATATGCATAACATAGCAACCCTGAAGATGCTCGTCTATAACTTTACACTGTCAGACTAAGCGGTTGAGAAATGACGACAATACGACTCATCGAATCTCATGTTCTTTCCGACGACTACTACCTCCTCAAGAAGACCACCTTCGAGCTTGAACGGCGGGACGGGTCGTGGGTGACCTGCACGCGGGAGAGTTATGACCGGGGGAATGGGGCGTGCATCCTGCTTTATGATCCGGCGCGGGGGACCGTGCTACTCACGCGACAGTTCCGATTCCCGGCCTATGCCAATGGCCATCCGGAGCCATTGATCGAGGTGTGCGCGGGGCTGCTCGATGCGCATGATCCGGAGACGGCGATCGTCAAGGAAGCGGCCGAGGAATGCGGTGTCGAGGTCACCAAGCCCACGCGCCTGTTCGAGGCCTTCATGAGCCCGGGGTCGGTCACCGAGAAGCTCACCTTCTTCGCCGCTGAGTATTCGGCTGCGACCCGCACCGGCGAGGGCGGGGGACTTGCCCATGAGGGCGAGGATATCGAGGTGCTGGAGATGACGCTCACGCAAGCGCTGGAGATGGTCAGGGACGGGCGCATCGTTGATGCCAAGACCATCATGCTGCTGCAATATGCGGAATTGGCGAAGTTGATGGGGTGAAGAGGAGCGTTGCGCTCTGTCATTCACTCTTCGCTCACCCCCTCACCCCAACCCCTCTCCCGCGAGGGGAGAGGGGCTTAGTGCGTTAGGTGCAATAGCTCTTCGTCGCGAAGGCTTTTGCGGATGGCACCTCATTCCCTCTCCCCTGTCGGCGAATGCCGACATTCGTCGGCGGGGCGGGAGAGGGTCAGGGTGAGGGGGTGTTGCAGGCACACCCATGGATCCCCGCTTTCGCGGGGATGACAGTTGCGCCCGCCTAAACCACGAGTCCCCGCATCAGCTGCGCCACGTGGCGGCGGAGGGTTGCCTTGGCTTCCGCGTCGAGGATGCCGCTCTGGGCATTGCCCTCGCCTGAACGCAGGCCCGCCAGCCAGCGCATGAAGTACCAGAGGTTGAGGGCGCCCAGCATTTCAGCGGCCGCATCGATATCGGCGTTCACGTCGATCTTGCCCGCACGGCAGAGAACCTGGAGGAGCTTCCGGAACTGGTCGACGCGCATCAGTTCGTCCGAGACGAAGGCCGAGGAGAGGCTCGACTGGTCGGTGAAGGACGCGCCGAACAGCGACGACCAGACGGCGCGGTCGAGATAGCCGATCTCGGTTTCGAAGTCGGTTTCCATCATGCGGCAGATCGCATCCACGGGGTCGGCCGGCGGGTTGTCGATGATCTGGCTTGTGGCCGCCTGCACCAGGTCGCGGTCGGCCTGGTAGATGGCAAGGCCGATCTCGGCCTTCGATTTGAAGTAGTTATAGACCGTGCCGACCGAGAGCTCGGCCGCCTGGGCGATGTCCTCCATCGAGGCCGCGTTGAAGCCCTGGGCCTGGAACAGCCGGGCGGCGGCCACCATAATCGCTTGTTTTCGCTTCTCTTTTTGCCGCGCACGCAGCCCGCCATCGGCCATCGGTGTTTCCTTGATTGACTGTAATATTGAAACGACTATAATATTTTTCTGACTTCAATAATAGCGCGTTCATTGAGTTTTAGGGAGAAGCATCATGGGTACCGGGCATATTGCCGCCGCCAGCCTCGACCAGGTCGACCCGAAGGACATCTGGCAGAAGGACAAGGACCATTTCGTCCATCCCTGGACCCATTTCGACAGCTTCAAAAAGGACGGCTCGCTGGTCATGGGCCGGGCCGAGGGCGCCTATGTCTATGACCTCTCGGGCAAGCGCTATCTCGACGGCATCGGCGGGCTGTGGTGTGTGAACATCGGCTATGGAAGGCGCGAGATCGTCGATGCGATCGCGGCGCAGGCGAGCCGCATGGCGTTCTTCAACCCCTTCGTCGACACCACCAACGTGCCGGCGGCGGAACTGGCGGCGAAGCTTGCCTCATTGGCGCCGGGCGATCTCAACAAGGTGTTCTTCACCTGCGGCGGGTCGACCGCCAACGACACCGCCGTGCGCATCGCGCATTATTACCACGCCAAGCGCGGCAAGAAGTCGAAGAAGCAAATTCTGTCCCGCGTCGACGCCTATCATGGTTCGACCTATCTCACCGGCTCGATCACCGGGCGCCCCGGCGACCGCTCGCCTTATCTCCATTATCTCGAGGACTGGATCCACCACGTCTCCTCGCCCAACTATTACCGGGCGCATGAAGTGCTCCCCAATGGCGTCGGCAAGGGCATGAGCGAGCAACAGTTCTGCGATTACCTGATCGACGAGCTGGAAGCCAAGATCCTGGAAGTGGGGCCCGACAACATCGCCTGCTTCTTTGCCGAGCCCGTGATGGGAGCCGGCGGCGTCATCGTACCGCCGAAGGGCTATCACAAGCGCTCGCTGGATCTCTGCCACAAGCACGACATCCTCTACATCTCGGATGAAGTGGTGACGGCGTTCGGGCGCTTGGGGCATTTCTTCGCGTCCGAAGATGTGTTCGGCATCGTCCCCGACATGATCGTGACGGCAAAGGGCCTCACCTCCGGCTATCAGCCGCTGGGTGCCTGCATCTTCTCCGACCGCATCTATGAGGCGATGAGCACCGCCGATCCCAATGGCTGGTTCACCAACGGCTATACCTATTCCGGCCATCCGGTCGCCTGTGCGGCTGCTTTGGCGAACATCGCGCTGATGGAACGCGAGGATTTACCCGGCCATGTGCGCGAGATGGGGCCGTATCTCGAAGCCCAGCTGCGCACATTGCTCGAACTCCCCATCGTCGGCGAAGTCCGTGGGCGCCAGTTCATGATGTGCGTTGAGAATGTGATGGATAAGGGCACACGCGAACACTTCCCGGATCACGTCAATATCGGCAAGCGCATCTCGGATCATTGCGAGCGCCTGGGGCTCATCGTGCGGCCGCTGGGTGCCTTGAACGTGATCTCCCCGCCGCTCACCTTGAGCAAGGAGGAGATTGACGAGCTGGTCTCACTGCTCCGCCAGGGTATCGAAGCCACGCTGGCCGATCTGCGCGCCGAGGGGCATTACACGGATTGATATGATCTTCCCCATCGCCCTCATCCCCTCTCCCCTCGCGGGAGAGGGTCAGGTGAGGGTGGTGAGACCGGACTCGCTGAGAGACCCCTCACCCGCTCGCATTCGCTCGCCACCCTCTCCCGCAAGGGGCGAGGGTTTTCATCAAGCTCGGCGATATCTGATTATCTTAATGCCGGAAATGCCTGACACCCGTCAGCACCATGGCAAGGCCCGCCTCATCCGCCGCCTTGATGATATCCGCATCGCGCATCGAACCGCCGGGCTGGATCACGGCCGTGGCGCCGGCTGAGGCCGCCGCCAGCAAGCCATCCGCAAAGGGGAAGAACGCGTCCGACGCCACCACCGAGCCCTTCGCGAAACTCTCCGCAGCACCCGCAGCCTTCGCCGCCTCATCCGCCTTCCACGCCGCGATGCGTGATGAATCGACGCGGCTCATCTGCCCGGCGCCGATGCCCACCGTCGCACCATTCCTGGCATAGACGATGGCGTTCGACTTCACATGCTTCGCTACCCGGAACGCAAACAGCAGATCGGCGATCTCGGCTTCACTCGGCGCGCGCTTGGTGACGACCTTGAGATCGGCCGCGGTGATATGCGCTGAATCGCGGTCCTGCGCCAGGAAGCCGCCGGAGAGCGACTTGATCATCATGCCGCGCGCGGTCGGATCCGGCATCGCACCCGTTTCCAGCACGCGCACATTGGGCTTGGCCGCGAGCACCGCCCGCGCCTCGACCGAGATTGTCGGCGCAATCACGACCTCCGCGAACAGCTTCACGATCTCGGTGGCCGTCGCCGCATCGAGCGGACGATTGACCGCGATGATGCCGCCGAAGGCCGAGACCGGATCGCAGGCGAGCGCCCGCGCATAAGCTTCGCGCAACTTGGTCGCATCCTCTGTCACGGCAACACCGCAGGGATTGGCGTGCTTGATGATGGCGATGGCGGGCGCCTCGAATTCGGCAACCAGTTCGAAGGCCGCATCGGTGTCGTTTAGGTTGTTGTAGGAAAGCTCCTTGCCCTGCAGTTGCAGGGCGGTGGCGACACTGGGGCGTGCCGGGCCGCTGCGATAGAAGCGGCCTGCTGGTGCGGGTTCTCGCCATAGCGCAAGGTCTGCAGCCGCGCGCCGGAGATGTTGAGTGATTCCGGCAGCGGGTCCGCCGCCTGATCGCTCATCCAGGCGGCGATGGCGCCGTCATAGGACGCGGTATGGGCATAGGTCTTGCGCGCGAGCTGGCGGCGGAAGGCAAGGCTGGTGCCGCCGGCATGGGCCTCCATCTCACTGATCAGCATCCCGTAATCGTCGGGGTCGGTCACGACCGTCACGAAGTCATGGTTCTTCGCGGCACCCCGCAGCATGGCCGGGCCGCCCACATCGATATTCTCGATGCAATCGTCCCAATCGCCGCCGCCGGCCACCGTCTTGGCGAAGGGGTAGAGATTCACGACCAGCAGGTCGATATCGGGAATGTCATGGACCTGCTGGGCATGGCGATGTTCGTCGGAATCACGCCGCGCCAGCAATCCGCCATGGATCTTGGGGTGGAGCGTCTTCACCCGCCCATCCATGATTTCCGGGAAGCCGGTATGGGCGGCCACTTCCTTGACCGGAATGCCCGCCGCCGAGAGCGCCTTGGCGGAGCCGCCGGTGGAGAGGATCTCGACCCCCTGGCCGCTCAGGAACCGGCCCAGATCCTCCAGCCCCGCTTTGTCCGAGACGGAGATGAGGGCGCGGCGGATCGGATAGATCGTGGTGGTCATCATGGCTTCCCGGCTGGCTTGGAGATGCCGCAGGGCTTAAAGCCCCGATCCGGGGGTGGCAAGGGGGAAATCGTCCCCTACTTCTTGCCGCCCTCGCGCTGCAGCAGCCAGCGGATCTGGGTCTGGTCAGTGTCGATCGTGCCGATGACGACGATCTGCTGGCTGCGGCGCACCTGGCCGCCAAGGCCGATATGCACACTTTCCGCCAAGGCGAGATCGGCCCCGTCGACGCGCAGGCGCCAGCCGGACCCCTTGGGCATCTTGATGAAGGCCGCCTGGCCGTTCTGCGTCACGCTGACATTGACCTGGGGGTGCAGGTGAAAGCGCAGGGCATAGGCATTGCCGCCCGGCCCCACCAGATGCTCCTCGCCCATGAAATCATGACCGTCGGCGGAGAGGTAGAGCTTGCGCCGGTGGATGAGGCCGAAACCTTCCTCATAGCCGTCATGGGAGGTATCGAGCCAGATCTGCCCGTCGGTTTCCTCGCGCCGGCAGGTCACCACGGTCGGGCGGAGCGCAAGCCCGCCATGGGGCAGCAGCATCGCCGAATTGGTGTTGTCGACGATGAGCGTCGAATGCGCCGCCGTCGTGCGCTGCACCTGGCCCCATTCCTTGCTCCAGGGATGGGCGCCGCAATTGACGATCATGCGCTCGTCGTCATGGGCCAGTTCGAAGGAGAGTGTGCCGGCATGGGCGTGATCGTCGAGGCCGTGACGCGGCGGGGCGCCGCAATCCATGATCACCACCGTCTTAGCCCGCTCCAGCCGCTGGAAGCCGGTGAGCGGCAATTGATTGAGCGGGCGCAATTTGTCGCCGGCGCGCTCGATCACGCGCAGCACATGGACCGGGTCAAGTTCCGGCGTGTCGTTGAAGCCCGCGAGGATGGCATCGCCATGGCTCAGCATGAGGAGGACGGAGCCCAGATTGTTGATCGCCATGGAGAGCCCGTCCGGCAGCTTGGTGCCGGCAGCGCCATAGACGTCACGGAGGTCGATGAGATGCTGCAGCAATTCCAGCATCACCTGGGGCGAGCGCTCGACATGGCCGCCATCGGCCAGGATCTGTGCCGCCAGCGTCGGGCCGAGCATCGCCTGGCCCTTCGCCAGCCATTTCTCGCCGCGCGGCAGCATGAGGCCGGCCAGCATCAGGCTGATGATCGCCTTCACAAGGGCGCCACCCGCCAGTCCGTCCGGCAGGGCGCGGGCGAGATGTTCCGCCTGGCGCGAGAGCGAGAGCAGCAGTTGCGAGCGAAAGAGCGCGTCGCTGTTGACCTCGAGATAGCTATGATTGAGCAGGATGTTGCGCAGGCGTGCCGCGAGGATATCGGCGCGCCAGGCAAAGGAGTCGTAACGCTCATTCTCGTCGATCCAGCGCATGGTGAGCTGGCGGGCAAGATTGCGCGCCGACGGGCCGCCGACGGAACGCAGATCGTTGAGCCAGGCGAAGCTGTTCACGACCTCGCGCCAGCCATCGCTCATGCCGATGGGATTGCCAAGCGGCTTCGGGCCACGCACGACTTCGCCGGCGAAGCGGAATTCGTCGTTGAGCAGCAGGAGCCCGGCTTGCGGATCGCCCGGCCAGGGTTCCGGCGACGGCAGCTGCACTTCGCCGGCCGACCGCTTGCCGAGCGTCACATGATAGAGCGCGCTGCCAGAGATGGGTTGGGCGAGCCGGCGACGTAACCGCTGCCAGATCACATGGCCCGGCAGGGAGAACAGGGTCTGCAGACGCGGGGCCACCAGCTTCGGGCGCTGGTTGCCGCGTCGTTGGCCGCCCTTTTTGCCGTCCGTGCCGCTGCCTTCCGCCATGTCTTCTCCAGGCCCGTTACGCCCGGAGTCCGGCAATATTGCCGGCATAGGCGGCGGGCCCGCCCTTGAAGGTCGCCGTGCCGGCTACCAGTACATCGGCACCGGCCGCGACACAGGCCTTGGCCGTTTCGACATTGATGCCGCCATCGACCTCGAGATCGATCACGCGCCCGCCTTGGGTGGCGCTGACCTTGTCGATGCGGCGGCGGATCTCGGCGATCTTGCTGAGCGCCGAGGGGATGAAAGCCTGGCCGCCGAAGCCCGGATTGACGCTCATGACCAGGACCAGATCGAGGTCCGGCAGCAGATAATCGAGCACGTCCAAGGAGGTAGCCGGATTGAGCGACACCCCGGCCTTGACCCCGAGACTCTTGATCAACTGCACGGTGCGATGGGGATGGGGCCCCGCTTCCGGGTGGAAGGTGATGATATCGGCACCGGCCGCGGCGAACTCGGCCACGAAGGGATCGACCGGGGCGATCATCAGATGAACGTCGAAGGGAATGGCGGCATGGGGCTTCAGGGCCTTCATGACCGCGGGTCCGATGGTGATATTGGGCACGAAATGGCCGTCCATGACGTCGACATGGACATAATCGGCGCCCGCCGCCGCGATGGCGGCGATTTCCGCGCCCAGTTTTGCGAAATCGGCCGAGAGAATGGAGGGGGCTATCTTGGTTTTCTGCTGCATGCTGCCTACCTACCATCCGCCCCGCGCCGCAATCAAGGATGGGCGCCGGATCGGGCGAGGTTCCTGCGCCTGAAATCACCCGACATGGGGCATTTGCCCTCCTTTGCCCGATCCGATATTGCTGGGCGCCAGAATTCCAAGGAAGCCAGTACCGATGGCCAGCCCACATCACAGGTCCAGCCCCGCCCCGTCGGGCGATTCCACCCCCCATACCCAGATGCAGGCGCTCCGGACCCTGCTGCCGCATCTGTGGCCCAAGGGGCAGTGGGATCTGCGCGGCCGCGTCATCCTGTCGGTCCTGTGCCTGGTCATCGCCAAGGTGGCCAATGTCTATGTGCCGATCCTGTTCAAGCACATGGTCGATGCCCTGGGGCCGCAGATCGGCACCGCCGGTGCCACGGCCGCGACGGTGGCCGGCGTGTCGATCGGGCTGCTGCTGGCCTATGGGCTCGCGCGCGTCATCAGCCAGGCTTTCGCCGAATTCCGCGACGGCATCTTCGCCAAGGTGGCGCAGCGCTCGATCCGCGCCGTGGCGCTCAACACCTTCCGGCATCTCCATGCCCTGTCACTGAAGTTTCATCTGGAACGCCAGACCGGCGGCCTCAACCGCGCCATCGAGCGCGGCGCCAAGGGCATCGAGTTCCTGCTGTTCTTCATCCTGTTCAACGTGCTGCCGACGCTCATCGAGATCGGCATGGTCTGCGTCATCCTGTGGACGCTCTATGACTGGACCTATGCCGCGGTCACCTTCGCCACCATCGTCGTCTATATCTGGTATTCGCTGTCGATCACCGAATGGCGCATCAAGTTCCGCCGTGACATGAACGAAAGCGACCAATCCGCCAACACCAAGGCGGTGGACAGCTTGCTGAACTACGAGACGGTCAAGTATTTCAGCAATGAAGAACATGAGGCGCGGCGCTATGACGTGGCGCTGCAGGCCTATGAAGTGGCGGCGGTGAAAAGCCGCACCTCGCTGGCGCTCCTCAATGTCGGCCAGGCCTTCATCATCGCGACCGGTCTTGTCCTGATGATGGGCATGGCGGCGCATGGCGCGGCGGTCGGAAAGATGACCGTGGGCGATTTCGTGCTGGTCAACGCCTATCTCATCCAGCTCTACCTGCCCTTGAATTTCCTCGGCTTCGTCTACCGCGAAATCCGCCAGTCGCTCATCGACATGGAAGCGATGTTCGCCCTGCTGCGCGTCGATATCGAAATCGCCGACAAGCCGGGCGCGCAACCCTTGAAAGTCACCGCCGGCGAGATCCGCTTCGACAATGTCGATTTCGGCTATGACCCGCGCCGGCCGATCTTGAAAGGCGTCAGCTTCACGGTGCCGACCGGGCACAAGCTGGCCATCGTCGGTCCATCGGGCGCCGGCAAATCGACGTTGTCGCGCCTGCTGTTCCGTTTCTACGATGTCGGCGCCGGCCGCATCCTCATCGACGAGCAGGACATCCGCGACGTGACGCAGACATCCTTGCGCGCCGCCATCGGCATCGTGCCGCAGGATACCGTGCTGTTCAACGACACGGTCGCCTACAACATCGCCTATGGCAAGCCCGGCTCATCGCAGCAACAGATCGAGCAGGCAGCCGATCTCGCGCATATCCACGATTTCGTGAAAGGCCTGCCGGACGGATACGACACCAAGGTGGGCGAACGCGGCCTCAAACTCTCAGGCGGCGAGAAGCAGCGCGTCGCGATCGCCCGCACGATCCTCAAGGACCCGCCGATCCTGCTGTTCGACGAGGCGACCTCAGCCCTGGATTCCCATACCGAACGCGAGATCCAGGACAATCTTTCCGAAGTGGCGCGCAACCACACCACGCTGGTGATCGCCCATCGCCTGTCCACCATCATCGATGCCGACGAGATCATCGTGCTGGAGGACGGACGCATCGTCGAACGCGGCCGCCATGACGATCTGCTGGCAGCCGCCGGGCAGTATGCCGCCATGTGGCGCAGGCAACAGGAAGCCGCGCAGCGTGAAGTCATGGCGGGGGAATTGCTGGGCGAAAGCGAGGGCGGTAAGGTTCCCGCATGAGCACGGCGAAGGAGACAGCGACAGCCGATCACGCCGCCAAGGTCATGGCCGGCGACCGGCGGGCACTCGCCCGCGCCATCACGCTGATTGAATCAACCAGGCCCGACCATCGCCGCCAGGCGGAAGCCCTGCTGGAACGTTTGCTGCCCAAGAGCGGCAAGAGCCTGCGCATCGGCATTTCCGGCCCGCCCGGTGTCGGCAAATCGACCTTCATCGAAGCCTTCGGGCAATATGCGATTGAACAGGGGAAGCGCCTCGCCGTGCTGGCGGTCGATCCATCCTCGCGGCTCTCCGGCGGCTCCATCCTCGGCGACAAGACCCGCATGGAGGAATTGTCCCGGGCGCCGGAAGCCTTCATCCGCCCCTCGCCCGCCGGCCTCACCTTGGGCGGGGTCGCCAGGCGGACGCGGGAAGCCTTGCTGGTCTGCGAGGCGGCCGGCTTCGACCTCATCTTCGTCGAGACGGTCGGTGTCGGCCAGTCGGAGACGGCGGTGGCCGAGATGGTCGATCTCTTTCTGCTGCTGCTGCTGCCCGGTGGCGGCGACGATCTCCAGGGCATCAAGCGCGGCATCATGGAACTCGCCGACCTCATCGTGGTCAACAAGGCCGATGGCGATCTCAAAACGGCGGCCGAGCGCAGTGCCGCCGATGTCGCCAATGCCATGGGATTGATGCAGCCCCGCCACAAGGCCTGGCGCCCAGAGGTGCTGCGCTGTTCCGCCCTCAAAAAGACCGGCATCAGTGAAATCTGGACGCGCACAGGGGCCTTTGCGGCGGCCCTCACCAAGTCGGGTGAGCTCAAATCCCGCCGTCGTGACCAGGCCAAGGCCTGGCTGTGGCATGAACTTTCCGACAGCCTGATGGATGCCCTGAAAGCCGACCCGGCGGTCGCCGCGCATCTTGAGCAGCTGGAGGCCAAGGTCGCCGCGGGCAAGATGGCACCGGCGAGCGCCGCACGGGTACTTCTGACGGAGTTCCTGCACATCTGACCTATTTTGGTCCTTTATTCCCGGCGAAACGCCTGAAATAGGATCAGATTAACTATTTATTATAATCCACAGAATAAATTCCCCCGAAATCGCACAAGTGTTTGATTGGGTCGCGCCGTGATCGGGGCGCCCCAGCAGACGCTCCCATGACCGGTCGGCGCCCATTTGACAGCGCTGGCATAGCTAGTTGATCGAGGGATGAGATGAGGAAGTCGTTCGGAATTGCCGCCAAGCTGGCGCTCGCTATTTCGCTGTTCGCTGCGCCGGTCGGATTCACGATTTACAAGCTCTACAAGTCGCAGCAGGTCGCGATCGATTTCGGCGACAAGGAAGCGCAGGGCAACAGCTATCTGGGCATTCTGCGCCAGGCCCATGGCGATCTGCTCGCCGGCGCCGACAAGGCCGGCATCGCCAGCGCCATCGCCACAGCCGAGGCGAATTTCGGCGATGAGATGTTCTCGACCGAACTGGCCCAGGCGGCGGAGGCGACGCTGCAATCCGGGACGGTCCCTGAGGCCGCCGCTGCGATCCGCGCGCTCATCGTGCAGGTCGGCGACAAGTCCAATCTCATCCTCGATCCCGACCTCGACAGCTATTATGTGATGGATCTGGTGCTGCTCAAAGTGCCGGACCTCATGGACCGCGTCACCGAGGTCGCGAATTATGCCCGCGATCATCAGCAGGCCACCGGTGGCGGCAGCTACACAATCACCGATGTCGCCGAGTTCCTGAAGCTCGACGGCGGTTTCAACACCGTGGTCGCCGGCGCCGCCGGCTCGATGGATTCCGCCTATAAGGGCAGCAAGGATAACGGCTTCGGCTTGGCCGATATTCTCCCGGACCGCCTGGGGAAGAGCTATGAGGCGATGAACAACGCGCTCGCCGCCTTCACCGCCTCCTATATCAACAGCGAGCTGGCCGGTGGCACGGAGAAGCTCGACATCGCGGCCATCGCGGCGGCTGAGACATCGGGGCGCGACGCCGTCGAGGCTTTCGGCGATGCCAATGACGCCGCCCTCGACGAATTGCTGGCCGCCCGCGTCAACAGCTTCTGGGCGGATCGCTTTCTGACCTTCAGCATCACCTTCGTGCTGTTCGTGCTGGCCATTGTGGGCACGATCTATTTCATCCGCCGCTCGGTGACGCGGCCGGTCAACGATCTGGCCGGCCTCATGGAGCAACTGGCCGAGGACCGCACGGATCTGACCGTGGGCTTGACGGCGCGGGGTGACGAGCTCGGCCGCATGGCGCGGACGGTGGAGACGTTCCGCCAGGGCATCGCGCGCCGCCTGGAGCTGGAAGCCGCCGCACAAGCCGAAGCCCAGCGCCGCGAGACGCAATTGCGTGACATTCAGGCGCTGTGCAAGGAGTTCGATCAGGCCTTCGTCGGCGCCGTGGGATCGATGATCGGCAGTGCGGGCGATCTGGAACAGCAATCCGAGGTCATGCGGTCGGCCGCCCAGACATCGGGCCGCCATTCGGAGAGCGTCTCGCGCCTGGCCTCGATCGCCGCCGGCAATGCCCAGTCCATCGCCAGCGCCATCACCGAGATGTCGGCCTCGATCTCCGAGATCGGCCGGCAAGCCGAGACGGCGACGCAAACGGCCGAGACAGCCGTCGCGCGCGCCAGCGACATCGGGCGCATCGTCAATGGCCTCACTGAAGTGGCCGGCAACGTCGCGGGCGTGCTGGGCCTCATCCGCGATATCGCCGGCAAGACCAACCTCCTCGCCCTCAACGCCACGATCGAGGCGGCGCGGGCCGGCGAGGCCGGGCGCGGCTTCAACGTGGTGGCGACCGAGGTCAAGAGCCTTGCCAAGCAGACCACCGACGCCACCGCCGAGATCGAGGCCCAGATCGCCGGGGTGCAGCGCACGGCGCAGGAGGCGGCCGCCGCCATTTCCGAAATCACCTCGGTCATCAACGGCATGAACGAATCGACCGGCGCCATCTTCGCCGCCGTCACCCAGCAATCCGCCGCCACCCAGGAAATCGTCCGCAACGTCACCGAGGCGACCGCCAAGACCCAGGAAGTGGCCAGTGTGATCGGCGAAGTGAAAACCGCCGCCAACACGACCGGCGAACGGTCGGACCGGGTCCTGGAAGTGGCCGGGTCCGTGAACGGCCAGGCGGGATCGCTGAAATCGGTGGTGGAGCAGTTCCTGGGGCAGTTGATCAGCACCGCGGGGCAAGGCAAGCAGGCCACGGGGCAAAGACGCGTGGCCTAGGAGTATCCGGCCTAGGGACGCTGCTTTGCGACCTCGTCGCGGAGCCAGTGGCGGAGCTGTGCCAGGGCCGGCCGCCGCGCCACCGGGCCCCGCCAATGCAGGCGGTATTCGCCGAACGAGGCCGATGGCAGATCGAACGGCCGCACCAATTGCCCCTGCGCCAGCAGATCGCTGACAAAGCGCCGCTCGGCAAAGGCAATACCCTGCCCCGCGAGCGCTGCCTGGATTGCGCCGTCATCGATATCGAAGCGCGCTGCCCGGGAAAGCGGCAAGGGCCGCAGGTCGCACGCGGCGGCCAATGCCCGCCAGTCCCAGCCATCGGGCGTGTTGAGCAGCAAGGGCAGTTTCGCCAGCGCCGAGAGCGGCAAGGGCAGCTTGCGGCGGCCGAGCAATGATGGCGCACAGACCAGGATCGACCCGTCGAAGAACAGGCGCTCGCTGCGCGCCGTCACGGCGTCCGGCACATCGCCACCCAAGCGGTGATAGAGGATCGAGAGGTCGGCGCCTTGCTGCAGGGCGTCAGCCGTGCTGGTGACGTCGAGGTTGATTTTGAGCTGCGGCAGGGCCGCGCGGAACGCCTGATAGCGCGGCAGCAGCCAGCGCAGATAGAAGGAGGCCGAGACCTGGCAGGAGAGCGGACCGCGCGGCGCCGATTGCGGCAGGGCCTGCGCCAGGATCTCGAAGGCGCTGTCAGTGAGGCTTGCCAGGCGCTGGCCCGGTTCGGTCAACTGAACCCCCTGGGCCGCCCGCCGGAAGAGCTCGACCCCCAGCACCTCCTCCAGCAGCTTCACCTGACGGCTGATCGCGCCCGGCGAGACATTGAGTTCGGCGCCGGCGCTGGCAAAGCCCTGATGCCGTGCCGCGGCATCAAAGGCGCGCAAGCTGTTGAGCGGCGGCAGGGCCCGAGGCTCAGTTTTCCTAAGCCTAGGGATTTTTCTTTGTCGTTGCGGATCGTCGGTGGAATCGGTCATGTCGGCATCATGTCGACACAGATTGCATATGGTCAACGCAGATGAACGAGTCAACCACCGGGACAGCACCAGGCCTCGCGTCAGGCTTTGCCATCTCGCCCTTCCAGAGCACAATCATGGCGCTGGCGGCGGTGAGTGCGGGCGTCGGCATGGATCTCCTCGCCAAGACCGCCGCGATCGAGGCCAGTGCCGCGCAGGTCACCCTGCTGCGCTGGGTCTATGGCCTCCTGACCCTCATCCCCGTCCTCCTCCTGATGCGGGTCCGGCCCGGATCGGTCTGGCAGCCCATTCATCTGTGGCGGGTCCTCCTCAATCTGGTGGGGAGTTTCTGCCTCTATTATTCGCTTTCGCATCTGCCGCTCTCCGTCGTGGTGGCCGTGTTCTTCCTGGAGCCGCTGGTGGCGCTGGGCCTCGCTGCGATCTTCCTTGGCGAAGGCATCAGCCGGGCAGTGGCGCTGGGCCTGGGCCTTGCCAGCCTCGGCATCCTGCTGATGACCGGGCTGGAGGATTGGCGCCTGGATCCGGTCCTGCTGGTAGCGCTGCTGGGGGCCATCGCCTGGGGCGCCATGCTGGTGACGACCCGCTCGGTCGGCCGGCACGAACCGGTGCTGGCGCTCATGTTCTGGCTCTCCCTGCTGACCTCGCTCGCCATGACGCCCTTGGCGGTCCATGACTGGCGCCCCCTCCCCTGGGACGGGCATCTCGCCATGGTCGGGGTGGCGGTGCTGGGGACGCTCTATGGGGTGCTGGGCATCACGGTGCTGCGGCTTGCCCCGGTCCGGATCAAGGCCGCCTGCAGCTTCCTCAGCCTGCCGCTGGCGTTTCTGGCCGGATTCCTGTTCTTTGACGAACGGCCCGGTCTGGTGGCGATATCGGGCGGAATTCTGGTGATATTGGGGGTCTGGTGGGCGCTGCGCCTGCCGCCCTCGAAACCGGCCGGGACTGCGGCTTTCCAGCCGGAATCGCCTTGACGCGGAGGGGCTTAGCCCGTAAAACCCGCCCCGAGCAGGCCGGAGGTCCCTTACTTCCGGCCCCATTATTTTTCTCTAAGTGTTTGGATTAGAAGGATTCTGCCATGTCCCGGCGTTGCGATATCACTGGCAAGGGCGTGTTGAGCGGCAACAATGTCAGCCACGCCAACAACAAGACCCGCCGCCGTTTCCTGCCCAACCTGCAGGAAACCAAGCTGCTGTCGGATACGCTGGGCCAGCAGATCCGCCTGAAGCTCTCGACCGCGGCCATCCGCACGATCGAACATAATGGCGGTCTCGACGCCTATCTCATCGGCACGGCCGACAAGAACCTGCCGGACACCGCCCGTCGCCTGAAGCGCCGCATCGAAAAGGCCGGCGCCAAGACCGCCGGCAAGGCCGCTGCCTAAGCGCCTTCGGTTCCGCTGAACGTTCAAAAGGCCCGTGCGCAAGCGCGGGCCTTTTGCTTTGGGGGAGCTGGTCTGCACAGCTCAGGAGGGCTCATGTTCGATCACCTGAAATTCGGCGTCAGCGACTATGCCGCCAGCAAGGCGTTCTTTCTCCAGGCGCTCGCACCGCTGGGTCTAGAAATCGTCTCGGAAGGGACGCCCGCCTACGGCGTCGAGCTGTGCCAGAAGGGCAAGTCCACGTCATTGTGCCTGTTCCAGACCGCGGAGAAGCCGGCGCATCTGCACCTCGCCTTCGTCGCCGAGACGCGGGCCCAGGTCGACGCTTTCCATCGCGCAGGCCTGGCGGCGGGCGGCAAAGACAACGGCGCGCCCGGCCTGCGCCCGAACTACCATGCGAGCTATTATGCAGCCTTCGTCATCGGCCCGGACGGGCACAATATCGAAGTGGTTTGCCACACCTAAGGAGCAAGGCCCCCAGCGAGATGCGCGTCGGGGCCTTCTTTGCCTGACGGGCCGTGCTGGGATGCGACCGACTGAAAGCAGTTTGGCGTTGGTCAGAGCGGCTTTTTGCTGGATTTTGAGGAAGTTGGGTCGGAAACACCGTCAGGAGGAGAGCGCTGGCCATGTCCGACCTGGCGCTGCTCGCGTAGGCCAGACATGCGCCCAGCGCGGGTTGTGGCGGGGCCGGGCGGTGGCTAGATTCTCAAGGACTTAACAGCCAGCGGACCTGATCCCATGACCAAACCGGCCCCCTACCGCCTGCAGCAGACCTTGCCCGCCGACGCGCCCATCATCGCGGTGCCGATGTGCGTGAAGTATATCGATGGGCAGAACTATCACACGGTGGGCGAGAAATACCTCACCGCGCTGATCGACGGGTCCGGAGCCTATCCGCTGTCCTATCCAGCCCTTGGGGCTGCCATGCCGGTCGAGGCGCTGCTGGATCATGTCGATGGGGTGCTGTTCACCGGCAGCCCCAGCAATGTGGCGGTCGAGCATTACAATGGCGATCCCGACCGCGATGACAGCCCGCAGGATCCCGGCCGCGACGCCGTCACCCTGCCGCTGATCCGGGCCGCACTCGCGCGCGACATTCCGCTGTTCGCCATCTGCCGCGGGTTCCAGGAATTGAACGTGGCACTGGGTGGCACGCTCCACACGCGCATTCACGACCTGCCGGGCAAGCTCGATCACCGCGGGGCCGACGGTCCCTATGACGAGATCTACAAGCCGGCGCACAAGTTGCAGCTGGAGCCCGCGAGCCACTTTGCCGAAATCCTGAAGACGGATGAGACGATGATCAACTCCGTCCACTGGCAGGCGATCGACCGGCTGGGCAATGGCCTGGTCGTCGAAGGCCGCGCGCCGGATGGCGTCATCGAGGCGGTGCGTGTGCCGGGCAAGCGCTTTGCCATGGGCGTGCAATGGCATCCGGAATATCGCTGCATCGACAATCCGGATTCGATGGAGCTGTTCCGTGCCTTCGGGGCGGCAGCGCGCGCCTATGCGACAGAGCGTCGCGCCAAACGCGCGCGCAAGGCGGCCGGACAAGCGGCGTAAAGACAGCCTTCGGTCCTAGGAACGATGAAATCTCCGAGAATGCCCGCGCGGCAACGACGCGCGCATGCGCCGTTTCAGGCGTAGCAGGCGGACATTTCCGCGCGCCGAAACTTGATCATATTCATGTGATCGCGGGATTCGCGCGGCGATTCCAACCACTTCCGAGGCATGCAGCGATGCAGGACCAGAATTGCATTCTTTCAGAATCCCAGCCCTTGAATTCGGGTGTATCAACATCATCTAAGATCAATGCGAATGGCGGCAGTTGCAATGACTGACGCCAGCACCGGAAGCGGTCTCCCCCACCGTAACCGGACTCCGATAATACGGAGTGTCGAACGCCCGGTCCTCCCCTGACCGGGCGTTCATATTTTCTGCCGTCTGCATTCCCTGAAAACCTGGCCGCTGATGTGACTCCGGCGCCGCTCCGCTTTGCTCCCTCTGGTCGCGATCAGCTATACGCGCGCACAACACCGGCTGGACCACGCGCGAGTCGGCATGCGATCCCATCGGCAGCAATCGTCATCTTCTTGAAACGGAAATCCCATGCGCGTCGCCACCTGGAACATCAACTCGCTGCGGCTGCGCATCGACCTTCTGCGCCGGCTCACGGTGCAGGAAGGCCCCGATGTCATCTGCCTGCAGGAGATCAAGGTCGAAGATGGGCTGTTCCCCTTGGAGGCCGTGAAGGCGCTGGGCTATCCGCATGTCCGCTTCCACGGCATGAAGGGCTATAACGGTGTCGCGATCCTGTCCAAGATTCCGTTCCGGGTGATGGACCCGCGGGACTGGTGCATGAAGAACGATTCACGCCACGCCTATGTCGTGCTCGACGGCGATGTCGAACTCCATAATTTCTACATTCCGGCCGGCGGCGACATTCCAGATCCCGACAGCAATGTGAAGTTCGCGCACAAGCTCCAATTCCTGGATGAGCTGCGCGATCATTTCCTGGCCGGTGCCAAAGCCGGTGCGTCGAAGAGCGGCAAGGCGATCCTGGTCGGCGATCTCAACATCGCGCCGCTGGAAGAAGATGTCTGGTCGCACAAGCAGCTGCTCGACGTCGTCAGCCACACGCCGATCGAGGTCGAGAAATACAACGCCGTGCAAAAGGCCGGGAAATGGATCGATGCGGTGCGGCAAGTGACACCGGCGCCCACTAAACTGTTTTCCTGGTGGAGCTATCGCTCGGCCGACTGGACGGTCAATGACCGCGGCCGGCGGCTGGATCATGTCTGGGTGACGCCCGCCATCGCCAAGCGGGTGCGCCATGCGACGATCCTCAAGGACATGCGCGGCTGGACACAGCCCAGCGACCATGTCGCCGTCATCGTCGACATCGACTGAAAAAAAGGGATGGCCTGGTCGTTGCGAACGACCAATGCCATCCCGGCAAGTAAGGTCCCATCGTTGCTGGCGGCGTCAGACCAGCCGCAATTCCTCGTCGATCTTTTCCATCAGGAACAAGGCGACCGGCAGCCGGCCCGGCATGGTCGCGTTGTGCGCCGTGAGCTGCACCAGCGGCATCAAGCGGTCATGGGCGTCCTGCGAGGTACAGATGTAGCTGAGCGCGCAATCGCCGGCCTTGATGAAACTGTCGACCAGCTGCGCGCGTGCGCCGACCCAGTCCAGATGACGGCTGAGAGCCTGCGCTGTTTTCAGATTGTCGGCATGGTCATGAATCTGGTCGAGCAGGCTGTCGGCCACCTGCTCATAGGCTTGCGCCAGCGCGCGCAAGGTCATCATCGCATCGGCGACATCGCGTTCCACGGCCGGCTTCGACACCCGGCCTAACGCGGGCCGTTTGTTGCCGGACATGCTGGCGATGACACTTTTCGTGTCGGAACTCCTGGTGGTCTGCCTGAATTGCACGTCCATGACTGATCCCCATCTGCCTGCAGGTAATCCACTCCCGCCGTCACAGAATGGTATGGGGTTGCGAAGAACTGAAGCGAAGCCTGTGACTCTTTTTCGCCAATGACTAACTGAATTCCGACAAGTGACAGTCACTGTCTGAGTTACGTCAGGGGAGCACAACTTGTTCGCGCCACACATCGGTTTAATTGCACGGTTGCATTATAGCTGGGGTGATGGTGCTGGCTCGCAGCGCCCCCCTGATCACGCCAGACCTGGTCACGCCAGGCCTGGTCACGCCAGGCCTGATCACGCCAGGCCTGATCACGCCAGAGATGGACCAGCAACGTCACAAGGATCAGGCCACCGCCGAGCAACGTCGCGGCATCGGGACTCTCGTTGAACAGCAGCCAGACCCAAAGTGGGCCGAGCGGTGTTTCAAGTGCGCCCAACAAGGCGGCCTCGCTCGAGGCCAGAATCTGGGCGCCCCTGGCATAGCGCACGATGCCGATGCCGGATCGGACCGAACAAGGCGAGCCAGAAGATGTCCTGCGGCACCACCGCGAGGGGTGCCGCAAAGCGGGACGGCATCTGCCCATTTTCCGGATGCGGCGCAACCACCCTGTAGCCCATAATACGGGCGAAGGTTTCAGAGCCGGCCGCCAGTCTCAATGAGGGGCAAGAGGTAATGCCGTCGTGACGCAGGGAAACGCGCTCAAATTTTCACGCGCCGTGCGCGACGCGATCGACGCGCAGTGGTTCGACGTGGATGCAGTGCCGGTGCCGGTGCTGGTGGTGCCGATCAACTATCCGACCGATTGGCATATCGAGCCGCACAGCCATCGGAAGGCACAGCTCATCTATTGCAGCGCAGGCGTGATGACGGTGGAGACGGCCGAAGGCCAATGGGTGGCGCCGCCCAATCGCTGCGTCTGGGTCCCGGGCGGCATGGTGCATGAAATCCGGATCAATCAGGCAGCCGACATGCGCACGCTCTTTGTGGAGCCGGATGCGCGGCCCGGCCTGCCCACCCGGCCCTGCACGCTGGCTGTTTCACCTTTGTTGCGCGAGCTGATCCTGGCGGCGGTGATCTCCACCCCCCGTCATGCCACCCAGGCCCCGGACCCAGCGGATTTTGCGCCGGGCACGCCCAACGCCCATCTCGCCGACGTCCTGCTCGACCAGATTCTCGCCATGCCAGCCAGCGAATTGCACCTTCCCTATCCGACCGACCGGCGCCTGCTGCCGATCTGTGCAGCACTCACCGCCAATCCGGGCGACCGCCGCAGCCTGAAGGATTGGGCCGAGCGTGCCGGCACATCGGACCGCACCATCGAGCGGCTGTTCGCGCAGGAGACCGGCCTCACCTTCCATCGCTGGCGCGAGCAGATGCGGGTCTTGAAAAGCCTCACGCTGCTGGGGAATGGTCGCGCCGTGAAGAACGTGGCGCTGGAACTGGGCTTTGCCAATCCAAGCACCTTCATCACCATGTTCCGCAAGATCATGGGGGTGACGCCGGGCAGCTATCTCAAGGGCGACGAATAGCCGGTCAGGCAGCGTTGTCGCGTCGTCGCACCACCTGTTCCTCAGCGGGTTGCGCCTTCGGCTTTTCCGCCGCCGGCACAGTCACAGGTTCCGCCGTTGATTCTGGCGGGCGCGATTTCAGGGCAGGGGTGTCGCCGATCACGTCGAAATCGAAACGGGTCATGGTCAGTCTCCTCGGGTTGAGGGACCGCCTTCGATCCAGTTCGGCGATTATGTGATCCACAGGGATGGAAAAACAAAAGGCCGCCTGGTGGAAGGCGGCCCTGATGTTTTAGCGTGGATGCAATATCCCTCAGGCCGCCGGGTCGTACCAGCGGTACCAAAATCGCTGACCGAGAGTGGCGGCAGCGGTGAGGGAAAGGTTCGTGTTCATGGGCGGAGACTAGCGCCGGCGGAGGTGGCTGGCAAGTGGCCACGACCGATCCGATCCCGCCTTCAATCGTCATGGTACGCGAAGGCGTACCATGACGAGAGGGGACGGACCAAAGCGGGTCGTTCCGGCGACAGCCGGGCGAGGTGCCGCGCGGCCAAGCTTGGGTCAGGCCGACAGGGGAGGTTTCGCGATGATCCATCATGTCAAAGGCGGCTGCCTGTGCGGCGCCGTGCGTTATGAGGTGACCGGTCCCCTGCGGCCGGTGATCGCCTGCCATTGTTCGCAATGTCGGCGGGTAAGTGGCCATTTCACGGCAGCTACCGCCGCCGCGCACGAGAATATAAGCATCACGGGTGGCGAGACTCTCACCTGGTTCGTGTCGTCGGATACGGCCCGGCGCGGCTTCTGTCGCCTGTGCGGATCGAACCTGTTCTGGCAGGGCAAGGGACGGCCTTATCTCAGCATTATGGCAGGCAGCCTCGATTCCCCCACCGGCCTCAAGCTCGATCGCCACATCTTCGTCGCCGACAAGGGCGATTACTACGAGATCGCCGATGGCGTCGCCCAGTCGCTGGCGTTCGAAGGTTACGATCCGGTGCCGCCCGGCAGTTAGGCGGTGGGGGCGACAAGCCCCGGATTTTCGGCTAAACGGTCGCCATGATCGACCCGGCTCTCGATACCCTGTTTCTGCCTTTTGCGACCGGCGAGCTTGCCTGGCCGGAGAGCGGCAACATCCTGTTCCTGCGCGCGCGGATGGGAGCGGCTCTTCAGGCAGCACCCCGCGCGCGGCTGGTCTGCCGGCAGGGGTTCCTGCCCTTCGCGCAAGGATTGTCGGCCGGCCAATTTCTGGTCGATCGGGGCGCCGCGACACCCGATGGTCCGTTCCCACTGATCCTCTGCCTGCCACCGCGCCAGCGCGACGAGGCGCGGTACATTCTGGCCGATGCGGTGGCGCATGCGACGCCGGGTGGTGTGGTGGTGGCGTCGGTCGGCAACAAGGATGGCGCGCGCTCGATCGAGGCGGATCTCTCGGCCCTCACCGGCGCGGTGCAATCGCTCTCCAAGAACAAGTGCCGCGTGTTCTGGGCGCGGATCGACCAGACGAAGATTGACCAGACGCTGCTCACGGAATGGCTGGCCCTGGGCGAACCGCGCCGCATCGCTGATGCGCGGTTCCTGAGCAGGCCCGGTCTCTTCGCCTGGGACCGCATCGATGCGGGTTCCGCCTTGCTGGCGCAGAACATGCCCGCGGATCTTGCCGGCCATGGCGCGGATCTGGGCTGCGGTTTCGGATATTTGAGCGCCGAGATCCTAGCGCGCTGTCCCAAGGTGACGGCGCTCGATCTCTATGAGGCGGAGCGTGATGCCCTGCTGCTCGCCGAGCAGAATCTCGCGCCGCTGGCGGGGAAGGTGACGCTCGACTTCCTGTGGCATGACGTCACCACCGGCCTCACGCGCGCTTATGATTTCATCGTCAGCAACCCGCCTTTTCATGTGCTGAAAGCCGACCGCGCCGATCTGGGTCAGGGTTTCATCATGGCCGCGGCCAAGGCGCTGAAACCCGGCGGGCGCCTTCTGCTGGTCGCCAACCAGCATCTGCCCTATGAAGCGACATTGGGCGCGCTGTTTGCGCAGCACCGTGTCATTGCCATAGCGGATAGCTACAAGATCATCGAAGCGGTGAAAGCATCATGAAACTGGTCAAGCATCTCGCCAATCTGGGTTATGGCAGCCGCAAGGAAATGATGGCGCTGATCCGCAACGGCCGCATCACCGATGCAAGCGGCGGTGAGCTGGATGTCGACACGACGATTGCGCATAAGGACATCCGCTTTGACGGCAAGCCGCTCGACCCCGATGCCAGCGCCGTCGTCATGCTGAACAAGCCGCTGGGCTTCACCTGTTCGACCAAGGATCCCGGCCGCATCGTCTATGACATCCTGCCGATGCGGTTCCGGTTCCGGAAGCCGCCGGTTTCGCCCATCGGCCGGCTCGACCGCGACACCACCGGGCTGCTGCTGTTCACCGCCGACGGCGCCTTTCTCCACCGCGTCATCTCGCCCAGATCGAACGTGCCCAAGGTCTATGACGTGACACTCGCCCGGCCGCTCAGCGGCGAGGAGGGTGCGATCTTCAAGAGCGGCACGATGATGCTGGAGTCGGAAACCAAGCCCTTGCTGCCGGCGGAACTGGCGGTGACCGGCGAGAAGACCGCGCGCCTCACCTTGCATGAAGGGCGCTATCACCAGGTGCGCCGGATGTTCGCGGCCATCGGCAACCATGTCGATGCCCTGCACCGCTCGGCGGTGGGTGGCCTCACCCTGGGCGATCTGCCGGAGGGAGAATGGCGCGAGCTCGACTCGGATGAGGTCGCCAAGGTGATCCTGGCCTGACCGGCAAGGGGGGCGGCGGGAGCGGTGCTCCCGCCGTCTGCAAACCAGGCTCAGCCGGTCTACTGGTAGAAATAGGGATCGAGCACCCGGACTTCGGAAATCTTGCCGACCGGCAGGTTGGTCTTGCCGGCGGCGCGGCGGATCGCCTCCGGGTTGGGGCCGTCATAGATGCAATAGGATTTGTTCTTGTCGAGGGTGACATAGGAATGCACCCAGGTGACCCCGTCGTTGAGATTGGTGTCGACGACGTTGAGGCAAGCCTTGGCGCCGTCGTCATTGATGGGAACGATGAGGCCGGCGGAAAATTCGCGTTCCACGACATAGCGCGGCATGATGCATCTCCTTGTTTGAGCGCCGGGGTATTCCGGTCGGGCCAAGCTAGCGAGGTCACATCCTGGTCACATCGGGACTCCTCCCCATTTTTTCCCGAAAGAATCCGGTTCAGGTTTGCCAGGGTCGCTTGCGCAATTCTTGTTCGACATCGGCACGCGACAGGCCGAGATCCTTCAGCATGTGATTGCTGAGACTGCGCAGATGGCGGCGCTGGCGGTTGCGTTCCAGCCACAGGAGGATGCGGTCAAGCAGCGCGACCGACCAGCGGAGAAACAGCCGGGTTCCGCGTGGGCGCGGTGCAACACCAGATGTGATCGGGGGCGCGATCTGGCATTTCATGCGCCGAGCTCCAGTTCGAAGAAGACCAGCCAGTCGCGCAGGTCTTCTGTCAGGGTGTAATAGGGTTCGATGCGGCGGAAGCCGGCGCGCCCATAGAGGCGAATGGCTTCGCTCTGGCGCTTGCTGGTGTCGAGGCGCATGGCGCGGTAGCCGGCCTGCCTGGCCTCGGCGATGACGCGCGCGGTGAGCGCCCGGCCGATGCCGAGTTCGCGGAAAGCTTGCGCCACGAACATCCGCTTCATTTCGCAGATGCCGAGCCCCAGATTGCGCAATGCGACGCAGCCGGCGGGCTGGCCGTCCTGATAGGCGAGCAGCAGGGCGCCATGGGGCGGCGCATATTTGCCGGGCAGGCCGGCAAGCTCGGCTTCGAACGCGGCGTGGTCGAAATAGCGGTTGATGAGCGCTAGGTCTTCGACATGGCGCGCGCGGTGCCAGGCGACGAAATCGCGCATGAGGGTGCGGGCGTCATCGAGTTCGGTGTCGGAGGCCGCGAGAATGATGCCATCCGGCATCGGTTCGCGGTCCAAGGCAGCGCGCGCCGCCACAAAACGAGGCATGGATCTGGTCCTTGTCAGGTTGCCGGAAGAATCCGGGAACCTGCAAGCTAGGCTGCGGCCGTCATAGGCACATCGGGAGTTCTCCCTATTTTTTACTTTCGCCCAGCAGCCGGCACGTCCTGGGCATCGGTAAGACCGAGGCGATGTGCCGCCGCCGCTGCTTCGCCGCGCGAGCGGACGCCGAGCTTGCCGAGGATCGAGGAGACGTGATGATCCACGGTCTTCTCCGAGACGAAGAGGCGGCTCGCAATGTCGGCGTTGCGGCGCCCTTTGCGTCAGCTGTTCGAGCACGCCGAGTTCACGCGCCGTGAGGCCGTGGGGATTCTGTTTGGTGCGTTCCTGGGCGCCGCGCGCGATGCCGCGGATACCGCCGGCGCGCAATTTGCGGCGCAGGATGCCGGCCATGGGGGTGGCTCCAAGCTCCTCGCAGATCTTGAGAGCCTTGCGCTGATCGGCCTCATGGGGACTATCGGCCAGCGCGAGCGCCAGTTCGTAGGGAGCGCCGATGGATTCCCAAAGCGCCGCGGCTTCGGCCCAATTGCCGGCGATCTGATGCGCGAACGGGTCGGCGATACAGCCGGCCCGCTCCAGCGAGCCATCGCAGCGCCAGAGCCAGAAGGCGAGCTCACCCTGCATCCAAGGATCGGATTGCCTGAGCGCGGCGTCATAGGTCGCCCGCACTTCGTCGGCCATATCGGCAAGCGACCCCGTGAACCAGGCGACTTCGGCGCGCGCCGCGACGATCGGCCCGATGCGCTGCATTTCACCGGTGGGCAAGGCGAGATCCATGGCCTCGCTGAGCGGTGCAGCCGCATCCGGATCGCCACGGCGGGCGCGCACCAGACCCAGCACCATCAGCGCCTGGATCTTGCTGATCGGTGCCACGCAGGGATTGGAGATGACGGCCTGTGCTTCGTCGGCGGCGCGGTCCCAATGCCCCTGTGCCAGGAAGACCACCGCGCGCGCGGCCGTCATGTAGCGGATCCAGGAGACCAGTTCATGGTTTTCGCAATAGGCGATGCCGTCGTCGAGATAGCGCAGGGCGCAGTCGAACTCATGCAGCCGAATCGCAGTCGTCGCGAGATTGGTATAGGCGCGGCCGGCATGTTCCTGCAGGCTCCCATCCAGCGCCAGCTTCACGCTGTGCTCCAGATCGTCATAGCCGTCGAGGTCCATCGCCGTCGCCCTGGCCGTGCCGACATTGTTGTAGGCGTGGCTGAGGATCTCGGTATCGTTCAAGGCCGTGGCGAGGTCGATTGCCTTCCGGCCCCAATGCAAGGTCGGTTCCGGTTCGTTGGTCAGCATGTGGAGCTGCGCCCGGTTGCTGTAGGCAAAGGCAAGTTCGCGGCCAGGCGCAAGTTTCTCCAGCGCCTCGATCGCCTGGGTGGCGTAGCGCTCGGCCGCATCCTTCAAGCCGTTGAACCAGGAGAGGCGCGAGCCAGCGCAGGCTGTCGCCGATCTTCAAGGGGTCGCCGGCCGCACGCCATAATTTCAGCGCCGCCTCGCGTGCCTCGATCGCCTCGGGCACATGTTCGATGAGGTAGTATTCATAGGAGAGACTCTCCAGGAGATCGGCGCGGCGGGCATCGGCCCAGGACGCTGCGTGACGGAACGCGGTTTCGTAATGCGCCGCAGCCTCGCGGTGCGCGCTCATCGCCGCCGCCCGCTCGGCCGCCAGCGGCGCATAGCGCAGCACGGCTTCGCTGTCACCGGCCTGGTCGGCATGATGAACCAGCCTGGTGGCCGGCACCTCCGTGCCGATCTGGCGCAGCAGGACGCGCAGGATGCGGGCATGGAGATCCTGGCGTTGCGGGATCGGCAGATGTTCTTCCACCGCGCGGCGGGCAAGTTCATGGCGGAACGCGAGCGCGCCATCGGGCAAGGCGACCATGCCGACACTGAGGCATTCCTGCAGCGCCGCTCCCGCCTTGGGGACGGTCTTCTCCAGCAGCCAGCGTTCGGTCTTGCCGGGCACCAGGGCCACGACGTTGACGACGGCGCGGGCGGCTTCCGACAGGCGGGCGAGACGCGCGATCACCGCGTCGCGCACGGTGGCCGGCACTGTGGTCCCTGCCGTCTCAGGGACAGCCAGCGCCTCGGTGACGAAGAACGGGTTACCGCCGGTGATTTCATGGAGCCGCGCCGGCGAACGCCCGGCGGCCTCGGCCAAGGTCGCCACCGCGGTGGCACTCAGGGGTTGAAGCTGCAGCCGGCGAACGGTGGTGGACGGCAGATCACCGATGACCGCGCGGAGTGGATGCCGCGCACCCACCTCGTCGTCGCGGTAGGTGGCGATCAGCATGACGCCAAATCGGCTCAGGCGGCGGCCAAGATATTTGATGAGGTCGAGTGTCGCCTCGTCGGCCCAATGCACATCCTCGAACACCAGGATGGTCGGCATGGGGCCGCGCGCCAGATGATCCATGGTCGCGTTGAAGACGGCCTCGCGCGTCGTCGCGTTGCTGATCGCCCGGGGCAGATCCCCGCCGGCCTGACGCGCCATGTCATAGAGCGGGGCCAGGGGATGCGGGGTTAACAGCGCCTCGCATCCGCCCCAGAGAACGCGTTTGGCGAGGGCCTGCCCGCTGGTGAATTGCTGCAGCAGGGAAGTCTTGCCAATGCCGGCTTCGCCAGCCACGAGCACAACACAGCCGGCGCCGGCCGCGGGCCCGGTGACGATCTGGGCCAGCCAGCCATTCAGCAGTTCGAGAGGCGATTCGCGCTCAAGCAAGCTCATGCAGGACGCTCCGTTCCACGGCTCATTACGGTGCGGGGCATCGCCATATCACGGTGATGTGGTGACTTACAACCCGGTTGGAAATTTTTTGCCCATCTTCTGTCATAAATGGTCAAGTTCTACATACGATTGAGTGAGAACCCACAGTTCAATCCGTCAGACAAAGGCGATGTAGTCGACCAGGAAATGCGCAAAGACGATCGGCCAGAGCGAACCGGTGAGGCGATAGCAAGGCATGGCGAGCAGGCCGTAGAGCGCTGCCCCGATAATCCCGGCGGCACCGCGCCACCAGTGATAAAGACCGAAGACCAGCGCGCTCACGATGACGATGGCAAGCTCGCTGCGCAGGACGGATTTCAGCGCATGATAGCCGAGCTTGCGGAACACCAGTTCCTCATGCACCGCCACCAGCGCCAGGCCCAGCGTGAGGTCGACAAAATAGAGCCAGCCCGATGGGCGCGGATACTCACCGAGCACGCTCTCCGGCAGGATGCGGCTGAGCAGATCGCCGAGCGGCATGGCGTGGAACAGCAGCACAATGCCGCCGACCCACAGGCCCACTTCCAGCAGGCCCGCTTGCAACCGCTCCGGCCGGCGCAGGCACCAGCGCCCCGCGGCCAACACCAGAACCACGCCGATGGCGGCCAAGCGGCCGGCGTAATCGGCCATCAGCCAGGGGAACGGCGCATCCTGATACAGCCGGAAGATCTGGGTGGGCACCATGGCGAGAATGGCGAGCGCGAAACACAGCAGCAGGGCGGGCGTGCCGGGCTGGGTCCCCACCGCCGCGCGGGGCGTCAAAGCCGCCAGATGATCCGTCATGGTGCCCCCGTGCCAAAACTCACTCCACCCGATCTAGGCCACCCGATCTAAGACTGAGCGCCGATCATTGCAGCCCCCGGCACGTGGCACTGTGACCTGGATCACAAAATCAGCCCGGTTGCATCCGGTTGCAGACCTTGCCAGTATGCGCGGCATGATTGTTCCCGGTTTACCCCATCAACCTTAAGTCCAGGCAAGCAGGATCCCCCATGGTCGCCCGCGTTCGTACGGTTGCGTTTGAAGGCGTCGATGTGCGGCCTGTCGATGCGCAAGTGCAGGTGTCCGGCGGCATGCCGGCGTTCACGCTGGTGGGCTTGCCCGACAAGGCGGTGGGCGAGAGCCGTGAGCGGGTGCGGGCGGCGTTGACGGCCATTGGCCTGGCGCTGCCGCCCAAGCGCATCACGGTCAATCTGGCGCCGGCGGATCTCCTCAAAGAAGGCTCGCATTTCGACCTGCCGATTGCACTCGGCCTGCTGGCGGCGATGGGTGTCATCGAGGCCAGCGCACTCGATGCCTTCGTCGTGCTGGGGGAACTTGGCCTCGATGGGTCGGTGGCGTCGGTCGCGGGGGTGCTGCCGGCGGCACTCCATGCGGCACAACATGATCTCGGCCTCATCTGCCCGGCGGCGCAAGGTGGCGAGGCGGCCTGGGCGGGGGAGATCAATGTGGTGGCCCCATCCAATCTGCTGGCGCTCATCCATCATCTCAAGGGCCAGCAGGTGCTGCGCGCGCCGGAGCCGAAGATGGCGGAGGATTCTGGCTCGACCCTCGATCTTCGCGACATCAAGGGGCAGGAGAGCGCCAAGCGCGCGTTGGAGATCGCGGCGGCCGGCGGGCATAACCTGCTGATGATAGGCCCACCTGGATCCGGCAAGTCGATGCTGGCACAGCGCCTGCCCGGCTTGCTGCCCGGCCTCTCGCCGGCCGAGGCGCTGGAGGTCACCATGATCCACAGCCTTGCCGGCAATCTTGCCGAGGGGCGGTTGCTGCGCAGGCGGCCGTTTCGCGATCCGCATCATTCGGCCTCGTTGCCCGCATTGGTGGGCGGTGGCTTGCGGGCGCGGCCGGGGGAGATCAGCCTTGCTCATCTCGGTGTGCTCTTCCTCGATGAATTGCCGGAGTTCCAGCGCAGCACGCTGGAAGCGTTGCGCCAGCCGATGGAAACCGGCCGCGTCTCGATCGCGCGCGCCAATGCCCATGTGACCTATCCCGCCCGGGTCCAGGTGGTGGCGGCGATGAATCCCTGCCGCTGCGGACATCTGGGTGATCCGGCGCAAGGCTGCGGCAAGGCACCGAAATGCGCCCTCGATTACCAGTCGCGCATCTCAGGCCCGCTGTTCGACCGCATCGATCTTCATGTCGACGTGCCGGCCGTCTCGGCCGCCGATCTCTCTCTGCCACCGCCGGCGGAAGGCAGCGCCGAGGTGGCCGCCCGCGTCACCGAGGCGCGCGCGCGGCAGACGGCGCGCTATGCGGCGCACAAACTGCGCTGCAATGCCGAGGTCGATGGTGAGTTGCTCGAAAGCCTCGCTGGCCCCGATGCGGAAGGACGGCGGTTGCTCACCCAGGCCGTCGAAAAATTCCGCCTGTCGGCGCGCGGCTATCACCGCGTGCTGCGCGTGGCGCGGACGCTGGCCGATCTTGCGGGTGTTCCTGATGTCAAGGCGCTGCACATCGCCGAAGCGCTCGGCTATCGCCGCGTGGCACCGGCCCGTGCCGGTTAGGGATCAAGCACCGGCACATGGGGGGCAGCCTTCCGCGGCAGATGGCCGGTGAGGCGCGGATCGTCCTGGACCTCGACCATGAAGGCATAGGGCTTGAAGCCGGCCTTCTGATAAAAGCCGAGGGCTGCCGGATGATCGAAGGTGCAGGTATGAACCCAGAGTCGCTGGATCGGCGGCCTGGCCCCACCCCTGTTCCAAGCAAGTGCGATGCCGCGGTCGACGAGATAGCGCCCCGCACCCTTGCCGATGGCTTGCGGGACCAGGCCGAAGAAGGAGAGCTCGCATTGGCCCGCCTCGCGGAAGTCGAGCTCGAGGAGGCCCAGCACCTCACCCCCCTCATAGAGGCGATAGAGATCGACGTCGGGGCTGTCGAGGATGGCGCGAAGCTTCTCATCCGCCATGATCAGGCGCGAGTACCACAGCCAATCCTCGCCCACACGGCGGAAGAGAGCGCGGAAATCGGCGACCGATGGCCGGACCCAGGGTTCGAGGACAAATTTTTCATCGCCCGGCCGCGCCGCGCGCGGGGCCGGCGGTGTCCGCATGTCGAGACAGGTGACGACATTGGCGATCTGCCCGGGCTTGAGCGGCGAATAGCCCAGGGGAAGCGGCGGGTTCTGGGTGGCGTCGGACATGGTGAAGACTGGCTCGCTGACGGCTGGAGAAGGGAGGAATTACGCCCCTTCTCTAGCGACAGCAGGACCAAAAGGAAAGCCGGGTGACGCGCTATTTGACGACGGTCACCGGGGCCTTGGCATGGGAGACGACGGCGGTCGCAACCGAGCCCAGCAACAGGCGCGCCAGCTCGTTGGTGGTGCTGGTGCCCATGACGATATGGTCCACCTTGTTCTTGTCGGCATAGGACACGATCGCATCGGCGACATTGCCGCCGCTGGCCACCACGCAGTCATAGCTCTCGAACTTGACGGCCTTGGCGGATTTGACGGCGGCGGCCACCTGCTTGTTGGCCTGGGCGGCGGCGGCGTTGACCGATTCCGCGTCCCAGTAATGGGTGCGGCGGGCGCGCGTGGGCACCACGTTGATGGTGAGGAAAGTGAGCTTCGCCCCAGTCGCCTGCGCCAGTTCCACCGCACAGTCGGCGACCCGCCCGGTGATCTTCGACCCGTCGACGGCACACAGAATTCTCTTGATGGCCATGATCCGGTCCCTTCATTGCAGGGCGACCGATATCGCGACCGGCCGCCGGAAAGCTGAAAATGACGTTGATCATCATGACCAGGGCCCTGGCCGGCTGCCTTGACCTAAATCAACCCCCATCAACCGCCGAGGCACCCAAGGGGCGGCCGGACGAAAATCGGCCGCGCGGGGTGTAGGGGAGCACGCCGCCGTGGCGGAAGTATTCGACTTCCTCCGCGGTGTCGATGCGGCAGGTGGCGGTGATCTCCTCCACCTTGCCGCTGGCGCGGGTGATGCGGATGGCGACGTCCATGCGCGGCTTGATGTTGCCGGCCTTGCCGGGGCCGGCGAGGCCGACGATGTCGAAGACCTCGGAACCGTCGAGGCCGAGTGACTTCCTGGTCATGTCGCCCTTGAACACCAGCGGCAAGACGCCCATGCCGACGAGGTTCGAGCGGTGGATGCGCTCGAAGCTTTCGACCAGCACGGCCTTGATGCCGAGAAGGGCCGTGCCCTTGGCCGCCCAATCGCGGCTGGAGCCGGTGCCGTATTCCTTGCCGCCGACCACGACCAGCGGCGTACCGGCCTTCTGGTATTTCATGGCGGCGTCATAGATCGCCATGGGAGCCCCTTCCGGCATGAAGCGGGTGACACCACCTTCGGTGCCGGGGGCCAGCTCGTTCTTCAGGCGGATGTTGGCGAAGGTGCCGCGCATCATCACTTCATGATGGCCCCGCCGCGCGCCATAGGAGTTGAAATCGGCCGGCTGCACACCGTGGGCGATGAGATACTGGCCGGCCGGGCCGTCCTTCTTGATCGAGCCCGCGGGGCTGATGTGATCGGTGGTGATCGAGTCACCGAGGATCGCGAGCGGGCGTGCGCCACGGATATCGCTGATGGTGCCCGGTTCCTTCGCCATGCCCTGGAAGTAAGGCGGGTTGGCGACATAGGTCGAGACCTTGGGCCACGCATAGGTCAGGCCCTTCGAGGTCTTCACCTTGCGCCAATTGGCGTCGCCCTTGAACACATCGGCATAGCGCTTCTTGAAGTCGCTAAGCTTCACGGCCTTGGCGACCGTGTCGGAAACTTCCTTGGTGGTCGGCCAGATGTCCTTCAGATAGACGGGCTTGCCCTTCTTGCCATAGCCGATCGGATCCTTGGTGATGTCGATCTTCATGGTGCCGGCCAATGCATAGACCACGCAGAGCATCGGCGAGGCGAGATAGTTCGCCTTGCAATGCGGATTGACGCGGCCTTCGAAATTGCGGTTGCCGGAGAGGACGGCGGCCGCGACCAGATCGCCCTTGGTGATGGCATCGGCAATCGGTTCCGGCAAGGGACCCGAATTGCCGATGCAGGTCGTGCAGCCATAGCCCACAAGGTTGAAGCCCAATTTGTCGAGCGGCTTGTTGAGGCCGGCATTCTTGAGATAATCGGTCACGACCTGCGAACCGGGGGCCAGCGACGTCTTCACCCAGGGCTTCACGGTGAGGCCGAGCTCGACGGCTTTCTTGGCGACGAGACCGGCACCCAGCATCACTGACGGGTTCGAGGTGTTGGTGCAGGAGGTGATGGCGGCGATGACGACGGCGCCATCTTCCAACTCCCAATCGGCGCCCTTCACCGAGACGGCGCTCTCATTGCCCTTGCGCGCGAAGACATCGACCAGGTTGGTCTTGAAGGTACTGGCGACATTGGTGAGCGCCACGCGGTCCTGCGGGCGCTTCGGGCCTGCCATGCTGGGCTCGACGGTCGAGATGTCGAGGCCGAGGGAATCGGTGAAGATCGGGTCCGGGCTCTTCTTGTCGCGCCACATGCCCTGAGCCTTGGCGTATTTCTCGACCAGGGCGATGCGGTCCGCCTTGCGGCCGGTGGCCTTCAGGTAGCGGATGGTCTCGGCATCGACGGGGAAGAAGCCGCAGGTGGCGCCATATTCCGGCGCCATGTTGGCGATGGTGGCGCGGTCGGGCAGCGCCAAATCGTCGAGGCCCGGGCCGTAGAATTCGACGAATTTGTTGACCACGCCCTTCTTGCGCAGCATCTGCGTGACCGTCAGCACCAGATCCGTGGCGGTGGTGCCTTCGCGCAATTTGCCGGTGAGCTTGAAGCCGATGACTTCCGGGATGACCATCGAGATCGGCTGGCCGAGCATGGCCGCTTCCGCCTCGATACCGCCCACGCCCCAGCCGAGGACCGCAAGGCCGTTGACCATGGTCGTGTGGCTGTCGGTGCCGACCAGCGTGTCGGGATAGGCGAGCGTCTTGGCGGCGACCTTGCGGCCCTTCACCGTCTGCGCCGGTTCCTTCATGGTCCAGACGACCTGGGCGAGGTTCTCGGTGTTCACCTGATGGCAGATGCCGGTTCCCGGCGGCACGACCCGGAAATTGTCGAAGGCCATCGAGCCCCAGCGCAGGAACTCGTAGCGCTCGCCATTGCGTTCGTATTCGAGGTCCACGTTCTTCTTGAAGGCACCGGGACCGGCGAAGAAATCGACCATGACCGAATGGTCGATGACGAGGTCGACCGGCGAGAGCGGATTGATCTTCTGCGGATCGCCGCCCAGCTTCACCATCGCATCGCGCATGGCGGCGAGGTCGACCACGGCGGGGACGCCGGTGAAATCCTGCATCAGCACGCGGGCCGGGCGATAGGCGATCTCGCGATCCGAGCGCTTGTCCTTCAGCCATTTCTTGACGGCCTGGACGTCCTTCACCGTGACGCTGCTGCCGTCTTCATAGCGCAGCAGGTTTTCCAGCAGCACCTTCATCGAATTGGGCAGGCGCGAAAGGTCGCCCAAGGTCTTTTCGGCCGCCTTCAGGCTGAAATAGTCATAGGATTTCGACCCGACCTTGAGGGTCTTGCGGGTTTTCAGACTGTTCAATGCTGGCACGGAACCACTCCCAGTTTGCGGCGCAAGATGAGCGACCCCACTTCCTGGTGCAGCGCTGCTGCGCTACGCGGCTGCAAATGCGGCTGGCAAGATGGGCCGACCGACCAGGCTAGCAGGACATAAAACCTATAAACGACGCTGCTGCGGGTTGGCGACCGTGAAAGCCGCCCGCCCAGACCGAGTCGAATGCGGCGTAATTTACCATGAAGGTCCCGGGCCAGCGAGGGCCAAGCCCCGCAAAGTCTCGGATTTCCAAGGGAAAATACAGCAGCGTTCGGAATCGGCGCCCCAGCGTGATGTCGTTGAGTTAACTGCGATTAGATGAATTTTTAGCTAACCGAGAGAGGGAATTTGCGCGCCCTACCCACAGGAAAAGTTGGGGTGATGCCCGGCGCCGGAATTTCCTTATTCTTGCCACATTCCGGTCCTAAACGGGACACAGGGCAAGTGAAGAGTGCCATCGGGACTGGAAGGCCATCCCCCTTTCCGTCCCATTGCGACCCTGGTGAATGGTCGGCCCATTTGCCCGGATGCCCCTCGAAGGGTTCCTCCTCGCCGGTGCCCGCGCGCCGAAGAGCGGAATCCAGGCCGAGAACCGCGCCAATCCCTACCCCCGAGTGGCGCGGTGTGAAGGGCAGGCCGCCGCGCGCCATCCCCATCCCCCGGCGCGCGGCGCCGCCTTTGTTTGGACCGCCGACGTTATTTGATTTTGCAACCGCCACACTGCACCGCGCACCTCACTCGAGGGAGCGCGGTTCTTTTTTGCGCCCTGCGGAGACCTCGCGTGACCAGACAGCCGATTGCCTGTAAACGGTCGGCCCGTTTGGCGTAGAATTCGACCATGATTCCGGAACCCGCTCCACCGTTACCGCATTGGCCAGGCCTTGCCGGGCGCCGCATTGCCTGGGCGCGGGCCGAGGACATGGTGACGTTGCCGCCGCGCCGCGTCTTTGCCTGGTGGACCGCGCATGCCGAGAACGGGCCGCCGCCGCGCGAGGCGTTCGATGTCACCCAGTTCGGTGACATCGCGGAGAATCTCTACATCATTGCCGCGACACCGGACGGTTTCGAGCTGCGCCTGGCCGGCGAGGAATACATCCGCCTGTTCGGGCTGCGGCGGGGCTGGGTCTGGCAGACGGAGTCGACCGATCCGGTGATCCGCGATTCAGCGGCGCTGCTGGCCTTCGTCAACAGGGCCGGACGACCGCTGCGCACGTTGGGGCGCCTTGAACTGATTGAGCGACACTGGATCGAGTTGGAGGCGCTGGTCTGTCCTCTGGCGCCAGGCGCCGACGGCGTCGCCAAATTCCTCGGCTGCACGGCTGCTATTCCTAGCACTTGAGCCTGTCCAAGATTCCAGTCGCAGGATCGGCATTTATGCTCTGCGACCCCTTTGCGCCGCAGGGCGCTGGCCCTTGCAATCCATCGGCGATCGTTCTTACGTAGATCATGTTCTGATATGCGGGGAGGTTGCGTGGTCGTCGATTCCAACCCACCGATCCCGGAAATGCCCGGTCTCGCCGGCCGGCATATCGAGTTGGCGCAGGCGGAGAAGATCGTCTCCGCGCCCTTGCGGGAGCTTTTCGCGTGGTGGCAGTCGCATGCCGCAGCGGGGCCGGTGCGGCGATGCGATTTCGACATCACCGAACATCGCGCCATCGCCGCCCATCTTTTTATCATCGAGCCGATTTCGGTTGGCTATCAGTTGGCGTTGGCCGGCGAGGAATATCTGCGCCTGGTCGGCACGAAGAAGGGCATGCGCTACCTCGCCGAGGATCCGGATCCGACCGCACGCGATTTCAAGACGTATCTCGATCTGGTCGCCCGGATCGGCAAACCATTCCGCAGCATCGGCCGCCTGGAATTGACGGTACGCAGTTGGATCCGGTTCGAAGCGCTGCTTTGCCCGCTTTACACCGCAGCGGGGGAACCAGGCGGCTTCATCGGCGCCGCGGCCGCGCATAGCGGCTGATCATTCGGCGGCGCTGCGCGATTCCTTTTCGGTGCAGAGCGGCAGATGCAGCGTGACCGTCGTGCCCTGGCCCACATCGCTGTCGAGATGGAAGGAGCCGCCGGAAAGGTCGGTCAGCGATTTGACGATCGGCAGGCCAAGCCCGGTCCCGGACTGACGGCGCTGATGAGCACCATCCACCTGGACGAAGGGCTTCAGCACTTCCGGAATATCGGCCTTGGCAATGCCGATGCCGGTATCCCTGATGACGATTTCGGCCTTGCCGGCATCGAGCTGACGCGCCGTCAGCTCGACCGTGCCATCCTTGGGCGTGAACTTGACGGCGTTGGACACGAGATTGGTGACGATCTGTTTCATCACCCGAAGATCGGCCATGAGCGGTGGCAGGTCCGGCGCCACCGCAGCACGCAGCGTCACGCCGCCGTTCTTGGCCCGCTCGCGCATCAGGGTCATGGCGGAATCGAAGACATCGGCGACCGAGATCGGCTCGGGATGCAGTTCCATCTTGCCGGCTTCGATCTTGGACAGATCGAGAATGTCATTGATGAGCGAGAGCAGCATCTTGCCGCTGTCGAGAATATCCTTGGCATAGCCCTGATATTTCGGTCCGCCCAGGGGTCCGAACAGCTCCATCTTCATCACGTCCGAGAAACCGATGATGGCGTTCAAGGGCGTTCGGAGCTCATGACTGACATTGGCGAGAAATTCGGATTTGGCACGGTTGGCAAGCTCGGCCTGGTTCTTGGCTTCGCGCAGATTCTCCTCGGCGCGGATGCGCTGGGTCACATCGCTCATGATGCCGACGAATTGGGCGATGCGGCCCTGGGCATCGGCGATCGGGCTGATCGACAACTCGTTCCAGAAGGTGCGCCCGTCCTTGCGATAGTTGCGCAAGGTGACCGTGATCGGCCGCTGCTGCGCCAGCGCCCGGCGCAGCCGGTCGAGCGATTCGGGATCGGTGTCGCGGCCCTGGAGGATGCGGCAGTTCCGGCCGATCACTTCCTCCGCCGCATAGCCGGTCATGCGCGTGAACGCGGTATTGACGAAACTGATCGGATGATCCGGCTTCGTCGCGTCGCAGATGACGATGCCGCTGGAAACCGCGCCCACCACCGTTGCGAGGACCTCGTTGCGCTGGGCAAGCTCGGTCAAGCGCAGCTCGCGCCCCTTGATCGCGGTCACGTCGGTCATGAGGCGCAGCGTGCCGCCATCCGCGGTCTTTGATTCGATCACCAGCAAGGTGCGGCCATCGGGACCGGGCATTTCAAAGCGCCAGGGCAATTGCCGGTGAAGGGCCAGATGATCGGCGATCGCCGCTTCCGGATCGGCTGGCATGGCATCAGGTCGTTGCGGTGCGCGCAGCACATTGGCCCGCACGAGATCGCTGTAGGGGGCGCCGATCTCTAGCATCTCGGCCACCAGCGGATTGAGCCGCCGATAGGTCGAGTCGCAGGCGACCAGGCGATCGGCCGCATCGAAGACGGCGACGCCCTCGGGCAGATCGGCAATGGTGCGGCTGATGAGCGGCGCCGCCTTCAGCTCATCCTGCGCCTTGCGGTCGGCGCGGGCCGCGATCCGCGACACCCTCGTTTCGGCATCGAGCAGACGTAACATGCCCATGAGGGCCGGCCCATGGAGCAGGAAGGCCAAGGCGGTGGCGACGATCCCCAGCGGCGGAAATGTCGTCGCTGCCGGGACCAGCAGCAAGGCCGGGAGAAGGGCCAGGATCGCGAAGCGCCGTTCGTTGCGCCAGAAGCTCCAGCGTTGAAGCAGGTAGGGCAGCGCAACGGCGCTGAGGGCGGCTACGCCAAGGACGATCGCACCGGCGAGGCCCAGCACCGGCAGCGCCAGCAGGGCCATGGCCATCGCGGCGATGCGGCCAAGCAGCGGATCGATTTTCAGCGCCGCCAGGAGTGGCAACAGGAAGGGTGCCGCGAGATAGGCCGAATGGCCCCAATAGGTGATCGGTGCCGGGTCGATCGAGACACCGAGACGCACCATCGCCAGGCCGGTCATGACAAGGCCGCCCAGCACAAGGCCGGCGGCAGCGCGGCCGAGCCTGCCATAACCGCGCCATTCCATCAGCCCAAGCACGCGGTAGCCGGCCACGAGCGCCAGTGCCAGCGCGAGGTTCATGAGCCCCATGGTTGGGGCCGAGATGAGCGTTGAAACGGTGCCGTCGATCACTGTCGGGTTCTTTCCAGGATCAGCTGCAGGTCACCAAAGATGGTGGAGCTTATACCCAGGTCAGCAACATGGAGCAATCATTGTAATATCAAGCATTTGAGGCAATTTTTCGGCGTCCAGGAAATCCCTTGGAAATGCTTCAATTTTGGGCTGAACAAAATGCGTGCCAATCGCTTTCCACGGCCGTCGCGGCGGTGTCCGAGAGGGCAAGGACCGAGTCGATCCAATCATCGCCGCGCTTGCGCATGCCAGCCCATGCCATGAGATCGTCGATCGTCGCCCCTGCGCGCCATCCACTGGCACGCAGTTGCGCCCAGGCGATGAGATCGCCCATCGCACCGATCGCCTCTTCCTGACGACCGGCATCGCCAGCGAGATGGGCAGCCTCGAGCTTGTCCTGATCCGGCTGCAATTCGCGGAAGGTGAAGGCCGTCTTGCCGATCTTGATATCGGTGAGGAAAGCGGGTGCCGCGGCCTGCAGGTGATATTCGATCGCGACGACCCGGCGCGCTTCATTGGCGAAATCCGGTTGCCGGTGGCGGGCCTTGGTCAGGGCCTTGACCAGCGCCGAACCCGGCTGCGCCTTGAGATCGATCAGGGATTGGCCATCCTTGCCGCCATTGCCCTTGATCAACACCACATAGCGCGGGCGGCCGAGCGCGCCCAGCCCGGCCACGCGCTGCGCCACATCCAGCACCTCGAAGAAATCGGGATAGGCGCGCTTTCTGGCGAAGCGGTCGATTGCCTGCACGACAGCGGCCGTCTCCGCCTTGCCGAGCTTGATCGCCTTCCCTGTATCGAAGCGCAGCCGCCGCTTGCCGTTCTTCAACACCGTTCGCTTCTCAAGAAGATCCGCCTGGCTGCGCCGTTCAAGATCATGCAGCAGATCGCCGATGGCACCCGTAGCCGTGCGCCGCTCGAGCCAGCGCGGCTTGCCGTCGACCAGCGCCGCCCGATAACGCGCGAGACCGTGGCGGGCGAGCGCCTTCGCGACCTTCCGCGAGATACCCAGTTCGGGGGCCGCGAGGATGATGCCGGTCACGAAGCGAAAGAGATCGATCACCGCCGGGCCGCGGGCGGCGTCGTCGAAATCGCCGATGTCGAAATAGGTGAGCCGGTTGTCGCCGCGATAGGTGCCGAAATTCTCGAGATGCATATCGCCATTGAGCCAGACGGTGGGCGCTGCGATCTTGAGCAACGGCTTCAGCCAGCGCGCATAGAAGAGATCGCCGGTACCGCGATAGAAGGCGAAGGCGGATTGCGCCATCTTGCGCCGCTTGAGGGCCAGGAGTTCGGCCCGGATATCCTGCTGTTTCATCCATAAACTATGCCCGGCATCGCGGCAGATCGCCACCCTTCAATGACGCGCCGCCGGTAAAATCACGGGTTGGCAGAAAATGCTTGTTTAATGTCATTGCTGCCATACCCCTCTGCCGGCACAATGCGCTGCATCGGCGACGGTGAAGAGGAAACGCCATGACAGCCAAGGCACGCCGCAGGCCCGCGCGGCAGATCGTGATGCTGATCTATCCCAACGCGCATCTGCTCGATGTCGCCGGACCCATGTCGCTGTTTGCCGCCGCCAATGATTTTGCGGGTTTCGTCGCCTATGAGGTGAGCCTCGCAGCCCTTGAGCCCGGCCTCATCGCGACGTCGGCCGGCCTGAAGCTGCTGGCAACGCGCCGCGCCGGCCCGGTCGTGACCGGGGTGGATACGTTGCTGGTCTCAGGCGGTATCGGTGTCGATGCGGCGATGCGGGAGCGGAAGCTGGTGGGGTGGCTGCGCCGCCAGGCGCCGCATTGCCGGCGCGTAGCCTCGGTCTGCAGCGGCGCGCTGCTGCTGGCGGAAACCGGCCTTCTCCAGGGTCGACGCGCGGTCACGCATTGGGAGCGGTGCGACCGGTTGGCGGCGGATTATCCGGGCATCAAGGTCGAGCGCGACCCGATCTTCATTCGTGACGGCAAGTTCTATTCATCGGCCGGGGTCAGCGCCGGCATGGATCTGGCGCTGGCCCTGATCGAGGAGGATCTGGGAACCGATGTCGTCGCGGCGCTTGCCCGCGAATTCGTCCTCTATATGCGCCGGAGCGGCGGGCAGACCCAGTTCAGCCCGGCCCTGAAGGCACAAAGCACCCAGCCCGGCAGGATCGCCGGCCTGCAGCAATGGATCCTCGGCAATTTGCACCGGCCTCTTTCCATCGAGGAACTCGCCGCGCAGATTGCCATGAGCCCACGCCATTTTGCGCGACGCTTCACACAGGAAGCCGGCATGACACCGGCGGCGTTCGTCGCCGCGGCACGGGTCGATGCGGCGCGACAGGCCCTGGCTAGCGGCGCTGAGAACATCGAGCACGTCGCCGCGCGATTGGGGTTCGGCAGCGCCGAGCGGTTGCGCCGATCCTTCCAGCGGCACCTGGCCGTGACGCCTAGCCAGTTTCGCACCCATTTCCAGACATCGGGAGCTGCCTGACATGACCACGCCTCAGAAGACCGTCGCCCTGCAGACCGTCGCCCTGCTGCTGTTTCCGCAGGTGGAAGTCCTCGATTTCGCCGGACCTTTCGAGGTCTTTTCGCTGGCAGCGAGCGAGGCCACCCCATCGCCCTTTCGCGTGATCACCGTGGCCGCCGCCCATGGATCGCTGAAAGCCGTGGGTGGCCTGCAGGTGACGCCGGATTGCGACCTCGACGATTGTCCGCAGGCCGATATCCTGCTGATCCCGGGCGGACAGGGCAGCCGCCAGGCGATGAAGGACGCAAGGATCATGGCATGGCTGGCGCGGCAGGCGCAGGATGCGGAGATCGTCGCCAGCATCTGCACGGGGGCGTTGTTGCTGGGCACGCTGGGCCTGCTCGATGGATTGCGCGCCACGACACATTGGACCGCGATGGCGGAACTGCGCGCCACCAGCAGCCGGATCGACGTGCAACCGCAGGCGCGCTTCGTCGACAACGGCAAATTTCTGACCTCGGCCGGCATCTCCGCCGGTATCGACATGTCGCTCTATCTGGTGGAAAGGCTCTGCGGCCAGGCACTGGTCGACCGGGTGGTGGCAGAGATGCAGTATGATTGGCGGATGAAAGCAGCAGGCTGAGCCGCCTTCATCCGCCACCCCCCACCGAACCCCGGCCCCTCGATCAGATCGCGCGCACCTGGGCGATGAATTGGCCGACCTCGCTGTTGAGCGTGCTGGATTGCTCGCCGAGTTCCGTGGCCGCACCCAGCACTTGCCCCGCGGCCTTGCCGGTTTCACCGGCCGCCTGGGTGACGTTCTGGATATTGCCGGACACCTCCGTCGTGCCTTGACTGGCCTGCTGCACGTTGCGGGCGATTTCCGAGGTCGCCGCCGATTGCTGCTCGACGGCGGCGGCGATGGTGTTGGAGATCTGGCTGATTTCCTCGATCACCTTGGCGATGTCGTGGATGGCGTTCACCGATTCCTCAGTCGCGTGCTGGATCTCGGTCACCTTGCTGCTGATCTCCTCGGTCGCCTTCGCCGTTTGAGAGGCGAGGTTCTTGACCTCGGAGGCGACCACGGCAAAGCCCTTGCCGGCATCGCCGGCGCGCGCCGCCTCGATGGTCGCATTGAGCGCCAGCAGATTGGTCTGCGCCGCGATCTCGCTGATCAGCCGCACGACATCGCCGATCGCCTGGGCCGAGATGGCGAGGCCCTGGACCTGGTTGTTGGTATGGGCCGCCTGCTGCACGGCCTTCTGCGCGATGCTGGCCGATTGCGACACCTGCCGCCCGATTTCCGAGATGGAAGAGGTCAGCTCCTCGGTCGCGGTGGCGACGGTCTGGACATTGGCGGTTGCCTGTTCCGCGGCACTTGCCACGGCATTCGATTGCACGTTGGTGACCTCGGCCGTCGCGGTCATCGATTGCGCCGAGGTCTGCAGATTGCCGGAGGCGGCCGAGAGTGATGCCACCAATTCGCCGACCTTGCTTTCAAAGCCCGCGATGAGCGCTTCCAGCGCCTGGCTGCGGGCGAGCTTTGCCTCGGAATCGCGCTTGGCGGCGGCATCGGCGGCGCGCTGGGCGATGAGCGCATCCTTGAACACCACCACGGTCCGCGCCATATCGCCGATCTCGTCGCGGTTGGCGAGGGCCGGGATGTCGATGTCGAGATTGCCGCCGGCGATTTCGGCCATGGTCGCGGTCATCGAGCGGACCGGCCGCGAGATGCTGCGGCCGATCAGGAAGGCGCAGAGAATGCCCACCGCCATGGCGATGCCGGCGATGACCAGCATCGCCTGAAGGGCCTGCTGGACAGTGGCGTTGGTGTCGCTGGCAACCTCCTCCATGGCCGCCTGCTGTGCCGCGGTGATCTCATTGGCAAGTTCGCCGATGCGCTTGGCGCCATCCGCCATCTTGCTGTCGATCAGCGTGTTGAGGTCGACCGCCAGGGTGCGCAATTCACCGAGCATCATCGAGTATTTCTGCATGGTCTGCGCCGCCTCCTGCGCCAGGCGGCGATGTGTCGGGGCCTTGAGCTTGCCCTGGAGGGCTGCGATGGTGGAGGAGAAGATCAGCACGGACCGGGCCGATTCCTCGATGAATTGCGGATCCTTGCTGGAAACGAAGCGTTCCGCCGCGATGCGCGCGGTAAGCAACCGCTCGGCGGCCTGGCCGGCATAAGCGGCAACCTCGAAATCGTCGTGGGAGACCGCATCGGCGAGGATGTCGGTCATATTCTTCGTGGCCTTCAGGCCGAGATTGTTCAACTCGTCATTCTGCAACCAGTCGCGGTCTGTTTTCATTGTCACCGCTTGCTCGAAATCGGCGGTGTAGGCGTCGATCAAGGCCAGCATCTCGTCGTATTTCTGGCGCTGCGCATCGCTGCCATTCGCGGCCTGATGCGCGGTCAGCGTCTCCTTCAGGGCGGGGAGCAGCCGACGCACTTCCTCCAGCGACGCAGGCGAACTGTCGCGGATGAAATCCATGACCTGGCGGCGCAGGGAGACGACATCGCGGTCGATCTGCTGGGTGGCGATGGCCCCTTCGGCCATGTCGGTGAAGCCGCCGAAACTGGACCGCGCCCCCGTGAGGGCGAGATAGCTGAACCCCAATACCGCGACCAGGACCGAGAGAACGATGACGAAGCCAAAAGTGATCCGGCTGCCGATGCGCAGGCGGGCCAGGGCGGATTGCAGCATGGGGGTGACCTTATTGTCTGAAGTTTCCCTTTTCGCCGGACGGCCGCGTTGAGAGATGGGCCGGCTTGGCGATTCCAGGTCCGGGCGATGTCGGATCCGGTGAAGGTATTTTTTCCAGGAAAACCTCAACAACAAGTTACCGAAATGGGCTTTTGGTCATATCTTCATATGAGAAAGCCTCATAGTCCTAGAAATCAACGGATCATTGTGTGACTTGCTGGAAAACAGATTAGTAGCCGCGCTGCCGATCCGCCACATGTTCCAAGGGCAGGCCACTGCGGTGGCGGGCGATCTGGCGGCTGATTTCACGCAGGCCGCTCGCGGGATTGGTGTCGCTGGCATTGTGCGGCGTCATGAAGATGCGGGGATGCCGCCAGAAGGGATGATCCGGCGGCAGTGGTTCCTGGCTGAAGACATCGAGGGATGCTGCCTGCAACTGACCGGAGGCCAGGGCCGAGAGCAGATCGGCCTCGACCAGGTGACCACCGCGCCCGGCATTGATCAGCGACGCGCCACGGGCGAGATGCGCAAAATGCCCGGCATGGAGGATGCCCGTGGTTTCCGGCGTGAGCGGCAGCAGGCAGATCAGGATCTCCAGGCCGCGGAGAAAATCGGGCAGCTCCGCCATGCCGGCAAAGCTCTTCACACCGGCAAGCTCCTTTGGGCTCCGGGACCAGCCGCGCACCGGGAAATCGAATTCCAGCAGCTTTCGCGCCGCCGCCTGGCCAAGCTCGCCCAGGCCCAGAATGCCGATGGGCCGGTCCCAGGCGGCCGGGTACCAATGCGGCGCCCAGCGCCCCTCTTCCTGCGCCTCTTCCAGTTCCCAGATGCGGCGATGATGGCGCAGGGTCTGCCACAGGATGTATTCGGTCATGACCTGTGTGAGGCCAGGCTCGACCATGCGCACGATCGGCACATGGGCCGGCAACTCGGGATTGGCCAGCAGGCGCTCGACCCCGGCGCCGAAACAGAACACCGCCTTCAGATCCGGCAAGGCGGCGGCCAAGCCGGGCACCGGGCGCCACATCAACAGATAGTCGATGTCCTTGAGGTCCAGCCCCGGCTGATAGGGGAGCAGTTCGATTTCCGGGAGCGTGCGCGCCGCCTCGACAAAGGTCGCGAGGTATTCGTCGGCGCCGGCAAACAGCAATCTAGTCCGAGTCATTGGCGCACCGTGCCGAGGTCGAGGGCTTCGTGATGGAGGGCTGCCGAGAGCAGCGCCTTGGTATAGGCCTCGCGCGGTCGCTCGAACACCTCCGCCGCGGCCCCCCTCTCGACCACCTTGCCCTGCTTCAGCACCATGACACGGTGGCTCATGGCCCTGATCACCCGGAGATCATGGGAGATGAAGAGATAGGCCAACTGGTGGCGGCGCTGCAGGTCGCGCAGCAGATCGACGATCTGGGCCTGGACGGACATGTCGAGCGCCGAGGTGGGCTCGTCGAGCACGATCAGCTTGGGCTTCAGGATGAGGGCGCGGGCAATGGCGACGCGCTGCCGCTGGCCGCCGGAGAATTCATGCGGATAACGATGCCGGGTTTCCGGATCAAGACCCACTTCGCGCAGCGTCGCGATGACGATCTCCTCGCGTTCGGCCTCGTCGCGGCCGATGCCGTGGATGCCCAGACCCTCCGCCACGATCTCGCCGATCGAGAAGCGCGGGGAGAGCGAGCCGAACGGATCCTGGAAGACGATCTGCATTTCGCGCCGGAGCGGGCGCATTTCACCGCGGTCGAGCTCATCAATGCGGCGGCCCTCGAAGGTGATCATACCCTCGCTGTCGATGAGGCGCAGGAGGGCCAGCGCCAAGGTGGTCTTGCCGGAACCGGATTCGCCGACCAGCCCCAACGTCTCGCCCTCATGCAATTGCAGCGAGGCGTCGACCACCGCCGGCACGTGGCCGACGACGCGGCGGAAGACACCGCGCTTGATCGGGAAGAGGACGGAGAGCTTCTCCGCCCGCAGCAATTCCTTGGCTCCCTGCGACACCGGATCGGCAAAGCCCTTGGGCTCGGCGGCCAGCAGGTGCTTCGTGTAGTCATGCCGCGGCTGGTCGAACACCGTGGCGGTCGCACCCTGTTCGACGATCTCGCCCTGGCGCATGACGGCGACGCGGGCGGCGAATTTGCGCACCACGCCGAGATCATGGGTGATGAGCAGGATCGCCATGCCGAGGCGTTTCTGCAGATCCATCATCAGGCCCAGGATCTGCGCCTGGATGGTGACGTCCAAAGCCGTCGTCGGCTCGTCGGCGATGAGGAGATCGGGTTCGTTGGCGAGCGCCATGGCGATCATCACGCGCTGGCGCTGGCCGCCCGACATCTCATGGGGATAGCTTTTCAGTTTCTGCGGCGCGTCGTCGATCTTGACCAGTTCGAGGAGTTCCAGGGCGCGCCGGCGCGCCGCCGCTTCGCCCACCGGCTTGTGCAACTGGATGGTTTCGACCAATTGCCGCTCGACCCGATGGAGCGGGTTGAGGGAGAGGGTCGGCTCCTGGAAGATCATGGCGATGCGGCCGCCACGAATCTGGCGGAGGCGGCTCATCGGCAGTTGCAGCAGATCTTCGGGCGTGCCGTCTTCGCGCAGGAAGCGGATATGGCCGCTGGGATGCGAGGCGATGGGATAGGGCAGCAGGCGCAGGATGGAGAGCGCCGTCACCGATTTTCCGGAACCTGATTCACCCACCAGCGCCAGTGTCTCGCCCTTGCCGATGACGAGGCTGACGCCCTTCACGACGGTGCGGTCACCGAAGGCCACGGAGAGATTGTCGATCTCAAGCAAGGGAGCGGTCATTGCGCATTGCCCTTGCGCGGATCAAACGCGTCGCGGATCGCCTCGCCAATGAAGATGAGCAGGGTCAGCATGATGCCGATCACGAAGAAGCCGGCAATGCCCAGCCATGGCGCCTGCAGATTCTCCTTGCCCTGGGCCAGCAATTCGCCGAGCGAGGGCGATCCCGGCGGCAGGCCGAAGCCCAGAAAGTCGAGCGAGGTCAGGGTCGTCACCGAACCGCTGAGGGTGAAGGGCAGGAAGGTCAATGTCGCCACCATGGCATTGGGCAGGATATGCCGGATCATGATGCGCCAATCGCCCAGGCCCAGCGCCTTTGCAGCGCGCACATATTCGAGATTGCGCGCGCGCAGGAATTCGGCGCGCACCACGCCCACGGGCCAGGTCCAGCTCACCAGCAGCATGATGCCGAGCAAGGTCCAGAAACCGGGTTCGATGATGCTGAGAGGATCATGAGAATGTAGAGGAAGGGCAGCCCGCCCCAGATTTCCAGGAAGCGCTGAAAGGTGAGATCGGTCCAGCCGCCGAAATATCCCTGCACCGCGCCGGCGATGACGCCGATGATCGTGCTGAAGACGGTGAGGATCAGCCCGAACAGGACCGAGATGCGAAAGCCATAGATGATGCGGGCGAGCACGTCGCGCGCCTGATCGTCCGTCCCCAGCCAGTTGAAGCCATCGGGCGGTGTGGGTGCTGGTCCCGGCAGATTGGTGACGATCGTGTCATAGGCAAAGGGGATGGGCGGCCAGATCATCCAGCCACCGCCGGCCGCCACTCGTTCCTGGAGGAAGGTGCCGGTAAAATCCGCGGTGAGACCGGCAACGCCGCCGAAAATCTCCTCGCCATAATCAACGAAGACCGGCCAATAGAGCTCACCCTGATAGGACAGCACGATCGGCCGGTCATTGGCGATGATCTCCGCCGGCAGGCTGAGGCCGAACAGGATGAGGAAGATCACCAGCGACCAGAAGCCACGGCCATTGGCGCGGAAGTTGCGCCAGCGCCGCGCGGTCAAGGGCGATATCCTGGGTTTCGGCAGCTTGACCGGGATCATGTCTCGCGGGCCTCGAAATCGATGCGCGGGTTGACCAGCATATAGGTGATGTCGCCGATCAGCTGCATGACCAGGCCGAGCAGCGTGAACATGTAGAGCGTTGCGAACATGACCGGATAGTCGCGGTTGATGGTGGCCTCCCAACCCAGGAGCCCCAGGCCATCGAGCGAGAAGATGATTTCGGTGAGAAGGGCGCCGGTGAACAGGATGCCGACAAAGGCGCTGGGGAAGCCGGCGATGACGATCAGCATGGCGTTGCGGAAGACATGGCCATAGAGCACCCGGCGCTCGCTCAAGCCCTTGGCGCGTGCCGTGGTCACGTATTGGAGGTTGATCTGATCGAGGAACGAGTTCTTGGTGAGCAGCGTGAGGCCGGCGAAACCGCCGATGACCAGCGAGAGGATCGGCAGGGTCATGTGCCAGAAATAGTCGGTTATCCGTGCCGGCCAGGACAGCGCGTCCCAATTGTCGGAGACGATGCCGCGCAGGGGAAAGACATCGAAATATGTGCCGCCGGCAAACAGCACGATCAGCAGAATGGCGAACAGGAAACTGGGGATGGCACTGCCGACGATGATCGCCGTGCTGGTCCAGACGTCGAACGGCGTTCCGTCCCGCGACGCCTTGGCGATGCCGAGCGGGATCGAGATGCTGTAGATGATCAGCGTCGTCCACAAGCCCAGCGAGATGGAGACGGGCATCTTTTCAAGGATGAGATCGACCACCGGTCGCCCCTTGAAGAAACTCTTGCCGAAATCGAAGGTGAGATAGCTCTTCATCATGATGACGAAGCGTTCAGGCGCCGGCTTGTCGAAGCCATACATGCGCTCGATCTCCGCGATGAATTTGGGATCGAGGCCGCGGGCGCCGCGATAATTGCTGTTGGTGTCGCCGACATTCCCGGCCGATTGCTGACTGCTCATCACTTCACTGCCGCCACTGCCGCCGCCCACCCGGGCCGTGGCGTCGATGGCCGTGCCTTTGAGCTCAGCGATGGTCTGTTCGACCGGCCCGCCGGGTGCGAACTGGATGACGATGAAGTTGATCACCATGATCCCGAACAGCGTCGGGATCATCAGCAGCAGGCGGCGGACGATATAGGCGATCATCGGGCGGCAAGCGGCTGCTGGAGGGGAACCATCCGCGACCTCACTTGGCCTTCTTCCGCCGCACGATCGCGACAACCACCAGCACCACGACCAGCGCGCCGCCGGCATAAAGCAGGAAGCTGAGCGGCGAGCTGCCGCGATCGGTGGGCGTTGGCTCCGCCGCGGCCGGCACCGCCGGTGTCGTGGCATCAGGGGCGACTGGCGCCTGCGCCGTCTTGGCAGCCAAGGCCTGTTCCTTGGCGGGATCGATCCACCAGCCGGCAAGGCCGATGCCGTAGGTCGGCTCCGGCAGCTTCTCCGGCCGGCCGAACTTGTCCCAATAGGCGACGCGGAAGGCGCCCATGTGGAAATTGGGGACCACGTAGTGCCGCCATTGCAGGATGCGATCGAGCGCCCGGCAATAGATCACCAGCTCGGCGCGGTTCGGGGTGTGGATGAGATCTTCCAGCAACTGGTCGATGACCGGATCCTTGATGCCGATTTCGTTGCGGCTGCCGGCCATGTCCGCAGCTTCCGATCCCCAGAAATCGCGCTGCTCGTTGCCGGGCGAGAGCGATTGCGGAAAGAGCGAGGTGATCATATCGAAATCGAAATCCTCGCTGCGCTTCTGGTACTGCGCCGCGTCGACGGCACGGATCGTGCCTTTGATGCCCAGGCGCTGCAGCGACTTGACGTATGGCTGCACGATGCGTTCGGACGCATCGCCGGCCTGCAACAGGAATTCGAATTCGAAGGGCTTGCCGTCCTTCATGCGCGTGCCGCCTTCGAGCTTCCACCCGGCCTCGTCAAGCAGCACGGCTGCCTTGGCGAGATTTTCGGCGTTGCTGCCGCTGCCATCGGAAACCGGCGGGTTGTATTCGGTGGTGAAAACCTCATCGGGGATCTTGCCGCGCAGGGGCTCCAGGATCTTCAGTTCCTCGGGCGAAGGCAGGCCCTTGGCTTCCATGTCGGAATTCTGAAATAGCTGCGGGTGCGCGTGTATTGCCCGAAGAACAGGGTCTTGTTCGACCATTCAAAATCGAAGGCAAGAATCATCGCCTGACGCACGCGCGGGTCCTGGAATTGCGGGCGCCGCTGATTCATCGAGTAGCCCTGCATGCCCTGCGGGTTGTCGTTCTCGATCCGCTCCATCTTGAAGCGACCTTCGCGGAGGGCCGGCGATTCGTAGCCGGTCGCCCATTGCTTGGCGGAATTCTCGACGCGGAAATCGAAGGCACCGGCCTTGAACGCTTCCAGCAACACCGTGGGGTCGCGGTAGTAATCGGTGCGCACGATGTCGTAATTGTCGGTGCCGATATTGACCGGCAGATCCTTGCCCCAGTAATCGGGCACGCGCTCCATGGTGACCGAACGGCCGGCCTCGAAGCTCTTCAGCTTGTAGGGCCCGCTGCCCAGCGGTTCGTCGAGCGATGGTTCGTCGAACTTCTTGCCTTCCCAGAAATGCTTCGGCAACACCGCCAACTGACCCATGATGACCGGCAGTTCGCGGTTGTTGGCGCTGGCGAAGGTGAACTTGACGCGGTGCGCGTCGAAGGCTTCGACCTTGGTCACGTTGGCGTAATAGAAGCGATAAAAGGGCGCGCCCTTTTCCTTGAGGGTGTTGAAGGAGAAGACGACATCATCTGCCGTGATCGGCTTGCCGTCATGCCAGCGCGCTTCCGGTCGCAGGTTGAAGATGATCCAGGAATTGTCCTTGGCCACTTCCATGGAGGCGGCGATCAGGCCGTATTCGCTCAGCGTATCGTCATCGACCTGGGTCGTCAGCGTTTCATAGAGCCCGGCGAGGCCCGCCGGATCGCCACCGACGATATAGGGGTTGAAGCTGTCGAAGCTGCCGACACCGGCATATTTGACGCTGCCGCCCTTGGGCGCGTCCGGGTTCACATAGTCGAGATGCTTGAAGTCGGCCGGGTATTTCGGAGAATCGCCCAGGGTCAAAGCGTGGGTGGTGACGCTGTCCTGGGCGTGAGCCGGAAGCGGTGTGGCCCAGACGAATGCCGCCAGCAGCAGCGCAATAACGCGTTTCGACATAAAGGGCCTTCCTGTTCACTACCGCTTATTTTGGGCCAAGCATAACGGATGGCCAGCCCATGAGGGAAGCACCCGGCGCAGGAGAAAGACTAGAAATATTGGGTATTTAACAGCTTCTAGCTGTTCAGGATGGCAATCGCCTGGTCGAGCACACGGCGGTCGCCGGCGGCCACGACCTGATCGCCGGATTTCGTGGTGAGCGGCAGACCTTGCCAATCGGTGATGACCGCCCCGGCCCCTTCCAGGATCGGCACCAGGGACAGGTAATCGTAGATGCCGAGCGTGCGCTCGACCACCAGATCGATGAAGCCCGTGGCCACCATGCCGTACTGGTAACAATCGCCGCCATAGGTGGCAGATTTGGCGCCGTTAGCCAGGCGATCATGGCGCGCGCGGTCGGCGCCCTGGAACATCTGCGGGAGGGCGGCCGAGAAATAGGCTTGCCCGAGATCGGCGCAGGCGCGGGCCCGCACCGGGGCGTCGTTCAGGGTCGTTTCATGGCCGCTGGCACCGACCCAGGTGTCGTGCAGGATCGGCATGTCGATGACGCCCAGGATCGGCTTGCCGCCCTGGGTGAGGGCAATGAGCGTGCCGAAGGTCGGGCGGCCGGTCACGAAGGCGCGGGTGCCGTCCAGCGGATCCAGAACCCAGACGAATTCCGCATCTCCCCGTTCGGTGCCGAATTCCTCGCCGATGATGCCGTGGGTCGGGAACGCCTTGGCGATGGTATGGCGGAGCGCCGTTTCGCATTCGCGATCGGCCTTGGTCACCGGGCTTTCGTCACCCTTGGAGATGATGTCGAGCCGTGTCCGGTAATAGCGCTGGAGAATCGGCCGGCTGACCTCGACGAGGTTGCACGCCACCGACAGAAATTCCTGTGGCGTCGCCGACGCTGCGCCAAGTTGGGCCATGGAAACGGGCCTTACTGCGGCAAGGCGATGGGCGCATCCGCCTGATCGCGCAGCCAGCGGATGAGCGCTGCGCGCTCTTCCGGCTTTTTCAGGCCGGCAAAGCTCATCTTGGTGCCCTTGGCATAAGCCTTCGGATTGGCCAGGAACTGATCGAGATGCTCGTAATCCCAGGTGATGTTGAGGTTCGCGATCACCTCCGAATAGGCAAAGCCCTCGGCATGGGCCGACTTGCCGCCGACCACGTTCCACAGATTGGGGCCGACGCGGTTGGGGCCGCCCTTTTCGAAGGTATGGCAGGTCTTGCACTTGCCTGAGGCCTTTTCACCGGCGGCAACATCGGCCGCGGCGATCATCGGCACCGAGGAGACCGGGGCTGCTGCGGGTGTCGCGGCGGCCGCGGCGGATTCGGTCGCCGCCGCCTCGACGCCACCTTCGGCAGCGGCATGTTCGGCCTCGGCACCAGCCGGCGACCCATAGATGATGTTGGAGACCAGGCCGACCGAAAGGGTCAGCATGCCGCCGACCAGGACCGCAGCGGCGATCTTGTTGGCTTCCAAAGACATTCGACTTCATCCCTCATGGCTTGTGCGCACCGGTCCAGCCCGGCCCCGGTGGCAGGAACCACCGTCATCCTGGCTTACCCCGAGCCGGCACGCGGAACATTCTGGCTGATCAAGGGGCCTTAACTCGGGCGGAATTTAACCTCTTCCGCTGCCGCTGTCCAATGCCGGCGCTGGACCCGGTAGGGCCGGCAACCGGCCTTTTCGCCATTCCGGCCCTTTTTCAGGGCAGGCTTTGATTTCCTGTACTTAGCGGCATAATGTCGCGCCCCGGGGGCAGGTGGCGTCGGCTAGACCCATTCCCGGCCCAGATCGGCGGCCCCATATCGGCAACCCCAAATCGGCAACCCCTGCCGGAACCACGACCAGAACCACGAGCAGCGACAATCCATGCCCACATCCGCTTCCGCGCCCAGCCGTCCCGTCGTCCTCATCCCGGCCCGCATGGCCTCGACCAGGCTGCCGGACAAGCCGCTGGCCGATATCCACGGCGTGCCGATGATCGTCCATGTCTGGCGCCGGGCGATGGAGGCGAAGGTCGGTCCGGTCTATGTCGCCTGCGCGGAGGCTGCCATCAAGGCGGCCGTGGAAGCGGCGGGCGGCGAGGCGGTGCTGACCGATCCCGGCCACCCTTCCGGCTCCGACCGGATCCATGAGGCCCTGGGCAAGATCGATCCCGCCGGGCGCTTCGATGCGGTGGTGAATGTACAGGGCGATTTGCCGACCCTTGATCCTCACCTCCTGCGCCGCGCCCTCGACCCGCTCGAGGATCCCGAGGTCGACATCGCCACCCTCGCGGTCGAGATCACCCGCGAGGCAGAGCGTCACGATCCCAATGTGGTGAAGGCGGTGGTGGCGTTCGGCAAGACCGGCATCGCCCGCGCGCTCTATTTCAGCCGCGCAACGGTGCCGGCGAATGCGGTCGCCGGCGAAGTCGGTCCGCATTATCATCACATCGGCCTTTACGCCTATCGCCGCGTGGCACTGGATCGATTCGTCAAACTGCAGCCGGGCATCCTGGAACGGCGCGAGAAGCTGGAGCAGTTGCGCGCGCTGGAAAACGGGATGCGCATCGATGTCGCCCTCGTTGACACCCTGCCGCTCGGTGTCGATACTCCGGCCGAACTTGAGCGGGCACGTGCCATGCTCGCCCCGAAATCCTGACGATTCATTCCCGCATTGACCTGAAGAGGCGATCTTGAGCGCAGCTGCGAACGACACCATCGCCTTCCAGGGCCTGCCCGGCGCCTATTCCAACCTCGCCTGCCGCGCGGCCTATCCCGCGATGACCGCCCTGCCCTGCGCCTCGTTCGAGGATATGTTCGCCGCGGTCCATGACGGCCAGGCACGGCTCGCCATGGTGCCCATTGAGAATTCCGTCGCCGGCCGTGTCGCCGACATCCACCATCTGCTGCCGGGATCGGGCCTGCACATCATTGCCGAGCATTTCCAGCGGGTGAATCACCAGCTGCTGGGGGTGAAGGGCGCCAAGCTCAGCGATTTGAAGACGGCCTCAAGCCATATCCAGGCGCTGAGCCAATGCCGCAACAGCCTGCGTGCACTGGGCCTGAAGCCAGTCGTGCATGCCGATACCGCTGGCGCCGCCGCCGAGATCGCCGCGCGCGGCGACAGATCGGCCGCGGCCATCGCTTCATCCCTCGCCGCCGAGATCTATGGCCTCGACATCCTCAAGACCGACATGGAGGACGCCGTCCACAATACCACGCGTTTCGTGGTGATGGCACAGGAGCCGGTCGATCCCGATGTCGCCAAGGGACCGATCGTCACCAGCTTCGTGTTCAAGGTGCGCTCCGTGCCGGCAGCGCTCTACAAGGCTCTGGGCGGGTTCGCCACCAATGGCGTCAACATCACCAAGCTCGAGAGCTATCTGCTCGACGGCCATTTCAGCAGCGCGCAGTTCTATGCCGATATCGAAGGCCATCCCGACCAGCGCTCGGTGCGGCTGGCACTCGAAGAATTGTCATTCTTTTCGCGCGAGGTGCGCATCCTCGGTGTCTACCCGGCATCAAGCTTCCGCGCGGAGAACGCCCCGGAAGCCGGCATCCGCTGAATGGGGTTGGCTTTGGCGGGGCTGGTCCCGTTGACGATCAATCATCCCCGCTATTGCCGCGCGACAGTCAGGCCGCGCTTCTTCAGCAGCTATTGAACTGAATCCTTCCCGGCGAGATGCGCGGCCCCCACGGCGATGAAATGCGAGCCCGGCTGCTTGATCATCTCGGTGATCTGCGTCGCCCATTGCTGGTTGCGATCGACCAGCAGGCGCTGGTACATGGCATTGTCCGCAAGAACCTCGCTGTCGCCGGTCATGAGCGCGGCAAGCCGGTCGACATCCCCGGCTAGCCAGGCACCGACCAGCTTGTCGAGTTGATCGACACCCTCCATCTGCATCTCGACGATCTGCGACAGCATGGCGAGCTCCAGTTCCGGCGGCAGGCCGGCCAGGAAGCCGAATTGCTGGTCGATCGTCTCCAGCCCCTTGATCGTCTTGTTCTCGGCGCGCGCCGTCTCACGCAACTGGTTTTCGATGCCGAATTTCGATTGATAGCCGGCCTGCTCCATCGGCGCCATGCTGAGCACGATGGCCGCGAGCCAGGGTCGCAGGGATTCGAGGGACACCGGTGCGATGCCGGCACGCAACGCCGCTGCGCGCAGCCGCTTGCGTTCTTCCGGCGAAAGCTTGGTGGAAAGCGGGTGCGCCGGGTCCTTGCCATATTTCCAGATCTGCGCCTCGCTCACGGCCGTGGGCGCGTCTTCCGCGAGCTCCATCCAGATGTTGTCGCTGGCGCGGAAGGCGGCATCGATCCTGTCCGATCGCCAGTTGATCTCGGGCTTCAGGATATGCACCGTGCCGAACAGATAGATCGTCGTATCGGCATCCTTCACGACCCACATGGCGGGTTCGGCGCTGGCCGGCTGGATCTCGGCCAGCGTCGCCACCGGCAGGAAAGCGAGTAATCCGAGGGCTGCACGTCGCGCGGCCGCAAGGATGCGAGAGATCTGGTTTGCCAAGATTGTTCCCCTGGGCTGGCTGCGACGCCCCGCTATATGGCGACGCGACGCTGTCCTGCCAAGAGCTTAAATGCCGGCGCCTAGCCCTGATGCCGCCAGCGCTTGACGATATCGCCGAGATCCGCGGCGCTGAGCTGGTCCTGCTGCCAGGCGGTGGCGAAGGGCGCCGTGCGGCTGTGCGGCTGGTGTTCCTCGGCCAACCGGTCGAAATCGATCCGGGTCGGCAAGGGCACACCTTCGCCGACCGCGATGGCCTGGCCGTTGCGCAAGGAAGGGAGTTCGCTCATCAACCCCAGGCTCGATTCCGGCAACGCGGCCGCCAGGAATTCCTGGTCCTTCTGGCTGGTCATGCGCAAGGCGAAGATGGTGCTGCATTGCGAGAGCACGGTCGTGTCGAGTTCCGAGGGGCGCTGGCTGATGAGGCACAGCGAGACACCATATTTGCGGCCTTCCTTGGCGATGCGCGAGAGGGCGCGCTTGGTCGGCTCGAAACCGGCCTTGGTGTCGGCCGGAGCATAGCGATGCGCTTCCTCGCAGACCAGCAGCACCGGCGCCTTCTGCTCGCTCCACAAGGCGAAGTCGAAGCTCATGCGGCACAGCAGCGAGACGACAACGTTGAGAATTTCGGCCGGCACGCCGGAGGTATCGAGGACCGTCACCGGCTTGCCGCCCACAGGCACGCGGAACAGGCGGCCGAGGATCTTGGCCATGTTGTCGCGCGTGACCAGGCCCTGCAGCGCGCTGCTGCTGCTGCCCCCTGACAGGCCACCGGGAAACATGAAAGCGAGGCGTCGATCGGCCTGCATATGGGCAAAGCGCTCGCGGATGCGATGATAGGCGGCCATGTCGGCCGGGCGGTCGAGCTTGCCGAGAATGCCGTCGATGATCTTGGCGATGTCGGAGAGGCGATAGGGCACCGGCGTATCGATGGTGATCTGCAAGGCCGCTTCCGCATCCTGCACCATGTTGCGCTTGGCCTGGGTCACCACCTGGTTGAGCAGCACCGCGTCAGCATCCGGCTGCGGTGAGCCTGTGCCGATCACCATCTCGCGCAGCTCTTCGAAATTGAGCAGCCAATAGGGCAGTTCGAGATCCATGGGTGTCACGATCTCGGCCTGGTCCTTGAAGGCCGCGGCGTATTCGTTGTGCGGATCGAGAATCACGATATGCGCATTGGCATGCTGGCTGAGGAGTGCGCGCAGAATGGTGACGATGGCGCATGACTTGCCGGCGCCCGTGGTGCCCAGAACGGCAAAATGCTTGCCGAGCAATTCGGCCGGCATGATCTCGGCCGGGATCGTGTGGTCCTGATGCAGCGCGCCGATCCGGGCACTGCGCTGGCTGCTGTCCACAGGCCGGGTAAACACGCGCCGTAGATCGTCGCTGCTGGCCCGCGCCATCACATCATCGAGCGCCGGAAAGGACGAGACGCCACGCTGGAACGATGCGTTGTCGCCGCCGCGATGATCGATTTCGCCGACCAGTTCCAATTCCACGCGGCGCATTTCTCGGTCGCGCTGCAGCGGATGTTCGACGTTGAGGCCGGTCACGAAACCGAACACCGTCGATTGGTCGGTCATGATCTTGATGAGCTCGCCGATATGGGGACCGCGCACCGGTTGGGCTGCGTCCATCTTGGCGTCCCGTTCCAGCAGGCCCACGACCTTGGCACCGGAGACGGCAATGACCCGGCCCAGGCGGTTGGCGAAGGCGGCAGCCGGCGGCGTCACGGCAGCAATGTTGAGGGGCAGGGCACTCATGAACGTCGCTCCGGCTGCAACTAAGACAGGAAATCGTGGAGCGATGATCTTACTACGGGAGTCGTTTCAATACTATTTACCGAACACACACCAAAATGTAGGAAGATCAAGTTGATCGGCTAAAGGAGCTACAGTTTCACCCAATCTTCGATCAGGCGGCGCGAGATTGAATCCGCGCGCGGCAGGCGGAAGCTCTCATCCTCGGGCGAGTTCAGCAATTCCATGCGGGTCATCCAGCGCGCCGATTCGATTTCGCCGTCATGAAGATCGAATTTTTCGCTCTCCGCTTCCGCCGTGAAACCCAGCATCAAGGAGGCCGGGAACGGCCAGGGCTGCGAACCGAAATAGCGGATGTCGTTGACGCGCAGGCCCACTTCCTCGAACACCTCGCGCGCCACGGCGTCTTCCAGCGTCTCGCCTGGTTCGACGAAGCCGGCCAGTACCGAATGCATGCCCTGCGCCCACATGCCCTGTCGCGCCATCAGGATCTTGTTGCCGCAGGTGACGCGCATGATGACCGCGGGATCGGTGCGCGGGAATTGCACGGTGGCACAGGCGCGGTCGGTGCATTGGCGTTGGTGGCCCGCAGCCTTGACCTCGGTCGGTGCACCGCAGACACCGCAATAGCGATGGCGCTGGTGCCAATAGGCAAGACCCCGCGCATAAGCCAGCAAGGCGCCGTCGCGCTGCGGCAGCAACGGTCCGATGCCGCGCAGTTCCTGGAAATCGCCAAGCTCGATCGCCGCATTTTCATCGAGCACGGAAAGGTCGAGCGCAAAATGCGCGACGTCCCCTTCGACACCGAGCAGGATCACGGTTTCCGCGCGCGCGATGAGATCCGCCTGGGCGATTGGATCGAGCAGGCGCAATGACGGGCTTTCTGCCTGTTGCACCAAATGGCGCAGGCGCCAGACCGGATAAAGCCGACTGCGCGGATCTGCCAGGCGTGCTTTCAGCCAACCATGGTCTTCGCGGTGCTGCGCGCTGCGATCAAAATTACCCGTGGCGTAGAAAAAAGTGTGCATGTCCCGGATTCGTTAATTTCGCGACGTGATTTTCTGGCGGCGCAATGCCTTGACGGTCACATTGTCACGACACATTTACCTTGGCGGTCACCAGAGCGGATTTGACCTTTTCGGCGCTTCGGCCGATCATACGGCAACCAATGGACCAATAGGTTATAAAACTTGCCATGAGCGTTTCGCGGCGGCAATTGCTCTTGAAGATCACCTATTCGGCACTTGCCCTGACGGCTGGTGTCGGCATGGCCACCGCCATGTCCGGCATCGCCCGCGCCGATTCACTGGTCGCCAACACGCAATCCGCTTCCGCTGCCGCTGGCTTTCCGTTCACGCCGCCAGAGGGACGCTTCATCTACACCATCACCCGCGACGGCGATCCCATCGGCACGCAGAAACTGGATTTCCTGCATGATGGCGACAAGGGCCTCACGGTCATCACCGATGTCAGCATCGACGTTCGCATGCTGGGGCTGAGCTTCTACAAATTCACACAACATATCGAAGAGACCTGGCAGGATGGCGTGCTGCTGTCGATGACCTCGGACACGCTTGATGATGGCGAGGAGCGCAAGGTCGATCTGCGCAGGAAGGGCGATCGGCTGCAGGGCAAGTTCAACGCCAAGAAGCGCGATGTGCCCGGCAATCTCATTCCCAGCACGCTGTGGCATCCAGATGCCATCAACCAGACCACCGTGCTGGATACCGTGCGGGCGCGGCAGCACCAGGTCACCGTCGCGGATAAGGGCGAGGTGGCACTTGTCCTGCCGGTAGGCCAGATCGAGGCGCGGCATTTCTCATTTACGGGCGAGCTCAACCGTGACGTCTGGTACGGGCCCGACGGCGTCATCCTGAAAGCCGAGATGAAGGCCAAGGATGGCTCGATCATCCGGCAGGAACTGCTCGACCGTCCCTGATACCGGCCACTCAAGTTACCAACGCGCTGAATCGTAACGATATTTGCTTGCGGCAATTGAGCTGTTGCGCAGGGTGGGTGGATTCTTGCTATAAGCTCGCCCGGGAGGTTGGTGGCGGACGTATGTCTCGCCAACCCGGTCAGGTCCGGAAGGAAGCAGCCGTAACGAGTTTGCATGCGGGTCGCAGGCCAGCCTCCCACCTCTCCCGTTCAGCAATGACACCTCATTTCGACGCCGTCGCGGCATTAAGATTGCTGGCGCCGGTGCGCGATTTTTTGTACCACCTTCCTAGCGCTTTTTCCTTCCGGGCAAAGACCAGTGCATGAGTGAGAACGAGGGGCCAATCCAAGCAGCAGGTGGCGGTGCCGATGGGCATTACCGCGTGCTGGCCCGCAAATATCGGCCGAGCGATTTTGCGGGCCTCGTCGGGCAGGACGCCCTGGTCCGCACCCTCACCAACGCCATCGCCCAGGGACGCCTTGCCCACGCCTTCATGCTGACCGGCGTGCGCGGTGTCGGCAAGACGACGACCGCGCGCATCCTGGCCCGCGCCTTCAACTGCGTCGGCGCCGATGGCAAGGGCGGCCCCACCGCCAGCCCCTGCGGCCAATGCGAGCATTGCATAGCCATCGCCGAGGACCGTCATGTCGACGTCATCGAGATGGATGCCGCGAGCCGCACCGGTGTCGGCGACATGCGCGAGCTCATCGACAGCGTGCGCTACGCGCCCGGTCGAGGCGCGCTACAAGGTCTACATCATCGACGAAGTGCACATGCTCTCCAACAGCGCCTTCAACGCGCTGCTGAAGACGCTGGAGGAACCGCCCGCCCATGTAAAATTCGTCTTCGCCACCACGGAGATCCGCAAGGTGCCGGTGACGGTGCTCTCGCGTTGCCAGCGCTTTGATCTCAGGCGCATCGAGGCCGATGTGCTGGCAGCACACTTTGCGCGCATCGTCGCGGCCGAGAACGTCACGGTCGAACCCAATGCGCTGGCGCTCATCAGCCGCGCGGCCGACGGGTCGGCGCGCGATGGCCTGTCGCTGCTCGACCAGGCGATCGCCATGGCGGAAGGTGCCGTCACGGAAGCGCAGATCCGCGAGATGCTGGGTCTCTCCGACCGTACGCAATTGTTCGATCTTTACGAGGCGGTGATGGGCGGCGAGGCCGCGAAGGCGCTCGACCTCCTCGGCCTCATGTACCGCGCCGGCGCCGACCCGATCGTCGTCGTGCAGGATCTTCTGGATCTCACCCATCTGCTGACGCGTGCCAGGATTTCAGCCGAGGTGCTGGCGCAACCGACCATGCCCGAGGCCGAGCGCAAGCGCGGCGCGGAGCTTGCACAGAAGCTGTCGATGCCGATCCTGGCGCGGACCTGGCAGATGCTGCTGAAGGGTCTTGGCGAAGCGCAATCGGCGCCGCAGGCCCTGGCCGCCGTCGAGATGGCGCTCATCCGCCTGATGCATGTCGCCGATTTGCCGACGCCGGGCGATCTCGTGAAGCGCCTTGGCACCGGCCAACCTGCCGCTGGTCCCGTGGCCGGTACGCCCGCCGGCGGCAATCCACGCAATGGCAATGGCGCCGGCACATCAGCCATCGCCAGCAGCTATGTCGGGAGCGGCAATGGCGGGGGGCCGCGCACGCAGGCGCAAGGCGCCGTGGCGCGCATGGAGCTTGTGCCGCAGGAAGCGCCACCGGCGGTGGGTCATGCCACGGCAAAGCCGGATCCGGCGACGCTCGCCGCCCCGCAGAGCTTCGATGACATCATCACCTTGTTCCGCGCCAAGCGCGAAGCAATCCTGCTCGCGCATCTGCTGTCCGACGTGCATCTGGTCCATTTCGAGCCGGGTCGCCTGGAGTTCCGACCGTCCGACCGCGCGCCGGCCAATCTTGCCAACCGCATCGCCGCTTGCCTGCTGGAGTGGACCGGCAAGCGCTGGCTGGTCTCGCTGTCGAATGCCGCGGGTGAGGCGACGCTGAAGGAAAAGGAAGCCGCCGCCATCGCCGCGCGCGGGGCCAGTGCCGCCGATCATCCGCTGGTGCAGGCTGTGCTGCGCGCCTTCCCCGGCGCCACGATCGATGATGTGCGCGACTTGATATATGCCGCCGCCACGCCCACCTCCGATGCCGATGCGCCGGATCTGGAAAATGGCGGCGCCGACCCGGATTTCCCGATTGGAGACGACGAGTTATGAAGAATCTCGGCCAGATGATGAAGCAGGCCCAGCAGATGCAGTCGAAGATGGCTGAGATGCAGGCGGCGCTGGAACAGACCGAAGTGACCGGCCAGGCCGGCGGCGGCATGGTCAGCATCGTGATGACGGCGAAGGGCGAGCCCAAGCGCGTCAAGATCGACCCCAGCCTGGTCAACCCGGCCGAGGTGGAAGTGCTGGAGGATCTGATCAGCGCGGCTCTCCGCGACGCGCGCGGCAAGGCCGATGCCTATATTTCCGAGGAGATGGGCAAGGTCACCGGCGGCCTGCCGCTGCCGCCGGGATTCAAGCTGCCGTTCTGATCGCTGAGCGCAAGCGGCGCCCAGATGAACGACATCGACAGGCTCATCCAGATCATGGGGCGGCTGCCGGGGCTGGGGCCCCGCTCGGCGCGGCGCGCTGTGCTGCATCTCATGAAGAAGCGCGAGCTGCTGCTGCACCCGCTGATCAATGCGCTGGGCGATGTCGCAGCCCATGTGAAGACCTGCAGCGTCTGCGGCAATCTCGACGCGTCCGACCCCTGCACCATCTGCCGCGATCCCGGCCGCGATGCCGGCATGTTGTGCGTCGTCGCCGATGTCAGCGACCTGTGGGCGCTGGAGCGGATCGCCACGTTCAAGGGGCGCTACCATGTGCTGGGCGGCGTGCTCTCGGCATTGGACGGGATCGGGCCGGAACAGCTTTCGATCGCCCCGTTGTTGCGGCGCCTGGAGGGTGGCGAGGTGAAGGAGGTCATCCTGGCCTTGGGCGCCACGGTTGACGGCCAGACCACGGCGCACTACCTGGGCGACCGGCTGCAGCCCTTCAACCTCACCATTTCCCGCCTTGCCCATGGCGTGCCGGTGGGCGGCGAGCTCGACTATCTCGATGACGGGACCCTGATCCAGGCCATGAAAGCCCGTCAAAAGCTGTAGTGGGGCCGAAAGTGGCCTGATCCTTGCATTTCCGCTATGCTGAACGGGTCGTAGCAAGGGATTTGGACATTGGCCGAGCTGGAATCACCGCTGCCACGCAAGGAAAGGCGCGCCCATCGGCGGCCTTTACCCCTGCCGGAGGCGAAATTCGTGCCGGCCGGCAACCCCAGCCTGCCGACTTTTGTCAGCCTGATGCTGATGATCACCACCTTCATGATCGTCCTCACCAGCATTTCGCTGCATGAAAACACCCGCATGCGCGCCCTGATGAGCGGGGTCCGTGACACCTTTGCGCTCACCTCCGGGGATGCCGCAGAGGGTGAGGGGCAAACCGCGGCAAAAGTCCTTGGCGCTGCCGCGAACGGGTTCCAGACGTCCGTGCCATTGGCGGAGGTGGCGGGGTCGAGCGGTGGCAACCGCGTCGTCCTGACCATGCCGCTCAGCACCGTGGTCGATACGACGACCAAGGCCGCCACGACCGAATTCGAGAAGGGCATGGCGGCGCTGGTGGCGGCGCTGGGCAAGCGGCCCGCCGATCTGGATTACGAGTTGGAGTTGCGCTTCAGCGAGAGCGCGGTCGCTGATGCCTTTGCCGGCGCTCTCGCCACAACCGCCAGCGCCGGGGGTATCGACCCGGCGCGTCTCTTCGTCAGCAGCGCCCCGGGCCAGGCGAGACGCTCAGCCTGCTGGTGCGCCTCGATCCGCGACCGGCGGCGCCAGCCGACACCACCGGAGCACCCTGACTCATGTCGAGCGAAGATCTCATCCGCGCCGCAAGGCAGGAACATCCGGAAATCAAGCAGCCGGTCTGGCTGATGAGCTTTGCCGATTTTGCCGGCTGCCTGCTCGCCAGCTTCGTGCTGCTCTATTCCCTGGCGCAGACCGATCGAGCGCGGATGCAGGCGGCCTTCGGTATCGAGTCATCGGCCGAATCGGATTTGTCCGGCGACAATGGCGCAGCGGACAAGTCGATGGCGACGAAGCCGGCCGATGAAGGCCGCAACACCGACTATCTGGCGACTCTGCTGCAGACCAAGGTCGATGCGGCGCCGGCCCTGGCCGAGATCGTCGTGACGCCGCTCACTGACAAGATCGCGCTCGACCTACCGATGGCGCGCATCAACACCGAGGCGTCGTCGGCCGATCGCGACACGGACCTGCTCTTTGCCCTGGCCGGCCTGCTCGCGGTAACGCCCAATGAAAGCGCCATCCTGGCCGAACTGCCGGCCAGCAGCGATGGCGCGCATTGGCAGAAGGGCATGATGCTTGCCAATGCGCTGGCGACGCGCTTGCGCGCGGCCGGTGGGCCGGACAGCCTCATCGCCAGCACCGGCGTCAGTCCGGACGATGCCGCGCATATCCGGCTTGTGATTTTCCGCGAAGCCGAAGATCTCTGAGATCTGCGCACGCAAACGTGATGGCCGCCCCTTGAGCGCCCGGCAGCGGCTGTCATAGTCTTGCCGCATTCTGCAGCCAAATCTGTTCGCATCCAGACCACATCACCCGATCAAACGGATAGAGGATTTTCCCATGCGTTCACTTCTCGTCGCCGGCACGGCCTTGGCCCTTGCCCTCACCGCCAGCGCTGCCGCCTGGGCGGAGACGGCGGTCACCACCGACAGCCAGACGGGCATCAGCGTCACCATCTACAACCAGGATCTGGCGCTCATCCGTGATTCGCGCAAGGTGCCGGTGGCGCTGGGCGAAAACGACATCGCCTTTATCGACGTGGCCGCGGGCATGCGCCCGGAGACCGCCTTGCTGAATTCGGCAGGCGGCGCCCTCGATGTGCTGGAACAGAATTTCGACTTCGATCTGCTCACCGCCCAAAAGCTGCTGGAGAAATCGGTCGGCCAGAAGATCCGCGTGTTCCGCACCAATCCGGAAACCGGCGAAGACAGCAGCGAAGAGGCGGAAGTCCTGTCTGTCGCCGACGGTCAGGCCGTGCTGAAAATCGGTGACCGTATCGAAACCGCGATCCCGGGCCGCTTCGTCTATGCGGGCGTTCCCGCCAATCTGCGGGCCCGCCCCACTTTGGTCGTGAAGGCGAACGCCGAGAAGGCCGGCGATGTCGCCGTCGATCTGTCCTATCTCAGCCGCGGCCTGTCCTGGTCGGCCGATTACGTGGTCGACCTCGCCGCCGACGAGAAGACCGTCAGCATCAACGGCCTGGTGACGCTCACCAATCAGAGCGGCGTGACCTATAAGGATGCGAAACTCCAGCTCGTTACCGGCAACGTCAACCAGGTACAGCCCTATATGGAGCGTGCGATCGGCGGCGCGATGGCGATGGATGCCGTGCCGGCCGCGCCGAAGATGATGGAGGAAGCCGCCTTCGAGTATCATCTCTACACGCTTGAGCGCCCCACCACGCTGAAGGAGAACCAGACCAAGCAGGTGGCGATGCTGGCGGCATCCGGCGTTCCGGTGGAGAAGCAATACCTCATCACCAACAGCGCCAATGTCTGGGGCAATTACAGCTACAATTTCGGCGAAGGCCCGCGCCAGAACACCGTGGTGAAGCTGAAATTCAAGAATGAGGAAAAATCGAATCTCGGCATGCCGCTGCCTGCCGGCATCATCCGCGTCTACAAGAAGGACAGTGCCGGCAACGCGCTGTTCGTCGGTGAGGATCATGTCGACCACACGCCCAAGAACGAGCGCGTCGATCTTACCCTGGGTGAAGCCTTCGACATCACGGCCCGCGCCAAGCAGACCAACTATACCAAGCTCGCCGACGATCTCTATGAGAACGAGTATGAGGTCGAGATCAAGAACGCCAAGAAGGAAAAGGTGACCGTCGATCTGCGCGAAGCCTTCCCGGGCGAGTGGAAGGTGCTCGACGAATCGCAGGCCCATGAGAAGCTCGATTCCAACACGGCCCGCTGGCTGGTCGAGGTGCCGGCGGAAGGTTCGACGGTGCTGACATACAGCGTGCGGATCAAGCTCTAACAGATCCGGCCGCTACAACGTCTTTGCCTTGTACTGGCAGATGTCCCTGAGAAGGCACGCGGCGCAATCCGGCGTCCGTGCCTTGCAGACATAGCGGCCGTGCAGGATCAGCCAGTGATGGCAGTGCTGCTTGAATTTCTCCGGCACACGTTTTTCCAAGGCCAGTTCCACGGCAAGCACATCCTTGCCCGGCGCCAGGCCTGTCCGGTTCGCAACACGGAAGATGTGGGTATCGACGGCGATGGTCGGCTCGCCGAAGGCGATGTTGAGGACGACATTCGCCGTCTTGCGACCGACGCCCGGCAGGGTCTGCAGGACCTCGCGATCGCGCGGCACCTGGCTCATATGCTCTGCCACCAGAATCTCCGATAGCCTGATGACGTTCTTTGCCTTGGTGTTGAAGAGGCCGATCGTCTTGATATGCTCCTTCAGCTTCGCTTCACCGAGGCGCACCATCTTTTCCGGCGTGTCGACGAGCTTGAACAGTTTCTCGGTGGCCTTGTTGACACCGACATCGGTCGCCTGGGCGGAGAGCACCACCGCCACCAGCAAGGTATAGGGATTGACGTAGTTGAGTTCGCCCTTGGGCGCCGGATTGGCCTTCTGCAGACGGCTGAAGAATGCCTCGATCTGATCTTTTTTTGAGCATGGCTGGCCTGTCTTGGGCGAAGGGCTGGCTGGTTGTGCCGTTCGGGCGAGACACTATACTTGGCCGCATGCAAGCGGAAGAGACCATGCGCGGGCCGGACCGCGCCCATGCTGAGGGGAGTGCCGGCCATGATCTGCCGGTCTTCGAGGCGCTGCTCTATCCGCACCGCTCGCTCGGGCAGCGGGGCTATCTCATCCTCATCCTCGGCACGGGCGTCATCATGGGCCTTTATGGCCTGACCTTCCTCATTCTCGGCGCCTGGCCGATCTTCGGTTTCATCGGCGCCGAATGGGTCCTCTTCTGGTTCCTGTTCTCGCGCCATTTCCGTGGCGACCGGCGGGCCGAGCGGCTGCGGCTCTATCACGACCGGCTGGTGCTGGAGAGGGTCGATGCCAAGGGTCGCTTCACCGCGATAGCACTGCAGCCCTATTGGCTGCAGGTTGTCCTGACGCGCGCGGCCGAGGTGGATAGCGCGCTCTATCTGCGCTCCCACGGCAAGCAAGTCGAGATCGGATCGTTTCTCTCGGCGCCGGAGCGGCGCGATTTCGCCGGCGAGCTCACGCAGGTACTGGATCGGCACCGTAGCGGCGGAATCGGCGACGCCCACCCCCTTCCAGATCAGGCCTGACGCGGCATGGCGCAGCCATCACCGAAGCAGGGTTCCCTCCTGCGCCACCCCGGCTGGCTTGAATTTGGCATGCTGCTCGGGCTGGCGCTGGTCTGGGGCTCGTCCTTCCTGTTCATCAAGGTCGCGGTCAGCAACGGCCTGCCGCCACTGACCCTTGCCACCGCGCGCATCGCCATCGGCGCCGCCGTGCTGCTCTCCGTGGCGCGGTTGCGCGGGCAGCCTTGGCCGTCATGGTCGCGTAGCGGCGCGGAATCCGGTGGCGCGGCGATCTGGTTGCGCCTGACCTTCCTCGGCATCATCGGCAATTCGCTGCCCTTCTTCCTGATCGGCTGGGGGGAGCAGTTCACCACCTCGCAACTGGCCGCTATTCTGATGGCGACCATCCCGCTGATGGTCCTGATCCTCGCCCACATCATGACCCATGACGAGAAGCTCACCGCGCCCAAGGTGATGGGCGTCATCTGCGGCTTTGCCGGTGTCGTCGTGCTGGTCGGCGTCGATGCGCTGCAGGGGTTGGGCGCCCAGGTGATCGGGCAGATCGCCATTCTCGGCGGCTGCCTCAGCTACACCTTCTACGGCGTCAACGCGCGCCGGCTGCCGCAGATGGGCGCCGAGATGACGGTTGGCATCATTCTCGCCCTGGGCCTCCTCACCATGCTGCCGGTCTGGCTCTATGTCGACCGGCCCTGGGAACTTGCACCATCGGGCAGTGCCTGGTTCGCCGTTTTGTGGCTGGGGCTGCTCTCGACCGCCTTCGGCAATTGGCTGTTCTTCACGCTGATGCGCCGGAGCGGGGCGAGCTTTGCGTCCACCAACAATTTCCTGGTGCCGGTGATGGGCCTGGGCTGGGGCTTCTTCGGCTACGATGAAGTGCCTGGCACCAACGCACTGGTGGCGCTGGTGCTGATCCTGGTCGGCCTGGCTTTGCCGCGATTGCGGCGGCGCTGAGTTTCCGGAGAGCGGTTATCCGCCATTCGCCGGTTGCGCACCCACGCTGAAGCCCAGCACATCCTTCATCGAATAGAGGCCCGGCGCCTTGCCGGCGGCCCAGAGCACGGCTTTCACGGCACCGCGCGCGAAGAGTTCGCGGCTCGACGCCTTGTGGGTCACCTCGACCCGTTCACCATCGGCGGCGAAGATCACGGTATGATCGCCGACGACGTCGCCACCGCGCAAAGCGGCAAAGCCGATCTCGCCCTTGGCCCGCGGACCCGCCTGTCCGTCGCGGCCGCGCTTGGCGACCCGGCGCAGGGTCGTGCCGCGACCGCGCGCCGCCGCTTCGCCGAGGGCCAGCGCCGTGCCGGAGGGAGCATCAACCTTGTGGCGGTGATGCATCTCGACCACTTCGATATCCCATTCGGTATCGAGGATGCGCGCCATCTGCTCGACCACCAGTTCGAGGAGATTGACCCCCAGCGACATGTTGGCGGCCATCACGATGGGTGCCCGCTGCGCGGCACGGGCAACCGCCGCCTGCTGGTCGGCGTCGAGGCCGGTGGTGCCGATCACATGGGCGGTGCCGTTCTTGGCGGCATAGCCCGCGTGAAGGGCCGTCGCGGACGGATTGGTGAAGTCGATCACCACATCGGCCGTGTCGAACAGGACCGCCGGATCGTCGCCGACCGTGATGCCGAAGGGTTCGGTGCCGGCCAGGGCACCCAGATCCATGCCGAGGGCCTGGGAGCCGCGCCGTTCAGTGCCGCCCACGACCAGGACGCCAGGCGCCTGGGCCAGCATCTTGAGCAGCATCTGGCCCATGCGGCCGGCGCAGCCGGCGATGCCAACCCGAGTCGCGCCACTGAGCTGGCGCTTGGGCTTGGGTGCCGCCTTGGCCGTAGCTGCGACGACTTTGGGCGCCGCCGGCGCCGCCTTGGCGGCTGGCGGGGTAGCCGCCTTGGCTGCGGCCGGCGCTGCTTTCGGCGCTGGTTGCTTTGCCATTTTAGTATTTTCGGGCAAGGGCTTACCTTTTGCGGGCAAGCCTTTCGCTGCACCACTCTTTGGGCTGGCAGCCGGCGCTGCCTTCGTGGCGGCCTTGGCCACAGCCTTCGTGACTGGCCGTTTGGCCTGAGTCTTCCCCGCCATAAGTCCCCCTGAACCAATGTTGGACGAAATCTAGACGAGGTTTGCCACGGACGGCAACAGGCACCGGGAGAATGCTCTGGTTACAGGATCCGGACCGGACGGGTCAGGCGACCGGTTCCTGCGGCAGCAAGGCCGTGACAATGGTGCCCTGTTGCGGTCCGCTTTCCACGATCAGCCGGCCGCCATGCAGTTCGACCAGGTTCTTGACCAGCGCCAGCCCCAACCCGGTGCCGCGGTGATGCTGGGCGATGCTGCTGTCGATCTGGCTGAACGGATCGAGGGCCCGTTCGATCTCCTCGGCCGTCATGCCGATGCCGGTGTCGGACACCAGGATCGCGCTGCCGCCCTCCGGCTGGTCCCGGATCGCGAGCTGGATCCGGCCGCCGGCCGGGGTGAACTTCACCGCGTTCGACAGCAGGTTGATGATCACCTGCTTGATCGTCCGCGCATCGCCATAGACCGGCTGCGTGTCGGGGGGCACATGGGTCGACAAGGTGACGTTCGCCTCCCGCGCCATGCCCGAGATGAGCCGCGTACTGGCCTCGGCGAGATCCCTGGCATCGATCAGGGCCGGTTTCAGCTCCATCTTGCCGGCCTCGATCTTGGAAAGATCCAGGATGTCGTTGATGAGGTCGAGCAGCAGGCGGCCGCTTTCGTGGATGAGTTCCGCGTAATCACCATAGCGCGGCGGCTCCACCATGCCGAAGGTGCCGCGCCTGGTGACATCGGAAAAGCCGATGATCGCGTTCAGGGGCGTGCGCAATTCGTGGCTCATATGGGCGAGGAATTGCGACTTGGCGCGGCTGGCACTTTCTGCCGCCTGATGTGCCTGGCGCAGCTCCCGCGCCTGCTGTTCGAGCTTGGCGCGGTTATTCTCCAGCTCCGCCTGGTATTCCTTTGATTCGGTGACGTCGACCTCGCTCACCAGCCAGGCCGGCGCCCCGGTGGCGGCATCGCTGCACAGGCGCGCTGTGATCTCGTGCCAGCGCAATCCTTGCGCCGTGTGAACGCGGGCCACCATGCGCACTTCGCCGGCCTGCTGCAACGTGCTGACCAGGCGCTGGTGATCCTCGGAATCGGCCAGGCGCGTCACCAGCGGGGCACGACCGTCGCCGTTTTGCGATGGCGCTGCACTGCGGGCGGCCGGGTTGCTGTAGAGGATATGCCCGTCGAGGTCATAGAGGGTGATCATGACCGAGCTGTGCAACAGCGCCTCGGCGCTGCGCAGCGCTTCCGGCGTGTCGTTGAATTCAGCGAGACCCTCGCAGAACATCGCCATGCGGCCATCGGCGAGGCGAACGCCGCTGAACAGGCAGCGCAGGGATTGCGGCTTGCCCTGCGGATAGAGGGTCCACACTTCGGAGAAGGTGGCGCCGCTGGCGATGAAATCTTCCTGATACTGTTTGAGCCGGGCGGCGACCGCGGGCGACATGTCGCGCCTCAGGTCGCGGGCGGAAAGCTCGTTGAGGCTGTCCGCGCGCCAGACCCGCAACGCCGCCGGGTTGGCCCAGATGACACGCGCCTGATCGATGTCGAAGACCCAGAGCGCCGTGCGCAGGCGATCGGCAAGCGCGGTCGTAAAACCGGCCGGCAATGCCGGGAGCGGCTGACTGCCGTATTCACCACCCCGCGCTGGCTCCGGTTGGACATCCTGCGTCAAGCCGCTTCCCCTGATTTGCCACGCCGCCCCCGCAACATGGTCCCATACGCCGTTTTCGACAGGAGAACCCTGGGCCGCTCAACCGTCAAGCGTTGATCAGCCTTGGCCGCGCCTAATCATTGCCGCTGTCAAAGAATTCCTTCACCCGGGCAAAAAACCCTTCGCTCTGGGGCGAATGATGTCCGGATTTCTTTCCTTCGGCCTCGAACTGCGCCAGCAGATCCTTCTGCTTCTTGCTGAGGTTGACCGGTGTTTCGATGGTGAGTTCGACATACATGTCGCCGCGAGACTGGGAACGCAGCACGGACATGCCCTTGCCCTTGAGGCGGAACTGCTGGCCGGTCTGGGCGCCGGCCGGCACCGTCACCTTGGCGCGGCCGCCATCGATGGTGGGGATTTCGATATGTCCGCCCAGGGCCGCCGTGGTCATGGCGATGGGCACGCGGCAATGCACATTGGCACCCTCGCGTTCGAACAATCTGTGCGGCTTGATGGCGAGGAAGATGTAAAGGTCGCCGGATGGCGCGCCCATCATGCCGGCCTCGCCTTCACCGGCGAGACGGATGCGGGTGCCTTCCTCGACACCGGCCGGGACATTTATTTGCAATGTCTTTTCTCGCGCCGTGCGACCGGCGCCATGGCAGGTCTTGCACGGCTTCTCGATCACCTTGCCGGCGCCGCCGCAATGCTGGCACGAGCGTTCGATGGTGAAGAAGCCCTGCGTCGCGCGCACCTTGCCATGGCCGTGGCAGGCCGGACAGGTGATCGGCTGCGCGCCCTTTTCGCCGCCGGTGCCGTTGCAATCCTCGCACACGACGGCACTTGGCACGCGGATGGTGCTCTGCTTGCCGTGGAAGGCTTCCTCAAGGGTGATTTCCATGTTGAAACGCAGGTCCGAGCCGCGGCCGCGGGTCTGGCCGCCACCGCGCCTGCCCATGAAATCGCCGAACATCTCGTCGAAAATGTCGGCAAAGCCGCCGGCGTCGAAACCGCCACCGCCCCCACGACCGCCGCCATGGCCATTCTCGAAGGCGGCGTGGCCGAAGCGGTCATAGGCCGCCCGCTTTTGCTCGTCCTTCAGCACGTCATAGGCCTCGTTCAATTCCTTGAACTTGGCTTCGGCTTCGGTATTTCCGGGATTGCGGTCGGGATGGAATTCCATCGCCTTCTTACGAAAGGCCTTTTTCAGGGCGTCCGCATCGGCACCCTTTTCGACCCCGAGCGTTTCGTAATAATCGCGCTTCATGATGAAATCATTTGCAGTAGGTTGGTATGGACAAAAACAGAGGCCGGGGTCTGTATCCTGCCGATACGGACCCCGACCTCGTTATTTCAACGCGCCTGTCACAACGCGTTTACCTCATCAGGCGCTTTTGCCTTTGCGGTCGTCGACTTCCTCGAAATCGGCGTCGACCACCTTCTCATCATTGGCCGATGCCTGGGCGTCGCCGGCAGCACCGGCCGCTTCACCCTGCGCACCTTCGGCCGCCTGCGCCTTGTAGAGCGCCTCGCCGACTTTCATCAAGGCCTGGGTCAGGGCCTGGGTCTTGGCTTCGATCGCCTCGACATCCTCGCCGTCCTTGACCGCCTTCAGATCGGCGGACGCGGTTTCGACGAGAGCCTTGTCCTCGGCCGAGACCTTGTCGCCGGCATCCTTCACCTGCTTTTCAGCATTGTGGATGAGGGCTTCGGCCTGGTTGCGGGCTTCGACCACCTTCTTGCGCTTTTCGTCCTCGGCCTTATGGGCCTCAGCGTCCTTCACCATCTTCTCGATGTCGGCGTCGGTCAAACCACCCGAGGCCTGGATGCGGATCTGCTGCTCCTTGCCGGTGGCCTTGTCCTTGGCCGAGACGTTCACGATGCCGTTGGCGTCGATGTCGAAGGTGACTTCGATCTGCGGAACACCGCGCGGCGCCGCCGGGAGCCCCACGAGATCGAACTGGCCGAGGATCTTGTTGTCCGCCGCCATTTCACGCTCGCCCTGGAAGACGCGGATGGTAACCGCGGTCTGGCCATCCTCAGCAGTCGAGAATACCTGGCTCTTCTTCGTGGGAATGGTCGTGTTGCGGTCGATGAGACGCGTGAACACACCGCCCAGCGTTTCGATGCCCAGCGACAACGGCGTCACGTCGAGCAGCAGCACGTCCTTCACGTCGCCCTTCAGCACCGCGCCCTGGATGGCGGCGCCGATGGCGACGACCTCGTCCGGGTTCACGGAGCGGTTGGGTTCCTTGCCGAAGAACTCCTTCACCTTCTCGAGGATCTTGGGCATGCGGGTCATGCCGCCGACCACGATCACTTCCTGGATGTCGGTCGACTTCAGGCCGGCATCTTTGAGGGCCTTGCGGCACGGCTCCATGGTGCGCTCGATGAGGTCGTCAACGAGGGCTTCGAGCTTGGCGCGCGTGAGCTTCATGGTGAGGTGCTTCGGACCGTTCTGGTCGGCCGTGATGAACGGCAGATTGACTTCGGTCTGCATCGAGGAAGAGAGCTAGATCTTCGCCTTCTCGGCAGCCTCTTTCAGGCGCTGCAGAGCGAGCTTGTCTTTCTTGAGATCGATGCCGTTCTCTTTTTTGAATTCCTCGGCGAGGTAATCCATGATGCGCGCGTCGAAATCTTCGCCGCCCAGGAAGGTGTCGCCGTTGGTCGACTTCACTTCGAACACGCCGTCGCCGATTTCCAGCACGGAGACGTCGAAGGTACCGCCACCAAGATCGTAGACGGCGATGACGCCGCCATTCTTCTTGTCCATGCCATAGGCCAACGCAGCCGCAGTCGGCTCGTTGATGATGCGCAGGACTTCAAGGCCGGCGATCTTGCCGGCATCCTTGGTCGCCTGGCGCTGGCTGTCGTTGAAGTAAGCCGGGACGGTGATGACGGCTTGCGTCACCTTTTCGCCGAGATAGGCTTCTGCCGTCTCTTTCATCTTGCCGAGGATGAAGGCCGAGATCTGGCTGGGGCTGTAATTCTTGCCATGGGCATTGACCCAGGCATCGGCATTGTCGCCCGAGACGATCTTGTAGGGGACGAGGTCGATGTCCTTCTTGGTCATCGGGTCGTCATAGCGGCGGCCGATGAGGCGCTTAATGGCGAAGAGGGTGTTTTCCGGATTGGTGACCGATTGCCGCTTGGCGGCCTGGCCGACCAGGCGCTCGCCGGATTCCGTGAAGGCGACCATCGAGGGGGTGGTGCGGGCACCTTCCGCGTTCTCGATGACCTTGACGTCCTTGCCTTCCATGACGGCGACGCAGGAATTGGTCGTGCCGAGATCGATGCCGATAACTTTGGCCATGGCTTTCTTCCTTTCTTGCGGCAAATCCCTGCCCTGGGCCTTCCACGCGAAGCACCCGTCCGGGGGATCCCCGACTTGCAACTTATTGATCAGAACATGCCCCGGTGATCGAAGACCGGCACAGGGCCAGTCGGTCGTCCTTAGGCATTGGTTTCGAGGGGATATATAGGCGGTTCTCGCAGGCGCGCAAGATAGTCGAGATGGGAATCTTAACGATTGTGGCGGGGTGGCCTCTTATCCTACCAATTTAGTCAACCATCCATATCTGACAGGGCAGGGCGAATCGGTTAAATTAGGGGCGTGGGGATCGTCAAAACCAACCATCCGATTTTATCCGCACCCGGCTGGTCTTTTTGCGATCCGTCCGCCTTGAACCGATGTCCGTCCACCCGGAGACCCTGGCCGAAATGACCGCTGAGCAGCCTGGTTTGCGCGACATTCTGCGTGCCATCAACCGAGTGATCGCTGGCGACAAACCGCCGCCATCCGTTAACGCCACGCCGGCGGCCAGCCCCGAGACCCCGCAGAAAATCCCCGGGATCACGCCGATCGTGGCCAAGCTCACGACGCCCCTGGGCAAGCCGCAGCGCAACAACTTCCTGGTCATGGCGCTCCTGGCCCTGGATGTCGTGCTGGGGGCTACCTTTGGCCTGGTCGGCTATTTCGGGCTGCAGAGCGACAGCATCGCCCTGACCGGCGCCGCGATGTCGACAATCGGCCTGCTGCTGATGCTGCTCTATCAGCTATTCGGGCGGGAACGCTGACCGGATCAGGCAGAGGCTGCGCCGGGTTGGGCCAGGATGATGCCGCGGGGACCCAGGTCATTCGATGGATTGTCAACCGATGGACCCACCGCCATGCGGGTGCGCAAGGCGGCCGTGCGCCGCTGCGTCAGCAAGGCCAGGATCCGCGTCGACACCATGGCCAGCTCTTCCGCCGCCAACTGTGCAAGGTCGGTCCGGGGCGGGCTGGGATCGGAGAGCAGCGCCAGATGCCGCTCGCGCAGCAGCCGGTTCATGATCGTCGGCACATGGCGTGTCGGCTGGGCGCGCGCGGCGCGAACCTCGCCTTCGTACCAGCGGTCGAGCCAGTCGGCGCCAAGACCGCGCACCAGCCGCATGTTGCGACGGCGGCCGACCCAATGGGCCAGCGGCCAGCTCGGCTGCCACAGCGGGCGCGGCGCCTTGACCGGGAGCTCGACAAGACGCACCTCGCGCCCGGTGAGGCTGGCATCCGCCACCATGGAGACGCTGTCGGAGGTGACCACAAAGGCATCGCCGCACGCCAACAGCGCCGGATAGGGATTTTCGCCGCTGCCGGCTTCGAACGGGAAAAACCTGTGCGGCGCCGGTAGTTCCTGGCGCAGCAGATCGACGACCGCGCGCGGCGTTCTGGGTGAGGTCGCCACCAGCAATGTCCCCTTCCGGGCAGCCGCGAAGGCCAGGCCCTCGCGCAGCAGGCGCTCTCCATCGGCGAGGTCGAAGCCGATCGGGCTGGAGGGGCCGCCGATCAACATGACGATGCGCGGGCCGGCAATGGTGAGGATCGACGCCATGGCCGGCATGGCCAGCGTCGCCGGATCCAGGTGTCTTGGCGCGGTGATGGGCAGGCTGAGGTGCAACGCGTTGGTGGCAGCCGGCAGGCCATATTGCGGCGTGGTCACCAGCAGGTCGACACTGTCAAACGGCGCCTGGAAGCGGCCAAGCTGGATGTGGATGCCCGTTGGCGTATTCTGCGCCTTGATCCATCTGGCGACCGGCGCCATGCGGCGGCCGATGGCGATCACCAGATCGGGCCAGGGATGGCCAGCATCGGCGGCGATCGGGTCGCTTTGGGCCAAATCGACATGATCGAGGGCCCGGGCGAAATTCTGGGCGACATCCGGCGCGGGATAGCGGCCGGAGATGAATTTCAGCTGCTTGACCACCAGGCGCCAGCCAAATCGCGCCTCGAGTGCCGCGCCGAGGGCCAGCACCTGCTGATTGTCGCCCAGCCGCGCGCCCTGCAGCAGCCAGACGGTCGCTGCCGGAATTGGCGGGGAAATGCGCGGCAGCGCCTTGGCTGGATGGTGCATGTGACCTGGATGGTGCATGTGACGGGGCTCAGATCTTGTTCATCCTCAGATAGGCTCAAAACTAGCCGTTCGTCGATGACAAGTTGCTGACGCAAAGGTGTCACAAAAGTGAAAGCGACAGGGTCGGCCCGGCGCTTCGGGAACCGGGCCTAGGGTCAGGCCGCAACCATTCCGCGCTTGCGCGCGAGGATGACCGACGGCCGCTCGCCAAAGGCGCGCAGGAATTCCTTGGCAAAATGGCCGGGATCCCCAAAGCCGCAGGCAGTGGCGGTGAGCGTCACGGTCGCATCCATGTCGGGATTCTCCAGCATGCGGCGCGCATGCTCAAGGCGGACGCCGCGGGCGAATTCAAGCGGCGTGCAGCCGCGATTTTCCTTGAACGTGCGGAACAGGCTGCGGGCGCTGGTGCCCGTCACGTCGACCAGATCTTCGATGGTGATCGACCGGTTCCAATTGGCCTCGATATACGCCTCGGCACGACGCACCTGCCACGGCGCCACGCCGCGGGCGGGACCGTCGAGACGGCCTTGGCTGTCATGGGCCACCGCCGAGAGCAGACCGACGATGAAGGCCTGCTCCAGCTCGCCCAGGGCGATCGGCAACGGCCTGCCATCGGCATTGTTCGCCAGTTGCAGCATGCAGGACAGGATCGATAGAAGGGTGCCGCCCGCGGGCTTGGTGAGATCGAGCGCGGTTTCGATATTCAGCGCGGCACCAAGTGGTCGACCCGTCAAGGCGGTAGCCTTCTGTTCGATCCGATCCTTGGTGGCGCGCCAGCAGACTTGCCCGAAACCGGCCTCGAAGTCGACCTCGGCAGCGGCGGTCGAGGCGATCGCCTGGCCCTGCGCCACCTGCAACGTGTTGCGACCCCGACACGTGGCGCCGGTGCCGCTGTGCCAGAAACGCACGCGGAGAACATCGTCGTTGGGATAGTTGACGATCACCTGTTCACTGGAACGGCTGAACCACAATTCGCCATGGGGCAGAAAGCAATGATTGCCAATCACCGCAAGGTTACGGCCGTTACCATCGACCCGCACGACACTGGCCCCATTGTTGGCCTGAAGCATCGCGTGAAGTTCTTCAGCGCTGGTGGCGGAGAACACGCGTGAATTGGCGAGGGGTTCCTCGGTGCCGTGCAATTGATCGTTCCTCATCGTTGGCATTCGACCGTCTCCACAATGGGTCCAGCTACGAGCGCTTCATGGCGGCGAGGCCGTCATGGGCCGGGTTTGAAGTGCCATCGGCGGTGGCGCGGTGGCGCGCCAGGATGGCGGAAGGTCGCTCGCCAAAGGCTCGCTGGAATTCCTGGCAAAACGGCCAAGATCCCCAAAACCGCAGGCAAAAGCCACATCCGTGACGGTGGTAACCGTGTCCGGCTTATCCAGCATCCGCTTGGCATGATCGAGGCGCAGTCGCCGCACGAAGTCGAGCGGCGAGCAACCACGGCTTTCCTTGAACGTGCGGAACAGACTGCGTGAGCTGGTTCCCGCCACCGAGGCCAGGTCTTCGATGGTGATGGGCTTGTCCCAATTGGCTTCGATATGGCTCTCTGCCCGGCGCACCTGCCAGGGAGCTGCTCCCGCGGCCTCCCTTTCAAGCAGCGCGCGCCCGGTGTGGTCGACCGTCGAAAGAAACAACGCGATGAAGGCCTGTTCGAGCTCGACGACGACCGGGCTTGCCGCTGGCTCGGGGGTTGTCTGGGCCGCCTGCACCAGGCAGTCGAAGACGGATTTGAGCGCGATACCCTGCGGCGTCGAGAGGTCAAGCGAGGGCGCAAAATCGAGCGCGTAGCCGATCGGGCGGCCGGTCATCAGGGCAAGCTTCTGTTCCAGCTTGCCCTTGGGAATGCGCCACACAAGCTGCTCGAAATCTTCCGCGAAATCGATCTCAACCGCAGCCGATGAAATGCAGGCTTGCCGGGCCGTCACGGCCGTCATTGTGGTGGTGCCGGTCCAGGTCGCGCCCACACCCTGATGGGCCATTTGCAGGCGCAGTACCAAAGCTCGGACTGCTGCAGCTGGCAGAAATTGGCGCGCGCGTCGATCACCCCATTGCGCGGTGGCAGTTTCACGAACCGCGCCGCCAGTTTTGATTCGAGAATGCCTGACAGTTCGTCGAAACTGCTGGTGGCAAATGCCGGGCGCGTATCAAGGGGTCGGGTCGATTGAGACACGGTCGCTTCCTTTTTCAGCTCCTGCTGACAAGGTCATCTTGCGCCGCATTTTACTTAAGAATTGTTAAATAGAACGACTTCGGGCCTATGCGTAGGTATATGCATTAGTATAGTTGGTTGGTATTTCTCTATCTGATCCGACTATATTCTTATTTAGTGATTGGTTCTCACCTGAACCAATTTTTATGGTCGTCAAGCCGGTCAGATTTTCTTTCCCGCACGAATCGCACGACCGCCATTTTCTGGCAGTCGGCACCCAGTGCTGGCACTCCGCGCGGAGCGGCCTGGCACGAACCAGGGCATCTTCGGATCATTGTAAGGGCCGCCCAGCGCGATCTTCGCGCAAGGTATTGCGGCCGGATTCGAGAGGAGCCAGCGACAAATGCCAGCCATATCACGCCGCCGCCTGATTCAAACGTTGACGGTCACAGGCGCACTCTGCCCGATCTGCACCAGCCTGCTGGGCAAGGCGGCCCTCGCGGAAACCGCCGGCCATCAGGGCCCGCATTGGACTTATGAAGGTGAGGGTGGCCCGGAGCATTGGGGCGATCTCTCACCTGATTTCAAAGTCTGCGAACTGGGGCTTCGAACAGACGCCGATCGACATCAAGGCCGGCATCCGCAGCCAGCTTACCGGCGTGCAGCCGATGTTCCAGGCGACACCCCTCAAGATCCTCAACAATGGCCACACCATTCAGGTGAACTGCGCACCCGGCTCAAAAACACTGATCGACGGCCAGCAATTTGATCTGCTGCAGTTCCACTTCCATCACCCGAGCGAGCATCTGCTTTCGGGCCAGAGCTTCGATCTGGAGCTGCATTTCGTGCACAAATCCGCAGCCGGACAGCTTGCCGTCCTGGGCGTCTTTATCCGCGCCGGCGCCGATAATCCCGGCCTTGCACCCATCTGGGCCGCGATGCCCAAGGAAACGACGCCGGAGACGGATACCGGCCAGACGATCGGCCTCGACAGCCTGCTGCCGGTCAATCGCGGATTTTTCCGCTATCAGGGCTCGCTCACCACACCCCCGTGTTCGGAAGGCGTTTTGTGGACGGTGTTCAGGGATCCAATCGAGGCCTCGCCCGTACAGATCGCACAATTCGCAGCTTTGTTCCCGCTGAACGCACGGCCGGTGCAGAGCCTGCACCGCCGCTTCCTGCTTGAATCCATCTAACCCAAGGAACCCATCATGTCGCTCACGCAGCCCCAGGCCAGTGCCGGCACTTTCCAGAACCTGAAGATCCTCACCAAGACCCTGCTGGGCTTTGGCGCTGTGCTGGTCGTGTTGGCGATCGTCGCCATTGCCGGCGTGATCGGCTTTGGCCGTATCGCCAGCGACCTCACGCACTACACAGCAGCCGTCGAACTGTTCGGCGATTCCGCCAGTATCGAGCGCGACTTGCTGGAAATGCGCGGCCATATCGACAGCTATGTCCGCACCGGCGACAGTGCCGAGATCGGTGTGGTGCAGGAGCTTGAAAAGGCGATCACGGCCAGTATCGAGCATGGCATCAAGATCGCCGAGAGCGATGAAGAGCGCGCCGAACTGACCGCCATGACGGAGAAGCTGACGGTCATCGTCAACGATTTCGAGAAGGCGAACGAGCTTGAAATCGCGCGGACCAAGCTTGCCACGGAAACCCTCAGCGTCGCCGGCCCCGAAACTGGCCGAGGATTTCGAGGCGATCCTTGCCAAGGCGGTCAAGGAAGGCAACAGCAACGCGGCCATCCTCGCCGGCGAGGGCGCGAGGCAAGCGCTCTCCGCACGGCTCTATGTCAACATGCTGCTGGACCGCCATGAAGCGGCCGCGGCCGAACAGGCGGAGGCGTCCTTCCACGCGCTGTTGAAGACGATCGAGCAGTTGGAGAAAGTCTCGGCCACTGCCGGTTTCAAGGCCGAGGTCGACGAGGTGAAAGCCCTGGTGCCGGCCTATGAAGCGGCGTTCAAATCCGGCGAAGAGATCGATGAAGAGATCGAGAAGCTGGTCCATGAGGAAATCGCCGAGGCCAGCGAGGAAGTGATCGCTGATGCCGAGAAGATCAAGGCGGCGGCCCAGGCCGAGGAAACCCGGATCGCCGACGAGATCACGACGGTTGTGACGCAGAGCGAATGGACCGCGATCGGCTTTTCCGTGATCGGTTTCGCGCTGGGCCTGGCCATCGCCTGGATCATCGGTCGCGGCATCTCCAGCCCGGTCAAATCCCTGGCGGGTGTGATGCTGCGCCTGTCCAATGGCGAACGCGACGTGGCCGTCATCGGCGCCAACCGCAAGGACGAAGTCGGCGAGATGGCCGGCGCCCTGCAGATCTTCAAGGAAAACATGATCGCCGCCGAGAAGCTGCGGGCGGAGCAGCAGGTGGAACAGGACCGGCAGATCGAACGCGCCCGCCGCATGGGCGAGGAAGTTGCGAGATTCGACAAGGTGATTGCCGAGGTCGTGAATGCCGTGAGCTCCGCCGCCACCGAACTTCAGGGCACGGCGCAGTCCCTGGCGGCGACAGCGGAACAAACCGCCCAGCAATCGAACACCGTTGCCGCCGCCGCCGAGGAGATGACCCAGAACGTGTCGACCGTGGCGTCGGCCACGGAAGAGCTGTCGGCCTCGATCCATGAGATCAGCAGCCAGGTGACGGAATCGACCAGGATCGTCGGCCAGGCCGTTCATCAGGCGGACGATACCAATGGCCGCGTCAAGCAACTGGCCGAAGCCGCGCAGAAGATCGGTGCGGTGGTGACATTGATCAATGACATCGCCGGCCAGACCAATCTCCTGGCCCTCAATGCGACCATCGAGGCTGCGCGTGCCGGTGAAGCCGGCAAGGGCTTTGCCGTGGTGGCGTCGGAGGTCAAGCAATTGGCGACGCAGACCGCGCGCGCCACGGAGGAGATCGCGACACAGGTCCGCTCGATCCAGGAATCGACCGAAAGTTCGGCCGGTGCCATCCAGAACATCACCCAGACGATCAACCGGGTGAGCGAGATCTCAACCGCGATCGCCTCGGCGGTCGAGGAGCAGGGTGCCGCGACCCAGGAGATTTCCAGGAACGTACAGCAGGCGGCGGCCGGCACCAGCGAGGTGACCACCAATGTCCTTGGCGTCACCGAGGCCTCGCAGCAGACCAGCGCTGCCTCGACCCAGGTGCTCTCGGCCGCCAATGAGCTCAGCCGCTACGGTGAAACCCTGCGCAGCGAAGTGAACAGCTTCCTGCACACGGTCCGGGCACTGTAGTCAGCCTGCCTGAACGATGATCGGGTTGGAAAATGGCTGTGACGGACAGGTCAGTCACTGCGGAAAGATCGGCGGAATTCGGTGACGGTCATGACTGAGACATCACCGAGCGCGCCGAGCCAGGCGACCATCCGTCGCCTGAAGGTCAGCGCCACGCGGGCGAACAGGATGTCGATCGACTCCTATCAATGCCTGCAGAGGTTTGCCGCCACCATGCCCACGGCCGAAGCCATTGGCCGTGGGCGGCACACCAGGGCGGAATCTGACCGGGTTCTGCTGTTCGCAGCGATTTCCAGGGAAGTGGCCGGGCTGACGACAAGGATATCAGACGAGTTGATGTTCCTGTGCAGCATGACGATCGCGAGCGGCATCATCAGGGGCGAGGTGCGCCAAAGACTTGCCAAGGCATTGGACAATGCTCAACCGACGGCGGACCACCCGATCGACCTCAGGCAGCGGCGCTTGCGGCGCATGCCGGTGACGCGGCACTGGGCATCATCATGGACAATCTCGACCTCATGTGCGACCAGATCGATGGGTTGATGCTGGCCCTCACGGCGCCGCAGTGGGATGGCGTCAAGGTCGACGAGGCCGCCCGGGGTTAGTGTTCGTTCCGCAGCTCATTTCCCGTTTGGAGAATATGCTGTGACACCGGCCGGGGTCATTTGATTGGCCGGGGATGTTTCAGTCGGCCGTGATATCGCGCTTTTCCAGCTGCCATTGCGCGGCGCTGCCAACCTCGGTCCTGGGTGAGATTTCGAGGACACGCGGGCCCAGGCGTAGGTTTATGCAGAGTATATTCCTCGGTACTTCTCTGTGTGATCCGACAATAGTCTTATTCGGTGACCGAATCTCGCCTGAACCAGATTTTGCGATCGTCAGGCCGTTCAAACGCTCCTCCCCTCACGAATCGCCCGACCGATTTTTTTGGCAATCGGCACCCAGGGCTGGCACTCCGCGCGGAGCGGGCCGCGCCCCCCGCAGCTATGTTCGAAGCAAGGACGAACGCATTGTGGCCAGAGGCTCCGCGTCCGAGCCACGTAATTTCAAGAGGATTTAGATCATGGGGTTTTCTTTGTTCGGCGGTGATGCTGCTGCCAAGCTTGCAGCTCTCGACAAGTCGCAGGCCGTCATCGAATTCAAACTCGATGGTACGATCATCACAGCCAATGCGAATTTTCTCAATGCGCTGGGCTACACGCTGGAAGAAGTCAGAGGCCGCCATCACAGCATGTTTGTCGACCCAGCCTTCAAGGACAGCGCCGAATATCGCGACTTCTGGGCAAAGCTCAACCGCGGTGAATTCCAGTCGGCGGAGTACAAGCGCCTCGGCAAGGGCGGCAAGGAGGTCTGGATCGAGGCTTCATACAACCCCCTGCTGACAAAGGGCGGCAAACCCTACAAGGTGGTCAAATATGCCACTGACGTTTCCGCCAAGAAAATGGTCTTCGCCGATCTCGCCGGCAAGGTCGACGCCATCGGACGGTCTCAGGCTGTGATTGAATTCGAACTCGATGGCACAATCATCACCGCCAACGAGAATTTCCTGAAGACGCTGGGCTACACGCTCTCAGAAATCAAAGGCAAGCATCACAGCCTGTTCGTCGAGCCGGGCTACCGCGACAGCGTCGACTACCGACAGTTCTGGGATAATCTGCGCAAGGGCGAATTCCAGGTGGGGCAGTATAAGCGGATCGGCAAAGGCGGCAAGGAAGTCTGGATCGAGGCGTCCTACAACCCGATCATGGACCTCAATGGTCGGCCCTGGAAGGTGGTGAAGTTCGCCACCGACCTCAGCAAGCGCAAGGCGGAAAATGCGAAGCTCGCCAGCGACTTCGAAAGCGGCGTGAAGTCCATGGTGCAGACCGTGGCCGCCTCGGCACAGAACATGCAAAACACCGCGCAATCGCTGGCCGCCTCGGCCGAGCAGACCAACCAGCAATCATCGACCGTCTCGGCGGCTACGGAGGAATTGGCCGCCTCCGTCAACGAAATCGCGCGCCAGATCGCCGAATCCAACCGGGTGGTGGGTGTTGCCGTGACAGAGGCCAAGAACTCGGAGCACATGGTAAGCAACCTTGTCGAGGCCGCGCAGAAGATCGGGGAAGTCACCAGGATCATCTCCGATATCGCCAGCCAGACCAATCTGCTGGCCCTCAACGCCACCATCGAGGCAGCCCGCGCCGGCGAAGCCGGCAAGGGCTTTGCTGTCGTCGCCTCGGAAGTGAAATCACTGGCCACGCAGACCGCCAAGGCCACCGAAGAGATCGACCTGCAGATCAAGGGCATTCAGGAATCGAGCTCGACCACCGCCAGCGCCATTCGCCAGATCGGCGAGATTATCAGCCAGGTCAGCGAGATCAGTACGTCCATTTCCGGTGCGGTCGAAGAGCAATCCGCGGCCACCAAGGAAGTCTCGCTCAACATCAACGGCGTCACCATCGCCGCGCAGGAATCCGGACAATCCTCGACCTCCGTCCTCACCGATGCGCAGCTGCTGGCGCAGCAGGCCGGCACACTTGAGGAGAAAGTCGATCAATTCCTGGCAAGCGTGCGCGCAATGTAGGCCGATGACGGGTCCGGATGACTAAGCCTTCTGGACCCGGTTGGCGGTCGTTGGAAGATCGCCCGGATGATCAAGCGGGACTGCAGGATCTCAACCGCGATCACCTCGGTGGTCGAGGCGAAGCGGGCCCCGTGCGAGCGATAAACAGGATCAGAATTGGTCGTGACGGACAGAAAATTCATTGCGGAAAGATCGGCGGAATTCGGTGACGGTCATGACTGAGACATCACCGAGCGCGCCGAGCCAGGCGACCATCCGTCGCCTGAAGGTCAGCGCCACGCGGGCGAACAGGATGTCGATCGACTCCTATCAATGCCTGCAGAGGTTTGCCGCCACCATGCCCACGGCCGAAGCCATTGGCCGTGGGCGGCACACCAGGGCGGAATCTGACCGGGTTCTGCTGTTCGCAGCGATTTCCAGGGAAGTGGCTGGGCTGACGACCAGGATATCAGACGAGTTGATGTTCCTGTGCAGCATCACGATCGCCAGCGGCATCATCAGGGGCGAGGTGCGCCAAAGACTTGCCAAGGCCTTGGACAATGCTCAACCGGCGGCGGACCACCCGATCGACCTCAGGCAGCGGCGCTTGCGGCGCATGCCGATTGACGCGGCACTGGGCATCATCATGGACAATCTCGACCTCATGTGCGACCAGATCGACGCCTTGATGTTGCCCCTGGCGGAAAGCCAGCAAACGACCTCATGCGACGAGCTCGCGCGAGGTTAGGGTCGCTTGCGACGGGTGTTTTCCCGACCGGGGCAGGTAGCCCAAACCGGCTTTATTCGGCGGTGATGTCGAGTTTCTCCAGCTGGCGTTGTGCGGCGCTGGCGACTTCCGTCTTGGGTGCAATCTCAAGCACGCGCAGGAAATCCTTGCGAGCGCCATCCTTGTCGCCATTGAGCGCCCGCAGGCGACCGCGCTCGAGCAGGGCATCGGGAAAGTCCGGCGCCGCCAGCAGCGCCTTGTCGAGATTGTCGGCGGCAAGGTCAAGCTGATTGAGGGCGATATAGGCCGAGGCGCGCAATGCAAAGATGTCGGGTCGCTTGGAATCGAGATCGGCCGCGACATTGAGATCGTCGAGCGCTTCGAAATACATGCCGCTATTGCCATAGGTCGACGCACGGTCCAGCAGCAGGTCGACATTCTTGGGGTCGATCTTCAACCCTTCATTCTGGTCATGGAGCGCGCGCTCGATCTTGCCCGCCATGGTCCAGGCGCGGCCCGCCTGCATGAAGACATTGGAGGCCAGGCGCGCCTTCACGGCAGGCAGTGTCTGGGCGATCCGCTCCAGCAGGACGCCCGCATCCTCATATTGCTTGAGCCCGATCAGCGCCAGCGCCTGGCAATGCTGGGCCGCGTCCGCGCCGCCCTGCTTTTCCCACGCCACCCCGCTTTCCAGCGCTTCGGTCGGGTTCTTGTCGACCAGAACCATGCAAGCCGCGTATTGCTGCTCGTTCTCCGCGGCGGTGAGGGTATCCTGCGCCCGGCCGGGCGTCGCCACGCTGATGGCGGCTGCAAGCAAAGTGGCGCAAAAGCCTGGAAGGCGCATGGTTGATATTTCCGCCGGTATTGATGTTTCCAGGCTGGCCGGTTACGACCAGTCTCTGGTTTCGTGCAGGATTGATGGAACCATGGGAAGGATTTTGCAAGTCTCATGACGGTGATCGGAGCGGGCGGAAACGCCTCCCACAAGCGGGATCTGTCGCGCGGGCATTTGTTCTGCTTTGGCCTGGGATTCTCGGCGCGGCACCTGGCCCAGCGGTTGCTGGCCCGCGGCTGGCGGATCAGCGGCACCTGCCGGTCGCCTGAGAAGCAGCGCGCCCTGGCTGAGCGTGGCATTACCGCGCATCTGTTCGACCGCGACCGCCCGCTTTCGGATCTGCCGGGCCTTTTGCACGATGTCACGGATCTGCTGAGTTCCGTGCCGCCGGATGCCCAGGGCGATCCGGTCATCGATCTCAACCGCGGCGACATCGCAGAGGCGGCGGGCCACCTCTCCTGGATCGGCTATCTGTCGACCACCGGCGTCTATGGCGACAAGGATGGTGCCTGGGTCGATGAAGCCAGCCCCTTGCAGCCAAGCGGCGAGCGCGGCCAGCGCCGCCTGCGCGCGGAACAGGCCTGGGGCGCCCTGCCGCAGCCAGCGCATCTTTTCCGCCTGGCCGGCATTTACGGCCCCGGCTCCTCGGCGCTCGACACCGTGCGCGCCGGCAAGGCCCGGCGGGTGATCAAACCCGGTCAGGTGTTCAGCCGCATCCATGTCGACGACATTGCGGCGGTCCTCGAGGCCTCGATGGCGCATCCGAATCCCGGTGCCGCCTACAATGTCTGTGACGACGACCCGGCACCGCCGGCGGAGGTGGTGGCCTATGCCTGCCACTTGCTGGGCGTGTCGCCACCGCCCGAGATTCCCTATGAGACGGCAGACCTGTCGCCCATGGCGCGCAGTTTCTATGACGACAACAAGCGCGTGCGCAACGACCGCATCAAACGTGAATTGGGTGTCGAGCTCAGCTATCCCAGCTATCGCCTGGGGCTGAAGACACTTTTGGCGCAGGGCTTCTAGGGTTCAGGACAATTCGTCCACGGTCATGATCAGCCGGTCGAGATCCTGCTGGCGCGACAGGCGGTGATCGCCATCCTTGACCAGCGTCACCACCACATCGCTGGCGACGAGATGATCCGCAAGACGCAGCGAAATGCTGAACGGGACATCGATATCGGCCTGGCCGTGGATCAGCCGCACCGGCCGGTCGATACCGATCGCCCCGCGCAACAGACGATGTTCGCGACCATCTTCGATGAGTGCCCGCGTGATCACGTAAGGTTGATCGCTATAGGCGCTGGGTTCTTCGATCCGGCCTGCTTCCATCAGGCGGGCGCGCATCCCGGCATCCATCGTCTCCCACATCAGCTCTTCGGTAAAATCAGGCGCCGCGGCAAGACCGATCAGGGCGTGAATACGGGCCGGGCGCGCAAGTGCTGCAAGCAGCATCAGCCAGCCACCCATGGATGAACCGATCAGAATCTGCGGACCTTGTGTCAGCCGGTCGATCACGGTGAGCGCGTCGTCGCGCCAGGCGCTGATCGTGCCGTCGGCAAATTCGCCGGAGGATTGGCCGTGACCGCGGTAATCGAATCGCACAAAGGCGCGACCTGTTGCGGCGCAATAGGCATCGAGCGCCATCGCCTTGGTGCCGTTCATGTCAGACGCAAACCCGCCGAGGAAGACGATTCCCGGCTGCTGGCGATGGGGGTGTGTTCCCTTCTCGTTGAGGTCGTTAGCGGCATGATTGCGCCGATGATACGCGATGTAGCGGTCGCCGGAGAGCGGCAGTCGCTCGGCCTGCGCCGTCGGTCGCGCTTGCAATCCGGGCTCCGGGCCTGATAATGGTTGCCCGAATAACAGGTTCCTGGCGACCTTTGGGTTGTTGTTGGACTGCATTGGCGAAGCTCTCCCCGGATAAGAGATGTCAATCGACACCGTTTCCGCGCCTCCTCTTTACACTACCCCAGCCTTGGATCGAAAGGCGCCAACCGTGTTGCAGTTGGTGCCGCATTTCGATACGGGCGGCGGATCACGCTTGGCGCTGGAATATGCGGGCGCGGTGACGGCGGCTGGCGGCCAGGCATTCATCGCCTATGAGACGGCCATGGTGTCGACACATGAATTGCCACGCTTTGGCGTGAAGCCGGTCGAGATGAAGCTGGCCAGCCGCAATCCGGTGACCGGGTTCAACGTCGCACGGCGCGTCGCCAAGTTTGCCGTCGAGACCAAGATCGACATCATCCACGCCCAGAGCGCCAGCCTTGCCGTCATCGGTCATGCGGCGGCGAAGAAGGCCGGCTGCCGTCTGGTCACGACCTTCCATGACGGCCCCGCCGGCGTCGGCGCGTTGAGCAAGCGCAGCCTCAACGCCTTTGCCGAATCGGATCTGGTGATCACGCTGTCGAACGCCACGGCGCAGGAAATTGCCAAGGCCATTCCCAGCCTCGGCCATCGCCTCAGCGTCATCCCCTATGGCATCGACCTCACCCGTTTCGACCCAGCCCAAGTAACGGCCCCCCGCGTGGTGCAATTGGCCAACCAATGGCGCGTGCCGGACGACCTGCCGGTGATCATGCTGCCCGCCGCCTTCGACCGGGCCAAGGGCCACTCGCTGTTGCTGGAAGCCCTGGCACTCATCCGCGATCTCGATCTGCGTTGCATCCTGGTGGGGGCTGAACCCGATGGCGGCGCCTACCGCGCACAGCTGGAAAAGGAGATCGTCTACCATCAGTTGCAGGACCGGGTCCTGATGGCCGACGAGGTCAAGGACATGGCGGCCGCCCTGATGCTGGCCGATCTGATCGTCGCCCCCTATCTGGAGCCGGCGACCTATAACCGCGTGATCATCGAGGCGCAGGCCCTGGGAAGGCCCGTGGTGGCGAGCGACTTCCCCAACGCCCGGGAAGTGCTGGAAGGCAGCTCCATGGCCTGGGTGACCCCGGCAGGCGATGCCATGGCGCTGGGCTGGGCCATCCGTGACGCCCTGTCCCTGCCGCTCGATGAGCGCGAGGCCAGGACGCCGCAGGTCATCGACCATGTCCGCCAGCGCGCCGACCGGCAGGTCATGACCGACAACATGCTGTCGCTCTACGACCACCTGGTCAATGCGCACCAGGCGGCCTGAGGCACTTCAAAATCAGAAATCCAGATCGGCGTAATGGGGGGGCGGCTGCGTGCCCGGCCAGGTATCGGCCAGGATCGGGCGGAAGCTGGGGCGGGATTTGACCCGCGCATACCATTCCGCGGCTTCCCGGTACTGGTCCCAGGCGACGTCACCCAGATAATCGATGGCCGAAATCTGCGCCGCGGCGGCGATGTCGGCCAGGCTGAAATCATCGCCGGCCAGCCAGTTGCGCCGGTCCGAGAGCCAGGAGATATAGTCGAGATGGATGCGGATATTGCTTTTCCCGGCACGGATGGCACCGGAATCCGGACCGCCCAGGCCAAGGAGCCGCTTCAGCATCTTTTCGTGAAACAGGTTCTGCGTCACTTCCCGCTCGAACTTGCCGTCGAACCAGGCGACCAGACGCCGCGTTTCCGCGCGCGCCAGCGCCGTGCGGCCCAGCAGCGGGTTTTCGGCATAGGCATCTTCAAGATATTCGCCGATGGCATAGGCACCGGCGATGATGGCGCCACCCTCTTCCACCAGCACGGGCGTTTCGCCGGCCGGGTTTAACTGCAGCAGGCCTTCGCGCCGCTCCCAGGGTTTCTCTGGCACGGGGTCGAAATCGAGCTTCTTCTCGCGCAGCTGAATGCGCACGCGCCGCGATTGCGGCTGAAGCGAAAAGTGATGGAGCGACCGCATCTTGTCTCCGAATCGGCGGCGGAGACTATCACTGGCCGCCAGCCTCGGCTAGGCTTCGCGACAGCGATATTTCGGTGATTCCCGGCGCGGTGGAGACGAGACAAATGCGGGCGGCTTTCTATGAAAAACTGGGGCCGGCCCGCGCGGTGCTGCAGGTGGCCGAGATGCCGGATCCGCTGCCTCAGGCAGGCGAGGTGCGCGTGCGCGTCCATGCCTCCGGCGTCAACCCCTCGGACGTCAAGATGCGGACCGGGACCGGCAGCGCCGCCAGCGATTTTCCGCGCATCATCCCCCACAGTGACGGGGCCGGCATCATCGACATGGTCGGATCCGGCGTGCCGCCTTCCCGCGTCGGCGAGCGTGTCTGGATGTGGAACGCGCGCTGGAACCGGCCCTTCGGAACGGCGGCGGAATATGTGACCCTGCCCGCGATCCAGGCTGTGCCCTTGCCGGACGGCTCTGACTTCGCCGCCGGCGCCTGTCTTGGCATTCCCGCACTCACGGCCTGGCAGGCGGTCGAAACCGATGGCGGCGTCCTGGCCGGCGATTGGGTCCTGGTCAATGGCGGCGCCGGCGCCGTCGGCCATTACGCGGTGCAGATGGCCAAGGCCAAAGGTGCCCGCGTTATCGCGACGGTGAGTTCGCCGGCGAAGGCCGCCCATGCGCAGGAGGCCGGTGCCGAGTTCGTCATCGATCGCAAGCAGGAAGAAGTTCCCGCCACGATCCGGAAACTCACCCAGGGCAAGGGTGTCGCCCGCGCGATCGAGGTGGATTTTTCCGGCAACATCTCATGGCTCCCATCCGTGATGGCCGATTACGGTCTCATCGCCATTTACGGCTCAAGCCAGCGCGAAGCGATGGTCGGCTTCGGCCCCTCCATCCTCGGCAATATCGGCTATCGCTTTTTCATCGTCTACAACCAGCCGGCGGCACTGCGCGCCCGCGCGATCGCAGCGCTTACCGACATGCTGCGCGGCAACCAGCTTCGGCACAGTATCGCCGCGAGCTATGTCCTGAAGGATATTGCCGTGGCGCATGAGGCCGTCGAGAGCGGTACCGTAATGGGCAACGTCGTGGTGACGCCATGAAGGAATCTAAGAGGAACGGGAACGGCAAGAACGGCGGGGGCAAGTCGACCGCTGGCATGAATGCCAAGGAGATGATCGCGCCCTATCGTGTCGAGACCGGCAAGGGTTTCCGGCTCAAGAACTACGCCGCCGCCAACGCGATCGGCAATGCGATCGACAAGGACAAGGGCGAGGACCTGCTGAAGGAGTGCAGCAAGAAGCTCAACAGCCTGCAGGAACGACTGCACGCCGAAGGCCGCTGGTCGCTGCTCCTCATCCTCCAGGGCATGGATGCCGCGGGCAAGGACGGCGCCATCAAGAATGTCATGTCGGGCGTCGATCCCCAGGGCGTCGACGTCACCTCGTTCAAGGCGCCGGCCGGTGTCGAGCTTGAACATGATTTCCTGTGGCGCTGCAGCCTTGCCATGCCGCGGCGCGGTCGTATCGGCATCTTCAACCGCTCCTATTACGAAGAGGTCGTGGCGGTGCGCGTCTACCAGCACTTCCTGGACGGGCAGCGCCTGCCGGCAAAGATCGTCAGCAAGAGGATCTGGGACGAGCGGCTCGGCGATATCTCGAACTATGAAGATTACCTCGCCCGGAACGGCATCGTCGTACGCAAGATCTTCCTCAACATCTCGCCGGAGGAGCAGAAGAAGCGGCTGCTGGCGCGCATCGAGGATCCGGACAAGATGTGGAAGTTTTCACCGGACGACCTTCGCGACCGCCAGCGCTGGCCGGATTTCATGGCGGCCTATGAGGCAGCCATCGCCGCCACCGCAAGCAAACAGGCGCCCTGGTTTGTCGTGCCGGCGGATGACAAGCCCTTTGCCCGCCTGGTCGTGGCCGGCATTGCCATGGACGCCCTGGAGGAGATGAACCTCGCCTTCCCCACGGTCGACGCGCAAAAGGCGCGCGACGCCCGGAAGGCCGCCGCTCTGCTGGCGGGCGAGACGTTGCCAGGGAGGAATTCTCCAGGAAAGGATTCCTCGGGCAAGAACAGGAAGGCGTGATATTTGTGTGCGCCGCGTTAATATTACTTACACCAGATATTCGAGATACGGTGCCAATTAACTACCATCACTGGATTCTTTAATATTTCTATGGTTAAACTCTCGTCTAGTTGGGGGACGATAGAGAACGATCGCCATGGATATGGACATCTTGCGCGCGACGCTGGTCGCGCACCGTCGATGGCTTCGCCAGGAGCGCGGCGGTAAGCGCGGCGACCTGTCGCTCGTGGTCCTGGAGAATTTCGGCCTGCCGGGCGTGGTCCTGACGCGCGCCAAATTGACCGGCGTGCAGATCCTCAATTCCGACCTCAATGATTCGAAGCTCGACGAAGTCGACTTCTTTGCCGCCAACCTTGCCGGCAGCACCTTGCTGCGTGCCGATTGCCGCGGGTCGGATTTTCGCGGCGCGCATCTGCAGGGAACCGATTTCAGCGAGGCCCTGCTGACCGGCGCCGATTTCCGTGATGGCTCGCTGCTGGTCAATGTCGATGGCAATACCGGCCCGGCGCAACGCAACAACGTGATCACGGCGCAAAACGGCACGGGCATGACGCGCGCCAATCTGGAAGGCGCGAAGCTCCATGCCTCGGTGGTGCGCAAGGCCGATCTCTCCGGCGCCATTTTGCGCAATGCCGATCTCAGCCAGGCCGATTTTTCCGGCTCGTCGCTGAAGGACGCCGATCTGCGCGGCGCCAATATGGCCGGCTGCAACCTCACCGGTGCCATGCTCAACCGGGCCGCCATCGAAGGCGCCAAGCTTGACGGTGCCATCCTCAAGGATGCCAACATCTTCGGCGTCGAGATCGAGAAAGCGAGCTACACAAAACTTGATCTGACCGAGGCGATTGCCGTCGATGATTCCGCCGAAGCCGCGGTGCGTATCGCCGATCTGGTGATGGCCCATGAACTATGGGTGGAAAGCTCCGGCGCCAGCGGCGCACGCGGCGATTTCTCCGGCATGGATCTGTCCGGCGTCGACTTCACCGGTCGCAATCTCAGCGCCGCGATCTTCGTTCATGCGCGCCTGCGCTCGACCAGGTTCAACAAGGCGATCCTCGACCTCACCGATTTCACCATGGCCGATCTCACCGGCGCCAACCTTGCGCATGCCGATCTGCGCGGCGCCAATCTCAGCGACGCCATCCTGCGCCGCGCCAATTTCACCGGCGCCGATCTCAAGATGCAGACCGCGCATCTCCCCAATGGCACGACGCGCGAATTTCCGGTGAGCCTGCGCGGCTGCCGCTTCGGCGAGACGAATTTCAGCGGTGTCGCCTGCGACCGCTTGAAGGCCGCCGGCACCGCCCCCGCCGGCATTATCGCCGAGCCGGAATTCCGCGCCCTGTTCACGGCATCTGCCTGACACACAAACGCCTGACCCACAAACTCCTGGCACACAAACTCCTGGCCAGCCGTCGCCGTGATCCGGCAGGATGACCCACACGTAAAGCTGGGGTCCCGGATGGAGCAGCATGAGCGATCTTCAAAGCAGGTCTTGGACTTGGCGCTTCAAGAATCCACCGGCGGCGATCTGGCCGCTCCTCGCCGATACCGCCCGCTTCAACGAAGCGGCCAATCTGCCACGCCACAAGATCACGGAGATTCCGGGGCCGGATGGGGCCGTCGCCTATTACGGCGCGGTGAAGATGGGGCCGTTCGACATCAAATGGCAGGAACGGCCGGTCAATTGGGTCAGTGAGCAGTTCTTCGAACATATCCGCGATTTTTCGAGCGGCCCGCTGGCCCAGCTTGGTGCGCATCTTGAAATCAAGGCCGATGCCGAGTCGGGCGGCGCCACCGGCACCTACACGCTGAGTGCGGCACCGCGCAACTGGATCGGCCGGTTGCTGCTGGGAACGAAGTTCTTCAACGCCTCGGGCGAGACATTCGGGCGCCTGGTGGCGGAAGCCGATCGCTATGCCGCCGGCGAGACGCCGACCATCTTCACCTATGCGGCCCCCGGGGTCAGCCCCGAAACCCGGACCAAGCTCGACCGCATGGTGGCGGAGATCGAAGCGACACCCAATGGCCATGACCTCGCGCGTCGGCTCGCCGATCATGTGCTGACGGCGCAGGAGGTCGATCTCTGGCATGTTCGGCCACTCGGGCTTGCGCGTGCATGGGCCGTGCCGGAACGCCATGCCATCGAGCTTTGCCTGCAGGCCGTGAAGGCCGGCCTTCTCGAACTGCGCTGGGACATTCTGTGCCCGCGCTGCCGGGTCGCGAAGGCCTGGGCCGGCGGTCTCGATCGCCTGCCCACGGGCGCCCATTGCAGCTCGTGCAACATCGATTACGACCGTGATTTCTCGAAGAATGTCGAGGCGAGCTTTCGCCCGGCAGCGGCTATCCGTGCGCTGGAATCCGGCGAATATTGCATGTGGGGACCGATGTCGGTGCCCCATGTGCGGGCGCAGATCCATCTGGCGCCGGCCGAGATCCGTGACCTGCCGGGTCACCTCGCCCGGGGTCCCTATCGCCTGCGCACCCTGGAACCGGGACCGGAATGCGACATCGTGCATGACGGCGCGGCCTTCCCGGCCGTGATCATCGGCAGGGATGACGTCAGTGCCGGCCAACCGGCGCCGGCCGGCAGGCTGCGCTTCGAGAATCACAGCGACCGCCCGCGCATCGCCATCATCGAAAGCCGGCATTGGGTGGCCGATTGCCTGACCGCCGACCGCCTCACCGCGCTGCAGGCCTTCCGCGACCTCTTTTCCGAAGACGTGCTGCGACCCGGCGACGAAGTCTCGGTCGGCCGCGTCACCCTGCTCTTCTCCGACCTCAAGGCCTCGACGGCGCTTTACCAGCAGATCGGCGATGCCGCCGCCTATCACCTGGTGCGCGATCACTTCGCCTTCATGGCCGACATCATCCGCCACCATGACGGGGCGGTGGTGAAGACCATCGGCGATGCGGTCATGGCTGCCTTCGCGAAGCCCGAGGACGGCTTGCGCGCCGCCCTCGCGATCCAGCGCGACCTCGCAGCGCGGGGCGACGCCGAGAGCAACCGGGCGATCATCGTCAAGCTCGGCCTCCACCAGGGCCCCAGCATCGCCGTGACCCTCAACGACCGGCTGGATTATTTCGGCTCGACCGTCAACATGGCGGCCCGCCTCCAGGGGCAAAGTGTGGGCGGCGATATCGTCCTGTCGCAGGAGATGATCGACGATCCCACCGTCGCACCCGCCTTGGGCGGGTTGCAGCCACTGCCCTACCGCGCGGCGCTCAAGGGATTTGCCGAGCCGCTGACCTTCTACCGGATCACACCCTAAGGGAATTTTTAACCATACTTAGGCTGAATATCGGCGCTATCTGCTTGACGTCGCACCTCTTTTTGGCCCAAGAGGGGTCATGAGCGCCACCAACTCACCCATGGCCACGAGCGAGGCCGAGCAGCGTTTTCGCGAACTGAGCGCGCGCGCCGTTGGCTCCAACGTCAATGAGCGGTCGCTGCTGGCGACCGACTATCTCAACCACATCAATGAAATCGTGATGCTGCTCGAGATCGTGCCGGACGCGCCGGAATGCCTGGATGATTGCAAGGCCTGGGAACCGCTGGAGTATACCGAGCATTTCCGCAATTCCGGCATCGCCGACCGCGAGCTTGCGATCGAGGCCTATCCCTTTTCGCCGCCGCAATACAAAGAGCCTTTCGACCAGCTGGTGCGCGAGATGAACCGCCTCATCGCCATCTCCATCAAGCGGCTGGATGTGATCCTCGCCGAGGGCAATGAAGATCAGACCCGCCATGTGGCGGCGCGCGCCTCGCAGAACCTGCAGGACCTCATCGGCCAGGCCTCGGCCATCATCCATGGCGACGATCATGTCATCGACCAGGCCCAGATCGACGCGTTGATGCAGCTCTGAAGGCTTGATGCCGGCGCTATTCGTCCCACATCCTGGGTTCAGGCTGTAGAGGGATCGAAGTCATGCGTCGCATTCTGCTGGTCATCGCGTCACTGCTGCTGGCAACGCAGCCGGTGCGCGCGGAAGCGCCCTTTACCGTCACGACCCTCACCGATGGTCTCGAACATCCCTGGACGATCGCCGTGACACCCGACGACAAGGTGCTGGTGACCGAAAGGCCGGGCCGCCTGCGCCACATCGATCCCGCGAGCGGCAAGGCCCGCAAGATCGGCGGCCTGCCGGACATCCGTGTTCAAAGCGAATCCGGCCTGATGGGCATGGCGCTCGACCCGGCCTTTGCCGAGAACGGCCATCTCTATCTCTGCTATTCGACCGGCGGTGTGTTGAGTGCCGGCAACCGCCTGTCGCGCTTCACCCTCAAGGGCAATGCGCTGCAGGACGAGCTGGTGCTGATCGACGATCTGCCGGGTGCCCGCTGGCACAATGGCTGTCGCGTCGCCATGTCCCCGGACGGATTCCTCTATGCCAGCATGGGCGATGCGACCGAGGCCGCCGACGCCCAGGACCCGACGACCTTTCACGGCAAGATCTTTCGCCTGAAACGCGATGGCACCATCCCCACCGACAACCCGTTTCCCGGCTCCCCCGTCTGGAGCATCGGTCACCGCAACCCGCAGGGCCTCGCCTTCCGCCCCACGGACGGTGCGCTGTGGTCGACCGAGCATGGGCCGGACAGCCAGGACGAATTGAACCGCATCGTGAAGGGCGGCAATTACGGCTGGCCCAAATGCCGCGGCATCGATCCCTGCAACGGGATCGCCAATTACCAGCCGGCCATTGCCGAATTTGAGCGCAGCTCCACCATCGCCATCTCGGACCTCATCTTCTATCGCGGCGCGGCCTTCCCGGACTGGCAGGGCGACATCCTGTTCGTGGCGCTCAAAACCGGCCGCCTCTATCACCTCGAGCTCGACGGCGACAAGGTCGTGAAGTCGGAGATCCTGATCGACGACCAATTCGGCCGCCTGCGCGATATCGCCGAAGCCCCCGATGGCAGCCTCTATCTTGCCACCGACAATGGGGACGATCAGATCCTGCACCTCGTGCCGCGCTAGGTCTTATCCCTTCGCATCGTCTGGACTCTGTTGCCCGACCTCTGCTAGCTTGAGCAAAATGCTGCACTGCGAAATAGCCGGCAGCGAGAAGATTGGGTGAGGAGGAACGCGCGTGGCCGATTTTCCGAAGAAGTCGCTGGCCGACTGGCAGAAGCTGGCGGCTGCGGAGCTGAAAGGCGCCGATCCCGCGACCCTCAACCGCGAGACGCCGGAAGGCATCACCCTCAAGGCCCTCTATACCGAGGCCGACCTCGCGGGGCTGGAGAGCGTCGGCACCTTGCCGGGCTTTGCGCCCTATACCCGCGGTCCCCGCGCCACCATGTATGCGAACCGCCCCTGGACCATCCGGCAATATGCGGGCTTTTCCACCGCCGAGGATTCCAACGCCTTCTACCGCGAGAATCTGCGTCGCGGGCAGATGGGGCTTTCGGTCGCCTTCGATCTCGCCACCCATCGCGGTTATGACAGCGACCATCCTCGCGTCATGGGCGATGTGGGGAAGGCCGGTGTCGCCATCGATTCCGTCGAGGACATGAAGATCCTGTTCGACGGCATCCCACTCGACAAAATGTCGGTCAGCATGACCATGAACGGCGCGGTGCTCCCGGTGCTCGCGGCCTTCATCGTCGCCGGCGAGGAACAGGGTGTGCCGGCGGCGAAATTGTCGGGCACGATCCAGAACGACATCCTCAAGGAGTTCATGGTCCGCAACACCTATATCTATCCGCCGACGCCCTCGATGCGCATCGTCGCCGACATCATCGAATACACGGCGCAGAACATGCCGAAATTCAATTCGATCTCGATCAGCGGCTATCACATGCAGGAAGCCGGCGCCAATGCGGTGCAGGAGCTGGCCTTCACGCTCGCTGACGGTCTTGAATATGTGCGCGCCGCCTTGTCGAAGGGTCTGAAGGTCGACGAGTTCGCGCCGCGCCTTTCTTTCTTCTTCGCCATCGGCATGAACTTCTTCATGGAGATCGCGAAGCTCCGCGCAGCGCGCTATCTGTGGGCGAAGATGATGGTGCAGTTCGACCCGAAGGACCCGCAATCCTCGGCGCTGCGCACGCATTGTCAAACCTCGGGCGTCTCGCTGCAGGAGCAGGATCCCTATAACAATGTGATCCGCACCACCATCGAGGCGATGGCCGCGGTGCTGGGCGGCACCCAGTCGCTGCATACCAATGCGCTGGATGAAGCGATTGCCTTGCCGACACCCTTCTCCGCCAACATCGCGCGCAACACGCAGCTGGTGATCCAGGAGGAAAGCGGCATTCCCGCGGTCATCGATCCCATGGCCGGCAGCTATTACGTCGAGAGCCTGACGGCGAGCCTTGTGGCTCATGCCGAAAAACTTATCGCGGAAGTGGAAGCATTGGGCGGCATGACCAAGGCTGTGGAAAGCGGCATGCCGAAGCTGCGTATCGAGGAAGCCGCCGCCAAGCGCCAGGCGCGTGTCGATCGCGGTGAAGACGTCATCGTCGGCGTCAACAAATACCAGTCGAACGAGACCACCCATGTCGACGTGCTCGACATCGACAACAGCAAAGTGCGCCTGTCGCAGATCGAGCGCCTCAACAAGATGAAGGCTGCCCGCGATCCGGCGAAGGTCAAGGCCGCGCTCGATGCGCTGACACAGGCGGCCCGGAATAGCAGCGGCAATCTGCTGGCGCTTGCCGTTGATGCGATGCGCGCCCGCGCCTCGGTGGGTGAAGTCTCCAGCGCGCTCGAACTGGTGTATACGCGCCACAAGGCCGAGATCCGCTCGATCGCCGGCGTCTACGGCGCCGCCTATCGCGACGATCCGGACTTCGCCGCGATCCAGCGCAGCATCCAGGATTTTGCGACCGCCGAAGGCCGCCGCCCGCGCATGCTGGTGGTGAAACTGGGCCAGGACGGCCATGACCGCGGCGCGAAGATCATCGCCACCGCCTTTGCCGATCTCGGTTTCGACGTCGATGTGGGGCCGCTGTTCCAATTGCCCGAGGAGGCCGCGCGCCAGGCGATCGAGAACGACGTCCATGTCATCGGCGTCTCCAGCCAGGCGGCCGGACACAAGACCCTGGTGCCGCAGTTGATCCAGGCCTTGAAGGACCAGGGCGCCGACGACATCCGCGTCATCTGCGGTGGCGTCATCCCGGCACAGGATTATCCGATGCTGCGCGACGCGGGCGTCGCCGCCATCTTCGGCCCCGGCACCAACATCCCGAAAGCCGCGGCCGAGATCCTGGGACTGCTGCCGAAGCACGGCAGCAAGGCCGCCTGATATCGTCACCTGAACGTGATCGCCGGGTTCGGCACCGGGATCCGTAGAATCTCATGTCGGCGCCGCGTTCGGCGTCATTCATGAGAAGGGACGATCATGTCAGTCACCACGCGTTTGCAGGTTCTGGGCGCCGTTCTGGCCGTCTTGGCCATTGCCGGCGCGGCAACGCCGGCGGCCGCCAAGGAGCGCTACAAACCGGTGCCGGCGCCGTTCGGCTGGCAGCAGGTCGACCGCGACGGCAATGGCGATGTCACCAAGAAGGAATGGAAATGGGCCGAGAAGCACGGCTATGACCGGCTTGACCGCGACGACAACCACCGCGTCTCGCGCAAGGAATACCAGGCCCGCCTCAACCACTACCTCGCCTTCCGCAATCAGCAACAGGCGCGCTACCAGCGCTGGGACGAGGCGGACCGGTTCGACGATGACGGCAGCCAGGCCTGGCCCGGCGTCTGGCAGGGTGGCCGCCGCTGAGGGCTGACATCCGCCACGCTGAGGGTATCGCAGCCCCACCCCGACCGGGTGGGGCTGTTGCTTTTTACGGCCTTGTCACGCGCCGGGAATTGCACGTGTCGGAACAATGGCTTAGAGTCATCCTTTCATTTACCGCCTGAGCTATGGGTAGGGGCTGCAGGGCCAGCGCGGCCTAGATGCAGCATGTGCCCGTCGAATCAGGCGGCGAGTCAGGGTGCTTCAAGGGGTTTGTCATGGGTAAAGGGGATCAGGAAACCGGCACGGCGCGCGGCCTGCTCAAGGCGGCTGCGGGCGGCGATCCGAACACCCGGCACCACAAGCATGCCGTCATCCTGGGGGCGGCCCTTACCCTGGCCTGGTTCCTGGTCTATGGCTGGCATGTGGCCGATGCCGTTGGCCTCGACAACCTCCAGGATCTGCTCCCCTCGGAACTGGCCCAGATCATCATCGCCTTGTTCGCCCCGGCGGTCTTCGTCTGGGTGGTGATCGGCTATGTGATGCGCGGGCGCGATCTCGAACGCCAGACAGCACTCCTTGCTCAGCAGCTCAACATGCTGACCTACCCCAATCCGCAGGCGGAGCAACGCGTCAGCACGGTGGCCGATGCGATCCGCCGCCAGACGATTGAACTCAAGGCCGCGACCGAGGATGCGGCGGCAGCCTTGTCGCAGATCGAGAACCGCTTCCAGCATCAGCGCGGCGATCTCGACCACGCCGCCGAAGCCGCCCGTGCCGAAACCCGCGCGGTTGAGGCACAGCTTGCCAGCCAGCGGCAGTTGCTGGCCGAGATGCAGGCGACCCTCGCTGAGCAGAAGGGTGCCCTCACGCGGGCCGGCGAACAGGAAAGCGAGGCCCTGCAGCAGATCGCCGTCGATTCCGCCGACCGGATCGTCGCGGTGTTCGAGGAACGGCGCCGCGACATCAGCGCCATTCTCGACCGTGTGCTCGATCATGGCTCGTCCGTGCGTGACGCCGTGGAGCGACAGGCGGAGATCCTGGCCGACAGCGCCGAGAAGGCGACGCTCGGTCTGCGCAACGAGCTGACCGGCATCGGCCGCCGGTTGGACGAAGCGGGCGAAGCGGCGCGGCGCGAAGGCAAGGCCTTGGCCGATGCGGGCGATCAGCAACTGGCCAGCATCAGCGAAATCCTTGGCCGCACCACCAAGGAGTTCAATCACCAGTTGGAACGCCTGGCGCACGAGACCGGCGAAGCCATCGAGGCCGGCAAGCGCAACAGCGCCGAGGCCGAAAACGCCTTGCGCAAGGTGGTCGTGGAAATCACCGCCCAGGCCGGCCGCCATGCCAATGAAGTGGCACAAGGTTTGGCGCTGCAATTGCAGGGGATCAACGCGGCCAAGGTCCAGGCGCTCGATGCCGGCGAGGAATTGCAGGCAGCCCTCACCGCCCAGGCGGCGCGCCTTGCCGAACGCACCACCGACGCGTTTGCCCTGATGCGCGGCGAGATCGCGACCGAGATCAACGCCCTGCACCAGGCGGAAGAGAAAGCCACTGAGCGCTATCGCCAGCTCGACCAGCACATGGCGGGGCATCTCGCCGCGCTGGATCGCAGCTTCGAAAGCGCCAACGAGACATTGGGCGCGCGCTCGGAAGCCGAGCAGGCGGGCATCATGGCCGCCACCGCCGCCACCGAGACGCGCATCAGCGCCGTGTTGGCCGCCATCGAACGCCAGAGCCGGGAAATGCACGACCAGGCCGAGGCCAGCGCCGAGCGTTTCGCCAACACCTTGCGCCGTCACCACGAGCTGGTCTCCGCCACGGCCACCGCGACAGTCGGCGAAGTCATGCGCAAGACGGCCGAGATCCAGCGCCAGATGCGTGAAGAAGGCGATCTCTCGGTCGCCGCCGCCAAGACCCTGGCCGAGGATTTCGTGACCTCGCTCAACCGCATCGGCGACATCGTCGCGGAAAGCTCGACCCGTGCGCGCAGTGACAATGCGGCGCTGGAGGAAACCACGCGCAGCCAGGCGGAGCGACTGACCAGTGCCGCCCTCACCGCCGCCGACCAGTTCCGCCAGTCGCTTGACCGCATGTCGGGCGACACCGCGACCATGATCCGCGCCCTCATGGACAAGATCAGCGAGCAGAACCAGGCCGTGAAGACGGCGCTCCGCGCCGAGGCCAATGATTTCACCGACGCCACTGGCCGTGTCGGCGAGCAGATCGGCCAGCGTTTCTCGGAAATGCTGAAGGAGATCGAGGCGGTTGCCGGCACCACCGGCGAACAGACCGCGTCCCTGGTGACCAAGGTCGATTCCCAGGCCCAGCGCCTGGCGCTTGCCGCAGATGCCGCGGCCCAGCGCCTGCGTCAGCACATCGATGCGGAAACGGCGAAGATCGCCGAGCTCAGTGCCGCCAACGAGTTGCGCCAGACGACCATCGTCCAGGCCGTCGAAGCCGCCACCGGGCAGCTCGATACCGCTGCCGAAAGCCATGCTGAACGCTTTGCGACGCTGTTGAAGCGCCAGGAGGAACGCCTGGTGGTCCTGTCCGATGCCCAGGATGCCGCCAGCCGTCGCCTCGGCACCGCGATCGACGCCCAGGGTCATCTGCTCGAGCAGGCGGCCGACCGAGCCGCCGAGCGCCTCGCGCAACGCCTGCGCGAGAACGAAACCGCCGTGACGACGAGCGTCGCGGCCATCGTCGCCGAAACCAAGGCCCTGGATGCGACCATCGCTTCGCAGCGCGAGCGCCTGCTGGAAGCCGGTGCCGAGGCGAGCGGCAAGGTGCGCAGCGAACTCGACAACCATGCCGCCAGCCTCAACGAAATGGCCGCGGGCCTTGCCGCCAAGGTGGCTTTGCTCAGCAGTGCCGTCGATGCGGAAGGTCTCGCCCTCACCAACGCGCTGCAGGCGGCAGGCGACCAGGCCCTGGCCAAGCTGCGCGGCGAGATCGAGCGCCAGCAGGCCGCCATGAACATGCACGCCGACAATGTCGGTGACCGGATGCGGGCCAACGAGACCGCCATCACCGCCAATGTGAACGAGGTGCTGGAACGCGCCACGGCACTGGAAGCCGCCATGGCGGCACAGCGCGGGCGCCTCGCCGAGGCCGGCTCGGCCGCCAGCGATCTCATCCGCGCCGAATTGGCGACCCATGCCGAGAGCCTCAACGAAATGGCCGCGGGGCTTGCCGCCAAGGTCGCCCTGCTCAGCACCACGGTCGGCACTGAGAGCGGCAATCTTGCCGCTTCCCTGCAGGCCAATACCGACCGCGCGCTCGAGCGGCTGCGCGCCGAAATCGAGCGCCAGCAAGCAGCGATGAATGCCCATGCCGATGCCGTCGGCGAGCGCATGCGCGTGAACGAGGCGGCGATCACCGGCAATGTGACCGAAGTGCTGGAACGCGCCGAAGCCCTGGAAGGCGCCATGCTGGAACAGCGCACACGCCTGGCCGAGGCAGGTGCCGCCGCCAGCGATCTGGTGCGCGCCGAACTTGCCGCCCATGGCGACAGGCTCACCCAGATGTCGGCGGATCTTGGCGCCAAGGTGAAGGAATTGGGCGAGGCCGTCGCCGCCGAAAGCCTCGCCATGGCGGGTGCCGTGCAGAGCGCCGGTGACGGCGCCATCGCGCGCCTCAAAGGCGAAATCGAACGGCAGATCTCCGGCATGGAGGGCCTCACCGCCACCCTCATCACCCGCACCACGGCCTTGGACGGCACCATCCTCAGCCAGCGCGACCAGTTGGTGGAATCGGCCTCGGCCGCCGCCGAAGGGTTCCGCGATATCCTCCGCCGCCAGGCCGATGAATTCGTGTCGGCGGCGGAAGCCGTCGCCAGCCGCTCGGCCGCCCTCGAAGGCGTCACCCACGCCCAGCGCGACGAGCTCATCGCCGCGTCCAAGAGTGCCGCCGAACATTTCGCGGGTGCCCTGCGGCTGCAGGCGCAGGAGATCGCCGCCGCCACCGCAGCGGCCGTGCAGCAGACCGAAGGCCTGGGCGCCGCGGCCCGCGTCCAGGCGGAAAATCTCGCCGCCATGATGGCGGACAGCACCAGGCGCTTCGAGGAAGTGACCGCCCAGCACGGCGAATCCCTGGCCAGCGCGGGCGAGCGCGCCGGCGACACCGTGCGGGCGCGCCTCGCCGATCAATATGCCGAGATCAACCAGCGTTTCAGCGATGTCATCGCTCAAAGCGACCGGCTCCATGCCAGTGCCGATGACCAGGCCGTGACCCTGGGCAAGGCCGCGGAACAGGCGGCCTGCTGGCGGAACAGGCCAAGCATGCCAATCTCGCCGGGCTCGAGATCAACGAGCGGGCGCTTGAAGCCGGCCGCGTCATGCAGCGCCAGGCGAGCGATCTGGCCGACGCGCTGCAGGCGATCGTGCAGAAGAACGCCGCCAACTTGAAGGCCGCCACGGAGACGGCGGGGCTGCAGGCCATCGAACTGGGCCAGACGCTGATGCGCCAGAATGACGACCTCGCCGGTGCGCTCAGCCGCACCCAGGCAGCGACGACCGAGATCCGCAATGCGCTGCAGACGCAGATCGAGGAATTGTCGGCCGTGACGCAGAAGGTCGAGGTCGAGGCGCGCGTGATCGGCACGGTCTTCCGCACCGAGGCCGATACCCTGCGCGAAGCGGCGACCAAGGCCTCCGGCACAGCCGGCGAATTGCAGCAGCAGATGCGCGACGGCCTCACCGCCCTGGAGCAAGTCGCCAGTCGGGCGCTGGAGAAATCGGCCTTGCTGCATCAGGACGTCGCCCGTCAGGGCGAGTTGGTGAAAGCCGCCACCGAGGAAGGCGGCAAGCGCACGGCGGAGCTGGCCAGCCTCTATGAGGGCCATGCGCGGCAATTGTCGGAAGCCTCCGAAATGGCGCGCGAGAAACTGGAGCAGATGGGCCGGTCCCTGGCAGCCCAGGCCGAGATCCTCTCCACCATCACGGATCAGGCCGTGGGGCGCCAGCAGCAGCTCAACGTCACCCTGGGCCAGCGCGTCGAGCAGTTGTCGGCGGTCGGCAAGGAAGGCCAGCACCAGCTCTCGACGCTCAACATCTCCGCCCAGAATCTGGGCGAGTTCCTGCGCGCGACCACGGCGGAAAGCGCGCGCCAGGCCAAGGACACGATCCAGCTGTTCCGCGACGGCGCCGAGGCCTTGTCGCAGGTGACCAAGAAGGCGGCGCAGCAGGTGAGCGGCGTCAAGGCCGCGGTCGCCGAACAGATCACCGAGCTCTCCGACCTCTCGGTCAAGGTCCATGACATGGCGGAGCAGGTGCGCGCCCAATTGCGTGCCCAGGCCAAGGAATTCTCCGACGCCGCCCTGTCGGCAAAGGCCAGCGCCGAAGGTGCGCGCGGCGATGCGCAGCAGGCGAGCGAGATCCTCAATCGCCAGGTTGAATCGCTGGCCCAGGCGGCAGCGCGCATGAACCAGCATCTCGCTGGCCTTGGCACCGATATCGACAAGCGCATCGAATCGATGAGCCGGGCGGCCGAAAATGCCGCCGGGCGCGTGGGTGCCATCGGGCAGAGTTTCGAGCGGCAGGCCGAAGGCTTCGGCCGCGCGCTCGATTTGGCACAGGCCAAGGCCGCCGAACTGGGCGAGACCTTCCGCGGGCAAAGCCTGGAGCTGGCCAAGACCTCGCAGATCGCGCTGGAGCGCATCGACAGGCTGCGCGAGACCCAGAACAATTCGACCCGCGACAGCTTCCTGCGCGCAGCCTCGGTGATGATCGAGGAGTTGAACGGGCTGGCCCTCGATATCCACTCATTGCTCGACAACGAGATCCCGGAGGATATCTGGAAGCGCTACCGCGAGGGCGACCGCTCGATCTTTGCAAGGCGCCTGTTCCGCAACAAGGACTCTTACGTCATCCCGGCGATCGAGCAGCGCTACCAGCGCGACGAAAGGTTCCATGACATCGTCGACCGCTACATCAAGAAGTTCGAGGATCTGCTCACGCAATCGGCCAAGGCCGATCCGGAGGCGGTGCTCAACGCCGCGATCATCACCGCCGATGTCGGCAAGCTTTATCTGGTGATGGCGAAGAGCCTGGGTCGCAGCGCCGAGAACTGATCGCGAAGGCTATTTCTTGGTATCCACTTCGGCGAAGGTCATCACCATGTTGACCGTTTCGTCGTCATCGGAGAGCGGCAACAAGAGTTCCTCCTGGCTGCGCAGGAAACCGGATTTGCTGAGATAGTCGGACCAATCATAGAGCGGGGTCCGCTCCGTGATGACGATGTCGAAATTCTTCAGTGTCTCATCGACACTCATGCCGATGCAGCATTCCTCGACCGTACGGCCGGTCGGGTTGAAACCCCGGAAAGCCACGTCAAGTTCACCCACCAGCCGATAGACCATGCGCCGCGGGTTATGGCTGATATCGATCAGCTGCATGTTGGCAAGCCACGGCTTCATCTCGATGGGGTCGATATCCCGGCGCGAGGGCATCCGCCGCCCGGCACGCTTGCCGTCCCAGTATTCATAAACCGCCCGCGTGCTCGGCAAGCAACGGCCGAACATCAGCGTCATATCGGTGCTGCGTGGATACATGGTCTTTTCTATCGTTTCCCGATGGGCAGATCAATCTGACTAAAGTCGCGCATATGTCTGGGAGAAGGGGCCTGGGAGAAGGGGCCAGGCAGAAGGGGTCCGGCAATACGGGTTCGGTAGAATGCGTTTCGGGCCGGGGACTGCGTTCGCAAAAGTCATTTGCATCGCTCCCGCGATGCGGGATCATGCCGCCCTCGGGTCTGAGGGGAGAATAGGATCGATGGCCGTGGATTTTATCAGCCATATCAGCGGCATCCTGGATGGTATCCGGGCCGACGGCTTCTGGAAGGGCGAGCGCGTGATCGCGACGCCCCAGGGCGCCGACATCGCGCTTGAGGGCGGCCGCAAGGTGCTCAATTTCTGCGCCAACAATTATCTGGGCCTGGCGAATGACCAGCGCCTCATCCAGGCCGCCAAGCGGGCGCTCGACGATCATGGCTTCGGCATGGCGTCGGTGCGCTTCATCTGCGGGACCCAGGATCTGCACAAGGCGCTGGAGGCGGAGATTTCCCGCTTCCTCGGCACCGAGGACACGATCCTCTATTCCTCCTGCTTCGATGCCAATGGCGGCCTGTTCGAGACGGTGCTGGGGGAAGAAGACGCCGTCATCTCCGATGCCCTCAACCACGCCTCGATCATCGATGGCATCCGTCTGTGCAAAGCCAAGCGTTTCCGCTACGCCAATAACGACTTGGCCGATCTCGAAGCGAAGCTGAAGGAAGCGGATGCAGCGGGTGCCCGCTTCAAGCTCATCGCCACGGACGGCGTCTTCTCGATGGACGGCATCATCGCCGATCTGAAGGGCATTACCGACCTCGCCGCGCGCTACAACGCCCTGGTCATGGTCGATGACAGCCATGCGGTGGGTTTTGTGGGTGAGACCGGCCGGGGCTCCGGCGAACACAATGGCGTTCAGGGCAAGATCGACATTTTCACGGGCACCTTCGGCAAGGCCCTGGGCGGTGCCTCGGGCGGCTATATCGCGGGCCGGAAACCGGTCATCGATCTCCTGCGCCAGCGCTCGCGCCCCTATCTCTTCTCCAATTCCCTGATGCCGGCGATCGTCGCGGCAACCAGCGCCTGCCTGGCACTCATCGACAGCGAGGAGGGCGCCGAGCTGCGCGCGACGCTTGCCCGCAATGGCAGGCATTTCCGCGACGCCATGAGCCAGCTCGGCTTCCGCCTCGTGCCGGGCGAGCATCCGATCATCCCGGTCATGCTGGGCGATGCGAAACTCGCTTCCGCCATGGCCGAGGCGCTGCTCAGGCAAGGCATCTATGTCATCGGCTTTTCCTATCCCGTGGTGCCCAAGGGCCAGGCGCGCATCCGCACGCAGATGTCCGCCGCCCACAGTTCCGCCGATATCGACCAGGTCATTGCTGCCTTTGCCAAGGTCGGCAAAGAGCTCGGCGCAATTTAAGGAGTCTGCATCATGAAAGCGCTCGTCAAGGAAAAGGCCGGGCCCGGCCTCACCCTCACCGATGTGCCGAAGCCCGAGGTCGGGCATAACGATGTCCTCATCCGCATCAAGAAGACCGCCATCTGCGGCACCGACATCCATATCTGGAAATGGGACGAATGGGCGGCGAAGACCGTGCCGCTCGGCATGCATGTCGGCCATGAATATGTCGGCGAGATCGTCGCCATGGGCCAGGAAATGCGCGACTTCGAGATCGGCGACCGGGTGTCCGGCGAAGGTCACGTGACCTGCGGCTATTGTCGCAATTGCCGTGCCGGCAGGCGGCATCTGTGCCGCAACACCTTCGGCATCGGCGTCAACCGGCCGGGCGCCTTTGCCGAGTTCCTGGCGCTGCCGGCGGTCAATGCCTTCAAGATCCCCGACAACATCGCCGACGATCTCGCGGCGATCTTCGATCCTTATGGCAATGCGACCCACACGGCGCTGTCCTTCAACCTGGTCGGCGAGGATGTGCTGATCACCGGCGCGGGACCCATCGGCATCATGGCGGTGGCGATCGCCAAGCATGTCGGCGCCCGCCATGTGGTCATTACCGACGTCAATGATTACCGGCTGGACCTTGCCCACAAGATGGGCGCCACCCGCGCCGTCAATGTGACCAAGGAGAAGCTGACCGATGTGATGGCCGAGCTTGGCATGGTCGAGGGCTTCGATGTCGGCATGGAAATGTCCGGCGTGCCGTCGGCCTTTGCGGGCCTGCTCGATGTGATGAACCATGGCGGCAAGGTGGCGCTGCTCGGCATTCCGCCCAGCCAGACGGTGATCGACTGGAACAACGTCATCTTCAAGGGGCTGGAGATCAAGGGCATCTATGGCCGCGAGATGTTCGAGACCTGGTACAAGATGATCGCCATGCTGCAATCCGGCCTCAACCTCAACCCGATCCTCACCCACCAGTTTCCCTTGAGCGCCTATGCCGAGGGGTTCCAGACCATGCTGTCGGGTCAGTCGGGCAAGGTCATCCTGAACTGGCCGTAAAGAAAATCCCGCCCGGGAGGTCCTGGGCGGGAATGAGGTAATGGCTCGCTGGCAAACTAGGGGTCGTCAGAATTCTCTCAGGGTATCAATGCGCACCTTGCGCTTTGGTTCCATGGTATCGGCCTCGGGAATGTTGGCGGTCCCCATCTTGTTGGGCGATGAGGCCGTCTCCGCCGGATCCGCTGCGACGCCCAGCAGCTTGATGGCCTCGCGCACGGTGCGCAAACGTTCGGAGGTCTTGCCGGAATCAGGTCCGGCCATGTTCTCTTCCGCCGCCACCAGCAACAGGCCGAGATCGTAATCCCATTGCTGCAGCAGCTTCAGCTTCTGCGGGCGCGTCAGATCATCATCGGCCAGCAGATCCGCCGGGCTGCCATAGACCTTGGCAACGTCCTGCATGGCGGCATCAAATTGCTTGGTCTCCATCTTTCGTCCTCCGCGTCAAATGCACCCTGTGCACGTCCCAATCAACGGAGGGGCGTCACTTCGGTTCCACCAGCCCGGATATCAGCGGAAGAAGAACCAGATCAGGATGAGAACGGGGATGGGCACGCCCAGCAGCCACAACAATCCATAGCGCATGAAAATTCTCCGTCTTTCGAGGTCAAAATCGTCCGCTCGCCGCGGCTGCTTGCCGCGCCAATGGCACATCTCATGTCCGATAGCCGTGAATAAACTGGTGACGGGCGGAGTGGTTCCCGCAAAGAAGCGGGACGGATCAACCGGCCTTGATGATGCGCGCGGCGAAGAATCCATCGAGGCCGCCCTGGTCGGCGAGATGGCAGGGCAGCGAGCGGAAGTCACCGGCGGGCGAGATGAGCTCGAACAGGCCGCCCACTTCCTCGGTATGAATGCGGTCGCGCTTGAGGCCCGTCTGGCGCGCCAGCAAGGCTTCCACGCGATCGGGACCTTCTTCCGGCTGCAGCGAGCAGGTACAGAAGATGAGCGTGCCGCCGGGCCGCAGAAGGGAGACGGCCTTGTCGAGCAAACGGTCCTGGGTCGCCGTGAGCTTGTTGAGATCGCGCGGATCCTTGAGCCAGGCGACATCCGGATGACGGCGGATGGTGCCGGTGGCCGAGCAGGGCGCATCCAGCAGCACGGCGTCGAAATCGCGGCCGCGATCCCACAGCGCCGCATCGGCCGCTTCCAGTTCGGCATGGAGCCGCAGGCGGTCGAGATTTTCCTTCACCCGTGCGAGGCGCGGCCGTGACCGATCGAGCGCCGTCACCTGGGCACCCGCCGCCGCCAATTGCGCGGTCTTGCCGCCGGGGGCGGCACAGAGATCGATCACGCGCTGGCCAGCCACATTGCCAAGGAGGCGCGCTGGAATCTGCGCGGCGAGATCCTGCACCCACCAGGCACCCTCGGCATAACCCGGCAGGTCTTCGACCCGCTGGTGCAACCGCTCGCCACCTTCCGACGCCACCGGGCGGCGCAGGGTGCCGGGCAGCGACATGGTGCGGGCATGGAGCTGGCTCGCCCAGTAATCGGCCTCGGCCGGTCGCCTGCAGCAGAAATCGAGCGGCGGTTCGTAGAGATGGGCGGTCGCGATCTGCGTTGCCTTGGCGACGCCATAGGCCTTGACCCAGCTCTGCCACAGCCAGTCAGGGAGACTGACGGCGCCGGCCGGGGCGGAGGCGAGATAAGCCTGGGGATCGCGCGAGATGCGGCGCAGCACCGCGTTGATGAGGCCCTTGAAACCGGTCTCGCCGCGCTGGGCGGCGAGCGTCACCATGGTGTCGACGGCGGCATGGGGTGCGGTGGAGAGGAACATGATCTGGGCCGCCCCTAAGCGCAGGATGTTGCGCACGATGAGCGCGCGCGCCGGCAGGGGCTTTTCCAGGCATTGGCCCAGGGCATGGTCGATCTGCCCCATGTGACGCAAGGTGGTGGCGACCAGGGCGCGCACGAATTGCCGGTCGCGCGGCGCGAGCTCGTCGAGTTCGGCATGTTCGCCCAGCGCCTCGTCCAGAGGCTTCCGGAGCCGGAACCCGGCATCCATGAGGTCGAGCGCGATGGAACGGGCCGAGAGGATCGGCGATTCGCCGGCGGCGGCGCTTTCGGCGGCGTCTTTTGGGTCCGATTGGGGGTCTTTTTGCGACATGGCCGCCCTGATAGCGGATAAGGCGGCGCTTGTCTAATGGGCCGAGGCATGCGGAGGGCGTCGAATCTGGGGCGAATCCCCCGCGGTCCGGGTGGATTCGTGATGACCGTCACGCAAACCCGGCGAACATTCCAGGGCGCCGGGGTGACCAAGCTGTAACGGTTCCGGCGCTACCGCCCCTCAGCGCCGACCTTGCGGAGGATATCATGGCTCTGGTCACCAACACCGGCACGACCCCGATCGGTCAGTATCCGGAACCCTATTACCCCTATTATTTCCCGATCTACGGCACCAACGGCGCCGAGACCATCAATGGCACCAATGCCGCCGACACGATCTACGCCCTGGGCGGCCATGACACGGTCAATGCCGGCGGTGGCAATGACACCGTCGATGGTGGGTCGGGCAACGACTCCATCGACGGCGCGGCCGGCAATGATTTGCTGATCGGCGGGCATGGCGACGACAATATCTGGGGCGGCACCGGCAACGACACCATCTTCGGCGACAGCAATGTGCCGCCGAGCCCGGTCGCCGGACCCGCCAGCGGCAATGACAATCTCCATGGCGGCAGCGGCAACGACACGATCGATGGCGGCCTTGGCGACGACTATCTCTATGGCGATGGCGACAACGATCTGCTGTTCGGTGGCGCCGGCTATGACTGGCTCTATGGCGGCAGCGGCAATGACGATTCATGCCGGCACCGAGAATGATCGCCTGTTCGGCGATGCCGGTGACGACAAGCTGTTCGGTGATGAGGGCCAGGACCGGCTCTATGGCGGGCTTGGCAATGATTTCCTCGATGGCGGCGCCGGCAATGATCGCCTCTATGGCGAGGAGAACAACGACGAGCTCAGCGGTGGCGGCGGCAATGATGATCTTTACGGCGAAGCCGGCGACGACGCTCTCTCCGGCGGCGACGGCAATGACCGCCTGTTCGGCGAAGAAGGCTCGGACGTGATGAAGGGCGGCGCCGGCGACGATACCTTCTATGTCGATACGATGCTGGACGGCCACGACATCATCGCCGACCTCGATGTCTCGATGGAAGCTCTCGTGCTCGAAGGCCTGGCCGATGCCAACGCACCCGGCGTCACGGTCACCTCGACCGATGATGGCGACGTGCTGATCAAGTTTGCCAATGGCAGCTCGGTCGAGCTTGACGGCATCCAGAACCAGGGTTGGAGCAATCTCGACCAGCTCGACGATTTCGTGCAGATCAGCTACCAGCCGTAATCGCGCGTGGCACCAGCGAAGGCGCGTATCATCCCTGGATGATGCGCGTCTTCGGCAACCACAAGGTGACCCGCGTCCCCACCCCGATGCGGCTGTGAAGATCGAGCCTGCCGCCCTGTACCTCAGCGAGGGCGCGCGCGATCGGCAGGCCGAGACCGGCACCTTCATGGCCACGCACGAACGCATCCTCGACCTGGCCGAAGGCCGAGAACACCAACGGAATGTCCTCGCTGGCGATCCCGATACCGGTATCGGAAACGGCAAGGACGACGCCCTCGCCGACATCGCCCTGATTGACCAGCGCGCCCTCGACCTTGACCTCGCCGCCGGGCAAGGTGAACTTCACCGCATTGTTGACGAGGTTGAGCAGGATCTGGGTCAGCGCCCGTTCGTCGGCCAGAACCTGCGGCAGCGATTCCGGAACGGCATTGATCAGTTTCAAATTCTTGGTCTGGGCAGCATTGGCGACCAGATTGAGGGGCGTGGCGCGTCAGTTCGAAGAGGTTGCAGGGCGCCTCGCTCAGCACCATGCGGCCGGCCTCGACCTTGGAGAGATCGAGGATATCGTTGATGATGTTGAGCAGCAGGCGCCCGCTCTCGTGAATGTCGGCGGCGTAGGCGCGGGTCTTTTCGGCGCTGATCGGCCCCAGTGAATCGCGCGACAGAATTTCCGAGAAGCCGAGAATGGCATTCAGCGGCGTGCGCAATTCATGGCTCATATTGGCCAGGAACTGCGACTTCGCCTGATTGGCCGCCTCGGCATGTTCCTTGGCCTCGATCAGCTCTTCCTCCGCCAGCTTGGCCGCGGTGATCTCGACGCCGATGCCGCCGATGGCGACGATCGCGCCATGCTCGTCAGGCACGGGGAACTTGATGTCGCGGTACCAGCGCTTGCCGCCATCGCGCTCGTAGCAGATCTCCCGCGTCACCGATGCGCCGAGGGCGCGCATCTCGGTCTCCAACTGGACGACGGTGGGCCCGCCCTTCGATGGTTCGATATCGGTGATCCGGCGGCCGAGAATCTGCTCGGCGGGCAGGCCATAGAACCGCTCGCTGGCATGGTTGACCATCAGGTAGCGGCCGTCGAGGTCCTTCACCGACATGGTGATGGGCGCATGTTGCATGAAGGCGCTCAATCGCGCCTCGGTGGCGCGCAAGGCCTGGGTGCGTGTCGATATCTCCAGCTCCCGCTCGCGCAGCAGGCTGCGCAAGGCGATCTGGTCGCTGCATTGATTGGCGAGGCGGGTCAGTGCCGCGCGTTGTGCGTCGCTGAGCGAATGCGGCCGGTGATCCAGGACCGAGAACGTGCCGAGGATTTCTCCATCGCGGGATTTGATCTGCGCCGCGGCATAGAAGCGGAAGCCGCAATCGCTCACCAGCTCCTCATCCTGGAATCTGGTATCCGACGCCAGGTCAGAGACTTCAAAGATGCCCGGCGCGCGGATGGCATGATCACAGAACGATCTTGTCCGCCGATACTCCTTGAGGTTGCCGCCATGGAAGGATTTGAACCACAGCCGATCGCGGTCGACGAAACAGACCAGCGACAGCGGCGTTTCGCAGATCTGGGCGGCAAGGGCGGTGAGGTCGTCGAAGTTCGGCTCGCTCTCGGTATCGAGGATGCCGCTGTGGTGCAAGGCAGCCAGACGCCGTTCTTCCCACAACAGCGCCTGCTGCGGGTCCTCCGGGCAGGCGCCGACCACGGCCTCGGGATTTTTACCGTCGCGTTGCAAGCCAGTCTCCGGCACGTCCGACCATCTCTTGATCTGTCCATGTCTGCGACCGGCCGCGCCGGTCCGCGTGTTAACCAATTCCATGCGCAAACCCGGATTTCTACATCAGCAGGTAATTTCCCTGACAATTGCCTCGACAATTCCTAGGAGTAGAGGAGGTTGGCCGACAAGTCTTTTCTTGCGGCGGCGCGCGCAATGTCACGGATTAGGGGCAGGGAGTGAACGTTCTGCCTCCCCACTCACACCCGGCTGTCCAGTGCCGGTCCGGCTCGCGTTCGAAGCACCCTGTTTTCCCGGTTGAACAACCGGCCGGCAACCCTATCTGGATACCTCTTGATGTGATCATGGCCGGAGGTAGCGCGTGTTCGATCCGAAGCGGTTGCTGGAAGATTTCCTGGGGAATGGGTCGGCTTCGGCCGGCATGGGTCGCACGGGCGTCGGGGATTTGCTGGGTGGCATCAACCGGCAGAAGGCCGGCACCTTCGCGGCCGGCGCCGCCACCGGTGGTCTGATCGGCCTGCTGCTCGGGTCCAAGAAGGCCAAGAAGATCGGCGGCGGCCTGCTCGGCTATGGCGGTGCGGCGGTCCTCGGCGGCCTTGCCTACAAGGCGTGGCAGAACTATCAGCAGAAGCAGGGCGCGCCGGTGCCGGCACCAGCCGCACGCAGCAGCGTCCCCGCGGCCGGTGTTCCGGTCCTGCCGGCACCGGTCGACAGCCCGTTCGACCCTGCCCACGGCATCTCCAGCGACGGAAGGCCCTTCGCCCTCGCTTTGGTGCGCGCGATGATTTCAGCCGCCAAGGCAGACGGGCATATCGACGCCCAGGAACAGACCCAGCTTTTTGCGCGGATCGAGGAGCTTGGCCTCGACGCCGAGGCCAAGGCCTTCGTGTTCGACGAACTCGGCCGTCCGGCCAATCTCGAGGCGATCGCGGCCTTGCCGAACGGCCCGGAGCAGGCCGCCGAAATCTGGCTCGCCTCCCGCCTCGCCATCGATCCCGATGACGTGCGCGAGAAGGCCTATATCTCGGCCTTGAGCGCCAAGCTCAATCTGCCCAAGGAACTGGTGGATCAGCTGGAAGCCCAGGTCAGCGCCGCGGCAGCACCTATCGCTGCCGCTGGCTGACCATCATCAGGATTTGATGAAGGCGAGCAGATCCGCGTTAAGCTGGTCCTTGTGGGTCTCCGTGATGCCGTGCGGGGCGCCGGGATAGACCTTCAGGGTCGAGCCCTTCACCAGTTTATGTGAGGCGCGGCCCGCGGCGTCGATCGGCACGATCTGATCGTCATCGCCATGGATGATGAGCGTCGGCACGTCGAATTTTTTCAGATCCTCGGTGAAGTCGGTTTCCGAGAACGCCTTGATGCTGTCGAAGGTGTTCTTGTGGCCGCCCATCATGCCCTGGAGCCAGAAGGAATCGATCGCCCCCTGGCTGGGCTTCGCGCCGGGGCGGTTGTAGCCGAAGAACGGCCCGCTCGCGATGTCCTGGTAGAGCTGCGAGCGGTCCTTGAGGCTCCCTGCACGGATGCCATCGAAGACATCGATCGGCAGGCCGCCGGGATTGGCCGCCGTCTTCACCATGAGCGGCGGCACCGCCGAGACCAGCACGGCCTTGGCGACGCGCTTTGTGCCATGACGACCAATATAGCGGGTGATCTCGCCGCCGCCGGTCGAGAAGCCGATCAGAATGACGTCTTTCAGATCAAGCTGCTCGATGAGCGCTGCGAGATCGTCGGCATAATGGTCCATGTCGTTGCCGGCCCAGCTCTGGGTCGAGCGGCCATGGCCGCGACGATCATGGCCGATGGCGCGGTAGCCATTGTTGGCGACATGCAGCATCTGCGCTTCCCAGCTGTCCGAGCTGAGCGGCCAGCCATGGGCGAAGACGACGGGCTGTCCCGTACCCCAATCCTTGTAATAGATCTCGGTACCGTCCTTGGTCTTGATCGTGCTCATCGCATGCGTCCCTCAATGGCGTGGCGGAATCTTACACTGCCTTCAGAGTAGTGTTGATGACATCCGCCGTCGATACGACCTTGGCATAGGAGCCGAGGGCCGACATGAAGGCGGCATGCACCTGGGCCGCCGGCACCGCGATGCCGTTGAAGTCCGCATCGCGTGTCGCACAGGCATCATGTGCCAGTGTCACCTGGTAACCGAAATCAGAAGCGGCACGCGTCGCCGCATCGACGCACATATGGCTCATGGCCCCGCAAACGATGAGGTCTTTGACGCCGGCCGCATCGAGCCTGGCCTTGAGGTCGGTGCCGAGGAAGGCATTCACCTCGCTCTTCACCACCAGGGCTTCGCCCGCAGCCGGCTTTGTCTTGGCATGAATCTCGGCACCATCCGTGCCCTTGGTGAAGAAGGGCGAGCCGGCTTCTTCCATGATGTGCTGCACGTGGAAGACCGGATGGCCGCCGGCGCGGGCGGCGGCGATGAGCTTCGCCACATTGTCGCTGGCCTTGTCCATATCGCTGAGGACGCAGCGGCCGCCGGGGAAGTAATCGTTCTGCACGTCGACGACGAGAAGGCCGTTCTTGCTCATGTCGGATAGCTCCTGACCTGGGTGGTTGCGTTTCGATCTGGCTTTCTTAGCCGGATCCGCCCATCCTGCCCATTGGCGGAACTGACATAGATCTGGTTAAAACTGACAAATGACAACCCCCGTGACATCCCGGGCCAGATTCATCGATATCGGCATCCTCGCTTATCCAGGTGCGCAGGCGGCGGCGCTGCATGGTCTCACCGACATGTTCCTCACCGCCAACCGGCTCTGCGCCGAAGAAGGGCTTCGTGACGTGCCCACCTTGCGGGTAAGCCATTGGGTCCAGGGCGCGGAAGGCCGGGTCACCCGGGGCTTCACCGCGCCCGACGCCATACCCAAACTGCTCGACGTGCTCATTCTGCCGCCCTGCCTCGGCGACCCGGTCTGGACCGCGCAAGGGGCGCCGCTGCTGCGCTTCCTGAAACACCAGCATGGCAAGGGCGCGGTCATGTCCTCGGTCTGCGCCGGCGCCTTCCTGCTGGCCGAGGCGGGCCTCCTCGACGGGCGCCCAGCCACCACCCATTGGTCGCTGGCCGAGAAACTGCAGGCCCGTTTCCCCGAGATCGCGGTCGATGGCGACAAGCTGCTGATCGAGGATGGCGACATCATCACCGCGGGCGGTGTCATGGCCTGGGTGGAACTGGGGCTCAAGATCATCGAGCGCTTTATCAGCCCGGCCATCGTGCTCAGCGTCGCACGCTTCTTCCTGGTGGATGCGGCGGGGCGCGAGCAGCGTTTCTATTCCGCCGTCAGCCCGAAGCTCGCCCATGGCGACGCGGCAATCCTCAAAGTGCAGCATTGGCTGCAGCGCCATGCGGCGGAGAAGTTGACCCTGCCGCAGATGGCTGCTCAGGCGAAACTGGGTGAGCGCACGTTCCTGCGCCGCTTTCAGAAGGCCACGGGTTTCAATCCCACCCGCTATCTGCAGCTCCTGCGCATCGCCAAGGCTCGCGAGATGCTGGAACTCACCAACCACAAGGTCGACCAGATCGCCTGGCGCGTCGGCTATGAAGACGCCGGCGCCTTCACCAAGGTCTTCCAGGCCAGCATGGGCCTGACGCCCAGCGACTATCGCCGACGTTTCAGCGTAGGTGGAAAGCGCGCTACAGAATGAACTTCGAGAGATCCGTGTTCTTGGCGAGCGGGGCCACGCGGTCGCGCACATAGGCGCCGTCGATGGTGATGGTCTTGCCGGTCATCTCGGAGGCGGTGAAGCTCACTTCCTCCAGCAACCGTTCCAGCACCGTGTGCAGGCGTCGCGCACCGATGTTTTCGACCGAGGTGTTGATGTCGGTTGCGAGGTCCGCCAGCGCATCGATGGCGTCATCGGTGAAGTCGAGCGTCACACCTTCGGTGCCGAGCAGCGCCACATATTGCTTGATGAGGCTGGCTTCCGGTTCAGTGAGGATGCGGCGCAGATCTTCTCTGGTCAGCGCATCCAGCTCGACGCGGATCGGCAGGCGGCCTTGCAATTCCGGCAGCAGATCGCTGGGCTTCGCCAAATGGAAGGCGCCCGAGGCGATGAACAGGATGTGGTCGGTTTTCACCGGACCATACTTCGTCGCCACCTGCGTTCCTTCGATGAGCGGCAGCAGATCGCGCTGCACGCCTTCGCGGCTGACATCGGCGCCGGCCCGTTCGGAGCGTGCGCAGATCTTGTCGATCTCATCGAGGAACACGATGCCGTTCTGTTCGACCGCGCGGATCGCCTCAGCCGTCACCTTCTCCTGGTCGAGCAGCTTGTCGGCTTCTTCCGACAGCAGCACTTCGTAGGAATCGGAGACGTTCATGCGCCGCGTCTTGGTGCGGCCGCCCATGACATTGCCCAGCATCTCGTTCAGATTGATCATGCCCATCGAGGCGCCGGGCATGCCGGGGATGTCGATGGTCGGCATGGATGCCGCACCGCTATCCTTCACACTGAGTTCGATCTCCTTGTCGTCGAGCTCGCCCGCGCGCAGCATGCGGCGGAACTTGGCGCGGGTCTCAGGACCCGAGCCTTCGCCGACCAGCGCATCGAGGACACGTTCCTCGGCCAGGGTTTCCGCTTTCGCGCGGACCTGGCGGCGCATCTTCTCCTTCGACATGGCAATCGCAATCTCGATGAGGTCGCGGATGATCTGTTCGACATCGCGCCCGACATAGCCGACTTCCGTGAACTTGGTCGCTTCCACTTTCAGGAACGGTGCCTGGGCGAGCTTGGCCAGACGCCGCGCGATCTCGGTCTTGCCGACACCGGTCGGCCCGATCATGAGAATGTTCTTCGGGCTCACTTCCTCGCGCATGCCAGGGTCCAGCTGCTGCCGGCGCCAGCGGTTGCGCAGCGCAATGGCGACCGCGCGCTTGGCGTCGTTCTGGCCGACGATGAACCGGTCGAGTTCCGAGACGATCTCGCGCGGCGTCAGCGACGAGGTCACCAAGGGTTCTTCGGCCTTGGCAGATGGCTTGCGATCGGCGTTCTGGGCAGCGTTTGAATCGGGCATCGGTTTACAGCTTTTCGATCATGACATTGTGGTTGGTATAGATGCAGATATCGCCGGCGATCTTCATCGCGCGCCTGGCGATCGTCTCGGCATCCAGCCCCTCGATATCAATGAGGGCGCGCGCGGCCGCCAGCGCATAGGCGCCCCCGGACCCGATACCGATGAGCCCGTCTTCCGGTTCCAGCACGTCGCCGGTGCCGGTCAGGATCAGGCTGACGCTGGGGTCAGCGACCGCCATCATGGCTTCCAGGCGCCGCAGATAGCGGTCGGTCCGCCAATCCTTGGCCAGCTCCACGCAGGCACGGGCCAATTGGGCCGGGTATTGCTCCAGTTTCGCTTCCAGCCGCTCGAAGAGGGTGAGGGCGTCGGCGGTCGCCCCGGCAAAACCGGCGATCACCTGGCCCTTGCCGAGCCGGCGCAGCTTCTTGGCGTTGGATTTCATCACCGTGGGTCCCACGGTCACCTGGCCGTCGCCGGCCAGGACCACCTCGGTCCCCTTGCGCACGAGCAGGATGGTGGTGCCATGCCAGGGAGCAAGGCCATGCATCAGGGGGCCATGCTTGTCGTTCTCATCACGCGACATGAATGATCCTCAAAGGGCCCGGCTCGAAAGGTCCGGGGAAAGGGTGCGTCGGGCCGGCTGAATGGGCTACCCGGGGAGATAGGTTAACGTTTGGCGGCAATCAAGCCCGCAATCCGGGACCGTGCCGGCCGCCCGAGGGCGTCTAACCACTGGCCAGAACGGCTCATCGCTGCTAAGAACCCGGCAATTAAGGCCTTTTTACCCAAGCGGGCAGGAATTCGTGATGCGTATTGGCAAGAACGAGCGCAGGACCAAGGAAACCGAGATCGCCGTCGAGGTCAATCTCGACGGCCAGGGACGGTCGGAGATTTCGACCGGCATCGGCTTTCTCGACCATATGCTGGACCAGCTCGCGCGCCATTCGCTGATGGACATCAAGGTTCATGCCAAGGGCGACCTCCATATCGACTATCACCACACGACCGAGGATACCGGCATCGCGCTGGGCCTGGCCGTTTCCGGAGGCTTTTGGCGAGCGCGTCGGCATCAACCGCTATGGCGAAGCGACCATCCCGATGGATGAGACGCTGACCCGCGTCGCCCTCGACGCCTCGAACCGCGCCTATCTCATCTGGAAGGTGACTTTCAGCCGCGACAAATTGGGCGAGATGGATACGGAGCTGTTCAAGGAGTGGTTCCAGGCCTTCGCGCAGAATGCCGGCCTCACCCTCCATGTCGAAAACCTCTATGGCGAGAACAACCACCATATCGTCGAGAGCTGCTTCAAGGCCCTGGCGCGCGCCTTGCGCCACGCGATCGAGATCGATCCGCGCAAGTCGGATTCCGTGCCCTCGACCAAGGGCACACTGAGTGGAAGCCTTGGGGTCGCCTCACGCGCCAAGCAGCCATGACGGTCGCGGTCATCGATTACGGCGCGGGCAATCTCAGATCCGCGGCCAAGGCGCTGGCCTTTGCGGCCAGGACAACCGGCGAGGATGTCATCGTCACCGCTGATCCGGACGCCATCGCGCGGGCCGATCGCGTCGTGCTGCCCGGTGTTGGCGCCTTTGCCGAATGCAAACGGGGCCTGGAAGCCGTGCCCGGCGTGGTGGCGGCGATGTCGGAAGCCGTGATCGTGAAGGGGCGGCCGTTCCTCGGCATCTGCGTCGGCATGCAGTTGATGGCGACGGTCGGTGTCGAATATGGCGAACATCCTGGTCTGGACTGGATCAAGGGCAGGGTAGTGAAGCTGACGCCGAACGATCCCACGCTGAAGATTCCGCAGATGGGCTGGAACGATCTCAATTTGCGCCGACCCGACCACCCGATCTTCGCCGGGCTTAAATCGGGTGCCCATGGCTATTTCGTGCACTCCTATCATTACCTCCTCGACCGCCCGCAGGACCTGCTGGCCGATGTCGATTACGGCGGTCCGGTCGCTGCGGCCATCGGGCGCGACAATCTGGTGGGCCTGCAGTTCCACCCTGAGAAAAGCCAGGCGGTCGGCCTCGCTTTGCTCGGCAATTTTCTGCGCTGGAAGCCGTAGGAGCAGAGGACCGCACCATGGCCGATCTATCGATCAGCATTGTCACCGAATTGAAGCGCAACGAGCTTGAAGAACTGTGCGATGCGACCCAGGCCGCGATCGAGGCCGGCGGCGGCTTCGGCTGGCTGAAGCCGCCCCACCGCAACATCCTCGAAGTGTTCTGGAAGGGCGTTACCCTGGTGCCGGACCGCGCGCTGTTCATCGGCAAGCTCGACGGCACCGTGGCTGGCTCCGCGCAGCTGGTCCGCCCGACGCGCAACAACGAAGCCCAAAGCCATTCGGCTCATCTCACCACGTCTTTCGTCGCCCCCTGGGCGCGCGGCCATGGTCTGGCACGGCTGTTGACGGAAGCGGTCGAGACGGAAGCGCGCGCGCGCAATATCAAGGTGCTCAACCTCGATGTGCGCGAAACGCAGCAGGCGGCAATCAGCCTCTACCGGGCCTTGGGCTATCACGAGATCGGCCGGCATCCGCGCTACGCCCAGGTCGACGGGCACTATGTCGGCGGTCTCTATTTCTGGAAGTCGCTGGAAGGTACCCAATGATCATTTTTCCGGCGATCGACCTCAAGGGCGGTCAATGCGTGCGCCTCATCAAGGGCGACATGGCGCAGGCGACCGTCTTCAACACCGACCCCGCCGACCAGGCCCGCCAGTTTGCCGCCGCCGGGGCCGAATGGTTGCATCTGGTTGATCTCGACGGTGCCTTTGCCGGCGCCCCCGTGAACGAAGCGGCGGTCGAAGGCATATTGGCTGCCACCGCCCTGCCGGTGCAATTGGGCGGTGGGATCCGCGATATGGGCCGCATCGAGGCCTGGCTGAAGAAGGGTGTCGCACGCGTCATTCTCGGTACCGTCGCCTTGAAGAATCCCGACCTCGTCAAGCAGGCCTGCAGGCGCTTTCCGGGCAAGATCGCCGTCGGCATCGATGCCAAGGGCGGCAAGGTCGCCGTCGAAGGCTGGGCGGAAACCTCGGAACTGACGGCGCTCGATCTCGCGCGCCGCTTCGAGGATGCCGGTGTTGCCGCCATCATCTATACCGACATCGATCGCGACGGCCTGCTGCAGGGCGTCAATGTACCAGCGACGGCAGAACTCGCCGCCGCGCTCAGCATCCCCGTCATCGCCTCGGGCGGCGTCTCCTCGCTTGACGATATCCACGCCTTGCTCGATGCGCTGCCCTCATCGCGCGGCAAGGGCGGCGGCATCGTCGGCGTCATCTCAGGCCGCGCCATCTATGACGGCAGGCTCGATCTCAAGGAAGCACTGCAGCTCCTTCGGGAGCGCGCGTGATGCTGAAGATGCGCGTCATACCCTGTCTCGATGTGAAAGACGGCCGTGTCGTGAAGGGCGTCAATTTCGTCAACCTCGTCGATGCCGGTGATCCGGTCGAGCAGGCGAAGCTCTATGACGCCGCCGGCGCCGATGAGCTCACCTTCCTCGACATCACCGCCAGCCACGAGAACCGCGACACGCTTTATGACGTGGTGTCGAAGACCGCCGAGGCCTGCTTCATGCCGCTCACCGTCGGTGGCGGTGTGCGGAAGTCGGAGGACATCCGCAAGCTGCTGCTGGCCGGTGCCGACAAGGTGTCGATCAACACGGCGGCCGTGAACGATCCCGATTTCGTGCGCCAGGCGGCGCAGAAATTCGGCGATCAATGCATCGTGGTCTCGATCGACGCCAAGGAGACGGCGCCTGGCAAATTCGAGATCTTCACCCATGGCGGCCGCAACCCGACCGGCATCGATGCCGTCGAATTTGCCAAACGCATGGCGGAAAACGGCGCCGGCGAATTGCTGGTGACCTCGATGGACCGCGATGGCACCAAGGCCGGCTACAATCTGGCCCTGACCCGCGCCATCGCCGATGCGGTAACAGTACCTGTGATCGCGTCTGGCGGGGTGGGTTCGCTCGACGACCTGGTGGCCGGCATCCGCGAAGGGCATGCGACGGCGGTCCTGGCCGCCTCGATTTTCCATTTCGGGACGTTTACCATTGGTCAAGCAAAAGAGCATATGGTGAGGGCTGGTTTGGCGATGCGCCTGGAGCGCTGATATCTCCTGGAAAGGTAAGGGTTTGCGTCATGTCTGCTGATAAACTCGACGGCACCGTGCTCGATTGTCTGTTCAAGACGATCGAAGGCCGTAAGGGCGGCGACCCGACGCAATCGCATACCGCCAAGCTGTTCAGCAAGGGTACCGCCAAGATCGCGCAGAAAGTGGGCGAGGAAGCGGTCGAAGCCTTGATCGAGGCGATGCGCGGCGACAACGCAGCGCTGGTCGCCGAATCCTCGGACCTGCTTTATCACCTGCTGGTGCTATGGTCCGATCGCGGTGTCGATCCCGCCGATGTCTGGGCGGCCCTCAAGGCGCGCGAAGGTATTTCGGGGATTGCCGAGAAGGCCGCGCGGCGCGAAGCCAAGGGCGGCAAGTAGCCACCAAGGATCAACTGGCCGACAATCAGCTCGCCAGTAGTCAGCTCGCCAATATTCAGCTCGTGGGTGCGTTATCCGCGACGATCGGTGCCGGCAGCGATTTCAGGCATGCATCGACCGGTTTCTTGTCGGCGCGCACCGAGCGCGCCTCGGCATAGGAAACCCGGTAGCTGCCCTCGACACTCTGATAGAGGAAAAGGTCGAGCACGCAATCGCTGCCGATATACTGATAGATGCGTCCGGTTTCTTCATCGCGGATGCGCGCCGGCGCGCCGAGGGCGGCCTGCAGTTCTTCCGGTGCGAGGCCCATCAGCTTGTCGGCGCTTTGCCAGATGGTGGCGATCGAGGGCATTGCCGGTGTCGTCGCTGCGGGTGCCGTCTCCGCGGGCGCCGTCACTTCAGGCGCCGGTGACGTGGCGGCTTCTGCCGCCGGCATCATGATTCCATGCGCCGGCTTCTTGGGCTGCTTGGTGGCGCCGTTAAGTGCCACGGCCTTGCCGGTCTGGGCGCAGGCAGAGAGCAGCACGGCTGTGGCGAGCAACAATGTCGGGAGGGCGGTCGCGCGCGCGGTCTTCAGGACTGCAGTGCGGCGCTTTGATGTAAGAAATGTTTGGGAACGATACACGTTCCACTCTCCCCCAGCACGAACCCCCGAAGCCTGCGGGCCCCCGGCCGACCGGCCGGGGATCCAAAGGCACTAACGCTTAGCGGCCGTTGCCGGAAGCGGGGGGAACCGCAGCGCCGTCGGCGAGCGCTTCGATGGTACCGGAGATGACACCGCCGCGTTCGACCTCGAGCTGGCCGTAGCGGATCTTGCCGAGCACCTTGCCGGTGGCACGGATGGTGAGGCGCTGGCGCACGATGAGGTCGCCGTCGAACCGGCCCGAAATGTCGGCGGATTCGATTTCGGCCGAGCCGCGGAATTCACCGGAGCCGGCGATGTCCATGGCGCGGCAATCGGACAGCACCGCTTCGACCTTGCCTTCGACGACGAGGCTGTCGCAGGTGCGGATCTCGCCATTGAGGAAAATGTCGCGGCCGACGATGAGCTTCTTCTGCTCGGCCTCGGCGGTGGTGCGCTGGGCGGGGCTGGTGCTGCTGCCGGCAGGACGCGGCGCAAAAGCGCTCATGTCCGGGCTGCGGCGGGCGATGTCGGGGTTCATCGCCGGGCGGGCCGGCGCCGAGGCGGCCGCCGCATCGGGCTTTGCATAATTCTTGCTGTCGCCATCGGCCGGGCTCGCGGTCGAACCTTGGGTCGGTTGTTCGTCTTTCTTTTTGCCAAACATGCGGTGCTGGTCCCTAGCCTGAAACTTGAGAAAATGATCCCTGGAAGTTGCGCGCCGTCCCCGAACGCCTACCCCCGACGCGATCCCAGATTTACCACAGATTCAAACATATGCACCATAAAAGCGATGCCGATGATGGGTGCGATGAGGTTGAGGAACGGGATTGTCGACAGGAAGGCGATCACCACCCCGGAGAGGACGAAACGGCCGCGGTGGCGCAGGAACAGGGCCTTGGCCTCGGGCCGCGGCAAGCGCCGGAACGCCGGCATTTCATAATATTCCCGCCCCAGCAGGTAGCCGTTGAGACCATAGGCCACGAACGGGTAGACGAAGGGCACGAACAGGAAGACCAGCGCCAGCACGTTGCCGACGAGGGCGATGACGGCCATTTTCAAGCCATCGGCGATCATTTCCGGGATCGAGACCGAATGGGGCATCTGCCGGCCCGGATAATGCCTGGCCATCACGGCATCGATCACCTGATCGGAGAACAGGGCAGCGAGGGCCACGGCAAACATGGGAAAGGTGAACCAGGCGATGAGGAAGGTCCCGACACCGCTGAGAAGGTTGCCCCACCAGCCGTCCAGGCTGAGATAGGTGGAAATGAGGTAGTCGGCCAGGAAATAGAGACCGACGAACAGGCCCAGGGTGATGGCGAGGCTGAAGCCGATCAGTTTCAGGATGCGCGGATCGCTGAGCTGGCCAAAGGCCAGGGAAAGGGCGTGCAGCAAGAAATTTATCCAGTTCTGTCAGAATGTTGCCATTATTTAGCGGAAACTGGTGGGCTCGGCAATCGGGGGCTGGGCAATCCGGGGCAGGCAGGAGCAGGATCATTTGGCTCATTCAGGAGATAAGCGGGTGATGCGCCGCCGCAAGATGTGCCGTTTCATGGTCGCTGGCCTGATCCTGCCGCTGCTGGCAGGGCCGGCCCAGGCAGCCGAGCGGCTGCTTGGCCATTGGTGCGACGATACCGGCTACCGCATCCATTTGACGGCGGACCGCATCACCTTCAGCGACCGGCAGATGGGCGACCCGCCGGATGGCACGGACCTCGCCTTCGGCGAGGGCATCGCCGTCTACCGGCAGGATTTCCGCAACAGCCCCTGGCCGCATATCGATCTCATCGATTGCACCTTGCGCCTGGTCGGTCCGGACAGTGCCGAGGAGACCTGCCGTGGCCCGGGCTTCGGCTTCGTCCCCATCTATCTGTTGCAGCGGTGCCCCACCGATCATATCAGCTGACCGACCATATCGGCTGACCCCACTGCCTTGCCCAAAACGGCGCGATCCCTATACTTCGCGGCCATTGGCGCCCGGCGCATCTTGCGGTCGGGGCGTAGCCTTATCAGTGCGGGGATGAATGACCGACAAGCTGTTTGACGTGTGCGGCATTGGCAATGCCATTGTTGACGTGCTGGCCCATTGCGATCTCGACTTCATCGAGACCATGCGCCTCAACAAGGGCACCATGACCCTGATCGATGCCCCGCGCGCCGAAGAGCTTTACGAGGCCATGGGACCGGCGGTCGAGGCCTCCGGCGGCTCCTGCGGCAACACCATTGCCGGCATCGCGAGCCTGGGGGGCCGGGGCGCCTATATCGGCAAGGTCGGCAATGACCAGCTGGGCGGCATCTTCCGCCACGACATGCGGGCGACCGGCGTTCATTTCGAAACCGCCACGGCGACCACCACCACGCCGACGGCCCGCAGCATGATTTTCGTGACGCCGGATGCCGAGCGCACCATGAACACCTATCTCGGCGCCTGCGTCGAATTGACGCCGGACGACGTGGATCCCATGGTGGTGACGCGTTCGAAGGTCACCTATCTCGAAGGCTATCTGTGGGATCCGCCTTTGGCCAAGCAGGCCTTCCTGAAGGCCGCCAACCTCGCCCATGGCGCCGGTCGCGAGATTTCGCTGAGCCTTTCCGATCCGTTCTGCGTCGGCCGCTATCTCTCGGAGTTCCAGGACCTGGTGAAGAACCATGTCGATATCCTGTTCGCCAACGAGCATGAGATCACGGCCCTGTGGGAAACCGCCGATTTTGACGAGGCGGTGCGCATCACCCGCGAACATTGCAGCCTTGCCGCCATCACCCGGAGCGCCAAGGGTTCGCTGATCGTGGCCGGCCCGCAGCTCATCGAAGTGCCGGCCTGGCCCGTCGCCAAGGTCGTCGACGTGACCGGGGCGGGGGACCTTTATGCCGCCGGCTTCCTCTATGGCTACACCCAGGGGCGGGACCATGCCGATAGCGGGCGCATCGCGGCCCTGGCCGCCGGCGAGGTGATCAGCCATTTCGGGGCCCGGCCGGAGACCCCCCTTGCAGAGCTTTTGTTGCAGCAAGTGGGCTAATAGGGTAAAAGCCCGCTTGAAAAAGCACCCCTCATTCCAGCCGTTTCCCCAATGTGCGGGGCAAGGGTGAGGAAATCGCGGCCGGTTTGCCGGAAGCGCTAGTAACTGGTTGCCATTCCACAATAATTCCCTCCGCCCTGTTCGCGGGGTGAGGGTTAGGGTGAAGGCGGCCGATGGCGATTGTAACAATCGCCATGGGATGATGGGCGTTACCGCAATTTTTGAAAAGCGAAGCCATGAAACTGCGCAATATCGCCATCATCGCCCACGTCGATCACGGCAAGACGACCCTGGTTGACCAGCTCCTGCGCCAGTCCGGCGCCTTCCGTTCCAACCAGATCGTGGCGGAACGGGTGATGGATTCCAATGATCTGGAAAAGGAACGCGGGATCACCATCCTCGCGAAATGCACCTCGATCCAGTGGAACGATACCCGCATCAACATCGTCGACACCCCGGGCCACGCCGATTTCGGCGGCGAGGTCGAGCGCATCCTCTCCATGGTCGACGGTGTCGTGCTGCTGGTCGATGCCGCCGAAGGCGCCCTGCCGCAGACCAAATTCGTGACCACCAAGGCGCTGCGCCTCGGCCTGCGTCCGATCGTGCTGATCAACAAATGCGACCGCCCCGACGCCGACCCGCATGCCGTCCATGACCAGATCTTCGATCTGTTCGCCGCCCTCGACGCGACGCCGGAACAGCTCGACTTCCCGACGCTGTTTGCCTCCTCGAAGCAGGGCTGGGCGACCGAGGATCTGGAGAAGGGCGAGCGCAAGGATCTGGCGCCGCTTTACGACCTCATCGTCCGCCATGTGCCGGCCCCGACCGTCGAGGAGAACAAGCCGTTCTCGATGCTGGTGACGACGCTCGAATACGACAACTATCTCGGCCGCGTTCTCACGGGGCGCATCGAGACCGGCACCGCCACCGTCAACATGCAGCTCCGCGCCATGCGTCCCGACGGGACCCAGGTCGAAGTGGGCCGCCTGACCAAGCTCCTGGCCTTCCGCGGCATCGAGCGCACGCCGGTTGAATCCGCCGAGGCCGGCGACATCGTCGCCATCGCGGGCCTCACCGACAGCACCGTCGCCGACACCATCGCCGCGATGGAAGTCGAAGTGCCGCTGAAGGCGCAGCCGATCGATCCGCCGACGCTCTCCATGAGCTTCTCGGTCAATGACAGCCCGCTCGCCGGTCGCGATGGCGACAAGGTGACGAGCCGCATGATCCGCGATCGCCTGATGCGTGAGTCGGAAGGCAACGTCGCCATCCACGTCACCGAGACCGAGGACAAGGACGCGTTCCAGGTTTCCGGCCGCGGTGAATTGCAGTTGGGCGTGCTCATCGAGCAGATGCGCCGCGAAGGCTTTGAGCTCTCCATCAGCCGCCCGCGCGTCATTTTCCAGATCGATCCGAAGACCAATCAGCGCCTGGAGCCGATCGAAGAAGTCGTCATCGACGTCGATGATGATTTCACCGGCATCGTCATCGACAAGCTGGGCCAGCGTCGCGGCGAACTGGTCGAGATGCGTCCCTCCGGCGGTGCCAAGACCCGCCTCGTCATGCTGGTCCCGGCGCGCGGCCTCATCGGCTATCACGGCGAGTTCCTGACCGACACCCGCGGCACCGGCGTCATGAGCCGCCTGTTCCACGGCTATGCGCCCTATAAGGGCCCGATCGAAGGCCGTCGCAACGGCGTGTTGATCTCGAATGCCGACGGCATCGCGGTCGCCTATGCGCTGTGGAATCTCGAAGAGCGCGGCAAGCTCATGATCGATGCCGGCGTGCCGATCTATGAAGGCATGATCATCGGCGAGCACAGCCGTGCCAACGATCTTGAAGTCAATCCGCTGAAGTCGAAGCAGCTCACCAACATCCGCACGACGTCGAAGGACGAAGCCATTCGCCTGACGCCGCCGATGAAGCACAGCCTGGAGCAGGCGCTGGCTTACATCGAAGACGATGAGCTGGTGGAAGTGACGCCGAAGGCGATCCGCATCCGCAAGGCGGTCTTGGATCCCAACGAGCGCAAGAAGGCCGAACGCGCCGCTGAATCAGCCCGCGCTGCGCAAGGCTAAGTCTGCGGCGCTGGTTTTCGCAGAATGAAAGAACGGCCGCCTGGCAACAGGCGGCCGTCTTTTTATGTGCCGTCGTGAGAAGGCCAGGTCGTCAGAAGGCCAGTCCGTCAGAAGGTTGGGTCGTCAGAAGGTCAGGGACGAACCGATCGATATTTCGAACGCATCATACTCGTCGGCTGAATCGCCCGCATCATCGGCCGCATCGTTCTAGCTATAGAAAATCCCGGCATCGAGATCGATGCCTGTGGCCATGGCATAGCTGACATCGAGACCGGCACGTTGCAGCAGGTTCTCGTCCTGGAAGCCTTCTTGTTCGGTGCCGAAATAGGCATAGCCGCCGCCGATGGTCCAGGCATCGATCGTGTAGGCAAAGCCCGCACCGAGCACCAGGCCGTCCTCGCCCGGCCCATTGAAGTCATCAAGATATGTGCTGGCGACGCCGAACTCCAACGCGCCGATCGCGATATTGGCGCCGAGATTATAGGCGGCCTGTTCGGTGTCGTCGGCCGATGAGCCTTCGACATCACCTTCCCAATAGCCGGCGCCACCCAACGAAAGACCCCAGCCATCGCCCGCATAGTCATAGTGCAGTCCGATGGCCACATTGTGATTGGCGCTGCCGGTCGATCGATCGGGATGGAACGAGCTGGCGACCGCATCGGTGCCGCTTTGCGTCTTCTCGTCATCATTGGGCGTGTAGGAGAGGCCGAAGCTGAAGCCGTTCCATTCCGGCGAGAAATAGACGAGCTTCATCACCGCGTCCTGCAGCGCCAACGACAATTCGGGAGCGAAGAAGCCGGGACTGAGCACCGCGCCGATGGTGTTTGGAGAATAGGGGCCAAAGTTGGCCGTGGATCCCGGCGGCAGCATATACATGGTGCCGGCGGCGCCATCCAGCGCGCCGATGCGGACATCGCCGAAGCCGCCCTTGAAGAAGGCATAGACATTGTCGATCTGGTCGCCGCTATCATCCTCGGCTTCCAGTTCCACCCGCGCGCCGACGGTCACGCCATTGTCCAGCGCCACCTCGCCCATGAAAAAGATCTCGCCGTCGGACCCGACACCATCGAGATTGCTGTCATGGCCGAGCTCGCCATCGCCATCGTCATCGACCGTGAAGCCATAGGCGCTGCGCAGGAAGCCGCCAAGGCTGAGCTTGACACCGTCCGACGCAGCGGCGGGCGATGCCGCAAGTCCCGTCGCCATGAGCGTGAGGAGAGACGTGGTGGCCAGCAGATTGGTACGCATGGTCGGATTCCCGTCCCTGGTCTCCCGATGACCGAGCGCCCTTGATCTAGCGCTGGCCGAAAATCGCCGTGCCGATCCGGACATGGGTGGCGCCGAAGGCAATGGCCGTTTCGTAATCGCCGCTCATGCCCATGCTGAGGCAGCCGAGGCCATTGCGCCGGGCCATCTCACGCAGCAATGCGAAATGTGGTGCAGGATGCTGGTCATGGGGTGGGATGCACATCAGACCGATGACCGGTAGCTGCAGCTCATCGTGACACAGCTTGGCAAAGTCATCAACGTCCCTGGGGTTTATGCCGGCGTTCTGCGGCTCTTCGCCCGTGTTGACCTGGATGAAGAGGGCTGGCCGTCGCTGCTGCTTCTGCATTTCATCGGCAAGGGCGCGCGCCAGCTTTTCCCGGTCAAGCGTTTCGATGACATCGAACAACGCCACCGCCTCGCGCACCTTGTTGCTCTGCAGGGGTCCGATCAGGTGGAGCTCAAGGGTCGGATGGGCCGCTTTGAGGGTGGGGAATTTTGCCTGCGCTTCCTGCACCCGGTTTTCGCCGAAGACCGATTGGCCGGCGGCGATGGCCGCCGCGACGGCGTCGATGGAATGGGTCTTGGAGACAGCAACCAGATTGATGTCCTGTGGCAGACGTGTGTGCTCGGCGGCAGCGCGTGCGATGCGTTGCCGGATCTCGGACAAATTGCCGGCGATGTGATCGGTCGTGGTCATGGGGCGGGACTATGCCATGGAAATACCAGCCTCGTGGCCGGACAGGCTTTTCCTATAGATCATGCCCGGCCTCAAACCAAGCACAGCGCGCGATAGCAAATGGTCAAAAGCAAGAAGGGGTGCAGTTGCCTGCACCCCTTCAAGTCTAGTCCTGACTTTATCCAGCTTGCGCTGGGCAGAAATCAGAAGCTGATCGACGAACCGACCGCGAACTCGATCGAGTCGTAGTCATCGAGCGCGCTCGAGTCATCGGCGGCTTCAGCCCAGCTGTAGAAGATGCCGGCGTCGAGCGCGATGCCCGGGCCCATCTCATACGAACCGGTCACGCCAAGGCGATCGACGATGTCGTTGTCGCCAAAGCCAGCCTGCTCGGACTCAGAGTGAGCCCAACCGGCACCGACGGTCCACGCGTCGACGTTGTAGCTGACACCGGTACCAACGACCCACGCGTCATCGGTTTCGCTGTTCGCGTCATCGAGATACGTGAAGGCCGCACCGAGGCTCAGACCACCAAAGCCGAGGTTCACACCGACGTTGTAGCCGGCCTGTTCCGGATCACCATCGCTCTCTTCAACGTCGCCTTCGAAATAGGCGGCGCCGCCGAGGGCGAGGTTCCAGCCTTCGCCTTCGTAATCATAGTGCAGACCGAGGCCAACGTTGTGGTTGGCGCTGCCGTCTTCACGGTTCGGATGGAAGGTACCGTCGGCATTGTCGTTGCCGGAGTATGACTCTTCGTCATCGTTCGGCGTGTAGGACAGGCCGAAGCTGAAGCCCGACCAGGTCGGCGAGTAGTAAGCGATCTTCTGCGACTTGTCCTGGACGGCAAGCATGCCTTCCGGATCGAAGATGCCCGGCGAAATGGCCGAGCCGATGGTGTTCGGCGAATACGGGCCGAAGTTGGACGACGAACCCGGCGGCAGCATGTACATGTTGCCGGCAGCACCCGCCTGCGAACCGATACGGATGTCACCGAAACCGCCCTTGAAGAAGGCGTAAGCGGCGTCGATCTGGTCGCCTTCGGTTTCGCCTTCGAGTTCGATACGCGCACCGACCGTCACGCCATTGTCGAGCGTGACCGAGCCGAGGAAGTAGACTTCGGCATCGGTGCCGACGCCGTCGAGGTTACGATCATGGCCGGTATCGCCATCACCGTCATCGTCGAAGGTCATGCCGTAATACGAACGCATGAAGCCGCCAAGGCTCAATTTGACACCATCGGACGCCGCCGCGGTACCGGCCAGAAGGCCAACACCGAGGAGAGCCGAGGTCCCCAGGAGAACTTTTTTCATCTCGAGATTCCCTAAGTTTGCGATTGCCACCGGGACTTTCCCCAACCTTTGCGGTTTTAAGGAAGGCCCGGATGCCCCTCGTTTCGGACCGGCTTGCTGGGTCGATTTTGCCAAGTACTTGACCAGATCGACTCAAAAAGCCCGCTCAGTCCGGAACACGAGCTACCTTCTCGGAATGGTCGGGGGGTGTCAAACCATTTGAGCCTAACACTGTGGCATTTTTCGGTGCCTGTTGCGCAATTACCACATGGCGTGCCCGATTGGCCGCGCGCGGAATTGGCCAGCAATTGCAAGGCGGCCAACCGTCGGTAGGGCGATCCAGTCGGCCCAGTGGGGCATGATTGCCGCAGCGCAACAGCCACAATTTGGGCATTTCAGCCCCACCTTGACGCCTGTTCCGCAGCGCAGCTCGGACACTCGCCCGGGTGGGCCTAGTCGCGATCAAAACCTGCCTTCAGGCGGGCGTCTGATCCGGTAGATAGTTGAAGCGTTGCATCTGTTCCCGGTGATTTTCGACCAACCGGTCAATTTGGGCCTTGGTCAGCACCTTGCGCCATTGGCCGGCCTGGCCGACCCGGAAGAATTTGGTGCCCCGTTCCGATTTCTCGCGGAACCCCTTGGCTTCTTCCTGCTGGCGCAGGTTCTTGAAGGAGGAAAGCTCAATGGCCCGGTCAAGCCGTTCGCGCGGCGTTTTCAGCCCCATGAAACGGGTAATCCCGCCGAATGTGTGGAGCGGCTTTGCCAGCATGTCCTCGTATCTCACGACCAGGAGACCCGGATGCGGCTTCTGGGTCCAGGATCTGACATGGGCGGACCAGGAGCTGTGGATTTCGAACACGATATTGCCATCGGCGAGGCCCCCGTTATTGGGGTCGTTCATGACCTCGATCGCCTTGTCGATGTCGACGCCGTAATGGTCAGCCATGGAAATGACCAGGTCGAGCGGATTGCGCACCACATATATGGCACCCGCGGTGAGATCCATCTGGATGATCTGCTTGCCATGGGGCGCCAGCAGGGCGTTATGGGTCTTGACGATGACCGTATCCGGCTTCGAGGCGACCATGGCGAGCTGTGCCCCGCGGCGCATTTTGGCCACATCCTCGCGGCTCCAGGCCAAAGGCGGGCGCGGGTCGAGATGACGGTACCACTGCACCAGGGAATCCCCGGTGGTCAGGGTGTTCATGTCGTTGATGTCCACCGGGGCCGCCGGGTTGCGCATCAGATTGTGAATAAACGCCCGAAGCCAGGTGTTGCCCGATTTCGGATAGCTGGCCAGCCACAGGATCTTACCCATTCACTCTTCCATTCTTCCCCGGCCACTGCCGGCAGCGCCGCGCGCTGCATCCCCAGCGTTTCCGCCATCCTGGACAGATCCCTGGCTGAATTCCTTGTCCCCGAAAATCTGCCCGGGGCGATTTTTGGCGGGAGGGGCCACAAGATTTGGTCCATTTGACGCGATTCGGTTGACGAAGGCCTACCATTTCGCATACCAGTTCTGGGCTGCTTTCTGGGCTGCTTTTCGGCCGCAGGGTGGCTTTAGGGTGAAGAGCGTCGGGCCGTCAATATGAAACTCCCACATCGTCGTGCCGACCAGTCCGCCTCGGGCGAGTTCAATGCCATGAGCGGTAGCGATTTCAATGCTATGAGCGGTAGCGATTTCAACGCCACAGGCGGTAGCGCTGGATACACCGGTTCCTGTTGATCGTGATGGCGGCTCTGGCAGCCATCACCCCTCTCGGCCTGCAACGCCAATCTGGGCGGCGAGGAGAAATATCCGACCACCCGCGAGAAGGGCGATGCCGGGCCGCAATATGGCGAAGGCAGCACCGTCTTCGGCGAAGGCGGCCTGTTCGGCGGCCAGAGCAAGGAAGACGGTTCCGGTGGCGGTGGTGGCGTCGGCGTCAATTCGCTGCTGTGGCGCGCCAGCCTCGACACCGTCTCCTTCATGCCGCTGGTCTCGGCCGATCCCTTCGGTGGCGTCATCATCACCGATTGGTACACGCCCCCGGCGACACCGGACGAACGCTTCAAGGTCAATGTCTATATTCTCGGCCGCGCCTTGCGCGCCGATGGCATCCGCGCCTCGGTGTTCCGCCAGCAGAACCAGGGCGGCACCTGGATCGACGCCCCGGTCGCCCTCAACACGGCGACCGACCTCGAAAACGCCATCCTTACCCGCGCCCGCCAGCTGCGCCAGTCCGGCCAGCAGGAATAGAGCCTGGGGCGTAAACCGGGCAAGAATATCGGGCCATAATAATATCGTCATGGTCCGCGAAGGCGGACCACCCACGACTACCAAGCCGCTGCTGCTAAACTCGTGGGTGGTCCGCCTTCGCGGACCATGACGTTTAAGACGAGCGGAACGTAGTAATCATGTCGCGATATAATTTCCTGGAAGCGGAAGGCAAATGGCAGGCGGCTTGGGCTGCCCGGAACTGCTTTGTCTCCGCGGTCGATAAATCCCGCCCGAAATATTACGTCCTGGAGATGTTCCCGTACCCGTCGGGCCGCATCCATATGGGCCATGTGCGCAACCTATACGATGGGCGACGTGGTGGCCCGCTACAAGCGTGCCAAGGGGTTCAATGTCCTGCACCCGATGGGTTGGGATGCCTTCGGCCTGCCAGCGGAGAACGCCGCCCGGGACATGAAGGTCCATCCCGCCGCCTGGACCTATGACAACATCGCCACCATGCGCGCCGAGCTGAAGCGCATGGGATTGAGCTTGGATTGGTCGAAGGAACTCGCCACCTGCCATCCCGGCTATTACGCCCAGCAGCAGCGCATCTTCCTCGATTTCTTCAAGGCGGGCCTCGCCTATCGCAAGGAGGCCTTCGTCAATTGGGACCCGATCGACCACACCGTGCTGGCCAATGAGCAGGTGATCGACGGCAAGGGCTGGCGCTCCGGCGCCCCCGTGGAGAAGCGCAAGCTCAGCCAGTGGTTCCTGAAAATCACCGAATATGCCGATGACCTCCTCTCGGCGCTGGGCAGCCTCGACCGCTGGCCGGAAAAAGTCCGCCTGATGCAGGAGAACTGGATCGGCAAATCGACCGGCGCCCATGTGCGCTTCAAGCTGGCCGGCCGAGCCGATCGCATCGAAGTCTTCACCACACGGCCCGACACGCTGTTCGGCGCGAGCTTCATCGCCATCTCGCCGGATCATGCGCTGGCCGATACCGCCGCCAAGGCCGACCCGAAGGTTGCCGCGTTCATCGCCGAATGCCGCGCTGCCGGCACGTCCGAGGCCGCCGTCGAGGCGCAGGAGAAGCGGGGCTATAAGCTCGCCCTCGAAGCCGAGCATCCCCTGATGCCGGGCAAGAGATTGCCGGTCTATATCGCCAATTTCGTGCTCATCGAATACGGCACCGGCGCCATCTTCGGCTGCCCCTCCGGCGACCAGCGCGATCTCGATTTCGCCCGCAAATACGGTCTGCCCGTGATCCCCGTGGTATTGCCGGCGGGCGAAGACCCCAAGACCTTCGCCATCGGCGACACCGCCTATACCGATGACGGCACCATCTTCAATTCGGGCTTCCTTGACGGTCTTGACGTCGAGACCGCCAAGAAGAAGGTCGGCCAGGTTCTGAAAGATCAGGGTGACGGCGAACCCACCACCGTGTTCCGCCTGCGCGACTGGCTGGTCAGCCGCCAGCGTTATTGGGGCTGCCCGATCCCGATCATCCATTGCGATGCCTGCGGCGCGGTGCCGGTGCCGGAGAAGGACATGCCGGTCCTGCTGCCGGACGACGTCACCTTTGAGAAGCCCGGCAACCCGCTCGACCATCACCCGACCTGGAAGCATGTGAACTGCCCCAGTTGCGGCAAGGCGGCACGGCGTGAGACCGACACCTTCGATACCTTTGTCGACTCCTCCTGGTATTTCGCGCGCGCTTCTGCGCACCCGCGATGCCGATCCGGTCGATGCCGAGGCGGTCGATTACTGGCTGGCGGTCGACCAGTATATTGGCGGCGTCGAGCACGCCATTCTCCACCTCCTCTATTCGCGCTTCTTCACCCGCGCCATGAAGCAGGTGGGCCTCGTCAAGCTGGACGAGCCCTTCGCCGGCCTGTTCACGCAAGGCATGGTCTGCCACGAGACCTATCGCGACCCACGGACCGGTGAATGGCTGCTGCCCGACGATATCAAGCGCAAGGGTTCCACCGTCATCCGCACGGATACCGGCGCCCCGATCGAGATCGGCCGTTCCGAGAAGATGTCGAAATCGAAGAAGAACGTGGTGGCGCCCGACGTCATCATCAACGGCTATGGCGCCGATACCGCGCGCTGGTTCGTCCTTTCCGACAGCCCGCCGGAGCGGGATATGGAGTGGACGGCGGCCGGCGTCGATGGCGCCTGGCGCTACTCCCAGCGCCTGTGGCGCCTCTCCTACACCTGGATCGAGGCCCTGCCGGCCCTCAAATCCCCGCAGACCGCCCCGGCGACCTTCCCGGAAGCCGCTCTTGCTCTGCGCCGCGCCAGCCACAAGGCCATTGCCGGCGTCTCGGAGGATATCGAGAAGTTCCGCTTCAACCGGGCCGTGGCCAAGCTCTATGAGTTTGCCAACACGCTGGCGGAAATCCAGGACGGGACCCTCACCGACGCCGCCGGCCTCTATGCCCGCCGCGAGGCGCTGGAAACCCTGGCCCAGCTGATCGGCCCGATGATGCCGCATCTGGCCGAGGAAATGTGGGCGTCCTTGGGGCACCAGACCCTGCTCGCCGAGACCGCTTGGCCAACCGCCATAGCTCAGCTTATCATCGACGAAACCGCGACCGTCGCCATCCAGGTCAACGGCAAGCTGCGCGCGACCATCCAGTTGCCGCGCAATTGCGACCCCAAGGTGGCGGAAGCGGCGGCCCTGGCCGAGGATGCGGTGATCCGCGCCCTCGACGGCAAGGCGCCGAAAAAGGTGGTGGTGGTGCCGAACAGGATCGTCAATGTCGTGGTCTAGAAGAGAATTTATCCGCATGGGGTGCAGCCGGCTTTGCCTTGATGGCCGGCGGCTCGCTGCTGACCGCCTGCGGCTTCAAGCCGCTTTACGGTAATGCCAGCACGACGCCCAGCGGCAATGGCACGGTCGATGCCAATCTGGCCGCGATCTCCATCAAATCGCCCTTCTGGGAACGCGACGCCGCCCCCTATGGCGAGTTCAGCCAAGCCGGCAAGGCGAAATTCGACGCCCGGACGGGTCAGATCCTGCACAACGCCCTGCGCGATGGGCTCAATCCCTATGGCCAGCCGAGTGCGCCGGTCTATACCCTCGCCATCGAATTGTCGGAGCGCATCAACCGCACCATCACCGCCGATGAAGGCGATGCGCGGCGCGAGGATCTGACGCTGAAGGCGAACTTCCTGCTGTCCGGGCCCAAGGGCGAGGAACTGCTCAAGGAACAGACCCGCTCGATCGTCGCCTATACCGTGCTGCAGGATCCCTATCAGGATCTCGTCGCCCGCAACGATGCGCGCGACCGCACCGCGCGCCAGGTCGCCGAACTGATCAAGCTGCGCCTCTCGGCCTATTTCGCGGCACATGGGTGAGGCTGTCATTGATGGCCCCCTCACCCCAACCCCTCTCCCCGGAGGGGCGAGGGGCTTATTAGTCGTCTCGCTCAAAACTCCCTCGCCCCGCCCCGTCGGCGAATGCCGACATTCGTCGGCCGGGCGGGGAGAGGGTCGGGGTGAGGTACGAAGCGCGTGCCATTGCCATGATGGGCGGGCGGCGCGTGGTGCGGGTGACGCGCGTGACCGATGCGGTGGAACCGGCCTTCGCCGCCTTGCTCGCCGACCACAAGGACGGCGCGCAATGCCTGGTCGTGATCGAGGCCGGCGATGTCGACGGCATCGAGATCGGCGCGACGCGCTTTCATATCTTGCCGCCAATCTTGGCGGCGACCGCGGCATCACGCGGGCCGAGCTCGACAAGCTCATTCTCTATATGGGCGCCGAAAAGAAGGTGACGCTCAGTGATGCGCTGGCCTGTGTCGGCGACCAGGCTGCGATCGGCCAGGACGATCTTTGCCAGGCGATCGGCATGGGCGATCTCAAAGGCATCGAGCGCCAGATCGAGCGCAACCTCGCCGAGACCAACGAGATCTCGCTGTTACGCGCCGTCGCGCGGCATTTCATGCGCCTTCACCAGGTGGTCGGCCGCGTTGCGCGCGGCGAGCAATTGGAAAGCGCCATGGCAGGCCTGCGCCCGCCGGTCTTCTGGAAAGCGGTCGACGGGTTCAAGGCACAATGCCGCCGCTGGCCGGTCGAGAGCATCGGCAACGCCCTTCTGCGCCTCACCGAACTCGAAGCCGAAGTGATGCGCCAGCATCAATTCGCCGACACCCTCACCCGTCGCGGGCTGATGGAAATCGCCGTCATGGGCGTGAAGCGCTAGGCGCCTGCGCCCCCCTTCGGATGGGCGAACGGGCTGAGGCCCAGCCAGGTCTGCATCGTGCGCACGATCTCCTTGTCGCCGTCCGCCTCGAAGCGGCCGGCCGCCATCTCGCCTTGCACCGTGGCGATGCCCATCCAGATCGAGGTCATGCTTTTGAGCGACGTCTCGACGAACAGATCCACCTCGAAGCCCGGATCGGCCTGGCACAGATCGACATCCTCGTTCTCCACCACCAGCCACCAATCGCGCCGGTTGGTGAGTTCCGGATAATGAAAGTGAATGGTGTAGCGGCGCGGCGGCATCGGCGTCGGCCGCAGGTTCCGGCGCATGTCCCACATCAGCAGTGAGGGATCGAGGTTCTTCAGCGATTTCTGGGTATCGATCCAGCGCGTCCCCCAGAAGCCCAACCCCATGACCAGGTCGCGGAGGTCCTCGCCGGCCTCGGTGAGATTATACTCGGTGGCGCCGCCGGCGCCTTCAACACAAGTCAGCAATCCCGTCTGCTGCAGTTCCTTGAGGCGCTTCGACAGCAGCGTCGGGGAAATGCGCGGAAGCCCACGCCGCAGATCGTTGAAGTGTTTGCTGCCGCAGAGCAGTTCACGCAGGATGAGCGGCGTCCACCGCGTGCAGAAAATCTCCGCCGCCATGGCGACCGGGCAGAACTGGCCGTAACTGGCCTTGATGTCCATCGCGATCCCTCATGTTCAAGGTTGCCGGGGGCCAAGACTACCGAGGCGGCACCTGACGCTAACGGGCAGACGCTAATTCGCAGCCACGCAAGGCGCGAGTCCAGAAACTGTATCACCCTTTCTTGTCCGTGGCGGCGGAAAGTCAGCCGTCTCACCCTTCATCGCGCCAGGCGTTCGCATCTCGGTACACTTCCTGCACTAGAGGGGAAACGGCCCCCATGAGAGCATCTGGGCAGGGACGCATTACCTCTCAGGAGAAATTCTCGATGACCCTCGCCCAAGCTCTCATTCCGGATGCCGCGCCGATTGACTATCAGGCCCTTGCCCACAAATTGGGTCCGGTCTTTGCAGCCCGTGCCAATGAGGCCGACGATCATGATTCCTTTGTCGCCGCCAATTTTGCTGAACTGAAGGCGGAGGGCCTGGTCGAGGCCGGCGTGCCGGCGGATCTCGGTGGTGGTGGTGCGACGGTTGCGCCCCTTGCCGCCATGCTGCGCGAACTCGCCCATCATTGCGGCTCGACGGCGCTCGCCTTTTCGATGCACACCCACCAGGTGGCGATCCCGGCCTGGCGCTGGACGCGGCAGCAGGCAGCGCCCGTCGTGCCTTTGCTGAAGCGCGTCGCCGCCGAACGCCTCGTTCTCCTTTCCAGCTGCGGCTCCGACTGGATCGCGGGCTCGGGCAAGGCCGAAAGGTGGAGGGCGGCTACCGCATCACCGCGCGCAAATGCTTCACCTCGGCCTCGCCGATCGGCGATCTGCTGATGACCGGCGCCGTCCTGGAGGGCGAGCCGGAAGGTCCGCAGGTCCTGCATTTCGGCATTCCCATGAAGTCGGCGCAGGTCTCGGTCCTCCCCACCTGGAAGACCATGGGCATGCGCGGCACCGGGTCGAACGACGTGATGATCGACGGCCATGTCGTGCCGGAAGCGGGCGTTGCGCTGAAGCGCAAACAGGGCGAATGGCATCCCCTCTTCCACATCATCTCGATGATCGCCTTTCCGCTCATCTACGCCGCTTATCTCGGCGTTGCCGAGGCGGCGCGCGACCGTGCCATCGCGATGGCCGCGAAACGGCGCCCGAGCGATCATGTCGTGAGCCTCGTCGGCCAGATGGACACCGAGCTCCGCGCCGCGCAATACGCCCATGCGGCGATGGTGATGACGGCCGAAACCGCGATGCCGGGTGCTGCCACCACCAACGAGATCATGATCGGCCGCGCTTTGGTCGCGCGCCATGCCTTGGCCGCCGTGGAGCTCGCCATGGAAACCGCCGGTGGCGCCGCCTTCTACCGCGACAATGGATTGGAGCGGATGTTCCGCGACATCCAGGGCGTACGCTATCACCCGATGCAGACCGGCCCGCAACATGAATTCGCCGGCAAGGTCGCGCTGGGCATGGATGTGTCGACGACGTTCTAAAGTCTCTGGAAACAGCACGCGAACAACTCATCGCCCATCACCCGCATCGGTCGCTTGCAACGACTCACGCGATGCGGTGCTGATGGGCGATGCTTCGCCCCCACCAACTCATCCGCGCCCTCATCATCACCGCCCTGCTTTCGCTCGCCGGCACGACCGCCTTTGCCGATACCGTTTCCGATGGCCGCTACGACTGGCCGGTGCTCGGCGCCATTGATGGCGACACGCTGAAAGTCCATCTTCCCGGCCTGCCGATGGAATTGCAGCCGATGAAGGTGCGCGTGCGCGGCATCGACACGCCGGAGATACGCGGCAAATGCGACCGCGAAAAGCAAGCGGCCAACAAGGCCACGGCGCTCACGCGCTTTCTCATTTCGCAAGCCAAGGCGCGGAAGAAATCCATCGTGTTTTCCGAGATCGGCTGGGACAAATATGGTGGCCGTCTTGATGCCATCGTCACCATCGACGGCCAGTCACTCGGCGCCATCTTGATCAGCGCCGGATTGGCGCGCGCCTATGATGGCGGCAAGCGGATGGGATGGTGTTAGCCCCCCACCCCACCCTCCCCCCTGAAGGTGGGAGGGCTTTCAGTCGAGACGGCAGGAATACCTCGCTCCAACTCCTCCCACCTTCAGGGGGGAGGTCGGGAGGGGGGCCGCGCTCAGACCCGCTCTACCCCAGCTTCGCAATGATCCCGTCAAGCTGATCGAGCGATTTATAATGCAGGGTGACGCTGCCGCCCTTGCCGTTGAAATCGATCTCGACCTTGAGGCCGAGCTTCAGACCCAGATCATGTTCGAGCGCCTTGGTGTCGGCGTCCTTTTCCTTGGGCGCCTTCTTCGTGCGCAAGGTCTTGAGCAGTGATTTCGGCTTGTAGTTCTCGGCGAGCTTCTCGGTCTGGCGCACATTCAATCCCTGCGCCACGACTTCACTGGCGAGGCTCACCGGGTCGGAACATTTCAGCAGCGCGCGCGCATGGCCGGCCGTGAGCCTGCCATCGCTCAGCATCGAGCGCACGGCACCCGGCAGGTCCATCAGGCGCATGAGATTGGCGATGCCGGAGCGGCTCTTGCCCATCCGCTCCGCCAACTCCTCCTGCGTGTATTTGAATTCGTCCATCAGGCGGCGATAGCCTTCCGCCTCTTCCAGCGGGCCCAGATCCTGGCGCTGGATATTCTCGATGAGTGCTATCTCGAGCGCATCGCGATCGGTGAGCGACCGCTCGACCACGGGCACTTCATGGAGCTGTGCCATTTGCGCGGCACGCCAGCGGCGCTCGCCGGCGATGATCTCGAACTCGCCCTTGGGCCGGTTGGGGTGCGGCCGCACCAGGATGGGCTGGATGATGCCATTGCTGCGGATCGATTGCGCGAGGTCGTCCATCGCCTGCGGGTTGAAGGTCCCGCGCGGCTGGTACTTGCCGGGATGCAGCAGTTCGATGGGGACATGACGCTGGCCGGCCACAGGTGCCGTCGCCGTTTCGGATGTCACCGCCGCCACCGTGTCATTCCCCAGCAATGCCGAGAGCCCGCGGCCCAGATGTTTTTTCGCCATGATGTGTGTCTCGTTCTACTCGGGCTTCGTTCTTCGGTTTCCCCTCACCCCAACCCTCTCCCCGCAAGCGGGGCGAGGGAGTTTCGAGCGAGTTCGATCTGGAGCCCCTCGCCCCGCCGCCGACGAATGTCGGCATTCGCCGACTGCGGGGAGAGGGGTTGGGGTGACGGGCGCTTACGCCACCTTCAGCGATCGTCCCTCGAGCCCCTGCTCCCGCCGCAGCAACTCGCTCGCCAGATGAATATAGGCCTGGGACCCCGCGCAGCGGATGTCATAGAGCAAAGCGGGCTTGCCATAACTTGGCGCCTCGGCGATGCGGACGTTGCGCGGGATCGCGGTTTCATAAACCTTCGTGCCGAAATGCGCGCGCACATCGGCCGCCACCTGTTCGTTGAGGCTGGAGCGCTTGTCGTACATGGTGAGCACGACGCCCTGGATCTCCAGCACCGGATTGAAATGCTGGCGCACACGCTCGACCGTCTTGATGAGCTGGCTCAAGCCCTCCAGCGCATAGAATTCGCATTGCAGCGGCACCAGCACGCAATCGGCGGCCACCATCGCATTCAAGGTGAGCAGCGAGAGCGAGGGCGGGCAATCAATGAGGATGAAATCATAGGCAAGGTTGGTGGCCGCCAGCGCATCCTTCAGCCGGTATTCGCGGCGCGGCAGATCGATGAGCTCGATTTCAGCACCCGCCAGATCCGGCGTCGTCGAGACGATCGACATGTTCGGTACAATCGTGGGTTGTGTTGCCTCGACGATACTCGCGCCGTGGACCAGGACTTCATAGGAGCCGGTCTCGCGCTGCGCAGCTTCCAGGCCCAATCCGGTCGAGGCATTGCCCTGGGGATAGAGATCGATGATTAGCACCTGCTTGCCGCAGGCGGCGAGCGCCGTGGCGAGGTTGACGGCCGTCGTGGTCTTGCCGACCCCGCCCTTCTGGTTGACGACAGCCATGATCCGCGGCTGCTTCCGATTCTGGCCGTCGCTCAACGCTCAACCCCGCCGCTTGATGTTGTGAAGTTTGAGAATCACGCCGCTGGAATCCGTGAGACTCTGATGACGCTCGACCGCCATTGTCCAAGAGCGGCCGGCCGCGGTCAATTCATCTTCCGCCTTGGCACCCTTTAAGAACAGGCAGGTCGTCTCCGGGGTGAGATAGGGCTCGGCCCAGGCCAGAAGCTGATCCAGCGAGGCCAAGGCCCGGGCGGTGATGATCGGTGCTTTCCAGGCCTTCGCCGCCTCGATCCGGGTCGAATGCACGGTCACCCGGTCAAGGACACCGGTCTGGCGCGCCGCTTCCAGCAGGAAGGCACCCTTCCGCTGGTCGGAATCGACGAGATGCACGTGCCGGTTCGTCATGATGGCCAGCACCAGGCCGGGAAACCCGGCGCCGGAGCCCAGATCCGTGATTGGATCGTCACCCGGCGGGAGCAGCGGCAGGAGTTGGGCTGAATCCAGGAAATGCCGCCGCCAGAGCTCCTGGAGGCTGTCCTTGGCGACCAGATTGATCTTGGCCTGCCATTTCCGCAGCAGGGCGGCATAGGTCTCGAGGGCGGAAAATGTTTCACGTGAAACATTTTGGCCGGCAGCGCTCATGGCCGAGGCGAAGGCGGCTGGGGTCACGCGCTCTGCCGCTCCGCCCGGTACCGCCGCACATGGCGCAGCAGGATGGTGAGGGCCGCCGGGGTGACGCCGGAAATACGCTGCGCAGCACCCAGTGAGGCGGGCCGCGCCGCCTTCAGCTTTTCCCGGACTTCGGTCGAGAGCGAGCCGATCTGGTCGTAATCAAGGTCCTCGGGCAGCAGCAGCGCCTCGTCCTTGCGGAAGGCGATGATGTCGGCATCCTGCCGCTTCAAATAGCCGGCATAGCGCCCGTCGATCTCGATCTGCTCGGCGATCTCCGGGGCGAAACCGGCAATTTCCGGCCAGATCTGGACCAGACGCGGCATGGTGATCTCGGGGTAGGCGAGCAACCCCAGGGCCGTGCGGCGCTGGCCGTCCTGGTTGATATTGAGGCCCTGGGACTTCAATTCATTGGGCGTCGCTGAGAGCGATTGCATGGTGGCCCGGGCCGTCTCGAGCGCCACCATCTTGGCGGAAAAGGCTGATTCCCGGGCTTTTCCGACACATCCCCAGGCCAAGCCCAAGGGCGTCAGGCGCTGGTCGGCATTGTCCTGGCGAAGCTGCAGCCGGTACTCGGCGCGGCTGGTGAACATGCGGTATGGCTCGGCTGTTCCACGTGAAACAAGGTCGTCGATCATGACGCCGATATAGGCGGTGGCCCGATCGAGGGTGACACCCTCCCCGGCCCCACCGGCCAGCCGCGCCGCATTCAACCCCGCCATCAGGCCTTGCGCCGCCGCCTCTTCATAACCCGTGGTGCCGTTGATCTGGCCGGCCAGGAACAGGCCGGGCATGGCGCGCAGCTCCAGGCTGGGCTTCAGGGCGCGTGGGTCGACGAAATCATATTCAATGGCATAGCCCGGCCGCAGCATGACCGCGTGTTCCAGGCCGGCGATGGTCTTCAGCAGCCCGGCCTGCACATCGGCCGGCAGCGAGGTCGAAATACCGTTGGGATAGACCGTGTCGTCGTCGAGACCCTCCGGCTCCAGGAAGATCTGGTGGCGGTCCTTCTCGGCGAAGCGCACGACCTTGTCCTCGATCGAGGGGCAGTAGCGCGGGCCTGTCCCTTCGATCTGGCCCGAATAAATGGGCGCCCGGTGCAGATTCTCGCGAATGAGGGCGTGGCCGGCAGCCGAAGTATAGGTGATGCCGCAGGCGATCTGCGGGGTCGTTATGTCGCGCGTCAGATAGGACATCGGCACCGGCGGGTTGTCGCCGGGCTGAGAATCAAGGGATTTCCAATCGATCGTGCGGCCGTCAAGGCGCGGCGGTGTCCCGGTCTTCAGGCGCCCCATGGGCAGGCCCAGCCGATAAAGGGTCTCCGCCAGCTGCTTCGAGGGCGCCTCGTCGACCCGGCCGGCGGAAATCCGCTCCTCGCCGCAATGGATAAGACCATTGAGGAAGGTGCCGGTGGTCAGCACCACGGCGGCGCAAGCCAGGCGCTCGCCTGTCTCGGTGATGACGGCGGCAACCCGGCCATCGGGGCCGATTTCCAGATCGCCGGCGGCACCGGCCAGGATGGTGAGGTTTGGCTGTTCGGCGAGGAGCGCCTGCACGGCCTGGCGGTAGAGCTTGCGGTCGGCCTGGGCACGGGGGCCGCGAACGGCCGGACCCTTGGACTGGTTCAGCATGCGGAACTGGATGCCGCCCTGGTCGATTGCCTTCGCCATGATCCCGTCGAGGGCGTCGATCTCGCGCACCAGATGGCCCTTGGCCAGGCCGCCAATGGCCGGGTTGCAGGACATCTCGCCGATCTTCTTGGGGTCGTGGGTGAGGAGCAGCGTGCGGGCGCCCAGGCGCGCGGATGCCGCGGCAGCCTCCGTCCCGGCATGGCCACCACCCACCACGATCACGTCGAATTTCAGGTCAGTCGTCATGTTTCACGTGAAACAATTTCATAAATACCATATTTCCATGGCTTGATTACTTGCCGATGCAGAATTCCCGGAAGATCAAATCGAGAACATCATCGACTTCCACCCGGCCGGTGATACGGCCCAAAGCCTGCACCGCCAACCGCAAATCCTCGGCCTTCAGCTCCACAACCGGCGCCTGCAGGCCCCGCTGCAGGGCACCGAGGCACCGCTCCAGCGCCGCCCGGTGCCGCAACCTTGTCAGTGCCGGCTGTGCCCCGGGGCTCAGCGCCTGGGCGGCCTTCTCGCTCAGCGCCGTCACCAGCGCCTCGATCCCGGCCCCGGTCACCGCCGATACCGGCAGCAATTTGCGTCCGGCAATCTCGGCTTCCACCGGCTGCCCGGCCAATTCGGCCTTGTTCAATACGACAATGGCCTCGGCGTCAATCTGTGCTGCGACCTCGGCGTCAAAATCCGGCCAGGTGGCCGCGTCGAACACGATGAGCTTGAGATCGGCATATTCCGCGCGTTTCAGGGCCCGGCGGACACCTTCCTGCTCGATCTCGTCGGGACTTTCGCGGAGGCCCGCCGTGTCGGCGATCAGCACCGGATAGCCGCCGAGATCGAGCTTTACCTCGATGACATCGCGCGTCGTGCCGGCGCGTGCCGAGACGATCGCTGCCTCGCGCCCGGCAAGGCGGTTGAGAAGGCTCGACTTCCCCACATTGGGCGCGCCCAGGATCGCCACCGACAATCCCTCGCGCAGCATCTCGCCGCGATGTCCGTCAGAGAGATGCTGCTCGATGCTTTCAGCCAGCACCCGCATGGTCTCGTCGATGAGCATCATCAGCCCCTCGGGCAGATCCTCGTCGGGAAAATCGATGGCAGCCTCAATGCGCGCCAGCGCCGAGATGAGCGCACCGCGCCAGTTTTCATAGAGTTTCGAGAGCTCCCCTTCCGCCTGGCGCAGGGCCTGCCTGCGCTGCGCTTCGGTTTCCGCGGCGATGAGATCGGCGAGACCCTCGATCTCGACGAGGTCAAGTTTGCCATGATCAAACGCACGCCGCGTGAACTCGCCAGGCTCGGCAAGGCGCAGGCCCAAGGCCTGAAGGGTTGAAGCCATCGCCGCGAGGATCGCGGGTCCGCCATGGGTATGCAGCTCCACCACATCCTCGCCGGTGAAACTGTTGGGTGCCGGGAAATAAAGCGCGAGGCCATCATCGAGGGGGATGCGGGACTCTTCAGTTGCTCCCCCCTCACCCCGACCCTCTCCCCGCAAGCGGGGCGAGGGAGTTTCGAGCGAGCTCGATGCACAGCCCCTCGCCCCTCTGGGGAGAGGGGTTGGGGTGAGGGGGCTTTCTTGTGCATAAAACCGCCGCTTCGCCGCGACGCGCGGTGCTGGCAAGGCCCGGTTTGTCAGCGTTTCCAGCACCTCGCCCGCGCGTGGGCCAGAGAGGCGGAACACGGCGCCGCCGGATCTTCCGGCAGGTGTCGCCAAGGCAAAGATGGTGTCGTTCATCGCTCCGCTTTGACGAGACGGTCTTGCCTCAGGAGGTCTTCCGGCAGCTTGTCGGTCGGCTGCAGCATCAACCGTTCAACCCGCTCGCCCTTGATCAGGTGTCGTTGCAGAATCTCTTCCGCATCCTCGACCGAGTGATAGCTGTACCAGATGCCTTCCGGATAAATCACCATGGTCGGCCCCAACTCGCAGCGGTCGAGGCAACCCGATTGATTGACGCGGATGTTGTCGATGCCCAGCTCCTTGGCGCGCGCCTTCATGTAGTTGCGCAGCGGCTCGGCCCCGCGCGACTTGCAGCAGCCGCGCTTGTGCCCGGCCGGGCGCTCATTCACGCAACAGAAGATATGGGTCTCGAAATAGGGTGCCGGATCACCGGGTTTGGAATGCGAATTCATCTCTGATCTGAAACTCTATTTGCTGCTGTCTTTGCCGGCACCCTGCCCGAAAGCCTGCCAGAACATCTTCTGCATCTGCTCGAGGCCGGCGATGCCGGCCGGCATCCAGGTCTTCATCAACGTCTCGGCATCGGTGCCCTTCATCGACGCCATGACCCGCTCCTGCACTTCCTGCATCACGGCATCCTGCATCGGCGCCACATTGGGCAGGCCGAAAAAGGCCCGCGCTTCTTCCGGTGAACATTCGATATCGACATTGATCTTCATCAAGAACTCCCGCCGCTCTGGGCTCATAGTTAAAGGGACACTAGCCCAAGGCATCACAGAACAAAAGCATGACGGCACACGGGATGACGGCAGGTGGGATGACGGCAGGCGGGGGGACGTGGTAAAGCGGGACAGGCCTGCGGAACCAGATCATTTGGCGGTAATTGGGACGGCATGACCGGCTATATCAACTATCTCGACCGGAATCCCGATCCCCGGCTGCTGCACCTGCAGGAGATCTGGGAGCAATTGGTCAAGGACGGCAAACTGCCGGCCTATTCGGCTGCCGGCCTGGTGAAGTTCCCCGTGGCACCCGACCATGCCAGCATCATCGAGGTGCGGCATGACGGCAAGCGCCGGCGCTATTTCGTGGTCAAGGACGGTGCTGCCGTCGTCGAGGCTGTCGGCATCGATTGCAGCGGCACCTATCTCGACGCCCCCAGCGACACGCCCGAATACCACACCATCCTGATCAGCGATTATGACGGGGTTGTCGCCAGCCGGCGGCCGCGCCTTTATGCCGAGGAACATCATCTCGACAACCGCGCCCGCCTCATCGCCGGCATCCAGCTGCCCTTTGCCGCCGATGGCGAGCATATCGACGTGATTGTGGAGTTCGTCTACGCCCTCGAGGAACTGGCCTGACCGCTCATCGTCGCGATCCGCCAGGACTTGCTCCCTGGCGCGCCCGGTCCAGATCCTCCATCACCAGCAGCCGCTCGACCTTCCCCTGGTCACCATAGGGCAGCACGACGAATTCGGAGATATGGGAGACCCCATGTTCCGACTGCCAGCGATACCAGCCACAGCGCGGCGCGCCCGATAGCGCCACCTCGCGATAGATCGCGGCAATGGCATCCGCCTCCGGGAAAGGCGCCGCCCGGACCTCCGTGCCGGAAAAATCCTGACTGAAGAACTCGCGGTAGCCGGAGCCGAAAAGGCGGAACTTCGGATGGTCCGGATCACGCACATCGACCACGACGAGATCGGTTAGGAATTGCTTCAGTTCGACCGGATCAATCGCCGCGAGCGCCGGAAACGTCGCGCCGGCACAGCCGCCTTCCCATTGTGCGTGAAGCTGCCGCAGGCGCGCCGATTGCAGGGCGGCGGCGCTGTCGTAAAACACGGGCAGTCCATCTTCCGCCATGACGTCTTCGAACCGAACCTCGCTTCCTTGATATGTCAAATGGCCGATACCTGTCATTACCCTTTGGCGGTTTACGGTTGATATGAATGCCGCGGCCCCCCACTCTCTGCCCATCATGACCAGACACGCAGCCGCCACGCACCCGACCAAGCCCAACCCCAACAACCAGCTCGTTCACGAGACCAGTCCCTATCTGCTGCAGCACAAGGACAATCCGGTCGATTGGCGGGCCTGGAACGACGCGACCCTGGCCGAAGCAAAAGCCAGCGACAAGCCGATCCTGCTCTCGGTGGGCTATGCCGCCTGCCATTGGTGCCATGTCATGGCCCATGAGAGTTTCGAGGATGAGGGCATCGCCGCCCTGATGAACCGGCTCTTCATCAACATCAAGATCGACCGCGAGGAGCGCCCCGATCTCGACCAGATCTACCAGCAGGCGCTCTCGCTGCTCGGGCAACAGGGCGGCTGGCCCTTGACCATGTTCCTGACACCCGACGGCCAGCCCTTCTGGGGCGGCACGTATTTTCCGAAGGAGCCGCGCTATGGTCGGCCCGGCTTCGGCGATGTGCTCAATGCGCTGTCCGAGGCCTATCACACCGACAAGGAGAAGGTCGGGAAGAACGTGGCGGGTCTCGCCGAAGCGATGCAGCGTCTATCGTCACCGCAGGGCGGCGGCGACATCCCGGTCGAGGTGATGGACCGCATCGCCGAGCGCCTGCTGCAGGAAGTTGACCTGGTGCGCGGCGGCATCGGGGGTGCTCCGAAATTTCCGCAGCCCTCGGTCATGGGCCTGCTGTGGCGCAGCTACCGGCGCAATGGCGATGGCCGCTACCGCGAGGCGGTCCTCCTCAGCCTCACCCGCATGCTGCAGGGTGGCATCTATGATCACCTCGGCGGTGGTCTTGCGCGCTATGCGACCGATGCCGATTGGCTGGTGCCGCATTTCGAGAAGATGCTCTACGACAATGCCGAACTGCTGGGCCAGCTCGCCGAGGCCTGGCTCGAGACCGGCGAAAAGCTGTTCGAGACCCGCGCCCATGAAATCGTCGGCTGGCTTACGCGCGAGATGCTGGCTGAAGCCGATGCGCAAGGCCACCGCGCTTTCGCAGCCTCGCTCGATGCCGATTCCGAAGGCGTCGAAGGCAAATTCTATGTCTGGGACGAAGCCGAGATCGACGAAGTGCTGCGGGCCGAGTCCAACTTCTTCAAACATGTCTATGACGTCAGTGCCGCCGGCAATTGGGAAGACACCAACATCCTCAACCGCAGCCATCAGATGGGCCTGCTGATCGAGGGCGATGAACAGCGCCTCGAGGTGGCTCGACAGAAATTGCTGGCGCGACGCGCGACGCGCATCCGGCCCGGCTGGGACGACAAGGTGCTGGTCGATTGGAACGGCCTGATGATCGCCAACCTGGCACTTGCCTCGCTGGTCTTTGCGCAACCGACCTGGCTCAAACTTGCCGAAGATGCGTTTGCCTTCATCGACGGCAATATGCGCGATGGATCGGGCCGCTTGAAACATGCCTGGCGCGCGGGACGGCTGGCCCATCCGGCAACGCTCGACGATCACGCCAATCTCGCCCGCGCCGCCCTCATGCTCTGTCAGGCGACCGGCAACGCCGCCTATCTCAAGGCCGCGCAGGCGATCGTTGCCGATCTCGACGCGCATTACTGGGACATACAGGCTGGCGGCTATTTCTTCAGCGCCGACGATACCGCCGACGTCATCATCCGCACCAAATCCGCCAATGACAACGCGACCCCCAGCGGCAACGGCACCATGGTCGAGGTGCTGACGCGCCTCGCCTCGCTGACCGGCGACGATGCCTATGCAAGCCGCGCCACCGATCTGCTCCGCGCCTTTGCCGGCGAGATCCAGCGCAATTTCTTCCCGCTCGCCAATCTCCTCAACGGCAACGACTTCTATCTCCAGGTCGTGGACGTGATCATCATCGGCGACCGGGCCGCCGCCGACACGCAGGCGCTGCTCCAGGCGCTGCACCGGCAGTCGTCGCAGAACCTCGTGCTGCAGGTCGTCGCGGACAGCAGCCATCTGCCGGCGACCCATCCGGCAGCGGCCAAGACGCGGATCGGCGGCAGGGCCACGGCCTATGTCTGTCGTCAGCAAACCTGCTCGGCGCCGGTCACGGAACCGGCCGACCTGGCGCTTGCCTTGAGCCGGCGCGGCGATCTGGGCTAGCTTCGGTCAACCTCGGGTGAACCACGAAGAACCCCCTCACCCCAACCCCTCTCCCCAGAGGGGCGAGGGGCCTAGTAGCAAACTCGTCAGAAACTCCCTCGCCCCGCTTGCGGGGAGAGGGTCGGGGTGAGGGGTGGCAGATCATGGCCGCTCCCACCGTCAGCAACGCAAGTCAGGTCCCTCATGAAGCCGCGCCGTATCGCCATCGTGCTGTTCACTCTCGGCGGCCCCGACGGGCCGGCGGCCGTGAAGCCGTTCCTGTTCAACCTGTTCAACGACAAGAACATCATCGGCGCTCCGGGTCCCATACGCTGGGCGCTCGCCAAATTCATCTCGGCGCGGCGCGGGCCCATCGCCCAGCATGTCTATGACCAGATGGGCGGCGGCTCGCCGATCCTGCCCAACACGTTGGCGCAGGCCGATGCCCTCACCCGCGCCCTCCTCGACCTCGGCGAGGTCAAGACCTTCATCGCCATGCGCTACTGGCATCCCTTCACCGAGGATACCGCGCGCGCGGTGAAAGTGTGGGGACCTGACGAGATCGTGCTCCTGCCGCTCTATCCGCAATTCTCCACCACCACGACGGGCTCGTCGCAGCGCGTCTGGCACGACACTGCGCGCCAGATCGGCCTCACCGTTCCCGCGCATTTCATCTGCTGCTATCCGGACGAGCCGGGTTTCGTGACGGCGCTGGTCGACATCACGAAGCAGGCGATCGCCGCGGCCGCGACGGAAGCGCCGAACAAGGCGCAGATGGTCATCTTCTCGGCCCATGGCCTGCCGCAGAAGATCGTCGACAAGGGCGATCCCTATGTGCGGCAGGTCGAAGCCACGGTGGCGGCGACGGTGGCAGGGCTCGGCCTAGCGCCGGATCAATGGATCATCGCCTATCAAAGCCGCGTCGGCCCGCTGAAATGGGTCGGCCCCTCGACCGATGAGGTGATTACCGAGCATGCCAAGGCAGGCCGCGCCATCATCGTGGTGCCGGTGGCCTTCGTCTCCGAACATTCCGAAACGCTGGTCGAGCTCGACATCGAATACCGGCATCTCGCCACCAGCAACGGCGCCGCCGCTTATGTACGAGCGCCCACCGTGGCAACCCATCCGGCCTTCATCGACGGCCTTGCCTGCCTGGTCAAACAGGCCCGCCGGGACGGCGCCGCCCTCCAACCCGGCTGCAGCCGCGAGGCCTGCCGCGGCCAGAGCCAATGCGCCATGACAAAAGCGGGGATGTGACCATGGACCTCTATCTGTGGCTCAAAGCCCTCCATGTCATCGCCGTCATCGCCTGGATGGCCGGGATGCTCTACCTGCCGCGCCTCTTCGTCTATCACACCGAGGTGCCGGCCGGCTCGGCCGAGAGCGAGCGCTTCAAGGTCATGGAGCGCCGCCTGCTGCGCGCCATCATCAACCCGGCCATGATCGCCGCCTGGGCGCTCGGCCTCACCATGGCCTGGATGGGCGACCTCTGGGCCGAGGGCTGGTTCCAGGCAAGCTGCTGCTGCTTCTCGGCATGCAACTGATCCATGCCGGCTATGCGCGCTGGCGCCGCCATTTCGCGGTGGATGCCAACCGCCACGGCGACAAATTCTACCGCGTCATGAACGAGGTCCCGACACTGCTCATGATCGGCATCGTCATCCTGGTCGTCGTGAAACCGTTCTAGCGGTCACAGCCGGTTGATTTGACTTCCGCCCCGATTTCCGTTAGGGATTTTCGCAGGTTCCGGTTCACCATTCGGGTTGGACCGGCCTGTCTTCGAGAAAACCTCCGCGCCACATTTCAGATCAAAGGCCCTGGACCACAGGGTCACGGCGTTAGGTTCGAAGACCACATTCCCGGCGACGCCGTTCCAAGCACCCATTCCCAAGCATAGCCGAGCCAGCGCCCCAGGGTCCCCTTCTCAGCTTCACAACTCCAGAAAACACATGAACTTACAAGAACTTAAGCGCAAGTCCCCAGCCGAGCTCCTGGCCTTTGCCGAGAGCCTGCAGATCGAAAACGCCAATTCCCTGCGCCGCCAGGACATGCTGTTCGCGATCCTGAAGCACCTCGCCGATAACGACACCGCCATTTTCGGCGCCGGCGTGCTCGAGATCCTGCAGGACGGTTTCGGCTTCCTGCGCAGCCCGGAGGCCAATTACCTCCCCGGCCCCGACGACATCTATTGCTCCCCCTCCCAGGTCCGGCGCTTTGGTCTCCGCACCGGCGACACCGTCGAGGGGCAGATCCGCGGGCCCAAGGAAGGCGAGCGCTATTTCGCCCTCCTCAAGGTCAACACGATCAATTTCGAGGATCCGGACAAGATCCGCCACCGCATCAATTTCGACAACCTCACCCCGCTCTATCCGGATGAGAAGTTGAAGATGGAGCTGGAAGGCAAGGGCGACGACGCCATGCCGGAACCAGCGGCACTGCCCAAGGCGGAAGCCGCCCGCACCGTCGAGATGAGCCGTCGCGCGCTGAAAGCCCGCGAGAACCGCGATATCAACCGGGTCGACATCACGGGGCGCGTCATCGATCTCATCTGCCCGATCGGCAAGGGCCAGCGCGCCCTGGTCGTGGCGCCGCCGCGCACCGGCAAGACCGTGATGCTGCAGAACATCGCCAATTCGATCGCCACCAACCATCCGGAAGCCTATCTCATCGTGCTGCTGATCGACGAGCGGCCGGAAGAAGTCACCGACATGTCGCGCTCGGTGAAGGGCGAGGTCGTCTCCTCGACCTTCGACGAGCCGGCGGCGCGCCACGTGCAGGTTGCCGAGATGGTGATCGAGAAGGCCAAACGCCTGGTCGAGCACAAGCGCGACGTCATCATCCTCTTGGATTCCATCACGCGGTTGGCTCGCGCATACAACACCGTCGTGCCATCGTCCGGCAAGGTGCTGACCGGCGGTGTCGATGCCAATGCGCTGCAGCGCCCCAAGCGCTTCTTCGGTGCCGCGCGCAACATCGAGGAAGGCGGGTCGCTCACCATCATCGCCACCGCCCTCATCGATACCGGCAGCCGCATGGACGAGGTGATCTTCGAAGAATTCAAGGGCACCGGTAACTCGGAAATCATCCTCGACCGCAAGCTCTCCGACAAGCGCACCTTCCCCTCGATCGACATCACCAAATCGGGCACACGCAAGGAAGAGCTGCTGGTCGACCGCGCGACGCTCTCCAAGATGTGGGTGCTGCGCCGCATCCTGATGCCGATGGGCACGGTCGACGCGATGGAGTTCCTGCTCGACAAGCTGAAGCACGCCAAGTCGAACGCCGACTTCTTCCAGTCGATGAACCAGTAGGTGCAAAAGGGCCGGTGCGAAATCACCGGCCCTTCTTTCCTTGCCCCGCCCTGCTCGGCCACATCACGCAGGATATGAAGCTGCCGGGCCTGGTGACCGGCGGCATCCGCGGACGCGCCGCTTGACCGACTGCCATCCCTTAGCAAAGGCTTAATTCTCTCCGCCCATAATCCCCCGTTGTTCTCGATGATGGGGAGACTGCCGCCAGATGCCCCGGACCGCGCCGCCCACAGACCAGCCGGATCGAATCGGCGTATTTTCCTATGGACTGACGCTCGCGCTCGGCGCGATCGGCTACTTCGCCATGGCGCGGCTGGGCCTGTCACTCGCCACGCTCCATGCCAGCGCCTCACCCATCTGGCCCGCCTCCGGTCTCGCCACGGCCCTCCTCGTCGCCTTCGGGCCACGGTTCTGGCCAGCCATCGTGGCTGGCGCCTTTGCCGCCAACCTCCTCTCCGGCGATCCGCTGACGGCGGCCGCCATCAGTATCGGCAACACGGCCGAGGCCTTGCTTGGACAATGGCTGATCCGTCGCCTCGATTCGCTCAGCGGCGATCATTTCCCGATCGGCCGCGCCGCCGGCTTCGCCATGGCGGCGCTGTTCGCCCCGCTCGCCAGCGCGGGCATCGGCGTCGGCACGCTCATGGCCGCCGGTCAGCTCGGCGCTGCGCCGCCGGCCGACGTCGTCATGACCTGGTGGGCCGGCGACGCGCTCGGCATTCTGCTGATCGCCCCACCGCTCCTGGCCCTGCGCAGCGGCATGACCCTTCCCTCCCTGCGCTACGTTATCCCCCTGGCGCTCGCCACACTGGCCAGCAACGGACTTGCCTTCCTGCTGCCGGGCTGGGGCGCGGCCGTCTTCCTCTCGTTCCCGATCCTCATCCTCGCCGTCCGCTGGGGCGGCACCTTCGGTGTAACCTTCGTGGTCCTGCTGACCAGCATCCTCTGGCTGGCCGGCACCAGCAACGGAATGGGTCCCTTCAACGAGCCACGCATCAATGACAGCCTGATCAACATGCAGATCATGCTGGCGCCGCTGGCCATCGCCGGACTCGTCCTGGCCGAGGTCCGCGGCAGCCGACCGCTCATCCCGGCGGCCGTGTATCTGGTCGGCGGCCTCATCAGCTGCGCCATCTTCGTCGCGGTTTCCGCGACGGAGAACGCTGTCGACGACCGGCATATGGCAACCGTCATTACCCGCCTCGAGAGCCATATCAGCGACCGGATGAACCTCTACATCAACGCCCTGAAGGGCGGCGCCAGTCTGTTCGCCGCCTCTCGCGAGGTGAAATCCACGGAATGGGCGGCCTATGCCAATTCGCTCGACCTGACAAACCAGTTTCCAGGGATCAACGGGATGGGCGTCATCATCCCCGTGAACAAGCGATTCGCCGATCCGTTCGCCGAGATGATGCGCATCGATCTCGGCACCGATTTCGCCATCAAGCCGGTACCCAATGTCAGTGCCGACGCCGCGGCCTTTCCGCAGCACTTCGTCATCATCTATGCGCAACCAGAGGTGCGAAACCAAGCTGCCATCGGCCTCGACGTCGCCTCCGAACCGCGACGCCGGGCCGCCGCCATCGCCGCGCGTGATACCGGCAAGCCAACCCTTACCTCACGCATCACCCTGGTCCAGGACGTGAAGCGCGGTCCCGGCTTCCTGGCATTCGTGCCGATATATCGCGACCTGACCGAGCCGCTCGAGCCGAATGGCGCCAAGGGCAGATTCTCCGGCTGGATCTATGCACCCTTCATCGCCGAGGCGTTTTTCCGCGAGGCGCTGATCAACCAAGACCAGGAAATGCGGCTGCGGGTCTTCGACGGACCGCGGGCCGACGCGGCCGAGCTCATCTTCGACAGCGCGGTGCCGGTGGAAAAAGGCGGGTGACCTACCGATTTCAGCGCTGAAAAAACCACGACATTGCAGCTCTACGGTCACGATTTTCAACCTGGCCTGGCAAAGATCCGCCGGCTTCCTCGCCCTGGGCCATCGCAAGCCGGTCCTGTTCAGCGCCGGCATCATCATGTTCGCGACCCTGCTCGCGGCGCTGGTCGCCACCCTTCTGTCGCAGAAGGAACGCGCCACCAAGATCGCCGCGGACATGAACGCCGCCCTCATCGCCAGCAATGACCGCTTCGCCCTCGCCACCGCCTGCACCAAGGACGGGATCTGGGATCGCGATCTGCGCACCGGCAAGGACTGGACCTCCCCGCGCTACGCCGAAATGCTCGGCTACACCCCCGCCGACGTGGAGAATCTCCAAGCCTTCTGGCTCAAGGTCATCGCGCCGGAAGACATCGCGCCGGCACGCCAGCAATATGAGGAACTCCTTTCCGGCAAGCGCGCCACCATCGAGCTCGTGCAGGCCTACCGGCACAAGGATGGCAGCACCATCCATGTGCAGACGCGGGCGATGGCGGTCCGCGCCGCCGACGGCAAGGTCGAGCGCATCGTCGGAGTCCACACGGACATCACGCCGCTCATGCGCCTCGAACAGCAATTCAGGTCCGCGATCAACGTCATGGAAGACGGTTTCGGCCTGTTCGACCGGGATGACCGCATCATTCTCTGCAACGACGCCTTCATAGACGAGGGCACGCGCAAAACCCTGGGCGACCCGATCGGGCACACTTTCGAAGAAGTCGTCCGGGCCTATGCCTACCACGACATGCCGGTGCCCAGCCCGGACTTCGATCGCGAAGCCTGGATCGCCCAGCGCATGGAACGCCACCGCAATCCCCCCGCCGATCCGATCGAGGTCGAATGGAGCGGCGGCCGCACATGCGCATCAGCGAACGCCGCACATCGGATGGCGGCTATGTCGGCACCTGGACGGATGTCACGGCCGAGCGGATGGCGCAACACCGGCTGCGCGACGCCATCGACTCCCTGCCCGACGGCTTTGCCCTGTTCGATGCCGATGATCGCGTCATCATTCATAATGCCGGCTTTCTCGACGCTTACTCCAGCAAGATCAAGAGCGACGTCACCGGCCAGACATTCGAGGAGACGGTCCGCACCTTCGTCGAAAACACCATGCCGGAAGCCCAGGATCCCGCCTTCGACCGCGAAGCCTGGATCGCCCAGCGCATGGCGCGGCACCGCAACCCGCCCCGGGAGCCTTTCGAGGTGAAATGGGGCGGCGACCGCTGGATGCGCGTCAGCGAACAGCGTACGTCCCACGGCGGCTATGTCGGCATCTGGACCGATGTGACGGAAATCAAGCGGATCGGCCAGCGGCTGCAGGATGCCATCAACGCGCTCTCGGACGGTTTTGCCCTGTTCGACGCCGAGGACCGGCTGATCGTCTGCAATGAGGCGTTCCGCAGTCAATCGGCCCTGCACGGTGGCGACGACCTCGTCGGACAGACGATGGAGCAGATTCTGCGGGCCTTCGCCGCGTCCGATGTCACCGATACGCGCGCCAGAACGGATCTCGAAGGCTGGATCGCACAGCGCCTGCAACACCACCGCAACCCGCAGGCCGAGCCCTATGAACAGGTTCTGACGAACGGCCGGATCCTGCATATCTCGGAGAATCGCACCAGCGACGGCGGCATCGTCGGCATCTGGACCGATGTCACCGCCCTCAAGCAGGCGGAGCGGCGCCTCGAGGATGCGATCAAGAGCCTCAACGAAGGCTTCGTGCTGATCGACAAGGACGGACGCTTCGCCGCCTATAACGAGCGCTTTCTGCAGCTCTATCCCAAGACCGCGCCCCATGTGGCGGTCGGCGCGCCTTCGACGAGGTGTTGCGCCAAGGTGCCCGCGCGGGCGAGTATCCCGGCATAACGACGGCGGCGGACATAGACACATTCGTCCAGACCTGGATCGAGCGCTTCGCCAATCCCGAACGGCTGTCGACCATCGCGCAAACGGCGGACGGAAGCTGGCGCATGGTCAGCCATCACGGCACGTCAGATGGCGGCTATGTGAATGTCTATTCCGACATCACCGAACTGAAACAGCGCGAAGCCGCTCTCGCGGAGTCAACAGAGCGTCTGGAAAGACAGGCGCAATCCCTGACCATATTGACCCAGGAACCTGCAAGCCGCACGCATCGCCGCCGAGAACGCCAATGTCAGCAAGTCGCATTTCCTCGCCAATATGTCGCATGAATTGCGCACCCCGCTGAACGGCATCCTCGGCTTCGCCGAGATCATCAAGAACGAATTGTTCGGCGCGATCGATCCGCCCCGCTATCGCACCTATGCCGAGGACATCCACCAGAGCGGCAAGCATCTGTTGACGCTCATCAACGATCTCCTTGATCTGTCCAAGATCGAGGCCGACCGGATGACCCTGGACATCGACGCCATTGAAACCGCGTCGGTCGTGGGTCAGGCCCTCCGCCTCGTGGAGACGCTGGCCGAGGAACGCGGCGTCAAGATAGCACCGCCCGACATCGCCGGCTGTCCGGTGATCCATGCCGACGAGACCCAGGCCCGCCAGATCCTGCTCAACCTGCTCTCGAACGCGGTCAAATTCACCCCCGATAGCGGCACGGTCGCCTTGTGCGCGGCCGAGGCCGGCGATGCGGGGGTCGTCATCACCGTGACGGATACGGGCATCGGCATGACGCCGCAGGAAATCAGCAAGGCCATGGAGCGCTTCGGCCAGGCCGAGGCCAGCTATTCCAAGACGATGCCGGGCACCGGTCTCGGCCTGCCGCTGGTCGAAGGCCTCGTCAAGCTGCATGGCGGCAGCCTGGTCATCGAGAGCAGGAAAGGTCACGGCACCACCGTGACCGTCCGCCTCCCCTGGCACGAGGGTCTCTATCGCCAGCCGGCGCGGCCATCCGCCGCGGTTTCCTGATGCCACCGCTCCCTCAAGGCAGCAGAACCACCGAACCCGTGGTCTTGCGCGCCTCGAGATCGCGCTGCGCCTGGGCCGCTTCCCGCAGCGGATAGGTATGGCCGATGCGGATCTTCACGATGCCCTTCGACACCACGTCCATCAGCGCCTGGGCCGAGAGTTCCAGTTCCTCGCGCGTGGCGGTATAGGCCATCAGCGTGGGGCGGGTGAGGAAGATCGAGCCCTTCTGCGAGAGCGTCAGCGGCTCGATCGCCGGCACCGGGCCCGAGGCGTTGCCGAAGGTCACCAGATAGCCGCGCGGCCGCAGGCAATCCATCGAGGGCACGCAGGTATCCTTGCCGACGCCGTCATAGACCACGTGGACACCCTTGCCGCCGGTGATGTCCTTGACGCGCTTGACCCAATCTTCCGCCCGGTAATCGATCACGTGATCCGCGCCCAGTGATTTCACGATGGCGCATTTTTCCGCGCCGCCGGCGGTGCTGATGACGACGGCACCCAGCGCTTTCAGCCATTGCACCGCGATCGAGCCCACGCCACCGGCCGCGGCATGGAACAGGACAAGGTCGCCGGCCTTTACCGGATAAGTGCGGCGGATGAGATATTCCACCGTCATGCCCTGCAGCATCATGGCGGCGGCGGTCCGGTCGTCGATGCTGTCCGGCAGCTTCACCAGTTTATCGGCCGGGTAGTTGCGCCATTCCGCATAGGCACCGAGCGGCGCCGCGCAATAGGCGACCCGATCACCGATCCCGAGGCCGCCGACACCCGCCCCCAGCGCCTCGACCACCGCGGCGCCTTCGAGCCCGATGCCCGATGGCAGCGCCACCGGATAAAGTCCGCTGCGATGATAGGTATCGATGAAATTAAGCCCGCAAGCCTTGTTGCGCAGCGTGACTTCGCCGGCGCCGGGCGTGCCAAGTTTCACCGTCTCCCATTTCAGGACGTCCGGCCCGCCGGTCTTGTGAAAGCGAATAGCGTTGGTCTCGATGGGAATGGTCATGGATGATGCTCCGGTCAGGATGTTTCCGGGAGCATAGCCAGCGACAGCGCGCGCGTCATCCATCCGCGCGCGCTGTCCGCTGTTACGCCGCTTTCGCCAGCAGATTCTGGCGATAGGCGACGATGTCGGCGATGGTGAGCACCGGGAAGCCGTTGCGCCGGCCATAGGCCTTCGCCTGACGGCCGCGCAGCATCTCGCCATCGCGGGTCATCAGCTCGCACAGCACCGCGGCCGACCCCAGGCCGGCGATCTCGGCGAGATCGACCGAGCCTTCGGTATGGCCGCGCCGGGTCAGCACACCGCCGGGACTGGCGCGCAGCGGGAACATGTGGCCGGGGCTGACGATATCGCCGGGCTTGGCATTTGGCGCGATCGCGGCCTTGACCGTGGTCAGGCGATCCGCCGCCGAGACGCCGGTGGTGACGCCAAGCCGCGCCTCGATCGAGACGGTGAAGGGTGTCCCGAAACGGCTTTCGTTGCGGCTTGCCATCATCGGCAATTGCAGCCGGTCGACAGTTGCCGCATCGAGGCAGAGGCAGACGATGCCGCTGCAATCGCGGATCATGCGGGCCATGACGTCGTGGCTGAGGTTGCTGGCGGCAGCCACCAGGTCGGCTTCGTTTTCGCGGTCGTCATCGTCGAGCACGATGACGGGGAGGCCCGATTGCATTGCCTGGACGGCAGCGTTTATGCGGGACTGGACGCGGTTTAGGTCGATTTGGGAAATCAGTTTGGACATGTGAAACGCTCCTCGCACGTGGTGGCGACAAACGTTCCAGGGCGTGACCACGACAGCCGCTCAAGCCCTTGATCGCGCAAGCGATTCCAGGCCCAATACGGGCGTCATGACCGCGTCTTCTTCCATCCGGACTATGACCGTCGGCTCAGGATTTCGACCTGATCTGCTTGACCCAGTTCCTTGCGGAGCTGGCGCTCGCGGGCTCAACATAAGGGGTGTTCCCCCGTCTGTCCTACCGCCGGTGGGGATTTTCACCCCGCCCTGAAGACGTATTGACGTGTTGCTACAGTAACGAGGGGCAACATGGCAGGTCGCCCCCGATCCCGTCAAGGACCCCCAAATCCGTCACGGAATCGGGGGATATCTGCAAGTTTCCGGGGGATATTGGCAGGTTTCCTAGAACAACCGCCCCTGGCCCTTCTCGAGATCGAGGAGGTAGCGCTTGGCGGTCAGGCCAAGATCGCTGGAATAGCCGCCCAGCGCATTGGAGCCGACGACCCGGTGGCAGGGGATGATGATGGCGATCGGGTTCTGCCCGCAGGCGGTGCCGACGGCCCGGGCATCGGTGTAGTCGCCCTTGCCGAGCAGGGTCGCGAGATGGCCATAGCGCCTGGTCTCGCCATAGGGGATGCGCAGCAGCATTTCCCAGACGCTGACGACAAAGTCGGTGCCGGGATAAGAGAGTGGCAGGTCAAAGCGGGTGAGCCTGCCCTCGAGATAGGCCGCGACCTGGTTCTTCGCTTCCTCGGCCAGGGGTGAGGAAACTACCACCTTGGGTTCGATCTTGCGCCAATAGCATTGGGTGATGGCGGCATCGTCGCAGCGGATCTCGATCCAGCCGATCTTGGCGCGCAAGGTCGCACCCACCGGGATCCCCGATCCGATTTTATCTGGGCCGATCTTCTCGTCGCTTTCAGCAACCACGCTCAACCCATTGCTCATCTGCGGCGCCAGGCCTTCACCAGCTCGACCAGTTCGCCGACATGCTCCGGCGGCGTTTCGGGGACGATGCCGTGGCCGAGGTTGAAGATGAAGGGTCCCTGCCCCAGCGTATCCAATATCTTCGTTGCGGCCTCGCGCATCGCACCGCCGCCGGCCACCAGCAATTGCGGATCGAGATTGCCCTGGAGGGCGATGCGGCCCTGCAACTGGGTGAAGGCCCAGTCGAGCGGTACGCCGGAATCGAGCCCCAGCCCATGCATGAAGCTCGCCCGCGCAAAATCGAGATAACCGGCGCCACAGGCACGCGGGAAGACAATCACCGGCACTTCCGGATGCGACATGCGCACGCGGTCGACGATGGCCTTCATGGGCGCAAGGCTCCAGCGCAGCAGGCTCGCGTGATCCAGGGCACCCGCCCAGCTATCGAAGAGCTGCAGCACTTCGGCCCCCGCCTCGATCTGGGCAATGAGATAGGAAGCGGTCGATTCCACCAGCAGATTGGTCAGGCGCTGGAAGCTTTCCGGGCGCTGATAGGCCCAGGCCTTGGTCTTGGCGAAATCGCGCGAGGAGCCACCCTCGATCATATAGCTCGCCACCGTCCAGGGAGCGCCCGCAAAGCCGATCAGCGCCGTTTCAGGCGGGAGTGCCGCCCGGATGCCGGAGACGGCGCTGTAGACCGGCCGCAGCTTGCCATGGAACTGGTCCATGGCGAGGCGAGAGAGATCATCATCGCCCTTCAGCGCATCGAGGAGCGGCCCGCGTCCTTCCTCGAAACGGAGATCCATCCCCAGCGCATGAGGCACCACCAGGATGTCGGAAAAGAGGATCGCGCCATCAAAACCGAAACGGAGGATCGGCTGCAATGTCACCTCGACGGCGAAGTCGGGATTATAGCAAAGATCGAGGAAGGAGCCGGCCTTGGTGCGCAATGCGCGGTATTCCGGCAGATAGCGCCCGGCCTGGCGCATCAGCCAGATCGGCGGCCGTTCCAGGGTTTCCCCCTTGAGGGCCCGCACCAGCAATTTTTCCGCAGTCTTCATGGCAGATCATATCCTCTCATCAGCTCCCCTTCCTACATCTCTAAAAGATAAGACTCTAGGTGGAAGATGATGATGTGCGGTGAATCAGGAGAATCCCCGCTGTTAGCCACCACTCCCCGATCGGCTGGGGGTAAGACAGCATCGCCGGCAGCAGGGCAATATCCAGGTCAAACGGCGAAGCCTGTGGGTCATATCCCACCATTGCCCGGTGAGCCAGCCGCATCTTGCGCGCCTGGAACAGCGTGAATCACGGGGATGGAATCCGGCCCGCTTGCCAGTCACGTTATCCCCATGATTCAGAGCCCGCGGGACCCGCCCTTGTCAGGCGGGACAAGCGGTGTCATGAAAGTTGGGTGAATGTGGATGAAACAGCGCGGGGTCGCTTATCCACAGCCCATCGGCCGCTTGTCAACCGATCCGCTGTGGATATCTTGCCCCCGCGTGGACAAGCAGGCGCAAGATGCCGATTACCAGTGCCGCAGGGCAATTGCATATCCACCTGGTCTCCGATGCGACCGGGGAAACCTTGAACAGCATCACCCGTGCCTGCCTGGTGCAGTTCGAGCGCGCGCATCCGATCGAGCATCACTGGACCCTCATCCGCACCAATGGACAGATGGACAAGGTGCTGGCAGGGATCGAGGCGCATCCGGGCCTGGTGCTGTTCACGGTGGTCAATGACCGGCTGCGCCAGCATCTCCTCAACGGTTGCCTGCGCCTGGGTGTGAAGGTGGTATCGGTATTGGATCCCATCATGGGCGCGCTCACCGATCATTTCGGCCAGGCGGCGCGCGGCCAGTCGGGACGGCAGCACGCGCTCGATGCCGAATATTTCGACCGGATCGCCGCGATGGATTTTGCCCTCACCCATGATGACGGCCAGTCGGCCAGGTCCTATGAGGATGCCGACGTCATCCTGCTGGGCGTCAGCCGCTCCTCCAAGACGCCGACCTGCATCTATCTCGCCAATCGCGGCATCAAGGCCGCCAATGTGCCGCTGGTGCCGGGCTGTCCGCTGCCGCCCGAGCTTTTCCAGGTGAAGAAGCCGCTCATCATCGGCCTCACCAAGGATGTGAATTCGCTGGTGCAGATCCGCCGCAACCGGATGGCGATGATCGCCAAGGACGAGGAATCGGATTATGTCGATCCGCAATCGGTGCGGGACGAGATCGCTCAGGCGCGGCGGCTCTGCTCCGAACATAACTGGCCGCTCATCGACGTGACGCGCCGCTCGATCGAGGAGACCGCCGCCACCATCGTGCAGATGCTCTCCGAACATCGCGACACGACGCGCGATGCCGGCCAGGTGCAAACCGAGGCGGAAGCCTGACCCACCATGGCAGCGCCGCTCATCCTTGCTTCCGGCAGCACCGCCCGTGCCAAGATGCTGCGCGATGCCGGTGTCGCCCTCGACATCGCCGTGCCGCGCCTCGACGAGGATGAGATCAAGGCCAGCTACCGCGGCGAAGGTGTCGGTGTCGAGGATACCGCGATCGCCCTCGGTGAAATGAAGGCGCTGGCGGTGAGCCGCAAGATGATGGACCAGGAAGCCGGCCGTTACGTGCTGGGTGCCGACCAGATGCTGGAATGCGGCGGCATCTGGTTCGACAAGCCCGTGGATCTCGCCGCCGCCCGCGCGCAGCTCATTGCTTTGCGTGGCCGCCAGCATCATCTGGTGAGTGCCGCGGTGCTGGTGAAGGACGGGGTGCGGATCTGGCATCATGTCGACCGCGCCGAGCTCACCATGCGCGATTTCACGGATGCCTATCTCGACAGCTATCTGGGTGCGATCGGCGCCGATGTGCTTTTGAGTGTCGGTGCCTATCATCTCGAAGGACTGGGGGCGCAATTGTTCTCGCGCGTGCGCGGCGATTTCTTCACCGTGCTGGGCCTTCCTTTGCTGCCGGTCTTGGCGATCCTGCGCCAGCATGGCATGTTGCCGACATGATCGACGATCCCAAGACCCTCACCGGAAAGACATTGGTGGCCGGCGTGTTCGGCTGGCCGATCAACCATTCCAGATCGCCTCGCCTCCATGGTTTCTGGCTGGCGAAATACGGCATCGACGGTGCCTATCTGCCGTTCTCGACGCGGCCGGAAAATCTGGTGGACGCCATCCGCGCGCTGCCGAAGCTGGGCTTTCGCGGCGGCAACATCACGCTGCCGCATAAGGAGCGGGCACTGGCCGCGGTCGATGAGCTGTCGAATGTCGCGCGGCGCATCGGCGCCGTCAACACGCTGATCGTGCGCGAGGATGGGACGATCCTCGGCGATAACACCGATGGCTACGGCTTCCTGCAGCATTTGAAGACGAGCGCGCCGCAGTGGCGGGCGGAAGCTGGCCCCGCCGTGGTGCTGGGGGCGGGTGGCGCCTCACGCGCCATCATCGTGGCGCTCATCGATGCCGGTGTGCCGAAGGTGATCCTCACCAACCGCACGGCGTCACGCGCCGACAATCTGGCGCGGGAACTGGGCGGCGATATCAGCGGCCGGATCGAGGTCATCGACTGGACCTTGCGCGAAGCGGCCCTCGAGGGGGCGGGCCTGCTGGTCAACACCACGCAACTGGGCCAGGCGGGACAAGCACCGCTGGAACTCAACCTGCGGCATCTGCCCATCACCGCCGTGGTCGACGACATCGTCTATGTGCCGCTGGAAACCCATCTGTTGGCTGCAGCCCGCGCGCGCGGCAATGCGGTGGTGGACGGCATCGGCATGCTGCTCCACCAGGCAAGGCCCGGCTTCAAGGCCTGGTTCGGCGTGGAGTCGGAGGTCGATGCGGCCTTGCGGGATTTTGTGTTGCGGGGATGAAGGGACGGGCTGGCCGGTTTGCATCGCGTGGCCGCAATACCTTGCGCGACCTGTGCGCCATCATCGCCTTCATTGCCGCAGCGATCATGTTTTATGCCTTGAACCGCTATAGTTTTCACCTTGACCTGCAACCCGAGGCCGAGCTCTCGGCCTACGCATTGAATGTCGAGCGGCAAACCGGCCGGGTGATCGCCATTACCGGCCGGGTTACGAAGTCGGCGATGGATCTCCCACCTGAGGCGCTGCGTGCCATAAGCCCGTTGGTGGATGGTGCTCTGCAGGCGCGGCATTGTCGCAAGTCAAAGAGGGGCTATCGAAACTGCACAGAATGGGGTGCGACGACAGCGCAGATCATGGGCTATGCCATATCGCCACAGCTTGCCACGGTGCAAATGTCAGCATCTTCGCGCAGAATTGCCGGTGACGGGTGGCGTCTGGAAATCTGGCCTGTCGGCACCCGCTATACGATTGTCGCGTCACTGGACAAAGACGGGCGAACGCTGATCCCTGTCGGCTGGGCGCCGGGCAAGCATTCAGGCCGAGCCGAAGTTATTGACGCCCAGCAGGACCCGACGCGCTACATGGCCGACAAGGCACAGACCGCTTATGCCTGGGCTTGGGGCGCATTCATTGTCTTGATCCTGGCCTTGGCATTTCTGGCAGCCTCCCTCATGCGCCAGAACAAACGCGCCTCAACAACACGGGGATGACGAGGAAGGACCTGATCACCTGTTGAACCACTCGCGCCAGGTGGTCGGGCGGTAGTCCGGCCAGAAGCGCTGCAGGATATGCGTGCGCAGGTTGCGAGGCGCGAAACTCGGTGGCAGCTTTTTATCCAACACCTCGGCCGAGAGCGGATAGAGCGCCGGCTTCTCCACGGACAGCAGCGCTTTCTTCAAGCGCGCATAAAGCTGTTCCGCATGCGACTCAAGATCGGGATGGAAGCATAGCGGATAAACCACCAACTCGTCGTCGGGCGCGCATCTGATACCCAGATAAACGGTTGGTGCGAAGGGCATGCCCAGCCATTCACGCTTCCAGTTCATGCCTTCATGTCGCCGCTTCGGCGGCCCGTCACCCCGGTCGAACTCGACCTGCGAAATCATCGCGGTCGGCAGCGAGACTTCATGGCAAAGATCAAAGCTGGCGAGGTGTAGAGCTGTGTCGTCGGCATTGAGGCGTACACCAGCCGCCGGAACCCAGAGCATTGAGCCCCAGGCCTCAACGAATGGTCCCGGCTCATCGGTCGCAAGGGACAGGGGTGCCGACGGCAAGCGCATCGCCTGGAAGAACGTGTTCCAAAAACGCCGGTGTCGCCGTCCTTCAAATGGAATGGCCGCCAGACCGACGATGGCCGAAGCCATCAGCAATGCCAGAAAGAAGTTTAGCCAGTCGGCAATGCCCAGGTATTTGTCCGAGCAGTAAAAGACAATCCCGAAGACCGCTATGCCGAGCACCCAGCCGGAAAGGTGATAGAGCCCCGATACGACCCCACCCCAGACCCGCCCCCAAAGTCGCTGCACCGTGCACTCCGAATTGCCTGCGCCCGAACCATGTTGCTCAACCGGCGCGAGAGTCAGGTAGTGAGCCGAGCCGCGTTTGGCAAGATGGTGTGCCGGCTATGCTCCCCCTGAAGATGGGAGGGATTGTATCGAGGGCGCTACCCCACTCGTCATCCTCCGCGAAGGCGGAGGACCCACGGTGCTTTCTTCATGTTGCCGACAAACTCGTGGGTGGTCCGCCTTCGCGGACCATGACGATGAAGGATGCGATCAGGCGCGGCGTGCTGCGCTTCTCCTCCCCCCTGAAGGTGGGAGGGATTGGACCGAGCCTGCCCGCTCATTCGCCGAAGATGGCGCGGGACATTGTGGTGAGGGCGGATCTGTGGCTGAGGTCGCTTTCCTGCACCAGGCTGCGCCAGGTGTGGAAGCTCATCGCCAGATGCAGGAGCGGGCGCTGGCGGGCTGGGATGCCGTCGCTGAGGATCTCCGCCATCCGGTTGAGGTGCGGGGTGATGCGGTGGGCGATGGTCTCGGCGGTCACCGGGTGGTGCTCGGCATCGCGCAGGACGGCTGCCACGAGCCGGGCGTTGCGGCCGTACCAGTCATAAAGCGCACCCAGGCCCTTCATCAATCTCGCCTTGGGGTCAGCGACCGCGCGCCAGCCTTCCGCATCGGGCATCGGGTCCTGTTCCTGATGGAGGCCGGAACAGGCGAGGAAGAGGTCGGTCTCGTCGGGGAAATGGGCATAGAAGGTGTGGCGCTGGACGCCGGCGCGGTCGGCGATCATGCTGACCGTGGTCCGGGCCGGGCCGATCGTGCCATGAAGATGGAGGGCCGCCTCGACGATGCGCTGCCTGGTCTCGGCCGCCTGCTCGGCACGCAGCTTCTGTTCATAGGGGCGTTTTTTGGGCGCGCGCTTGGGTAAGGAACTCTTGCTCATATTTCGCTGCACACTAGTGTTTTTCTAATATTGACAGGCCGGGCCAGTTTAGATACACAGCGGCGTGCAATCAAATCATTTCATGCCCAGTCTGGAAAAGAGCGGGCCTGGATGGAAGCGGGCCAACCTGATGAGGAATGAGTCATGGACACCAACGTCACCGAGATCGCCGACGGCATCTACCGTCTGTCCACCTTCGTGGCCGAAATCGCCCCGCCGGCGGGCTTCGTCTTCAACCAGTTCCTGGTCAAAGGCGATGAACCGCTGCTGTTCCATACCGGTCCCCGCCGCATGTTCCCGCTGGTGCAAGCGGCGGTCGCCAAGGTGATGAAGCCCGAAGACCTCCGCTGGATCAGCTTCGGCCATGTCGAGGCCGATGAATGCGGCGCCATGAATGCGTGGCTGAGCATCGCACCCCGCGCGGAAGTGGTGCATGGGCGGACCGCCTGCTTCGTGTCGCTCAATGATCTGGCCGACCGGGCGCCGCGACCGCTGGCGGATGGCGAGGTGCTGGATATCGGCGGCAAGCGGCTGCGCTGGTTCGACACACCCCATGTGCCCCATGGCTGGGAAGCGGGTGTGATGCATGAGGAGACGAGCGGGACCCTGCTGTGCGGCGATCTTTTCACGCAGGTGGGCAACGGGCCGGCGCTGACCTCGGGCGATATCGTGGGGCCGGCCATCGCCGGCGAAGACATGTTCCACGCCTCGAGCCTCGCCCCCAGTTCAGGGGCAACCTTACGGCGCCTGGCCGAGCTGAAGCCGCAGCGCCTGGCGCTGATGCATGGGCCGAGTTTTGCCGGGGATGCGGCAGCGGCACTGAACGCGTTGGCGGCGGATTTTGATCGACGGGTGGGGGTGTAACCCCGTTCGTCATGGTACGCCTTCGCGTACCATGACGATAAAAGGATTACGGCTGGATCATGATCGGTTTCTTGTTCAAGCCGCCGTTGAGCTTGCCGCTGTTCTGCTGGCCGAACTGCTGCTGGCCGATATTGATCTGGCCCGGTTTCACCTTGACCGGATTGGTCGCGGGGTTCTGCACGAAGATCGGCTTCTGGGTGACGATCACCGGGTCGCCCGGATTGATGACCGGCTTCTTCTCGACCAGGATCGGCACATTGTTCGGGTTGATCTCGGGCTTGGGCTGCGGGTTGAGCGCTTCGACCAGGCCCGGATTGAGGGGCATGTAGCCGTTGCCGCCCTGATTTGGATCCTGGGGATCGGGCTGGGGCTGCGGGTTCTGCTGCGGCGGGTTGTTGGCGCTGTTCATATTGCCGCCGCCGCTCTGGGCGACGCAGCCCGACAGCAGCACAGCGAGGGTGAAAATGGTGGCGCCGCTCAACAGGGAAGTCTTCATGATCTGAGTACTCCTTCGTTTGTTGGCGGGGCAGAAGCCGGCGCCTTCAGGAGTTTGGTCGGCCGGGCGGCCAGGAATGTTCGCGGCCGATGCATGGGACTGTGATGGGGGGCACCTAAATAGGCGGGGAAAGCGAGACCGGCGGCCCCCCTCCCGGCCTCCCCCCTGAAGGGGGGAGGGGTTTGGAGCGGGTAAGTGCCTGGAAAAGCATCATCTTTCGCTGGTTGATTATACCGGGCCCCACCCCTATCTTGCGCCGCGACCGAACCCCCCATCATTCCCCTACTTCCATGGGCCAAATGACCGATCTCGCGCATATCCGCAATTTCTCGATTGTTGCCCATATCGACCATGGCAAATCGACGCTCGCCGACCGGCTGATCCAGGCCTGCGGTGGTCTCACCGACCGTGAGATGACCGAGCAGGTGCTCGACAGCATGGATATCGAGAAGGAGCGCGGCATCACCATCAAGGCGCAGACCGTGCGCCTCCAATACAAGGCCGATAATGGCGAGACCTATCAGCTCAACCTGATGGACACGCCGGGCCATGTCGATTTCGCCTATGAGGTCTCGCGCTGTCTTGCCGCCTGCGAAGGCTCGCTGCTCGTGGTCGACGCCTCACAGGGTGTGGAAGCGCAGACGCTCGCCAATGTCTACCAGGCCATCGAGCATGGCCATGAGATCGTGCCGGTCTTGAACAAGGTCGACCTGCCCGCCGCCGAGCCCGAGCGCATTCGCCAGCAGATCGAGGACGTGATCGGCATCGACGCCTCGGAAGCGGTCGAGATCTCGGCGAAGACCGGCCTCAACATCAAGGGTGTGCTGGAAGCGATCGTCACCAAATTGCCGCCGCCCAAGGGCGACCGCGACAAGCCGTTGAAAGCCATGCTGATCGACAGCTGGTACGATCCCTATCTCGGCGTCGTCATCCTGCTGCGCGTCATCGACGGCGTGGTGAAGGTGAAGACCATGGCGCGCATGATGGC